>CBDUXT010000052.1:0-41461 GCA_965371245.1 uncultured bacterium | reverse complement strand
GTGGGCGCAAGCCCACGGACACGATGCGAACAAGCACGGGGCTTCTACGATACCAGACCGGCCACAGGGCTCGCGCCCCGTGCTCTGAAACCTACCCGCCGATTCGGTCATGCACCCGTGGCGGACGGCCTACGCATGGTCGGTTGTTGCTACGGCGCAATTGTCAGCGCCAACGCGTCAATCGCCACGACCGCGCCCACGGGCACCTCGATCTCCAGACCGGCGATGGTCGCGTCGCCTGCGTCGATGGAAACGGTGGCGGCGGGGTCGCCCTGGATTGCAGCCGCGACCGACTGAACCGAGCCCAACACGGAACCGTCGGTCCCCACGGCCAACAGCGTCACGCCGGTGGCACCGATGTGGGCGAAGTACAGGCGGACCATCCGAACGTCGAGGTTCGTGAAGGTCACGGTCGAGGTTCCACCGGCCGCCAGATCCCACGCGAAGGCATCGCCAAGGGCGTACAAGGGTAGAATCCCGAGCGTCCCGGCCGTACCGCCGGCGAAGCGCACCGCGCCGCCGCCGATGGAGAACGTGGCCGGATCGTCGCCGCGCGGCAGGTCCGCGACAAAGTTGATGGGATCGAGCGCCGTGAGGCCGCCCCCATTGTCGCCGGTCCCATTGCCACGGGTGCCATCCGGCGCCGACGTGGCCGTGCAGCCCATCACACCGACGCAGGCCGGCAACAACACAAGCGTGAACCCAAACCCTCGCATGACGACATCCTTTCTTCAGCAGCCCGTTGACAAAGGATCTTCCTCTCGTGTGGCACCGGCTTTCAGCCCGCGCCACACCTTTTTCAACGGCCTGTTAGCCGCGGCGCACCGCCACATGACTGCCTTCACCGGTCCGCATCGCCGAACATCGACCCGCGCGCCGGAGGACCGCCCTCCGTAGGTGCGAGCATTCTAGAGCAGGCTCTGTTCTTGTGTAACGACCGAGCGCGGATTCTTGCCAAGAGAGTTCTTCGCAACGGTGATCCACGGCAAGCGAGAACTCGCTGGCGTGGCATGACGCCTGAATCGATGGGTTGTCCGAGCCGCGCCCGTCAGGGCGTGATTGTCCGTGCCAAGACCGGCTTTGAGGTGTCGGCTCCCTGACGATCGCGGCTCGGTCTTGCTCGTCCCCTCGAGTGAGGACGATCGGGCACTACAGGTTCGATACACGCGATTTGAGAGACGGGGATGTGATTGTTGTCCCGAATCGGGGTGGCCTCGTGCGTACGACCCCCGGGCTCATGCTCACGCCAGCTTGAGCATGGCCCCCCCAATTCATGCGTGTCGGACCCCTGGGAGGGCAGGGGGCATCGCGCCGCTTGGTTTGGCTTGGGGAAGCGATTATGCTTCCCGACGTAGCGCCGGTCGCCGTTGGCGAGAGCAGATGGGCAACCCACACGGAGTGAATATGATGAACGAGCATTCGCGTTTTCCGATATCGGTTCGGTCGTGGTCGAAGTTGATGGCCGTCACGACGGCCTTCGCCGGGGTGTGCAGCCTGGTCATCGTCGCGGGTTGCCCCTCGGGCGAAGAGCCCGGCCCCAATCAGGTATTCATGCGGAGCATCGCCTTTGATCCGATGGAGATCACCATCAACGCCGGCGAGTCGGTCACCTGGACCAACATGGACTTCGTGCCTCACACGGCCACCTCGGGCAATCCCGGTGACGCCGACCTCGGCTCGGTCTTTCGCTCGGCGCTGCTCGGGTTGAACGGGACATTCAGTCACACGTTCAACGAGGCCGGCGAGTTCATCTATTTCTGCGAGGTCCACCCCGGAATGATGCGCGACGCCAAAGTCATCGTTTTGGCCCCGTAGCAGCCCGTTGGACAAGTTTGGCGCGGGCTTCCCACCCGTGTTTGCACCGGCTGGACGTCGGTGCCCCGCCGAGTCCGGGTGTTCTTCGCCGGGCTCCAAACCCGGCGGGCGCCATTCGAGAAAAAACTGGCGTGTCGCGGCAAGAAATGCCGACGATTCGACTAAAGTCCGTCTGCTGTCGTGCCGAAGGCGGGCGTTGGTTCGCGCAAACAGGGCATGCATGGAGGCGTGTGGTGAACTCAACCGAGGACAAATGGTTCGTCGAGCAGTTTCATCTGCGAAGCCCGGTGGAAGAGTTCCAGGAGTTCGCTGCGGCCGAGTTTGACCGATTGATGATCGCGGACCCGAAGTTTGACGAGGGCACGCATCGCCGAGCCGTGAACCTGGTTCTATCAAAGCTGCGGGCTGCCGCGGGGGGGCGGGCGGTATGATCCTCAAGCACATCGAAGCCAGCAACATCCTCAAGTATCGACGTCTTCGACTGACCGACCTTCCCCCCCACGGGCAAATCGCCGTGGCCGGGCAAAACGAAGGAGGGAAGACCGCGATCGGCGAGACGGTTTGCTTCGCGCTGTTCGGTCGGACGTTTTCGTTGGGTCCCCGGCAGCTCGACCAGGTGATTCGCTGGGGAGAGTTCAACGCCTCCGTCCGTGTCACGTTCGAGGCACCAGCCGGCGACGAATACACCGTCGTCCGTGAGATCGACAACACGGGCAAGCACGAGGCATGGTTGTTCGACCGGGGCGGTGACCAGCCGATCGCCGAGGGGGTCGATTCTGTCGCCGATGCCATATACCGGCTCGGGGGCTTTTCGTTTCAAAGCTACATCGACAGCTTCTATCTGGCTCAGCGTGAGATGGAGGTTCCCCACGCAAAAAGTGCCACGGTCAAGGCGCTGATCGGCGTGGACAAACTGGAGGCCGTCGCCGAAGAGCTGCAACAAGAGACGGAGTCGCTCAACGCACGCATTCACGCGCTCGACCATGAAATCCATGGCTACCGCAAGAAGATCACGGCATTCAACATAGACCGAGGAAGGCTCGGGCGGCTCGAAGCCGACGGCGAGGCCCAAACGGCTGCGGCCGATGCGGCCCAGCGAGAGAGCGTTTCGCTCCGCCGGCGTGCGGCCACGATCGGCGACGCCGCCGACGCATTCGCCAAGGCGACCGCGTCGTTCGCCAAGAGCACCCTATGCACAAGCTACGGACAGTGGTGTGACCGGCGGCGGTGCATGGCCGCCACGCTCTCGGCCGTCGCGAAGGCGTCTCAGCTCACAGCGGACGATGCCAAGAGCCAAGCGCTCACGCTGGCCGAGGAGGCCGTGGGCGGCATCGCCACGGGGCTTGGCGAGTACGACAAGATCCGCAACCTGGCCGGGCTCTATCGAGGTCGCCTCGCGGAGCTTCTGGATGATCGATCGAGCGCCACCCCGCCCGGCGCCTCCACCCCACGCAAGGAGCCCGGAATCGAGGAATCTTTCCACCACCGTCGGACGGTGGCCACCGGGCGGGTTGAAACGCTGTCGCGGCAGCGCAAGGTGTCGCTCGTCGCGGGGATTTTCGCGGCCGAGGTTGCGCTGCTCACCTGGACGGGTTGGATCGCACCGACCTCGATGCTCGGCGGCTGGCTCCGGTTCGGCGCGTCGGCAAGCGGCGACGGGCGGTCGATCCTTTTGTTGCTCAGCGCGATTGGATCGACCGTTGCGTTCGGTGTGTTGGCGGCGTTGTTCGTCCGTTCAAACAGCTTACGTCGCTTGGCCGTCGAGGCGCTTCGGTCGGTCTATGCGGACGAACGCATCGCTCGAGCGGAGCTGGCGGTCATCGAAGAGATCGACCAGGTGCCGGTTCCCCAGGCGCTCGAAGCACTGGGCTGTGTCCGCAACGACCTTCTGCGCAGTGCCGTGGCGAGTTTCCAGGCGGGCGACGGGGCCGTGCTCATCAAGGAAGACGCCTTGTCGCAAAAGCTGGAGCAGATTCGGGCCGGCGGCGCCGAGGCGGTTCGATCGATCCGCCGCGGACAACAGCGCGTGCTGGAGAAGGAGAAGGAACGAACCGACCGAGCGAAGACCTGCCGCCAGGAGGTGGAACGGCTTGAGGGCGAGATCGCCGCGGAGCGCAAGCGGTGGCACGAGGTCCAGGTCGTCGAGCGTAAGGCGGCGGCGCTGGAGAGCAAGGCCGGCGACCTTCGGCATCAGGTGATTGCCTGTAACGTGGCCGGTCATCTGATCGCGGGCGCGTGTCGGCAAATCTACGCCCGGTTTCACCCGGAGCTTGGCCGCTTCGTTGGAAAGATCCTGCCGCACCTGACCGAGGAGCGGTACGAACATCTCGAGGTCGATGACGACCTGCGCGTGCGCGTGTTCTGCCAGGAGAAAAACGACTTCGTGGGGCTCGCGGAGATATCCAACGGGACGCACCGACAACTCATGCTGTGCGTGCGGCTGGCACTGTGTCAGGCGCTGATCGCGTCGTCGTGCAACGCCGCGCAGTTCGTTTTCTTCGACGAGCCCTTCGCGTTTTTCGATGAACGGCGTATGGCCAAGGCGATCGACGTGCTCGGCAAGATCAGCCCGCAGATCACCCAGGTGTGGCTGGCCGCCCAGCGATTCGGCGACCTCAGCGCGTTCGACATGGTGCTGGAGTCCGGCGTGGATCAGGATTGCCTGGAGGCATCCGGCACCCGGCGGACCCGCGCCATTGAAACCGAACCGAAGGTCCGGCTCAAAGCGCGCATGCTGGGGTAGCAGCCTGTTCAAGAAAGATCTTCTTCTTGTGTGGCACCGGCCTCCAGCCGGCGCGAACGCGGGCTGTGTACGTCCTTAACATTTCGTGAGTCGGACATCAGCTCCCAAGAAACTGTGAAACCCGCTTCCCCTTGACACAGGTTGGGGCTTGGTGCCCCATGTGTCGATGGGCTGATCGCGTGGATCGCCCAAGTGCTCTATCAGCAGGCCCGGCCATGAAGATTCCAGCGATTGATCTTGGGAAAGTGAGGAGCGTGGCGTGCGATTACCAGAGCCGGACCGCGGCGCACCGGTTCGAGACGGTGCGTAACGAGCCGGACACGAGCCGGGGTTTGGATTCGCAAACACCGCCAAGCGATGTTCGATCGACCTGACGCCGGCTTGGTTGCCCCTTGGAGCCGCGTGTTCGACCCGAAGGATAGGCTGTGTCTTCTGTAACAGTTGAATGGCCGCGGACCCGTACGCATGGGGTTACGGAACCCGGATAGAAGATTAGACCCTTTGCCCTTGACGGCCCCGGCTTGATATAAGAAGTGAAAGAAAATAGTCTGTGGTGCAAGCCGAGGGTCAGGAGGGAAGGGTGGCCCAGCTCTTCAGAGGTGGGGGATTCGAAGGGTTCCCGGATTCGCGTCCCCCACGGCTAAAGCCATGGGCCCCTCAGCCGGCGGACCGCCTCCTGGCGGTCGGAAGACAGGATCGGCAAGGCCCGAAGACGAGTAATCATGGCCAAGACGAAAAGAACCACTGCGAGCGCGCGGACAGCCGGGAAGCCTGGCAAGCGCGCCGCCGCCCGCAAGAACAGCAAGGCCGCGCCGAAGCTCGAATCACTCGCCCGGTCCGTCGTCGAGATGGCCGGTCGCAAGCAAGACCCGGCCATTCCCATCCCCACGCGGGCGCTCTCCAACGTCTCGTTCAACGAAAAAACCAAACACGTCGAGATGGGCGACAACAAACAGTCGCGCAACTTCTTCAACTATGGTCAAGCCAAGCGCTTCATGCAGACACTTCTGGTCGGGTCGAAATGCAAAGAGCTGATCGAAATGGGCAAGACGGCCAGCATTCGACAGATCTACTACCTCAGCAAACACACCATCAAGGGCACCAACGAAAAAACCTTCGATGACCAGGCCGAGTCCGATCCGATCATCGAAGACCTCGAAGTCAGCATCGACGCGCTCCGCGAAGAGTTGCACGTCTTCGCCTCGAACCGCGGCAACCTCGCCGGACCCATCACGCTGGTCGATGCCGGCAGCACGCTGGACTGTGCGGCCATGGGCTCCGCCGGCTACGCCGTCCCCAGCATCGTCGAGCCCGACGTGGTGCAGTTCAAGAAGTGCCGCGCCAAGTTCATTCTGCACGTCGAAAAGGACACCGTCTGGCGGCGCTTCCACGAGGACCGCTTCTGGGAAGAGCACCAGTGCATCATCTCGCACGGCGGCGGCCAGCCCTCCCGCGGCATGAGGCGGCTCCTGCGGCGCATGCACGAAGAGCTGAAGCTGCCGCTCTTCGTCCTGCTCGATAACGATCCGTGGGGCTATTACATCTACTCGGTCATCAAGCACGGCTCGATCAACCTGGCCTACGAGTCCAGACGAATGGCCGTCCCCGATGCAAGGTTCATCGGCGTCTCCAGTTTTGATTACGATCGCTGCGAACTCAGCGACGACGTGAAGATCGAACTGGACGCTTCGGACGTCAAACGCGCCAAGCAAATCGCCAACTACCCCTGGTTCGCCGCCAAACGACCGTGGCAAAAGGAGATCAAGAAGATGCTCTCCAACGGCTTCAAGATGGAAGTCGAGGCCATGATCTCCAAGAACCTCTCCTACCTGACCGAAGAGTACGTCCCCATGAAGCTAAAAGAGAAGAAGCTCTGGCTCGACTAACGCCGCGTCAAGTAGGGCGGGCTATTGCCCGCCTTCACGTGGTCGCATGCCCGGCACCCTTTCCGAGCCGCGACGGTATTCCGAGCCGCGACCGTGAGGGAGCGGACATACCAGCCTCGGTGTAGCCGCGGACAACCGCTTCCTTACGGGCGCGGCTCGGATCGGCCAAGCCTTTCCTATCGCCACGTCTGAAGCCTTCCGAAGCGATCCTACACCCACCGGACCCGGCGCCGAGGGAGTCCGACCGGGACCACATCGCCCCGACCACGATCTAGGTTATCATGGTGCGTCAAACCCCGCCGCCGATTATGATGGAGAACAGGTTGGCGGAGCGGTAACGGATCGGCAATCCAGAGGTGGCGTCAAAATGTTCAAGACCAAACGGCAGCGAAGAGAGCGAGCGCTCCACAAACTCGCCCCGTCTACATGGTCCGACTTGCCGGTCCCTCTGAGGCCGAACATACCGCGTGTTTATTACAGCGACGTGAGCGAGAATGTGTTCGCCCGCCACGACCGTGAGGACGCGGAAGCCATAGCGTCAATTACGTCCGATCCACTGGAACGAGAGCGCCTCGTTGCTGAATGGCTTGACAAGGCAGAAGAGAACGTCGCGTTTTCCAAGCAGCTAGATCGGTTCCTGCATCTGCCCACGGATGCCGAGGAGAGGGAGCGCCACGACTATTGGGCCACACGGCGGAACATCGGATACTTGATTCTCACCGTGGCTGCAATGCTGGTGACGATCATGCTCACTCTTTGGAAGGCAAGCTGAGCAGTTCCACTCCGGGATGCCGGAAGAACCATGGCGATACGAGCCTGTCGAAGAGCCAGTGGAAGCGAGCTCATCAAAAAGTTCGGTTCTAGGGCTGGAGGTTGGCGACGATGACCGAGGCTACGAAAATAACGTCCGCAGACTACGAGCAGCACCATGACAAGCCGCCGGACCGCAAAAGGCTCCGCGAACTGTTCTTGGCGTGCGACGGGAGCCCGGCGAACATTCGCGCATGGAACGCGATGTGTGCGGCCCTACGAACGACCGACTGCGAATGGGAGCCTGATCTCTCCTCCGCAGAGGACGTTCTCGAAACGCATGGCGTTTATTGGTTTGGAGAAGAGGACGGCCTGAATTTTGGCATTGACCTCATGGGTGCCAAGCTCAACCACGCGATCCTCCTCGGCGCTGAGCTCAACCATGCGGACCTCACGGGCGTCGAGCTCAGGCACGCTAACCTCGTGGGTGCCAAGCTCAACCACGCAACCCTCTATTGCGCCGTGCTCGATTATGCGAATCTCTCGCGCGCCAAGCTGAATCACGGGGAACTCCTTCTCGCCCAGCTGGAAGGTTGTACGTGGGATGATTGTGACCTAACGGATGCCGATGTGACAGATGTCCAGTACGATCGTTCTAAGCTCGACGGAAAGTGTCGGGGAGTACGGGCGCGCACGTGTTACGGGCACGCGCTGTTCAAGCGCGATATGCAGGACCAAGACTTAATCGATACTCTGGGGGACGAACTGAGACAAAGACGGAACACGCTTGACTACGACGCAAGAACTTCACCTCGCAACCTGGATCCAGTGCATCGGTGGAACCAACTCAAGAACCAGTTGGCGCTTCAACTCTTCAACGCCTGGGGCTGGATCGACTACGGCCGGAGCATGATGCGCACCGCAGCCATCGCGTTCGCCCTAGCCATGCTCTTCGGTCTCGTCTTTCTCGTGGCCGCAAAGCTCGGCCACCCCATGCTGCAATACGGCGAAGGCACGCCCGACTGGTGGTTCACCCCGTTCTACTATTCCATCGTCACCTACACGACGCTCGGCTTCGGCGACGTCACGCCCTGCACGAAACTAGGCCAGATCATCGTGGTCATTGAAGTCATTTTCGGCTACATGACCCTGGGCTTGCTGGTCTCCATCCTGGCCAACAAAGTCGCCCGTCGAAGTTAGTGGCCGCGAACGACGACCCGGGTGACGGCGCGGCGCGAGTGACGCGAAGACCGGGCGAAACGTCGGCGATTCAGGTCGGGGCACGGGCTGACGCGGAATCACCGAACCCGCATCGCGGACGAAAGGAAGAAAAGAAGAGCGTTGAGGGAAAAGACAAAGGAAACGGAGCGATTCTGGAAAGACGATTCGAGGGACATGAGACCCGCATCGACCAGGAACCGATGGCGCACGGACGACAGCTTGGTTCGCTCCCCCACGGTCGCGGCTCGGTTAATAGCAACCCATCGAATGGCGTGTCCAACGACTAGCCGAAACTGCCGTGCAGCAGAGCCATCACCTCGCTGCGCGTTCGCGCGTCACTGATGCAGATGCCGCGCATGGCCGACGTCACCATCACGCTGCCCGCCTTCTTGATGCCTCTGCAGGTCATGCACGCGTGCGTCGCCGTCATGACCACGGCCACTCCTTTGGCCCGCAGCTTCTCCATCAGCAGGTCGGCGATCTGCGACGTGAGGCGCTCCTGCACCTGCGGGCGATGGGCGAAGTCATCGACGACGCGGGCGAGCTTGGAGATTCCGACGACCTGGCCGTCGGGTAGATAGGCCACGTGAGCGCGCCCCTCGAAGGGCATCAGGTGATGCTCGCAGACGGAGGTGAAGGGGATGTCGCGCAGCACGACCAGCTCGTCGTAGCGCTCGGTGAAGGTGGTTTCCAGATGCCGCTTGGGATCCTGATCGAGACCGTCGAAGAGCTCCTGATACATCCGCGCGACCCGCGCGGGCGTGTTGCGCAGCCCCTCCCGGTCGGGCCGCTCACCCACGGCCTCGAGAATCTCACGTACGGCTTTTTCTATGCGAGGCAGGTCCATGAAGCCCTATCCGTTAAGTGTCGCGGCGCCTTTCCCAGGCGGCCGAGCGACAGATGGTATCGGCGATGCGAAACAGCGACAAGCGGGGCGGAAGGCAGTGACGAGTTCCGCATGGCGCCTCGTTACCGCTTCCGGAACGGTTGGCTCAACGGGGAATCGGTTGCGACGTTTACGGTTGGTGCGTGATGCGGCGAAGGTGGTCGGGGCTGTCGATCTGCTGAAGCAGCTCGTGGTCTTCGATGGGTCTGTCGGCGGCCGGAGGGATGTAGAGCGTAAACCCGGTGTGCAGAAGGTGTGCCTGCTCACAGAAATCCCGCAGGGGGAATCGATGGGCTGTCGAGGGCATCAGCGGATGCGGCGTCGAGTAGGCGGCCGTGACCACGTGATCCGGAGGGTAGAACCGTAGCAGGTGCGATCGCAGACGTTCGAACCGCACCGGTTTGGAAGCGAACGTGGTGTACAGGCTGGTCTCGACGTTGCCGATCTGCCAGATCAGGGCGGGTACGTCGGGCAAGAGCGGTCGATGGCGCAACAGAAGGTCGGTGGCCTCGTACATCTGCATTCCGCTCACGCATGGGTCGATCATGAGCTCGGCGAACAGGCAGTCCATGGCCGAGATACCCGGCAGGACTGCGACGCTCAGGTCCAACAGGCCGGCCATGTCCTTGATCAGAAACGGCGCGTACGCACCGACGATCGGGTGGCCGTGCATCGCGAACGTGACCGGTGGGTGGTCCAACGCCGCGTCCAGCACGCGGGCGGCCATTCGGTGATAGGCATTCAATCGATGCCCGGTCGGCTCGTAGCTGGCGTCGAACAGCGCGGTGATCCGCGGGCAGAGGCCCGCAAGGTAGGTTTGGGTCGCCACGCCCGTATCGACGAAGAGGACTTCGTTCGAGCGGCGCATCGCCAGCTCGGCTTCGCGCGTCAACTGGTCAATGTTCAAGACGCCGAGTCCGACGATGTGAATATCAATCACGATCGTCTCCCGCCTGAAGAGCCTGAATCAACTCGAGCAGTTTCTCATACCGACCCGTCGAATCGCTCGTTCGTACCGCTTCCGCGGCGGCGCGCGCCGCGGACGATTCGATGTGGTGATTCCAGGGCGACGTCGGCGCCGCGCGAGTCGGATCGGGGTCCGGCGGTTCCGTGCCGCCCGCGAAAGGCTGGATGGATGCCGTATAGGTCACGCGCATGCCGGACGTCTCCACCCCGACGACCGTGGGCCTGATGCGGAGGACCCAAGCGAGCTGCTGAGCTGCGTCGCTCGGTGGTTCGCCTTGTGCTTGGCCATCGGCTTGATCGCCGGGCCACGGATGGAGGGAGGCCTTGTACGCAACCTGACCCTCAGAGCCCGGCCGCTGCCCACGATGTGGGACCAGCCGCAGCAGTAAGGTTATATCCGGCAGGTTGGGGCGTGGTTCGTCGGCCGCTTCAGAAGATTCCGCGGGCGCAGGATGCGGATCGTCGGTGTGGCCGGTCGCGATGGCCTGCCCCAGCAAGCCGAGGAGTCGCTCGTCGGGGTGGCTCAAGATGTCACGATGCTCGGCGCTGAGGGAATAGCCCTCAAAAGCGCGCAGCGGGTCGGCCAGAGCCAGCTCGCGGAAGGATTCATCCAGCACCGCGCGAATCAGGAAGTCGGTCGCCGTGAGCCGTGACATTCGGCGGATTCTCGCGTGGGCGCGGGCGATCGTCAAAGCAGAGGAGCCAGCAGCGAGCGTTCTGACTTGTTGTCGAGAGTGCCGGGTCCGTGGTCGGCACGCTCTTGCCCGGAGGGTTCATTGGACCCGTGCCGCGCGCGTGACAAAGCGCTCGGCTATTGCCGTTTGCTGCGGAAGCAGTCCCGGCAATAGACCGGCCGATCGCCGCTCGGCTTGAACGGCACGGTGGTGGTGACACCGCATTCAGCGCAGACGGCCTCATGGGACTCGCGGGCGTCGCGTTGCGGCCGATCGTACGAGGAGGAGCTGCTTCGGGCTTTTCGCTTCTCGCGGCAGCCGCGGCATCGCTTCGGTTCGTTGCTGAAACCCAGCTCCGCATACCGCTCCTGGTCCTGGGCGGAATGCAGGAAGCCCTCACCACAATCTACGCACACCAGGGTCTTGTCTTCGACTGCCATCGATAGGATTCTCCGAGAGTTGCCAGGAAATCACGTTCCGGCCCGCGACCGTGGGAAATGCCGACCTTTCCCAGCCGAAAGCGACAGAGGAATTGGGCGGTCCCAAACAAACTGAACAAGCTTCCGCTTCGCCGCCAGCCCGCCCGGTTGAACCCGACGTGAAGGCCTGGCGCGGTGAAGCCGGATCACTCACTCGCACCGAGTATGCCCGATTCGTTCATCTCGGTCAAACCGTTGTTCACCGGCGCTTTGCGCGGGCGAGTGTCGGATTCCTGTTACGAAACGGTGACACGTGCCGGCCGGCGCCAGGTGTTTTATCGCGCCGCGTCGGTGACAGACGTCGTCACGCTGACGGCTACGCGGGTTTCGGCTATCGTATCCGCAGTCTTGTCACCCCCTGGGCTCATTCACGGAGGCGAAACGAAGATGCCCATCCTCTACGCGATCATACTCTTTACAGGCCAAACGGCCCCACCGGTTGAGTACACGGTGTCGTTGCCCGCGCCGCAAACGCAAATGGTCGATCTGTCGGTTCGCGTCCGCGACATCATCACGCCGGCCATCGACTTCGTGCTTCCCGTCTGGCGACCCGGACGATACACCGTGCTCGACCCGGCCGGCTCCATCCGCGCCGTGCGCGCCAGCGGACCCGGCGGCGACCAACTCCCGGTCGAGAAGATCGACAAGACGACGTGGCGAGTCACGACCCGCGGCGCCTCGGACATTCGGGTTGATTACCGGCTCTACGCCAACTCGTTGCGCGATCGCACACGGCACGTGGACGACACGCACGCCTTTCTTTCAGGCTCGTGCGTCTTTTTGTACGCGCCCGAACGGCGTCGCGATCGTGTGGAGGTCAAGCTGGTCATGCCAAAGGAGTGGCACGCGGCCGGCGGGTTGGAACCACATCCGACGAAGCCCGACACGCTTGTGGCCGCCAACTACGACGTGCTGATCGACTCGCCGCTTGAATTGGGCATACACGACGTGCTGACCTTCGAGGTCGATGGCAAGCCGCACGAGATCGTCATCTGGGGATCGGTCGACTACGACGACGAGCAGTTGACGACCGACTTCGCCAAGGTCGTTGGGTCCTGTCAAGACGTGTTCGGCGACCTGCCATATAAGCGATACGTCTTCCTCCTGCACGTTGGCGCCGGCGGAGGTGGCGGCACCGAACATCTCAACTCGACGATCATCCAGACGTCGCGTCGTTCGCTCGAGGACCCGAAGGCCTACAAACGGTTCCTCGGCGTCGTCTCGCATGAGATGTTCCACACCTGGAATGTCAAGCAGCTTCGCCCGGCCGGCATCCAACCCTACGACTACGTCCGCGAGAACTACACCAAGCTCCTCTGGGTGTCCGAGGGAACCACCAGCTACTACGGCGGCCTGCTGCTCGTGCGGGCCGGGTTGCGCAAACCGAAGCAATACCTCGACGGTCTCGCCAGCTCGATCGGCCGTTTCCGCAATCGGCCCGGCCGGCTCATTCAAAGCCTGGAAGAATCCTCCTTCGACGCCTGGATCAAGTTCACCCGGCGATCGAGCGACGACGCCAACTCGACCGTCTCGTTCTATTCCAAGGGTTCGCTGGTCAGCCTTCTGCTCGACATGGAGGTTCGAACACGTACCGACAACCGCATCACACTCGACGACGTCATGAAGAGCCTGTATCGCCGGTTCCCCCTCGGCGCGGGCGGCTTCAAGCCCAAGGATCTGATCAAGGTCGTCGGCGAGTTGACCGGAAGCGACTTTGATCCGTTCTTCGCAAAGTACGTAAGCGGCCTGGAACCCCTGCCCTTTGAGCCGGCCCTCTCCACCGTGGGGCTGGAACTCTACTTTGAGCCCGCCAAGGACGACGAAGACGAAGACGACGAAGAGAACGAAACCGACGACGGCGAAGAAACGACGGCCAGCGAAGCGGCAAGTGCCACCGATGACTCGAGCGTGCCGCAGAAAGCCTATCTGGGGCTCAACCTTACCGACCGCGACGGGCGCACGACGGTTCGCTCCGCTCTTTCGGATGGACCGGCCTACCAGATCGGGCTGATCGCCGGTGACGAGATCGTGGCTCTCGATGGCCGTCGCCTTCGAGCCTCGGAAATGGACGACCGACTCTCGAAACTCGAGCCGGGCCAATCAGTCACGCTAACCATCATGCGAAACGATCTGCTACGCACCATGGAGGTGACGCTGGCCGGTAGACCCGACGGCACGTGGAAGCTCCGCCGCGTCAAGGAACCGACGGAAGCGCAACGCCAAGCCTACGAATCCTGGCTCGGTCAGCCCTGGCCCGCCAAGAAAAAAAAGAAGCAATCCGACGATGATTCGTAGATCCAAGGGTCGATGCTGCGCGTAAGCAAGGCAGGAGCCGTCGTCGCCGAAGTGTCGGAGCCTGGCGTGTGGCCTGTTGGGCCGGTCCGAGAGGCGCGATGTACGGCTGTGGAAGTTACTCTCGGCTGCGCGTGTTCGCGGCTGGATGCCCGGAAAGTGGGGAATCCCGGAACAAGGTGTTCAAACATGCGATTGATTCTGTTCAGCGTGCTTACATGCTTCGTCGCTTCAGGGTGTGCTACCGAGAAACTCGGTTGGCCCCAGTTCGGCGGGCCCGATCGGGACTTTCGCGTTCCAATCGGCTTTGCGATCAAGCCTTGGGGCACCGATGGCCCAACACGACTGTGGTCCCGGTCGATCGGCGCCGGGCACTCGATGGTCGCCAGCGACGGTCGGGCTCTTTTCGTCACCTACCGCAATGACCGCGACCAGGAAATCGTTGCCTCCGTCGATCCCGACAATGGACAAACGATCTGGGAGCGCGCCTACGACGCCCCGTTGACGCCCGCGGCCGATGGCCAAAAGCACATCGTCGACTTCGGCATCGGACCTCAATCGACGCCGCTCGTGCTTGATGGTCGTGTCTACACGGTCGGGTTCACGGGCAAGTTGCATTGTCTTGACGCCGCCACGGGGTCGATCCTTTGGTCGCACGACCTGCTCAATGACTTTGGCGGAACCTTCATGGAGTATGGCTACTCCGCGAGCCCGGTGGCCTACCGGAATCTCGTCATCCTCCCAGTCGGCGGCGCCGGCCATTCGATCATGGCGTTTGATCGACAAACGGGCCGGGTCGTTTGGAAAGCGGGTGATTTCACGTGCAGCCATGCTTCGCCGATCGTCATGACAGTCGGTGGTCGAAGTCATCTCGTACTCTACATGGCCAGCGATGTCGTGGGGCTGTCGCCTGGAGACGGCAGGATTCATTGGACCTTCCCGCATGGGCGAAAAGACCGCAAGGCGCTGTGTTCGCCCGTTGCGCTCCCGGGTGATCGCGTCTACTTCGTCAACGATGGATTCCAACCCAGCAGTCGTGTGCTACAGCTCTCGATCGATGCCGGACGCGTGGCAGTGCAAGAATTGTGGTCGAGTCGTGAAATCAAGGGCGGATTGTTCAACCCGGTTCGCATGGGCGATCTGATGTACAGCCAGGGGAACGGTCGAACATCGCTCATGGTCTTCAACACGAACACGGCCAAGGTCTACTGGCACGAACGAGGCTTCGAGCGGGCCAAGTTGGTTAGCACCGGCCGACAACTGATCGTGCTGGACGAAGAAGGCGTCCTCATGTTGGGCGTGCCTTTGCCTGACCGAATCGAATTCGTCGCCAAAGCAAAAATCATGGAATATCCCGCCTGGGCCGTCCCGACGCTCATAGGCAACCGCCTGTTCTTGCGGGATAGCAAGAATCTCGTCGCGCTGGAACTCACTCCGAACGAACAAATGTAACGGCACATCGGCTCCTCCTAATGTTCCGTAGCGAGCCGGTGCCCAAGCGGCGCCGATCTGTCGATCCGCGAAAATGGATCGAGGATGTGGTCGCGAAAGCCTCAGAGCCGGTCTGCCTCCTTGAGCAGTTAATTCGGCGGCATTCACGGCCGCGGAGGTCGCTTTCGTTTGAATTAGGCGGCTCGTTTTGGTACGGTATCGCCTTCAGACCGGAGCATGCGAAATCCTGGGCGGATCTCTTCCGGGGATCGCATGACGGACCGGCAAGCAAGGGGTGGAACCGGACGGCACGCTGTTGCCCGTCGGCGGGCGCGCCGGCCACTCTCGACCAATTCAACACAGGGGAGGTGGATCGATGACCACATGCTGCAACACCACGAGTTGGTTTCTGGGATTCTGCGTTTGCGCTACCGGCATCCTCGCGTTTGACACGCTCGCGTGGGCGGTTCCGCCCGTTGAAGTCCTCTCGAATGATCCCGCGCGGTGGATCGACGTCGCCGACGTTTCTTCCGCTAGCGGCGACGAGACCAGCACGGCAACCCGCACCGCGCCGGTTTCCCTGGTGAACGCCGAGGCGGTTGGAGGAGACACGTGCAACCTGGCGACGGTTTCGCCTCTCTCCGTACCAGGCTTGCTCACCGTGTTTGGAGACAGCACCGGTGTCACCGGACCGGACATATGCGGATTCGACCTTGGCACTATATGGTGGGAGGCATTCGAGATCTCGGAATGTGCGAATGTTACCCTGGACCTTTGTGGGACGGACCCGATCATCTCTCCGGCTTGGGGTGCCTTGGCGACAGAGTGCTCGCCCGATGGGTCTTCTTGCGGCGGGGTGTTCGGCGCGGATAACGCGGAACGTAATACGTGTGTCGATGCCAATCTGACCCTGGTGTTCAACAGTCTGCTTCCCGGAATCTACTACTACCCGATCATCTCCGATGCCCCGGGGCCGTACCAAATGAACATTACGACAACACCGTCGTCGTCGTGCCCACTCTTGCTTGGCTCTTGCTGTGTGGCGTTGTCGGGCACGTGTACGGATGGCGTCGCCGCGGAGAATTGCGCCGCGCCCGGGCAGTCGTTTACTCTTTTCGGGCAGTGCTGCGAGCTGGAGTGCCGCGATCCACTGGGACCGGAGTTTGATTCATCCGGCGTCCAGCTTCTCTCCCGCGTAACGCTGGAAGACTTCGCCGCCTTCAACGGCACACCCGGCGATCCCCACACCGGCAACGAGGTATGGGGCTACACGTCACCCTCCGGCCGCGAATATGCGCTGATGGGCACGACCACCGGAACGGGGTTTGTCGATCTGACCGACCCGATGAGCCCGGTCATCGTCGCCTTCATCAACAACGGTGGCGTGGACACGATCTGGCGAGACATGGACGTCTTTGGCCAGCACGCCTACGTCGTGACCGACGGCGTGGGTGTCGGTCTCCAGATCATCGACCTGACCAACATCGACGCCGGCGTCGTGACGTTCGTCAAGACCACGGACCTGGGGCTCTCTTTCGTGGATGCGCACAACGTCTCCGTCAATGCAAGCAGCGGCTTCTTATACCTGTCCATCCCCAACCTGAACGGCGGGCTCGGATTGACCGCCGTCAGTCTGGCGGACCCCCTCAATCCGGTCGTCGTGGGCACCTGGACGGACACGACGCCGGGTGTTCGCTGCCACGACGTGCAGGTGGTGACCTACACCAGCGGTCCCAACGCCGGGCGGGAGATCGCCTTCTGCTTCGCCGAGGACGATGGGCTCAAGATCGTCGATGTCACGAACAAGGCGTCGATGTTCACGGTGTCCACACTGGCCTACCCGACCCGGAGATATTGCCATCAGGGCTGGGCAACCGGTGACGGGCAGTTCGTGATCTTCAACGATGAGTTGGATGAACGAGACGGGTTTGTCAGCCGAACGACGACCTATGTGGCCGACGTCAGCAACCTGAGTGCCCCCACGCTGGCCGGCACGTTCGAGTTCCAAAGCTGCAACATCGACCACAACCTGATGGTCCGCGGCGACTTCGTCTACGAAGCCAACTACGCAACGGGCCTGCGGGTGCTCAACTTCGAGTCGCGCCCGAACCTGACCGAGTTCGCCCACTTCGACACCCACCCCGAGGACAATGCCACCGACTTCGAGGGAACCTGGGGCGTTTTCAGCGACTTCGCCAGCGGGAACGTCATCGTCTCCGATCGCCAGCGCGGCCTCTTCGTCTTCGCCAACCCGGAGCCACCGCCACCACCGCCGCCGATCCCCACCGTGTCCGCATGGGGTCTGGCGTTGATGACACTCCTGCTTCTTGCCGCTGCAACGGTCGCCATTCGGCGCTTCGGAGTTCCCGCAGCCTTGGACCAGCGTGGCTGACACGGCGACCGTGCGAGCCCCTGGCGATCCGCGGGGACGGAGGTCGATGCCGCACGAAAACCGTGAGCCACCGCGCCCGGAGGCGGCTCGGCCACGCGGCCCGACCGGTATCGTTTGCGCTCTTTCCATGCCATGGACTCCAGGCTATCGTGGGGCGCCACCGCGCAGGCGGGGCCAGGAGTAACGAACATGGCTCTTGACCGAGCTATGCAAAACAAGATCGTTCGGCTTACCAACGAGCATTGGACTGCCCACGTCCAAGACGCGGGGTTCGCCGAACTCGTTAGCGGCAAGGAGCCCGGCCACAGGATGGCGGACTACGTTGATGATCGGACGACGGCGCTCTTGAAGGTCCATCTGGACACGCGACAGGAGGGCAAACCAGACGGATCGCCGAGGAAGCGGTCGATGGGTGATGTCTGGGTACACTCCGGCGGTATCTTCAACCCGGTCAACATCAAGTCCGGTGAACAGGGCATGAACGGTCAACCGAACCTGGTCTCGATGCAGAAGTTGCTCGATTACATCTTCCATTTCTGGATCGACTCATACCATCTCCTGATCATCAAGTTCGATCTCGCAGAGACGATCACCCACAAAGTGTTTCTCGTCGATCTACTCGATTGGACAGACTTCATCACTTTCGACGCTGGGCCTGGACAGATCATGCTGCGAGAGAAGGACTTCTATGACGCCCACGACTCGGGTTACAGTCCGCAGAAGCGGCCAATCGCCGAGAAGGTTGAGAGTCTGTTCACGCGGTTTGAGCAAGGAGTGAGGTCGCTGTTTGCGAACCGGCGGCAACGGCTTCATAGACAGAAGAAACTGTTTGAGGGCTTCACGAACAAGCCGTTTGTAGTCGATCAGTCCGAGATGACTTTCGTGCCATGAGACAACGCAAGCTCGATAGATGCGAAAAGCGTCAAAGGGGTCAGTTCCTGACGCCGACCAGCCTTGCGCGCCAGATCGTCCGATCGCTTGACCTTGGCGGCGTGAAGCGGGTTCTGGAACCGTCTTGCGGCGATGGTTCTTTCATTCGCGCCATAATGGATAGCTTTACCGACCGCCGGTCTGCATCGGACGGAGCCTTCACGGATGAGCCGCCGGTCAGCCTGGTGGGCGTCGAGATCGACGAGAACCTGCTCGCGGCTGCTCGGGCAGCGCTGCCGTCCCAACCGGAGATGCGAACGCTCGGGCTTAGCTGCGATTTACTCCAAGCGGACTTTTTTCGTTCATTTCTGGAGCGCAAGGCTGCCGCGTGCAACGGCGGTGGAGGCGGTCTACTGCGGCGGTCGTTCGATCTGATCGTGGGGAATCCACCGTTCGGAGGATCCTTTGACCCGGAGATCGAAGATACACTCGACGCATTGCTGGGCAGGCGGCTTGGCTGCAAGATCAAGAAAGAGACATATGCGTTCTTCACGATTGCCTGCATTGAATTGCTGCGACCGGGCGGCAGGCTTGTTTTTATCTGCAGCGATTCAATGCTCACAATTTCAACCATGACCGGACTGCGCAATTATCTGATGCACAGCGGAATAGTGACACTGCACGAGCTCAAGGAGTTTTCGGAGGAAACCACCTACCCGATGCTGGTGCTCGACTACATCCATGAGCGCGGAAACGGTGAGGTCCATCGCTTTGGGCAAGAGCTGAAGCGAACTGACATAGAAGCGACGCCGAACCTGTCTTGGGGCATTACGCCGGAGATTGCGAAAGTCTTCCGCGGACCATTACTTGGTGATCTGTTTGTCGCCTCAAGCGGGATGACGACCGGCAAGAACGAGTTCTTCGTACGAGAGATCTCACCAGAAAACACAGTGGAAGAGCTTTATGACTTCCGCTTCCGCGAAGCTCCCGTGACTGTCGTGTACGAACTCGAAAGGGCGAGGCTGAACAAACTGTCGCCGAGAAAGATCGCCGAGCTTGCAGAAGCGGCGCGGCGCGGAGACACGGACCGGCGCGTGGCCGTTGAGCGCCGGGGGAATCCTGTCACCGTGCGCCTTCCGCATCCGGACTATCTACCCTATAACAAGGCGAACGGGCGAATTGTCTACTCGCCCCCAACTCACGCGATCTACTGGAAAGATGACGGCGATGCCGTGCTGACGTACAAACGGAAAGGGAACTGGTATCTGCGAGGGGTCGGGGGACAGCCATTCTTCGGTAGGGAGGCAATAACTTGGCAGCTCGTGGCGTCGCGATTCGTTCCGCGATACTTGCCACCCGGCTACATTCTCGACAGCGGCGCGCCATGTGCCTTTGTCCTGGATGAGACTCCTCGCTCTGAGCTGCATTTTGTCATCGGATGGCTATTGTCGCCGCTTGCGAATCGCATTCTCAAGAGCGTGATCAATCACACGCGGAACATCCAGAGCAAAGACTTCGAGCGAATGCCGTACCCATGGTGGGTCTTGCCAAAGGTCAAGGCCCGGGCGATCGAGACCGTCGAACGGCTCATCAGCAGCGCTCAGGCAGGTCGGCGCTGGGCAAGGACAGATCCCGAGATTGTCCACCTGACGGCGATGTACGAGCTTGGTGACTCCGTCCAGGACGACGTGCCGACGATTTCTGCGAACAGGCGAGAACGACGGTCAGCTCAAGTCTCGCAACAGTCCCTGTTCACGTACAACGTTCGCTGAACGAATTGGGAGCCTTGACCTTCGTCCCCCTCAGCTTGCCCTTGACACCGGCAATGGCGGCTCAAAATCGAAGCGTTTGGCCTGCATCATGAAGCGTAGCGGGTTTTCGTAGACCATGCGGTGGATTTCGCAGCCGTCGTGCCCGCGGGCTCGCAGCTCGCGGATCAGGTCGGGCATGTTCATCGGGTTGCTTTTTCCCCAGTCGCCGGCGCTGTTGGCCATCATGCGGTCCGGGCCGAATCGCTCGATCATGTCGATCGCGCGGCTCGGCGTACACTTGGTGACGGGGTAGAGCGTCATCCCCACCCAAAAGCCCGCGTCCAGCGCCGGCTTGATCGTGTGTTCCTCGACGTGGTCGATCAGCACGCGCTCGGGTCGCACGCGGGAGTCGGAGTTCAGCACGTCGATGATCATCCGCGTGCCCTTGTACTTGTCCTGAAGGTGCGGGGTGTGAACGAGGATCAGTTCGTCGGTCTTCATGGCCAGCTCGACCTGCTCCTCGAAGATCGTCACCTCGTTTTTCGTGTTCTTGTTCAGCCCGATCTCACCGATGCCCAGCACGCCGGGTCGATCGAGAAACTCCGGGATGATCGAGATGACCTCGCGAGAGAGCGCGACATTGTCGGCCTCCTTGGCGTTGATGCACAGCCAGGACATGTGGTGGATGCCGAACTGGGCGGCGCGGCTGCGCTCATACTCGGTGAGCTGGCGGAAGTAATCGGCAAACGCCTCGGCCGACCCGCGATCGAACCCGGCCCAAAACGCCGGCTCGGAGACGGCCACACACCCAGCGCGGGCCATGCGCACGTAGTCGTCCGTGGTTCGCGAGACCATGTGAATGTGTGGATCGACGTAGTACATGGGCGGTATCTTGACCTTTGCGTAGGCCCTCTTGTGGCCTCATCACCGTCCATCCTATCGCGCCGACCGGGTCTTGTCACCGATGCCCCAGATAGCAGCAGCCATTGACCGAGTTCAGCCGTGCGGTTCGGGCAGTGGAGATGATCGCAGTGCGTTGGAGGGATCCGTCGGCGCCAACCCGTGCTCACGCGCCCTCGATCAGCTTCGCGCGGCGGCTCTCGATGTCGGCCGTGCGATCAGCTTTCTGGTCGAGCTTGCTCTTGAGGTGCCCGATCACGGTTTGCACCAGCTCCATGACGGGTAGCGTCACGCTCATGTCACAGAGCGGGTTGCTCGCCCAGGCGCCTCCCATCTCCGTTTGCTGCCCCTCGATCGCGGCTCGCAGCCGGATGATGTCCATGTCCAGTTCGCTCACTTCGCTAAGGTCCACGGCGCCCAGGTGCTCGGCGAATTGCTCGAGCCCCTGCCGAACGCGACTGATCGCGGCGGACGCCCCCTTGCGACTGATGGCGCTCGTCGCGGCGGCGCCGATGACACCGAGTGGGTTGAAGTTGGTCAGCTTGGAACGGGCGCGACCCAGCGCCTTGTTCATAACGTGCAGTCGATCGAGAACGTGTTCGCCGGTCTGGATGGTGCGTTCGAGCACGCGCTGTTGCGCTTCGACCGCATCCGAATCCGCCACTAGCTGTTGCAGCTGGTGTGCGGCCTCGCCCCCCGCTGCAAGGACCTGCTGTTCCGTTTGTTCCCAGAGCGCCTCGAACGCCTCCTTGGCGCCCTCCATGTCGGCGATCCGCCCCGTCATCGCTTCGACTTCCTTCACGAGCGCCTCGACGTTGGCGGCACACTCATCGCACTGCTGTTTGAGGGCATGGGACTCTTCTCGGCGCTCGGTGAGCCTCTTCTCTTTGCCTCCGGAGAGCCACGCCACGAAGCCGGCCAGGGTCGCCGAATCGAGTTCCGCGATCTCCGATTCGATCTGCTCGCAACATCCCTCGAGCGCGCCGAGGCGGTACTCTTCGCCGGCAAGCTTGTCGCGCAGCTTGGGCAGCTCGGCGCTGCGCCGGCGCCATTCGTCCAGGCGCTCCTTTGCTTCCTGAAGCGAGGTGCTTGTCTGGTCGGACATCAAGGGTCTCCGCAAAGCGACGATGGGCTCTACAGGAATGTCGGTTGCGCGAAAAGCGGCCTTTACGCAGGTGGCCAGCGGCCCATGATTCGCGGTCCAGGGGGCATGAAGCCGCGCGATTCGGGTGGTTTCTATCGGACGCGCGCGGTACGATTCCGACGGATACGCAACGCGCCGGCGTGAGGCGGCGCGGGTTTTCTTGGGTGTCGCCGAGCCGCAGAAGCCACGCGGACACCGGTGCGGCGCTGCGGGGATTGTCCATTTGGCACTAAAAATCGCCTTGATCGCGATCGGCGGCGGAACAGGGGCCGTCCTGCGCTACCTGGTCGGTGGCTGGGGCCAAAAGCTTGTCACCACCACGTTTCCGCTGGGGACGCTGGTCGTGAACGTCTCGGGCTGTCTGTTGATTGGGGCCGCCGCGGCCCGATTCGCCGGTCCGCACCTGGTTCGCGAGGAGTTGCGCGTCGCCCTTCTCGTGGGCTTGCTCGGCGGCTACACCACCTTTTCGACCTTCGGTCTGGAGACCTTCGCACTGGTCAGCGCGGGTCAGCTTCGCGGAGCGCTTTGCAACCTGGCCGTCACCAACGGGTTGGGGTTGGCGGCCGTGTGGCTGGGGTATCGCGTCTGCGAGCGCTGGTTCGGAGTCTGACAACCATGAAGATCCCCGAAGACGGCTACCTGCTTCGCGTTTTTGTCGGAGAGAGCGACCGCTGGCATGGGCGCCCGCTGTATGAAGCGATCGTGCTGAAGGCGCGCGAGCTTCACCTCGCCGGCGCGACTGTGTTGCGCGGCCCGATGGGCTTCGGCGCGACGAGCCGGCTGCACACGGCCAAGATCCTTCGGCTGTCGGAGGATCTGCCCATGGTCATCGAGATCGTCGATAGCGAGGAAAAAATCGACGAACTGCTGGTGCATGTCGATGAGATGGTTCAAGAGGGTCTGGTAACCATTGAGCGGGTTCGCGTCATCAAGTATCGCGCGAGCGACACCAGCGGCGAGTGATCGCCCGCGACCCTTCCGTCCTTTGACTCACCCGCCCGCGGCGCTAGAGTCTTGATAGCCGCGCGGCCCGTACGCCTGCCGGAATCGTCGCCGCGCGGGGCGTGTCTGAGAAAGGGTCTCTGCCATCCGAGCCGCGACCGTAAGGGAGCGGTCTTCCGTGGGAAACTCAGACCGCGTGCTCACGGGCGCGGCTCGCAAGAAGACTTCTTAAGCGCACTCTTATGGGACGGATACACCGAGCCTCGGTGTGTCAGCGCGCGACGCCGAAGGGGGAAGAGCAGATGGCACAATCTGAAAGCATGCTGATGGCCGGGACGCCGGCGGCAACGGGCTTGACGTATCTCGCGTCACCTTCCGGTGCCGCGCTCCGATCTCCTTTTTGCGAGCGTCTCTGGCCGGCGCCGATCCTGATTTGCCTGATGGTTTCGGCCTTGACGTGCGGTGTGATCTGGTTCGCCGTCCGCCCGATGTATCGAGTGAGCGCCACCGTGCGTGTCACGCCGTTGGGCACGGCCGGTTCGTCCGCCTACGCCATGGGTGTGGCACCCTTCCAGCAAGAGGTAGCGACCGAGGCGACCAACCTTTCCCACCCGAATGTTCTTCGCGCGGCGGCCGAGGCGTCTCGAGGACAAACGGCGGACGCGCCGGCCGATCCGCTGGCCACGTTGACTGAACGTCTCGAAATCACGCCCGTCGCCGGTACGCAGCTCATCGAGGTCTCCATGACGGGGGACCGCGCACGCGCCATGGCCGCCATGGTCAACGCCGTCGTGGCGGAATATCTAGCCCAACGTGAGCGGCAGGTTGAAGACCGCCGGGCGCGAATCGTAGAAACCCTGACGGACGAGGAGCGCGACCTATCGGCTCGGCTGGTCACCCTGGCTGTTCGGCGTGAAGAGGTCTACGCTGCCGGAGGCGTGGCACCGGGTGAATCGACGCAAACACTCGATACCCGCATCGGAACACTCCGTGAGCGGCTGTCGGACATCGCCGGAGAGCGCGCGTTGGCCGAGTCGCGCAGCGATGCGCTTCGGTCGGCCCTCCACCAGCAAGGCACGGTAGCACACGTCCCGGAGGAGTTGGACGCGTTCTGGCATAAGGATCGCGATCTCATCCGTCTGCACAGCGCGATCGATCGCCTTGTGCGAGCGACATCTCAGGACGAACGACTCGGTCGCCTGCCCTCTCATCCCGAGGTGCGCGAGCGGCTCGACCGCATCACCCTGTTGCAGCGCCGCGTCCGGATCCGCGAAGAGGCGCTGCGCAAGCCCTTCCTGGCAGACACCATCGAGACCTTTGAGAAAACGCTTGGCGACCTCGCGGTCACGCAGGAGGTCGTCGTCGCCGAGCTGGACGCGCTTGAGCGTCAACGCGAGATCGCATGGGGACAAAGCCGCCGACTGGCGACACTTGACGATCAGGGGCAGCGGATCGAGAGCGACCTGGGTCGGATCAGACAAGGCGTTCGCGACGTAAGGTTGGAAGAAAGCCGGCGGCTTGAAGTTGCGATCCAACGATCCGCGACGGCGCCGACGATGCCCAACATCGACCCTCGACCGCGATACATGGCCGCCATCGGCGTGGCCGGTCTTCTCTTGGGGTTGAGTCTCGCCTTTGTCCGGCAGCGCGCCGGGCGCTCGTTTCGCGATCCGCAACGACTGGCCCAAGCGCTGGGATTCAACGTCGCCGGCTACGCACGCATGCCGGCATGCGAAGGCCTGACCCTGCCCATGGTGGACGCCGGGCGCCTTGCGCTCCTCCGCCACGGCGGGTTGGTCGAGCGCCCCGTGGCGACGTGTGTCGCACGAAGCCGTACCGTAACCGCCGCATCCGCAACGAGCGGTCGATCTTCGCTGGCGTTCGGCCTCGCGCGGCGCGCGGCCGCTCGGGGTTGGCGTGTCCTGTTCATCGATGCGAACAGCCAACAGGTGCGTGCCAAGGATGCGTCGGTAGAGGATAGCGTGGTCGGACTGGCCGGGTGGCTGGATGGGTCGATGACGCGTGAGGATATCCTCCCACCGGCGTCGGATCGCCTGGTCATCCTGCCGATCGGCCGGTCTGAGACCGGGTTCGCCCATCTCCTTTCCGATTGGCACGCGCAGGTCAGGTTCTTCTCACTCTTCGAAGGGTTTGACGACGTGATCGTTGCGGCGCCACCCGTGGGGCACGGGAGCGATGCGCTGGCGATCGCCGCGCTCACCGACGAGGTGATTCTCGTGGTCACATCGGGTCGGAGGGGACGGCGCGACGCCGTGCGCGCGCGTCGGCAACTGGCGACGCTCGCGGTCAACGTCGTGGCGGTCGTGGACGATAGCGACGGCGCGTAGAGCGGCGGCCGCGCATCGCGTGAGTTTTCAGGTTGCGTGGCCCACGGCTTTAGCCGTGGGGGACGCGAATCGGGTGACCATTCGAGTCCCCCACCTCTGAAGAGGTGGGCCACCCAGAGAGCAACACGATACGGGGTGGATCTGAACCCGCAACATGAGGTGTGACCAGGCACTAGCCGCCGGTGGTGGTCGTGTCGGTCGTATTGCCGGTTCCGCCGATGATGCCGAGCGCGTCAAGGAAGGGGGCGATCGCTGTTGCGAGCAGGCTATCGGTGATCGTGACCGCCACGTTTCTGGCGCTATTGGCAAAGAAATTGTCGGGAAGACAAGGACCCAGCGCGAAGCCTGTCAAGATCGCTCCCGTCGTTAGCTTCGCCAACCGTCTGTTCCAGCGCGTGTTCTTCATGTCCGACTCCAACCCAACATTTGTGGAGGCACTTCAGTCGGCCACGGGTGCCTGCCGCAACGCCTCGTGTGAAGGTCCATACCGGGACTTCCATCGGCGATTCCCGCTTCCCGGCGCCACGAAATACGAAACCAGTGCCGACCGCACTGGGTCCCGCGACCTACGATCCCTGGCACGGACCGCCGCGAACCGTACCCAACGGCGCAGCTAACGCCAAGGATGACCGGCAGCCGGGTCGAGGCTGTCACCGCTTGTCCGTAACAACCCGCCCGTTTTTGATGACCAGCACCACGTTGCGAAGCGCGCCCGGGTTTTCGAGCGGGTTGCCGTGAACCGCAACCAGATCGGCCTGGTATCCCGCATCAATGCGACCGAGGTGGTGGCCGCGCCCCAAGACCTTGGCGGCAATGGAGGTGGCCGCCTGCAATCCCTGGACCGGGGACATGCCGTACGCCACCATCAGCTCGATCTCTCGCGCGTTGTCCCCGTGCGCGAACACGCCGACGTCGCTGCCGCAGGCGATGGTCACGCCGGCGGCGATTGCCCGAGCGAACATGGCCTTGGACCCGGCGATGCGCCGATCGTCGGGCATGCCCGGCTTCCAGCCGCCATAGCGAGCCATGGATTCGGATGCGGTCAGCGTCGGACAGAGCACGACGCTGCGCTCGCGCATCAACCCCAGCACTTCGTTCGATGCATCGTAGCCGTGCTCGATGGTGGCGACGCCGGCAAGCACCGCACGGCGGATGGCCTCGTCGGTGGAGGCATGGGCCGCGACCGGTACGCCGGCGCTGGTGGCCTCATCGACGATGGCGTCCAACTCTTCTTGCGAAAACGTTGGCGTCGAGGGGTCGCCCGGTTTCCGACGGTAGTCGGCGTACACCTTGATCCAGTCGGCCCCGGCGGCGATCTGCTCCCGCACGACCTTGCGAACCTCCACCGCGCCATCGGCCACCTGCGCCCCGACCGGCATGGCCCAGCGCGGATCGAAACCGGCCGGTCCGTAGCAGCCGGTGGCCACGATCGCACGCGTGGCGGCAAAGACCCGAGGCCCGGGAACGATGCCCTGACGGATGGCGTCGCGCACGCCGACGTCGGCGTAGCCCGCACCCTCCGTGCCGAGATCGCGGATTGTCGTGAAGCCGGCCTCGAGTGTCACCCGCGCGGCAGCGACGGCCCGAGCCGTCCGTAAAGCCAACGATTCCTTCAACACCTGATCATTCCATGACGCCTCGTCGTACGGATGGAGCAGCAGATGGGAATGAAGATCGATCAGGCCCGGGATGAGCGTCAGTCCGGTGAGGTCGATACGGCGCGCATCGACCGGTGTCGCCATGGATTCCAGCGGAGCCACGCGGGCGATCTTCGCGCCGACGATGAGTACGGCATGGTCCGAGACCCACCGTGCGCCGGATGCATCGAGAACCCGCGCGCCGGTCAAAAGAAGCGCGTTGTCCTCCGCACGCACATCGACGACCATGAGCATGAGTAGAAGCGCGAGGGCAGACGTAACGCGGTGGACCACCCGAGCCGCGGGCTTCAGCCCGCGCGGTTTTCCGGCGGCTGAGGGATCGAAACAACACCAGCGCCCGGCACGCCAAATCGGCAAACGCGCCAGTGCGGTCGTCGCCGTATGAGAGTCCGCGCGGGCTGAAACCCGCGGCTCGGCGCACCAAGATAGGGAATGCACGTGTGTCATGGCGTCGCGCGGAAATCGGCTCATAAGAAACTTCCATCCTCGTTTGGAGCACCAGTTGTCGAACGATCGGCTATTCGGAACGCAGGGCCGGCAACAGTGGCGCCCGTAGCGTGGGAACAACCGCCAGCAGACCGCACAGCACGCCCATCGAAAACACGCCGAAGAGTGTCAGGCCAAGCGACAGCCAGGGGATCGCGCTCGAGCGACTTACCACGTGCGGAGCAATCGCCACGGCTGCGGAAACCGAGCCCGCGACCAGCCCGATCACCAGGAGAGAAACATTCTCGGCCATGACCATGCCGCCCAGCGCCCTGCGCGAGTAACCCAGCGCGCGAAGCAGCGCGATTTCGCCGCGGCGCTCCCACGTGTTGCGAAGCAGGACGGCCGCCAGACCGATCGTCCCGAGGATCAGCCCGAATCCGCCGAGTGTCTGAAACGTCGATAGGTACGTGTTCTGCACGGCCATGTATTCCGTGAGCCGATCCGCCGTCCGGCGCACGTCAAAGCTGAACGCCGCCAGCTCCTGCTCAAACGTGGCCTCGACCTCGCCGACTCGATCCAGCGGCGCGTCGATCAGAAAGAACCCATAGCCGCCGATGCTGGGGAACAGCCGCCCGAAGGCCGCCTCGGCGACGATGAGTTCGTCCTGCAAGGCACTTCCGGCGAGCAGCGCGACGAACCGCAGCGCCACCTCACGACCCTGCTCGTCGGTGACCATCAGATCCTTGCCGAGCCCCAGGTGAAGCTGCCACATGACGGCGTTGACGTCACCGATGACAGGGATCGCACCGTCGTCGAACGTTTTGGACAGCAACGTCCACGGGTTGTCTTTCTCCTCGTCTGTTTCGGACATGGTCGATGCAAAGACGAACCCGCCGCGCGCAATCATGGCATCCGGCGCGCCAAGGATTCTGGGTTCGGTCGGTCGATAGAGGTTCACGCAGCCGGACTCGTCGCCGGGTCGCAGCCGTAGCGGCATCACGAACGTATCAGTCAGGGCATCGGCGGATGCGGTCGAGATGTTGAGTGCTTCACGACCCTCGGTCGTGTTGGGGTTGTGGATCAGCGGGACGGCCGACTCGGCGTAAAGCGAATAGCCGCCCGAGCCGGAATCACGCGCCCGCGTCGGCACGTCGGCGTCCATGTGAAACGCACCCAGCGCGGCGATCAGGAAGGTGGCCGACGCGATCAGCCCGGTGGTCAGCATGCTTCGACCTGCCTGGCGCCGAGCGTTGCGCGTCCCGAGGCGCACCAACGCGGTGATGCCCGGTTTGTGAATGATGCCGGGTCGCTCCTGTTTCAGTCGATGGGTGAACAGCGCCAGGCATCCGGTCAGCATGGACGCCCCGCTGAGAAAAAACGCCACCGCCCTTGGAACCGCGTCGCTGACCGCCGGGAGGACAGCCATCACCACGGCCACCGCCAGGAACACGCCGGCCACTTTGCCCGCTCGCGTGGGGGCAACGGTTGTTCCCCGCCGCCCGGACGCCACCGTGCCCGCCAGCAAATCGCGTGCGGATAGCTTCGTTAGCCCGCGGATCGACCACGCGATGGACCCCAGGGCCACGAGGAAACTGGCGACAAAGCCAATGGCGAGCATCAGCGGCGTCGCGTACAGGCGAAGGAAGGGGGTGTTCACCGCATCCGACCACCATGAACGCAACCCCGCCAGCATCAGCCAGGCGTAGCCCAGCGACGCGACAAGCCCGATCGCCCCGCCGACGGCCGCGAGCACCGCGCCCTCCGCGATGAGTAGCCGCGCGACCGTGCGCGGCGCGTACCCCGTGGACAGCAGCAGTCCGATCTCGGGGGCCCGGCGTTCCACGCCGAGTCGGAACAGAAGTGCCACAAGCATGGCGGCCGAGGCGATCAGGAAGAAGCTGAACCCGATGAACAGGCCGCCGAAGTCCGTCGTGCCCGAGCCGGCCAGGGCGAGGCGCTCGCGTACCGCATCAAAGGACAAGTTCATACTCGCCAGGTCCAGCTCTTTGATCATGGCCGCGTCGAAGTTGGTCGCCGCTTCGGCCAGCGGTGTGCCCGCGTCGCGCGGCGTGAGCCGGATCGAAGTCAACGTTCCAAATCGGTCCGCGTCCTCGGCCCACAGCCGTCGGCCGTCGGCGAGACCGACGAACGCCTTGGGCGTCGTGCGATGCTCGTCCCAATAGGCCTCGTCCTTGTCCCGAATGAGCTTCAAGTCCATGGGGAAGGGTGGATCCCAGTCGGCGAGGTTCTTCGTGTCGGTCACGCCCTTGTACTCCGGGGTGAAGCCGGGATCGGCGGCCGAGCCGGCCAGGGGAACAATTGCGCGAAGACTGAACGTGGTCGTTCGCGACTCGAACTTTCCAAACGGGCCCGTGACGTAGTAGTCAAGGCTGATCCGGTCGCCCACGTTTGCGCCGAGGTCCGCGGCGGACCATTCGTTGAGCAGGATCTCACCCGGCTGAAGCAAGGGCTCGCCGTGCGGGGGCGCCACGCGCCCCGGCCAACCAGGCCCTGGGGGAATGGCGGCGATGGTCGAGTAGGGAATGCCCCGAGATGTTCCAGGCGGTGTCACATCGATGGCATCATCCGCACCGTCCGATTTCGCGATCCGGTTGGCCAAATACACCTGGACAGGATACCGATCGACCCCGGCGTCCTCAGCGGCCGTCCTCGCGGCAGTCTCCACCGAGGGCTCAAGCAACATGGCCTCGCTTTCCAGCGAGACGTACCCGTGTTTTTCATCGATGCGAAGTTTCAGACCCAGGTCGCCGAGCGTGACGCAGTCCTTCAGCGTCCGTTGAAGAGCGGACGCCCCCTCGCTCGTTCGATCGCCGCCTGATATTCCAACCACGAGCAGGGCGTTGACGCGGTCGCGCCGGTCGATGGAGCGCTGCAACACGGAAAGCGGCACAAAGGCGTTATGAGGAAGAAACTGCCGCGGGTTGAGGCTGAACGCACCCAGATCCTCGGCGGGAATGACGCGATGGACCGTCAGGCGCAGGGCCGAGGTCGTGTCTTTCGTCTCCCGCCGCCCGAGCAGCGTTTCGGTCGATACCGCCCCGGGCTTCCCGAACCGCAGCAGCACATCGTCACCGGCTTTTGCGCCCAGCTCCAGCGCCAGCGGCTCGTTGAGAATCACCGATCGTCCGGAAAACGGGCCGACGTTCAGGGTGGCACCATCGGTCGCCAGTTCCCAGAAGCGATCGGTCACGCCGAGAACGGTGACACGCCCGGCTCGCGCCGCAGAGTCGGCATGCGTCGCGCCGCCCTTGAGAATGATGATCGGAGCCGGCGGCTCGAAGCGCGCCGCGTACACCGACTGACCGGTCAGATCACCCGCGAGCGCTTCTCGAAAGTAGCGACTTGAGACCAGGGCGTGGTCGATACGACCGAGCCGACCCAGCGCCGCCGCGCGCAGGCTCCCGCGCATCGAGTCGCCAACGATCAGCGCCCCCGTCAGGGCGGCCGCTCCGATCGCCACGCCGAGGGTGACGGCCACGTTCGTACGCCAATGAAAGGTCAGACTGCGTCGGCTCAGCGTTGACCGCTGCATCGCGGCTCCCTTAGCGTTTGATCAGCGACCCATCCACGAGATCGAAGCGAGCGTCGAACCGTGTAGCCAGCGTCTCGCTGTGGGTTACCACGAGGAGCACGACGTTGGCCTCGCGGTAGACCTCCATCAGAAGATCAACGACGCTGCCTGCTGTCTTGGCGTCAAGATTCCCCGTCGGCTCGTCCGCCAGCACCACCGCGGGACGGTTGATCAGCGCCCGCGCGATGGCCACACGTTGCCGTTCTCCACCGGACAGCTCGGCCGGTCGGTGGTCCAGCCGGTGGCTGAGCCCGACGCGTTCGAGCAACTCCTTGGCACGGGCCAGTTGGTCGGTGTTTTTTCCATCGGCCAGCGTCGGCACCAGCACGTTTTCGAGCACCGAGCACTGAGGCAACAGGTGGTGTTCCTGAAAGATGAAGCCGATCAGCCGGTTGCGAAACCGGGCGAGGTCGCCGTCCGAAAGCGCAAACGGGTCCTTGCCGTCGATGCGAACCGTGCCGCCGCTGGGGCTCTCCAGCGTGCCGAGAATGTTGAGCACCGTGCTCTTGCCCGATCCGGAGGAGCCCATGATCGCGGCCGACTCCCCGGCACTCAGTGCCAACGATACGTCAGTAAGAATCACCAGTTCGCCGCTACGAGTGGGAAAGCTCTTGGTCACGGAGTCAGCTTGCAGGGTCGCGGGCACGGCGGAGTCTCCCGGCGTTATTGTTTTCTCGCGTTGACGGTGGTCAAGGCACAGCGTCCACGTCCGCTCGGCCATGATCCGGTCGGTGAACGACTCGTGGACCGCCGCCCGCCCTGTTGCGCCGAGCCTGGCAAGAAGGTCGCGGTCGTCCATGAGTCGCGCCAGGGCGCCGGGCAAGCCTTGCGGGTCCAAGGGATCATACAACAGACCGCCGCCGGTCGCCTCCACAAGTTCGGGGAACGAGCCGTGACGTGGCTGGACCACCGGCGTGCCGGTTGCCATCGCCTCCAGCACGTAGAGCCCCTTCGACTCGGGGTACAGGGTGGGGACCGACAGCACGTGCAGCGAGCGAAGGAGCTCGAACTTGCCCGCCCGGTCCACCTCTCCGACATACTCGAACACGTCGTCCACCCCTTCGTGGCGAACGTACTTCCGCACGGCCAGGAAATAGTCGCGGTCGCCCGCCCCCAGATAGCCCGCCACGCGCAGGCGACAGTCTCGCCCCGCGCGGCGCAGTTGCACGAACGCGTCACACAGGTTCAACAACCCCTTGTCGTCGCAGATCCGTGCGAGGTAGCCGATGATGAACGGCCCGTCCGCTGGAGCAGCGGGTTCGCCGACGCCGGTCACGTCGATACCCATCGGCACCACGTGAACGCGGTCCGGCGGCAGGCCGAAGCGGTCGCGGGCGAAGGTCGCGAAGTACTCGGTGACGGCCACGAAGCCATCAATGTCGGCCGACCGAAGTCGGATCAGTTCCATCGCCTCGGATCTGTGGTCAGGCGGCAGCTTGTCGATGAAGATGTCCTCGCCGGAGAGCGTACAGAGCACGGGAACATTCAGCGCCGCCTTGAGTCGGCGCGCCATGCCGACAAACATCAGGTTCGGCAGATGGATCACGTCGGGCTGAATCGCCCGCAGGCCCTCGATCAGACGCGACAGCTCCTTGTGCTGGGCGCCCTCCTCGCCCCGAAGCATCGAGACCGTCAGGTCCCCCAGTGTCGCCGGCGAGGTACTGCCGGCCAGGCGCATCGCGCGCCGCAGGAGTCGCGGTGAATCCAACCGGCGCGTGACCCATCCCGGAAGCCGCCGGTACAGCCGTGACCGCTGCCGAAGGTAGACGTTGATCCCTCCGTAGTAGACGGTGGGCTCGCTTACATCGACCTCGTCGGTGCGAATCGGCGTGTAGAGTGGGATCAGAACGACGTCGCGTCCCTGGGCGATCAGCGTGGCCGCCAGCCGGTTGTCGCGCAGACAGCTTCCGCAATACATGCCCCCCGCACCAGCGATCAGATAAGCCAGCCGCATGGCCTTCGCTCTCTTACGTACCCGGGCTCTTGCGAACGGTGTACCACGGCCCGGCTTGGAGGGGTCCACGGCAGCCCGATGCGACAGAGGACGCCAAACCGATCCGGCGACATTCTTGGGTCAAGGCGAGCTGTTGGCAACCTGCCAGTCGGGGCTCGTGACACGTCCTGCCCCGCGGGTACGTCGAGTCAGAGCTGCGGGCCACCCAACCAGAAAGACCAACCGTGACGCGACATGGCGGTGGGACACATGTGATACGAGGGATGGGGAAGTGATTGTTTTGCGAATCAGAGTGGCATGGGCACGCTTGCGTGGCCATGTGGGTGCAGCTTCCGATCGTGCTCATGCAAGCGTGAGCATGGCGCCTAGCAATGCAAGCGCGCCGGAGTACTAGTGCATGGTCACACGTCGTCTTGTGGGTTCGTTGCCGAGTCAGAGCCGCGGGCGCTAGCCCGCGGACTGGTCCCGCCGCTAGCGCGGCAGGCTCTGATTAGCACGACCGGTCACGGCGTTGCGGGTAATGAAAACCCGCGGATTCAGGAGTGAAGATGCACTAGTGGCGATCGATGGTCGGCTTGGCAGCCTCGGACAGGCGCGCGGGCGGCGGGGCCTTGGATGAGAAGGTCGGTCCGACATGCGACGACGGAAGCCGAACGAGAACGGGCATGCCGCGCCCTTGGCGAGCCTGCTCCTTGCGGATGCGGCCAAAGAGTGTCTCCAGCGAGAGGTCGCCTGTGAAGCGGTCCGACCGGGGCACGCCCGGACGAGGTCCGTCGATGAACCGCACCTCGTGGTACAGCGCGCCGGCGAGTTGTATCATCTCTTCATCCTCCGCAAAGTCCTCGACGTAGGCGTAGGCGACGAGGCGCCAGTTGTCGATCACTCGGCGCACCATCTCAAAGAAATAGAGCGACACCGGGTGCAGAAGCGCCTCGGGCGTGGGCGCGACGTGGATCGTGACATCGCGGTCGCCCCAGAGCTGGATGGCGTCGGCCCACCACTCGTCGTCGAGCCAGGCCGCGAGTTCGCCCGCGCTGTCGGTGGTCTCGAGCGCCAACGCCACGGGACCGGGGGGAGCGTCAGTAGGAATGAGCCCGCCACCAGAGAAGGCCAGATCGATCCGCAACGGCTCTTGGGGCGCGCGGCGGCGTTGCTGCGACTCCGAACGTCTCTTGCCCAATGCGCTCGACTGCATATGCGTCGCCTCCATGCGACCTGGTGATCCGTCTCCGACGGGAAACGCGGCCCCTCTTGTTATCGGAGCACACATGCCGAGGACTTGATGCCAGCACTGAGAACCGATACCGAGGCCGGCCGCCTGGAGCCAGTCGAGCCGCCATGGAATCGCCGGACTGATTGTAAACCTTTGTATTGCATGTGCTTACATGGCTTGCTCGGCTTTCCGCGACGCGACGGAGCCCGCGTCTCGCGGAGCGCGGAACGAGCGGGGGTGCGTCCGCTACCGGCGCGTCCGCGATCACGATTCGCTCGCATCCCTTGCGTCTCACCGGCGCAACAAGGCCGTCGATTGGATCCAGGGACCAGCGGCGAGGGTGGTCTGTAGGTAGTATGATCGCCTTGTGGCCGAGCTGGAGCGTTCCCGTACGCCAGGGGCCGCCGGCGCTTACGGTTTGATGCTGTTTCTTGAAGACGACCAGGAGGTGTTCGCATGTGGTACGTATCCCTGATTCCGTGGCTGGTGGCCACGGGGCCCGTGCCGGATGACGCGGTCACCGTATCGGCCCGGCTCGACGCGCCGTCGCTTTCGGTTGGGCAGAAGTACGAGATCATCCTCGACGTGAAGTTCAAAAAGGGCTGGTCCGGCGGCCGGGCGGGCATCAAGGCACCAATCCTGCAGATTGACGTACCCCCGTCGGTCAAACTCACGGGCAAGGTGCTCGAAAGCTACCGCGAGCTCTCCCGCAACGAGTTCCTGCAGGAGCCGTTCGAGCGGCTGGCGAAGAAGCGGCGCGAGAGAATCGGTTTCGAGTTGATTAAGGAACCAAAGCCGGGCGAGGCGTTCGGACTCAGCTTCCTCTCGTACGCCAGCGAGAGCCCCGACGATGCCTGGTTCATTCGCCGCAGGCTGTCACTGCCGGTTGCCCCCAAGGCAACGAGTACGCCGGACTCGGCCGCCAACAGCCGGTGGGGTCAAAGCGACGTGCTGCAAATCGGCGACGAGGCCCCGGACTTCGCGCTTCCCCGCGCCGACGGTTCGACGGTGACCCTGGCCCAGTTCCGAGGGAAGAAGAACGTCATCATCACGACCTATCGGGCCCATTGGTGACCGTTCTGCGCGACGCAACTGGTCGAGTTGCAGAAGATGTACGACGAATTCACGAGTCGCGATACCGTGGTCATCGCCGTAGCGCAGGAAGACACGGACCTCAGGTCGCACGGGCGCTTCCTGCGTAAGTTCAAGGGGAGCCCGCCGTTCGACATCGTGGCCGATATCGATCGAAAAGACACGCCACGCTACGACCGCACGACGGCGTACCTGATCGACAAGAAGGGCATCGTGCGCGAGATCTTCCCGATGCTGATTCATCAGCGCGCCTCTTGGGAAGCGATCCTTCACGAGATCGATAAGCTCTAGGAAGAGCACCAAGAAGAGTGACAAGCCCATTCGGCGCGAGCAAGCCAACGCCTGCTCGCGCCTTTTTCTTGCCCGGTGGGGTCTCGTGGGGTGCATGACCGAATCGGCGGGCAGTTCTCAGAGCACAGGGCGCGAGCCCTGTGACCGGCCTAGTATCGTAGAAGCGCGTGATTGTTCGCATCGTGTCCGTGGGCTTGCGCCCACGGCTCTGACGCGGCGTGCCATCATCAAGATGGCTTTCACGGCCCGCCAAAACTGTCACACACCGGGTCTCGTGTACCGTTGGGAATTGAGCGAAGCCGGTCTATCGACCGTCCGCGACCACCGCGTCCGCCTCGATCTCGATCAGCATGGCAGGGTCGATGAGCGACTTGATCTCGACCATCGTTGTGGTGGGCGGGTGCTCGGCGAACAGTTCGTTGTGCGCCCGACCGAACTCACGCCATCGGCCAATGTCGGTGACGAACATCCGGGTTCTGGCGACGTCCGCCATGTTCGCGCCGACCTCGCGCAGCGCCTTTTCGATCGTCTCGAGGCATCGCCTCGCCTGGGCGTAACCGTCCCCGGGGGCGTGGACCGTTCCGTCTTCTTCAAACGAGGTCGTCCCGGTGACAAACACACGGTCACCCGTGCGAAGCGCCCGGCAGTAGCCAACCTCCTTCTCCCAGGGCGTTCCCGTAAACACGCGTTGAATGGTCATCGGCCAAGTCTCCTTCGGTTCACTTGGTGGTCCCGGTATCCGTCTTGTCGTTCGTGCCGACCAGCCCCAAGGCCTCGGCCATCACGTGGAAAATCACGTTCTGTTCGAGCGATCCGCGAAACAGGTGGGCGTAGGGCCCGTCGGCATAGAGTGCCACGTCCTCGCCGCCGTGTGCGGCATCGGAACGCGGGATCGTGCATTCGAACAGATACGAGGGGTCCGTCGTGTCCACGTTGCTCAGGTCGGGTCGTCCCTTGGTGATGCCCTCGAACCGTCTCGCCGGATGCGGGGAGTGCTTGGACCCTTCCGGCTGCGCGGACGATGCTCCGGTGTAGCCCGGACCGATGGCGTAGTTCAGCGTCGTGTAGGGGCGTCCCGTCGCATCCGTTTCGTCCCTGCCGGCGGGTTTCCCACGACGATCGTTGGTTCGCACCTTACCCAGGATGGGGTTCCCGCGGGTGGAATACCCGGTCATGGTCATGCCGTGGCTGTGGTCGGCGGTCACGATAATCAAGGTGTCCTGGCGATTCGTTTTCTCGACGGCGAGCTTGACCGCCTTGGCAAACTCGATGGTCTCCGTCAGCGCCCGGTAGGCGTTGGTCCGGTGATGCCCATGGTCGATGCGTCCGCCCTCGACCATCAGGAAATATCCCTTCTTCTTGCCGGCGAGAAGGTCGATGGCCTTCTCGGTCATTTCGGTAAGAGAGGGCTCACCGGCCTTATCGTCCGCGCGGTCCACCTCGTAGGCCATGTATCCCGGCGAGAACAATCCCAGCAGATGATCCGTCTTGCTCACATCAACCTTGTCGAACTGTTCCTTGTTCCAAACATACGCGGAGCGCGGTTTCTCCAGCCACTCAGCTGTCAGGTCGCGGCCGTCCTTTCGGCGCCCGGTGACGCCCTTTCGCTCCGGATCATTGAGTGACCGAGGCAGAAAGTGTCTGCGACCGCCGCCCAAGGCAACTTCGAGACCGTCTCCGATGTCGAACTCGATCAGTTGTCGCGCAATGTCGGGAAACCCGGAAGCCACGGCCGCCGATGACATCATCGAGTCATCCTCCCACTGGCGGCTGGGGCTGTGGGCGAAACAGGCCGCCGGCGTGGCATGCGTCACGGTTGCGGTCGTGACCAGGCCGGTCGATAGGCCGGCGCGTTCGGCCAACTCGAGGATCGTGGTCAGTTCGTTACCTTCGACGGTTGTATGATCCCCGAGGGTGACGTTCTGACTGACCGACAGCATCCAGGCCTGGGTCTTCACCCCCGTGACGATCGCGGTCATGGTCCCCGCGGAGTCAGGCGTTTGCTGGTTGGTGTTGTACGTCTTGATGAGGGCGGTGTACGGCAGCTTCTCGAAACTCAGCCGGTTCTCTTCGCCTGTCTCGCCGCGAAGCTGGCCCTCGAGAATCCGGGCGGCCGTCACCGTGGATACACCCATGCCGTCGCCGATGAACAGAATCACGTTCCTCGCCCGGTGACTGATCGGGGCGAGGCGCATGGCTCGCTCGACGGCCGCCCGCCCGTCGCGGAACCATTGTTTGGGGTCCTCTCCCCGCGCGAGGGCCGGGAAGGAAACCGCCCACAAGAGCAAGAAAGTGCAAACGCTCGCTTCCATCGTTTCTCCTCGCTTTGTTGTCCTGCGGGCGGCAACCCTGCGCCGTCGCCTGCAGGACGATGAGTTTGTTTTGACGACCCGTGAATCGGTCCGGTAAGCCCTTGAGGTCCGTGATTCTACCTGCGATCGGGGCATTCCGCGACCGGCGCTTCGATTCCGCACAGTGTGCGGGCGTCTCCGTTTTATCGGATGCAACGCGCGAGCGCGGGACATTCAGGCGGCAATCTGCCATAATCATGCCAGAGCGAGACACTGGCGGGGGACGCGGCCAATCGCGCAGATTCGAGTCGGGCGGTCCACCGGGGAGGCCGGCGGCGATGCTTCCTTGGGGCGTGTCACAGGGGACGAGTCATGGGGCGCTTCACGAGATATTGCGCAGCGGGATTGGCCGTCGTGGTCTCCTTCACGACGTCGGTCGCGGTCGGCGCCGACACCGACATGGACGGCGTGGACGACCGTCTTGACGTTTGCTGCAACACGCCGCGGGGCGTGCCCGTCGATACGCAAGGCCGCCCGGTGGACGATCGAAACGGCGATTGCAGCGTCGATCTGGGCGACCTGATGCTGTTCGTTAGAGACCTGATGGACCCGGCCGGGCAGCTTGTTGACCTGTTGGACTTCGCCGCGTTCCAAAACGGGTTCACCGGTGAGCTACTCGGGGGTGCATCTTGCTGCAACGCGGCGCTGAACCCGATGGACGATGGAAGCGGCCAGCCGCTTGGCGGCGTGCCCGATCTGATCTTCTCGGAGATCAAGCCGGGTGAGTTCATCGAGTTGTTCAACACAACGAGCGGTGACATCGATCTGTCAACGGCGCCCTACGCAGCGTACCAGTATTGCTCCCCGTTCGAGTACTCGCTTCTCCCGGCCAACATGGTGGTCCCGGCCCTGGGATATGCCACGCTTCCGTGGCCGTCCGACCTTGCGGGTCCGTTCAACAACGCCACAAACTCCAGCGGCGAGTTCATTCTATACAAGGACTTTTTCTTCACATCGAGCACGAGTGTGCTCGATTTCGTCTGCTGGGGCTCGCCGCCGCAGATTCCTGCAGGTACGAGAAAGCCCCTGGTCCAGACAGCCGGCAAATGGGCGACGTTGGGGACGTGCGCCCCAGCCATCCCCGCTGGCGGCTCGATTCATCGCAAGCCGGGCACGACTGGAACCTCGGCCGCCTCCTACGACGTCACCGCGCCGTCATCGCCACAAGACTGCACACCGTGACGGCGTGTTCGGTCCGCCTCGACGTCCCACCGCGTATCTCCTGGAAGCTCTATCAGCACGGTACCGACAAACAGAGCCGCGACCGTCAGGGAGCGGTTGTCCGCGGCAAGACCGACTGTCAAACCCCCGCTCCCTGACGGTCGCGGCTCGGAAAGAGTTTCCCGCTCGGAAAGACAATCTCGCCAGAAGCGCGCCGGCTACGCGCGATCGGCCTGCCGCTCGCGCATCGCTTTGATGGCTCCGGTCGCCAGGCGATCGCACTCCTCGTTTTCCGGGTGACCGGCGTGGCCGCGGACGTGCTCGTAGCTCATGTCGTGCGCCTGTACCAGCGTGTGCAGCTCCTGCCAGAGGTCGGCGTTCTTGACCGGCGGACCGCCCTTCTTGCCGCGGCACCAGTTGTTGGCGATCCAGCCTTTGATCCAATCCGTCAGCCCGAAGATGACGTACTGGGCATCGCTGACCAGGTGGACGCGGAGGCGCTTGTCGCTCTTTAAGGCCCTCAGTCCCTCGATGGCGGCCTGAAGCTCCATCCGGTTGTTGGTGGTCCGGGGATGACCGCCGGAGAATGTCTTGATGCTCCTGGTGGCCGGGTGTTTCAGCAGCGTCCCCCATCCGCCGGGGCCGGGGTTGCCGCTGCACGCACCGTCGGTGTAGATGTAGACGTCGGGTTCGTCCGTCATAAATAGCATCGCCTGCAAGAGTGCGTGACGTTGAAGTTCGCGTACTATAGGGGCGACAAAGGCGGTGAGCCAATTTCAACGCGAACGGGCACCCATGGATCATTTTTCCTACGAACGAGGCGTTCTGCACTGTGAAGCGGTGGACGTGCGCACCATCGCCGAACAGCACGGCACGCCGGTCTACGTCTATTCGACGCAGACCCTGTGCGACCATTTCGACCGCGTGCGCGCCGCCTTCTCGCCGGTGGACGCGACCGTCTGCTTCTCCGTGAAGAGCTGTCAGAACCTCTCGATTCTTCGGCTGCTAAACGGTCGGGGCTCTTCCTTCGATGTCGTCAGCGGCGGCGAACTTCGGCGCGTCCTCGAGGCCGGCGGGTCGCCGGGGCAGATCGTCTTCGCGGGCGTCGGAAAGACCGACGCGGAAATCCGAACGGCGCTGGCGGCACGCATCGGCTGGTTCAACGCCGAGTCCGAGGCGGAACTCGAGAACCTTGGGGCACTCGCAGTCGAGCAGGGCACGACCGCGCGCGTGGCGCTGCGGGTCAATCCCGACGTCGATCCCAAGACGCACGTCTACACCACGACCGGCAAGCGAGAGACGAAGTTCGGCGTGGACCGCGAGCGGGCGATTGCGTGTTTCCGCCGGTTCGCCGCGCATCCGGGTCTGGACCTCGTGGGCATCCACCTGCACATCGGTTCGCCGGTGAACGCCGTGGAGCCCTATGTCGAGTCGATCACCCGCGGCCTGGAACTCATTGACGACTTGCGCGGCCAAGGGTTCGGCATTCGCGCGATCAACATCGGCGGCGGCTTCGGCGCCCACTACGACGGCAGCGAGGCCCCACCCGCGTCGGTCTACGCGGAGCGGATCGTGCCGCTGCTTGCGGATCGCAACCTCACCGTGCTGCTTGAGCCGGGACGGTGCATCGCCGCCAACGCCGGCGTGCTCATCACGCGGACGCTCTATACCAAGGCCTCGGGCGACAAGCGGTTCATCATCGTGGACGCCGCGATCACCGAGTTGCTTCGCCCGGCGCTTTACGGCGCGTTTCATTTCGCTTGGCCGGTTATGCCCGCGGATGGCTTGGTCCCACCGCGGCGCAGCGCCGATCTGAAGCTGCCCGACACCGCGCTGGTGGACATCGTCGGCCCGGTTTGCGAAAGCGGCGATTTCCTGGCCAAGGATCGATGGTTGCCGCCGATCAATCGCGGCGACCTGCTCTGCATCTTCTCCACGGGCGCGTATGGTTTCTCGATGAGCAGCCAATACAACTCTCGCCCGCGTGTGGCCGAGGTGTTGGTCGATGGCGCGGACGTGCGTGTCATCCGTCGGCGCGAAACGTATGACGACCTGGTGTCAGCGGAACGCGAGTAGGCGCTGGCATCGGCGTTGCATCTCAATCGATGTGTTATCCGAGCCGCGACCGTGCAGGAGCCGATGGCTCGAAACAGCACCGACCTTACTGGAAACAGAACTAGTGCATCGTCACGCGTAAACTTGCGGGTTGGGTGGCCCGTGGCTTTAGCCG
>CBDUXT010000051.1:0-42873 GCA_965371245.1 uncultured bacterium | reverse complement strand
TGAACGATCAGACGACGCTCGACGTCGTGGTTCAGCTTTCGCCGATGATCGCCAAGAGCGAAGGATGGGGCACCCGCACGAATCAGGTGACCATTCGAGTCCCTAACCTTCGAAGAGGCGGGCCACCCGCCCGTCCCGCGAGATTTTTTCGATTTTTCTCAAACGGAACTTGACGGGGGCCGTTTCTTGCAGTATATTCTGTATAGACAGAAACAGGAGAAACGCGGTGATCCAACTGACGGCGGCCATGGAAGGGTTCGTGCTTCACTGGGGGGAGATGGGGGCCAAGTGGGGCGTCAACCGAACCGTCGCCCAGATCCACGCGCTGTTGTTCCTCTCGCCGAGCCCGCTGAACGCCGAGCAGATCGCCGAGACGCTTTCGGTGGCACGGTCCAACGTCAGCACCAGCCTTCATGAGCTTCAGGGCTGGGGCATCGTGAAGGTCGTCCACGTCATGGGCGACCGGCGCGACCACTTCGAGTCGATGAAGGACGTCTGGGAGATGTTTCAGATCATCCTGGACGAGCGGAAGAAACGCGAATGCGACCCGACGCTGGTGGTCCTGCGCGAACTCGCCGCCAAGGCGAAAAAATCCGGGGCGAAAGACGCCCACACCCACGAGCGGCTCGCCGACATGCTCAGCTTCTTCGAGACCATGTCGACCTGGTACACGCAGATTCGCCGCATGCCGACCGGCTCGGTGATCAAGTTCGTGAAGATGAGCGACAAGGTTCGAAAGGTATTGGGTTTTGCATCCTAGATGCCGGAGACAGCCATGAGTCCGCAGCCGACAACGACCGGACCTAGCGAAAGCAAACGGGGATCGCGCCGCGAGCCGTTGAAGATCGTTATCCCGGGTGGAACGGGGCAGGTTGGAGCGGTTCTGGCACGCGCGTTCCGCGCTGATGGTCACGACGTCGTTGTCATCAGCCGCAATCCACGTGCGCCCGGACTGGCCGTGCCCTGGGACGGCAAAACCCTCGGGGCGTGGGCCGATGAAATCGACGGAGCCGACGTCGTCATCAACCTGGCCGGTCACACGGTCAATTGCCGCTATGGCACGAGAAACCGCCGCCGCATCCTGAATTCGCGACTCGATTCGACGCACGTCGTCGGGGAGGCCATCCGTGTCGCCAAGCGACCGCCGCGCGTTTGGTTGCAAGCGAGCACGGCGACGATCTACGCCCACCGTTATGACCGTCCGAATGATGAGACGTCCGGAGTGATCGGTGGAACTGAGCCGACAGCACCGGCCGCGTGGCGGTTCAGCATCGAGGTTGCGACGGCATGGGAGCGCGCACTGGATGCGGCCGACGTGCCCCACACGCGTAAGCTCAAGCTTCGTTCGGCCATGACCATGAGCCCCGACCGCGGCGGCATCTTCGACGTGCTGTTGGGATTGGTCCGCCGCAGCCTGGGTGGGCGCTGTGGCGACGGGCGTCAGTATGTGTCGTGGGTACACTACGAAGACTTCATTCGAGCGCTCTGTTGGATCATCGACCATGATGAGCTGGAGGGGGTCGTCAACATAGCGTCTCCCAACCCGTTGCCTAACGCCGAATTCATGCGGGCAATTCGCGACGCCTGGGGGATTCGAACGGGTTTACCTGCCACGGCCTGGATGCTGGAAGTCGGCGCGATGTTTCTGCGCACGGAAACAGAACTCATCCTCAAGAGCCGGCGCGTGGTGCCCGGCTTGCTTGTCCAGAGCGGGTTCGCCTTCCGGCATCCGGTCTGGGCCAACGCGGCCCTCGACCTCTGCAACCAGTGGCGTGCTGGACGTGAGCTCGGCCGAAGCCCCTTTTTTTGGGAGTGAATTTCTGTGAGAACAGAAATGACGCAAACAACAGACGCCACAGGGCGGCCGGCGTCCGTTCCCTTTCCCTTAGTCCGCGTCGAAGCGCCGGGCATCGGCGTGCGTACGTTTCATCGTCTCGTTGGACCACATAGCGATCATGGTTGCGAAGCCATGAGGGAAGAGTGTTGACCGAGGTCCGTAGAACGACAAAGAAGGAGAACAACCATGTCCTATCCCGTCTCCACGTACATCGTCTATCTCGTCGTGAGCGTGAGCCTGACCGTGTGGGTTGCGCGAACGCTCTTCAAGAACGGCCGGGTTTTCCTGGTCGATGCCTTCCACGGCAACGAGACCTTGGCCGACTCGGTCAACCACCTCCTCGTGGTGGGCTTCTACCTGATCAATGTCGGGTTCGTGACCATGGCGTTGAAGTACGGTGACAAACCCGGCGACATGGTGCAGGCCATCGAGCTGACCAGCACGAAGGTTGGCCTGGTCCTGATCGTGCTCGGCGTGATGCACTTTTTCAACCTGTATCTGTTCTCGCGCACCCGAAGGCGCACGCCGCCCAAGGCGACACGCCCCGCGCACACGCCCGTGCCCCCGCCGGCGCCGCTTGTGCCGCCAAGGGATCGGGACAGCCGGGCGTGGGCGGAGCTTGCCAGGCAGCGAAAGAGCAAAGTCCAAGCCGAGCCGGGATCATGAAAGCGAAACTTTGGGCACTGTTGGGATGCGTGACGGTCGGCCGCGTGCATGAGCGCGAGCTAAGTTCGGGCTCCCGGGTGCGCGACGGGCCGAGGATCGACCCTAGCCGTGGGCTATGGCTTTCTCGCGGCGCCGATCGACTCGCCTTGAGTGTTCCACCAATCGCGCCACTTGGCCTGTAGACTGAGCCTGGTGTTCCGCGGCGAGTTGGGCAGGTACGGAAAACGCTTACCCGAAAGGGCGACAAGGCGGTTGTAGATGTATCCACGATTCGTCGCGTCGGGGTCATCAAGAGCGTCGATCAAGTATGGAATGACCCAATGATTCGGAACGGCGACCGCGAGTTCGTAAGATGCCCCACTCGCCAGCGCCATCCATCTGCAATCCGGTACTGAATCACGGAGCAAATCCGGCATGATCGGTTGGAGGAACTCCGGCTCGATCATTCCAAGCGCTTGGGTCGCCATCTGCCGAACCATGGGGACGGGATCGGAGAGGGCGAGTCGGCGCAACGCATCTAGTTCGCTACAAGTACGAGAGTATAAGCACCCCATCGCGAAGGCAGCGGATGCTCTTGTCTGGGCGTCGTGATGCCCGAGGTATCCACCCAGAGCCCTGGCGGAAGATTCTGGACGCAGTCGCAGATAGGACAACGCGAGGTCAGTGTCGATCGCACGGCGCACGAGCCCGAACGCCAGTGCGTGCGGATAGAGGAGGAACATAACATATCCGACAAGAAGTGTTCCCGCCGTACGGCGGCCAAGTCGACTCCAGGCAGGTAAAGCGGGTTTAGGGCTTGGATCGATATCGGCGTCGATGATCGGCTGCCCACACTCCGGACAACGCGGCTCAGGGAGCCCGTAAACCACGTAGGCACAGTAAACGCAAAGGGACCCGTCTTGTACGAGCGGAGCACCGACGACTGCGTCGCGAAGTTTGAACAGGGTGAGACTGGCCAAACCGCCGATCAAGCCGGCGAGAACAAGAGCGGTTGGGACTTGCACAGCAAGTTCGAGAATCGTTGGTCGGGGAGCACTGTTGAACGGATCGAATACACTCATCGTTATCACGAACCCGGCAGCTACGGCAGACCCGAAGGCGAAACGCCAACGCGAATCCAGGCAACTTCTCCGCATCGCTACCGTGATGGCGATAGCAAGCAGCAGCGCTAGCAGTGAATCCCAAGCATAGAAAGGGCCGAACCTAGGGAAAAAGAATTGACGGATTGGACCACAGAGCTGGCATAGGAGGCCGATCGCAGCGCCGATCAGAGTTGCGGTAGCGACGTTCGCCCCATGAGAATGGTTTGGAAAGACGATCCGCTTCGCCACAACTCTCTCCGATCGCGTCTGACCCGCGAGGTGCTGGCCTCATCGACCTTCATCTCGCGGTACTGGTTCGGCCAACGGTGAAACGCCGTCTGGCAGACCGCAGCGATGTCCGCCCCGATCACCGGGCTACGGAGACTCTTGTACCACGTAGTTCAGATTCTGAGAAGTAGGACAGTGTGGGTGGACCCACGCTCCCACGATGCCTCGTCAGCCCGCAAGGCAGCGGGTCCGATCTCGCAAGGGTGAAGTGGCGTTCCTTGCTACGGAACGCGGAGCGCGATGTGTGGCGGGGGACTGGCCGCGCGGGTATAGAGACGCATGATTCGTGAACTTCGGTGGGAAGACATTAGGCCTGGTTTGTCCATGGGCGGAACCGAAACTCATCTTGTAACCGGTGCCTTCGGATACTCGGGCCGGTACATCGCGCGTCGGTTGCTTGATGCGGACGTTGACGTACGCACATTGACCAACGCGCCACGCTCGCGAAGCCCGTTTGGTGAACGAGTGCCGGCCTTTCCACTTTCCTTCGACAGCCACGGCGGCCTGATCGATGCCCTCCGCGGCGTGTCCGTGCTATACAACACCTACTGGGTTCGCTTCAACCACCGGCGCTTCAGGCAGGCGGACGCCGTCGCCAACACGCAAGCGCTCTTCGCGGCCGCCCGCGACGCCGGCGTCCGGCGCGTCGTTCACGTCAGCATCACCAATCCCTCGGCCGATTCCCCCCTGGAGTACTTCCGCGGCAAGGCCACGCTCGAACGCTCGCTGATCGAATCGGGCATGTCCTACTCGATCCTCAGACCGGCCGTCCTGTTTGGCCGCGAGGACATTCTCATCAACAACATCGCCTGGATGCTTCGACGACTCCCGGTGTTCGGCGTGTTCGGCGACGGTGCGTATCGGTTGCAGCCGATCTACGTTGACGACTTTGCGGCCTTGGCGGTGGCCGAGGGCGAGCGAGACGAGAACCACGTCATCGACGCCATCGGTCCGGAGACGTTCACCTATCGAGAGTTGGTCACGCAGGTCGGGCGGATCATCGGCAAGCCCCGCCCGGTCATCTCCGTTCCGCCGAGCGTTGGGCATCTCATCGGCCGGCTCGTCGGCGCTGTCGTCGGCGACGTGGTGATCACGCGCGACGAGATCGCCGGTCTGATGGGTGACCTGCTATGCACCGACTCGCCGCCCGCCGGCACAACGCGGCTGACCGACTGGGCGCGAGAGCACCGAGACACCCTGGGCCGTGCATACGCCAACGAACTCGCCCGGCGGGGCGGACGACGGACGGCCGACCCTGCATCACCTACGCCTACCGCGAAGCCGCACTCGTAGGGGCGGCAAGTCCGCACGCGCGGGACCAAAGGCCGCCGTCACCCCGCGCCGGTCGCGGCTTCCCTTTGCCGTTCGACGGGTTCGCCGTCGTCAGAGGCCGGCTGTACAATGGTCCCGTCCCTGGAACGGTCGAGTCTGCGACGGGTGGCATGGGCGAGCTACGCTTACCCGTGTCTTGTCGTCCGTCATCCCGCACGGGCATACAAGTTTGCCCACGCCACCCGTTGCCACAGGAATCATCCGCGGCCGACACGGCAGAGCGACGAACCGGCTTCCATGCGTGCACAACTCCTACATCTCAGCGGGCCGTTCCGCGGCCGAACGGATACGTATACCAGCGATCGCGTGCTGCTCGGCACGAGCCCGGAGGCGGACGTCCGGTTTCTCGCCGGCGGCCGCGTGGTTGAGCGCCACGCCGAGATCGTCTTCAAGCCCGACGGATGCTCGTTTTATCTCAACGCACTGGATGGGCCGATCTTCGTCAATCGAGCGGAGGTCAGGGAAATCATTCTCGCGACGGGCGACCTCCTGGAGATAGGGCTGGATGGTCCCAAGCTGCGCTTCCGGGCCTATCACGAGCCGGGTCGCCCGTGCAAGCCGGTGCGCCAGATGCTTCGGGACGCGCGCGAAGTTGGCAGGGAGAGCGGTCTCGCGGCGTCGGCTGGCGCATTAAGACACGACCTTGTCACTCAATCAACGTGGAAGCTCAAGCTCGGCTCTCCGCTGGCGGCCGTGGTGCTCGTGGTGGCGGCCGCCTATCTGGGTGGTGTGCTTGGCGGGACCACGGCCATGCATCGTGAAGAGGCCGACCGACAGGTGCGTGCCGACCTGCACCAACGAGAGGTCGATGCGCTCCTCGGTCAAGTCCAGGAGTTTCGCCGCCGCCAAGCCGGTCATGCGTCGCGCGAAGAGGTGGCCGAGCTTCGCGCCGACCTCGCCCGCCGAGCGGTGGTCGTGGACGACATCGTCCGTCGCAACGATGCGCTGAAGCGCGTGCTTGACGTGTACAGCAAAGGCGTGTGTCTGATCCACGGGGTGTACACGTTCATGACGATGCGTGATGACCAACTCGTTCCCGTGACCGACACCGCGGGCAACCCGTTGGAGATCGAATACATCGGGTCGGGTTTTCTGGCGAGTGACGTTGGACAGGTCATCACCAACCGGCACGTCGCGCAACCCTGGTGGAACAACGAGGGTGTTCGCGGTCTGTTGGAACAGGGCCTGGTGCCACGGTTCGTTCACCTGACGGCCGGTTTTCCAGGGAAAGAGCCGGTCGATATATCACCCGACAGCATTCGCCTGAGCGACGAGGGCGTAGACCTTGCGGTCCTGCATGTCGAAGTCACCGATGTGCCCGTGCTGCCGCTTGGCTTTGACCGGCTTGAGGCCGCTCGCGGTGGCCGGGTGATTCTTCTGGGCTATCCCACCGGGCTCAACGCGATCCTCGCACGCGCGGAGCCGGACCTCGTGGCCGAAGTCATGGCCGCTGCGACGGACACAACGACGCTGATCGCCGAGCTGGCGCGCCGCGGGGCGATCTCGCCGGTCATCACGCAGGGCGCCCTGAACGAGGTGCGCCCGCGACGGCTGGTGTACGACGCGGAGACCACCTCGGGCGGCTCCGGGGGGCCGGTGTTCGGTTCCGGCGGCCGCGTCATCGGCGTCAACTTCGCCATCACGCGCGATTTCGACGGCTCCAACTTCGGTGTGCCCATTACCTTCGCGCGACGACTTCTCGGCGAGCCGTAGGGGCGGTTTTTACGTCGAGGCCATGGCTATGGAAGTCCGTGGAGAGGTTCGCTCACTTGAAGAGCGCTTTCCACATGGTCGAACGTCGCGTGTGTCGCAGTGGCTCGCCGGCGCGCCGCGCTTCGACATGCAGTACGCAGCTCGGTGGTTGGCGCAGCCTTGCCCGATGATGGTTGCGGTGGCTCGCTCAGATGAACGGGGCCGAGGTTGGGCTCGGGTGGTCGTGGATTGTTGTGCGGGATCCGCATCATCGAATCTTGAGCAGCAGCCTGACCACGGACCACTGCGGGCCGGCGTTTTGCGGCGATACTGTTTCGTCTTGAACTTTGACGTTGAACTCGAAGTTCCCGGCGGCTTGCGGCGTTCCGACGATCACGCCGTCCGCAGACAGTGTGACACCGTCGGGGAGTCCTGAGAGCGGTTCATTGCTGTCGAAGAGCGCGAAGGTGACCGTACCGGTTCCGCCCTCGAATCCGAGCTCGTACCGATAGGGCACCCCGACGGTTCCGGCCGGTAGGCTGCCCCAGGGATGGGTCTGCCCGGTGAGGCTGAGTCCCCGTTCGCGGAGCAGGAGGTCTTTAAGCTCCGTCTTGACGGCTTGGTATTCGGCGCGGCTGTGCACGTCCTGCAGTTCGAACGGATCGGACAAGAGATCGTACAGCTGCTCTGCCAGCGCGGTGCCGTCGAAATAGTCATACCGGACGTACTTCCAGCGGTCGGTGCGCATCGCAGTCCATGTTGGCAGCAGGCTCGGCTTGAGGCGGCGCCATAGCTCGAACAGAAGGTGGTCTCGCCAGGTTCCGCCGCCGTTGGGTGGGAGCAGCGGCATCAGACTCCGCCCTTCACTAAGCGGCGCTGCAGCGATCTCTTCCTCCGAGTAGCCCGCCAGATGGAGGATGGTGGCGGGTACGTCGAGCGTGACGGCGACGAGTTGGTCGATGACGGTCGGCGCGACGCCGGGAGCCCGGACAAGCAGCGGAACGCGTATGGCCTCCTCGAACGGACGGCTCTTATAGAACTGCTTGTGCTCGCCCCACAGTTCGCCATTGTCAGACGCGAAAATGATGACGGTGTTGTCGCGGAGCTGCGCGTTTCCATCGATCGCGGCGACGACGTCACGGACGAGACGATCCACCGATTGAAGACAGCGTAGCTGATCGGCGAAGTAGTCGTCCGGCGATCGTCCGTCTGCGAAGAATGGGCGCGTTCGGTCAAAAAGAGCCGCGAAATCATCGTGTACGTAGTCCCGAATGTGCGACGGTTTGTCTGACAGATCCTGCTCGCCCCAACCGCGACTGCGGTACTCGAAACCCTGGAACAGATCGGCGTCCTCCCGCGCGGGAATCGCAGGGTAGTGAGGGGCGTAGGGAGTGATCATGAGGAAAAACGGTTGGGCGGCGATCTGCTCATCCGTCAGGAACGCCAACGACGCTTCGCGTTGAAAATCCGTAAGATAAGGCCACGCGCCGAAGTTGCGTTGGAAGGCCGCGAAGTCCCTCAGATCTACGCTGTCGTCGCCATTCGTGTCCGACGTGAGGCATGTGGGCGATTGCCCCGCGCCGACCGTTGCCAGGCAATTGTGCAAGGTAACGAAGTCGGCCAGATCGCGGTCACCGTCGTGATTGATGTCGCCGCGTTTGGTCAAGAGGCCGGTGATATACTCGCCAAGTGCATGCGGAAAGCCACGAGACTCTTGCGTCTGTAGGAATGCACTCAAGTCCGCAATGTCGCTTGGCAGTCTGACGTCTTCGGTGATGGACAGCCCGCGTGCCGGGTCGCCGGGGGTGCTCGCGCCGACGGCGAACCGATACCCGCCCGTGGCATCCGTATAGTTCATCGCCCACATCCCCATCCAGGCACTCCAGCCCGGCGGAATGTATCGCCTCGGTGGGATGGGTTGCCCCGTGGCGTCCACTCCCTCGGCCAACGCATACGCGTTCATGTATTTTCCGATCAGCGACGTTCGGTATCCTTTTTCCTGAAGGAGTGTGGCGAGCGATTGCCGGTCATGAAACCGGAGCACCCCGCCGTTGGGCCACGCGTTTTGAAGCACGCCGGTGTTCTGTGCGTAGAAGCCACCCGACAGAATCGATGCCCGCGCCGGACAACACAACGGGGAGGTCACAAAGGCTTCGGTGAACACGACACCCTTGTCCATCAGCTCGCGCCGCGTGTTGGGCATCAGGTCCAGCGGCATGTAGTCCGGCGCTTCCGGAAGAAGCGTGTCCCAACGCTGATCGTCGGTGAGGATGAAGATGATGTTCGGAGGGGCGCCGGTTGCCGATGGACTTCGCCATGCCGCTTGGGAAGCGAACACGGCGCACAGCACGATCAACCAGTTAGGCATAATGGGTCGTCGCAACCACATGGACGGTCTCCTCGGAAGTGTCACCATCGCGGCGTGTTCCAAGAGACCCACGCCCGGCCCGGGATCCACGCTCCCCCAAGCAGGTTGCCCGAATGGACCGGGGCATCTCAGATCCCTTCGTCCGATATTTCTCGTTTATCACAGCTTAAGCTGCCATCCTACCCGAATGAACGCCTCGATTCAAACGATAGCAACGTTTCGTGCTCGTCCGAGCGCTCCATCTTGGCAAGCCTGTTGTTTCCGCGCAACGTCCCATCGCGTTCCAACACGAACCATCGACCCTTCGTCCGATCACGATGGTCAGGGACGCTGTACCAACGGTGATGGCAACCGCGAACCGCTGGCTGCAATCGAGGATCGCGGCGAACAACTGAGCCGACGCTACGGTTTCGGCAATCTGAAATGTCACATACTTGGTACGCTGGACTACTTTCGCTCCGATATTAGGTAGCTTCTCCAGCAATGTGGACAGCGACCAGTGCCTCAGGGACATCGGCAGCGCGGACTGAGGCGGGGCGTTCTCGATTGTATGCCCGGCCAAAACACCTGATGCCGCGCCCGATGGTCTTTGAAGTTCCGGAAGGACGACCGCCTCCACTTCACAGCATACCTGCCTTCGTTGTTCCATGGGTCTGTCGTAGCTCGATCGCCGTGGAACTTCAATGTCGCAGGGCAACGCGAACGGGTCTCTTCGAGACCTCGGACAAGCCGGCATCGTCACGACCGAGAATCTCGTCTCTCGACGGATTGACGCGGTACAGGGTGAGACGGTTAAGAGTCGCCATGGCGCCTAAATTGCGATTCCATATCAACCGGATTATCATCGCGCCGCGTGTTGCGCTTGGAGGCGATTGGGCCGATGGGCTGAGAATCGAACATGAAGGTCGCATTGATTGGTAGCGTCAGTTCCAGCAAGACCGCGCTCGATGCGCTGATTCGTGGGGGCGTGGATATCACCGCCGTCCTCGGTCTCGACGAGTCACAGGCCGACCGCGTCGCCGACTACCGATCGCTCCGCTCACCGGCCCAAGAAGCTCATCTGCCTTTCCTATCCTTCGTCAAGGTGACCGATCCCGCGGTCGAGCCATTCCTGCGAGAGCGTCCGCCGGATCTGATCTGGTGCATCGGGCTGTCGCAACTCGTTCCGGAGCAGCTCCTTCGTATCGCACCCCACGGTGGCGTGGGATTTCACCCGACGATGCTTCCCGAGGGACGCGGTCGGGCACCGGTCGCCTGGACGATTCTGCGAGGCGAGCGAGCGGCGGTGAATCTCTTTTATCTTGCGGACGAACCCGACGCCGGCGACATTATCGTCCAGCGCGAGGTTCTGGTCCTGCCCGACGACTATTCAGAAGACCTCATTCATCGCACGAACCAAGTGCTACACGAGGTTATTCTCGAACTCGCGCCGGCCATCAAGACCGGCACGATCCCGCGAACGCCGCAGGATCATTCTCGGGCCACGTACTACCCGAAACGAACGCCGGCCGACGGGCTGATCGACTGGTCAAAGTCCACCGACGACGTCTATCGCCTGATCCGCGCCGCCGGTCGGCCGTATCCCGGAGCATTCAGCTACCTCGGACGAGCGAAAGTGACGATCTGGCGAGCCCGATCGGAGAACCCCGCTCTCGCGCCAAAGGACTTGCATGGTAAAGACCCCGGGACGATTCTGTCCGTCAATGCGGACGGTCGCCCGCTCGTCAAGACAAACGACGGTAGCCTTCGTCTGACGGAAAGCGAACCGGAGCACCCGGCCCTCTCGACGGCGACCTGTTACGTCGAAGGGTGTCGGTTCCAAGACCGCGCGACGTCGGAGGAGCGATCGGTATGAATCACGTTCTGGTTATCGCCCCACATCCGGACGACGAAGTTCTCGGCGTTGGCGGAACGATTCTGCGGCACCTCGATTTCGGCGACGCCGTTCACGTCGTGATTTGCACGCGCGGCGAGGCGTCTCGTTTCGGCAACGAGCAGGTCGCCCGCGTACAAAAGGAAGCCCGCGACGTCCACGCCTTCCTCGGGCTGACAGGTTCGCATTTCCTCGATCTACCCGCAGCCATGCTGGATACGGTGCCCGGCGCCGATCTGAATGCCGCCTTGGGAAACGTGTTCGACGCGGTGCGGCCGGACACCGTCTACGTGCCGTACGTCGGCGACGTACATCGTGATCATCAACTGGTATTCCAGGCGGCTATGGTTTGCTGCCGTCCTGTCGGCGACGCATACCCCTCGCGCATTTTGGCATACCAGACGGTTTCGGAAACGGATTGGTACGCCGCGCCGATGACACCGGCGTTTGTCCCGAATGTGTTCGTGGACATCACCGCTTACATCGAGCGTAAACTGGAGGCGTTCTCTCGGTACGCCTCGCAGGTCCGCAAGGCGCCCGATCAACGATCGACTGAAGCCATTCTCGCGCTGAGCGTGACGAGAGGTCATTCGATGAACATGCCGCATGCGGAAGCGTTCATGCTGGTTCGGGAAGTGACGAGTTGACGACTTCCGAGCGAGCGGTAGGGCCGCGTGGCCCATCCATCGCGCAGCGGTGGGTGGGGTCACGATGATCGAACGTCGAAAACCTTAGAGCGTGTTTAAGGAGGCTCTTTCCGAGCCGCGCCCGGAGGGAGCGGTCCGGTTTGGCACTCGAAACCGCTCCCTCCGGTCGCGGCTCGGTTCGTCATGACCCTTCTTATACACCCTCTCAGCGAACCCGTTCGTAGCGAATCTCCATGGCCTTGGATTCCGTCCCGTCGGGCGTGGTGAAGTACATCTCCATCGAATGATGATCGTTGTCTTCGAGCGTGATGATCGACCGCTTTTTCAGCTTCCCGCCGGTTTGTGGATCGGTCATCTCTCCGCGCATCGTCCAGACCGATCCGTTCTTGTCCACGTCGCCTGACTCGGTCTGCATGAAGGTGCTGGCGCTGTCAATCCAGAACCCCTCGTACTTCTTTTCGGTCGTGTTGTAGCCCCAGAAGCCGCGACCTTCGAAGCTGGGAAAAGGGCCGTCGTTTGGATCGCCCGTGAACACCTGCTTGAGGAAACGCGCGCCCAGGTCCAGCTCGTTGACCATGATGCCGGTGGAGACAAGGGGCTCGCCCGGTCCCATCCACAGCTTCACCTCGGCCTTGAATGTTCCGGCGAACGGTTCGAATCGCTTGTGTTCTTCGGACGTTGCGGACATCTCCGCACAGTCACTTGCCACGTTGGATTGTTCAACCATGGTTTGGTCTCCAAGGGGGTCTTGGGTAGTAGAAAAATCACAGGGTGAATCGTAGGTCGGCGAGCCGGTTTGGCAAGGGCGTTCTCGATGTCGGCGCCGCTCGAATTCGGGCGCTTCTTCACGTGTCCATCTCCGACGGGTTTGTCGAAAGAGTTCTGCACGGTCCAAGCCGGTGGCCCAGAGGTCCGTGGAGGGCATGCGCTACGAACGGACTCGCCTTTTTGCGAGCCGCATGACAAACAACGCCGTTGCCAACGCCACCCAGTGCAGCGCCGTGCCGAGTATGAAGCTGCCCGCGCACCACGAGAACGGGAAGCTGCAGATGATCGTGCCCAACCCGGCAACGCCCGGCCCCGCGTGGTCGAACGGCGGCAGGGCGAGGTGGGTGGGAACGTACGCGATCGTGATCGCCAGCTTGCCAAGCGCCGGCCCGAGAGGGGGTAACGCAAACATGGCCCCGAGAAGCGTGGCCCAGAGATTGTGGTTCAAGCGCTTCGAGGCGTATGCGATGGCCACGATCGTCCAGGCGCCGAGTGACCAACAGGCCATGAACGCACCAAACCCCACGGCCGCCGAGGTGATAAAGCGCTCCTGCTCGCTGGAGCGAATCTGCCGCCATAGCGCCAACGGGCTCGCCCAGGTCCGCCAGGTCGCCCATCCGGTCGGGGGCGTCAGCAAGACGCCACCGGGCGGCATGTCGCCCTCGCCGGCGGTTGGACCGTCACTTGGCTCAGGTGGGAAGAGGGGCCAGGGGATCAGGCGCCGGATGCCCAGCGCCCAATGCAACATGAAACCCTTCGCGCCGTCGCGAAACGGTTTGAAGTGCGAAACGGACTGATCCAGCGGGGGATAGTGACATATAACTGGCACTGTTGCGATCGGACGGCCTGCCCAGACGGTCCGCGCGATGATTTCCGCCTCGAAGCCGAACCGCCCCGCCCAACAGCGCAGGCTGTCCAGCAGATCCAACGGGTAGACGCGCAGCCCGCACTGACTGTCGTGGATGACAAGTCCCGTCTCCACCCACAGACCCATCCCCGAACAGCGCCAGCCCACAAGGTTCGACTTGGGCAAACCGGGCGTCGATTCGCTCCGCCGACCCAACACCAGGGCACGTGGGGCGTGGGCGGCGGCGTCAAGCATCGCGGGAATGTCCTCCGGCTCGAGTTGGGCGTCGGTGTCCATCGTGACCGCGTGGGAGAAGCCCGTTTCCCTTGCGTCGGCGAATCCGGTCGCCAGCGCGGCCGCCTTTCCCTGGTTCGGCGCGTGTGTCAGTACCTTGACATCAATGGAGCGGTCCCGGTCGATCCAGGCAGTCAGAAGGTCGGGCGTTTCGTCGGTCGAGCCGTCATCCACGACGATGATCGGCACGCCGATTTTTTCGATTCGTTCGAGCACGCCGACAAGGGTGGCGGCATTGTTGTACGTCGGGGCGATGACGACGGGGCGGAAGCACGTCGCGGCCGAGGACGCGTAGGAACTGTCGTTTTCGGTCACGCCGCCCTACCCCTCGTCCATCCAGGCGAAGCCGCGCACGCCGGCTGCGAACAGGACCACGCCCACGGTCAGAAGAACCGCCCATGGCACCAACATCTCGCGGGTGGAGAAGTCGCGCCAGACGGCGCCCTCCATGGCAAGGATGGCCCATCTCACGGGACTGACGTGGCTGAGCGATTGCATCCACGGCGGCATAAACATCCGCGGCACCATGCCGCCGCCCGACATGGCCATCGCCAAGAGCACCGCCCAACTGATTCCGCTGACCGTCCGTTCCGTTCTTCCCAGAATGGAGAGAAACATCATGATGCCCACGAAGGCGACGGCGATCAGGACGAGCGAAACCGCGAGATGGAGCGGTGAACACGCGACGACCCCGAAGAACAGCCGGCCCACAAGGAACAGCACCGCCGCCAACGTCACCGTCGAGCCGAAGCACGCCAACGCTTTGCCCGCCAGGATCTGTCCCCGAGCAATCGGCGCGACGCGCAGCCGCGAAAGCGTGCCGGAGGTACGCTCGATCACCAGCGAGACCCCGAACGACGCACAGCAACCCAGAACGCCCCAGATGATCCCCTGCGGGAAGGAAATCTCGTAGCTGTTGTTCGGGCTGGCCCGCGCGCGGCCGACATCGACCGTGGAAAGTTCGATCGGTTCCCATTCGTGCAGAAGGGTGTCCCTCGCCTTGCTTCCATCGGTTGCGCCACCGGAGGCATCCTTGTCGTGTTGATCGACGAAGCGGTCAAGTTCAATGAGGAAACGGGCTAACGGGGCACGGTCCATGATCCCGATCTCGGTTTCGACGCGGATCAGGGATCGGGCCGTCTCGATCCGCCGTTTGAACGCGTGACGGTCACCGAACAAGTCCGTGACCGTCTCGAAGGCGTACTTGGTCAGCATGCCCTTGACCATCGCCGCCTCCGCCTGCCGCGCCGGATCCAGCCCGACCTCGAGCCGGGGGCGATGATTCATCAGGATGCGTTCCGATGCCTCGCCGAAGCCCTTCGTAAGCACCACATAGGCCACACGCTTGCCCCGACGGACGAGATCGACGGCTTCGTGGCGCTTGGCCCGACTCACGCAAAACTCGGGGGCCGATTCGAGCTTAGCGACAAAGTTCGCCGATCCAGGCGTGTTGTCCTCATCGACCACGACCAGATCGATCGCGCGGTCGTTGCCGGTTCCGGCGGCGAACACCAATCCGAAGAAGACGCAGTAGATGAACGGAAAAACGAACGTCACGAACACCCCGCCCCTGTCGCGCAACAGGATCCGCATGTCCTTCCCGGCCAGTGCTAGCACCGCTCGTCCCATCAGTCGCGCAGCGCCCTCCCGGTCAGATTCAGGAACACCCGTTCCAGGTCGGGTCGATCCACGCGAAGGGCGAGGATGTCATCGCTCTGTTGAAGGCTGATGCACTCCGCCAGCGGGTCGTTCGTCTCGATGCGTACCTCTCCGTCTTGCCGCCGCGCCGTGACGATGCTTTTTCCGCCGTGCACTCGGATCAGGTTATCGACGGTTTCGAGGGCCAGGAACCTCCCTCGGTCGATGATTCCCACGCGATCGCAGAGGCGCTGCGCCTCCTCCATGTAGTGCGTGGTGTAGAGAACCGCGCGTCCCAGGGCTTTGAGTTGCAGAATCTTCTCGAAAATCGCGTTCCGCGACTGAGGATCGACCCCCACGGTCGGCTCGTCCAACAGGAGGTAGGGCGGATCATGCACCAGCGCCACGGCCAGGTTCAGCCGACGCTTCATGCCGCCCGAATAGGTCTTGACACGATCGTTCCGCCGATCGGAAAGCACGACGAAATCCAGCGACCAAGCCACCCGCTCACGCAAAGCGGCCCCGGTCAGTCCGGTCAGACGCCCGAAAAAGCGGAGATTCTCCGCCGCGGTTAGCTCCTCGTAGATCGCCAGAGCCTGCGGCGCGACGCCGATCCGGCGGCGGACATCGGGTTGATCCGAGGCGCCGAGCCCATCGACATCGATTCGGCCGGCGTCCGGGCGGAGAAGACCCGCAATCATGTTGATCGTCGTCGTCTTTCCCGCCCCATTGGGCCCGAGCAGCCCGAGAATCTCGCCGGGCCCGACCTCAAAGGACAGTTCATCGACGGCCACTGTGGGACCGAATCGCTTGCAGAGGTTGCTCAGACATAGCATGGCGGCGCGGATTGTAGTGGACTTGGGAACCTGGGTCGAAGCGGCGTGGCGGCGAGCCGTGGGCTCCGATGCGTTCGATGGCGCCAGCCATCTTGACAAAACCGCAGCTTTTCGCCAAGGTGCCGGGCGCAAGACGGCGTCCGCGCGACGTGCCGCCTGGGGCGGTCTTTCGGGGCGCGGCCCAATGGCGGACGGCGATGTCGATACCCCTCACGATAAGCGAACGTATCGTAGAGATCATCCGGCGGGATCTGAAGCTCGACGCCGAGCTCGAGTTGACACCCGATACCGTGCTTTTCGGCGGCGATCTTGATCTGGACTCGCTCGACGCGCTTCTGTTGGTCCAGAGCATCGAGAAGGACTTCGGGATCAAGGTTCCCACCGACTCGATCGGTCCCGAAATGTTCGCCAACATGCGGACGCTGACCGACTTCGTGACGGCGCAAACCCAAACCCGGCAGACCGCCTGATTGGGGCCATGACCACGCAAGCGGAAGACATCCTCGACCGCCTGCCCCACCGTCCTCCGTTTCGCTTCCTCACGACCGGTATCGAGCTGCACGATGGTCAAGCCGCTGAGGCGGTCTGGCGGGTGTCCGGTGAGGAAGCCTTCTTCCGCGGCCACTTTCCCGGGCATCCCATCGTTCCGGGGGTGTTGATCGGTGAGGCGCTGGCGCAGCTCTCCGGACTGATCGTGGCCGATCGGATTGGGCAGGGTGCGGACGCGACGTCGCCGGGCGCCGGGCGTGAACCCCTTGCGGGGAAACTGGCCCACCTTGATGTCCGCTTCAATGCCTCTGTATCACCGCCGGCGGAGATCATGCTGAGCAGCCGCCTCGAGCGCGTCGTCGGCTCGCTGTGGCAGTTCGACATCCTCGCCAGGGTTGGCGACAAGCGCGCGGCCAGGGGCACGCTCACGCTGTCGGTTGCTGGCGTGACAACGGCTGCCGTCGGGAAATAAGGCATGACGGCGCACAAGAAAGCCCAAAGAGCGACACACGCCGCTGGCGTGGCCGCGGTCGGCCTCGTAGCGGCGCTCTTGCCCGGCCGCCTTCTATTCGCGCAGAGCGATGGCGAGCCGCTTGAAGCGCGGCTCGCGCGGATCGACGAGCGAACGCGCGGGATCGACAACCTGAGAGTCGACTTTGTCGAGGAGAAGTTCACGGCACTTCTGTACAAACCGCTCGTCTCCCGTGGGCATGTCCTCGTCAAGGGCGGGCGAACTCGGTGGGAGACGACGTCTCCTCACCGGTCGATCCTCTATACGAATGAATCTCGCGTGGCGATCTACTTCCCTTCGCGCAGAACCGTGGAGATCTACCCGATCGATCGACGGCTGCGCCCGTTGATCGTCTCACCCCTGCCACAGCTCTCCATGCTCCGGCGTCATTTCAACATGGAGTCCATCGCGTCCTCGCCACCACCGAAGGCCGGGGACGCGGCCAGCACGCTCGACCTGCGACTGACGCCCAAGGACGAGGCACTTCGGGACATCATCAGCGAGGTCCATGTTCGTATCGACGAGACGCTCGGGCTTCTCGTGCGCGCCGTGCTGGTCGATCCGGAAGGAGACCGCACGGTCATCACGTTCTCCCACGCACGACCGAACGCCGGCGTGACCGACGCCGACGTCAAGATGACCCTACCGCCCGAGGTGCGCGAGGTGCGACCACTGGGATCATCGGTGGCCGAAACGCGCCCTTCAGGAGCGGACCCGCGATGAGCATGTCCGCGCCCCAAGAGCCCGCGGTGGCGCCGTCCAGGGTCGTACCCGTGCCCCGGTCGATACGAGGTTTGGGGGGCGGTGGGGGTGTTCGAAATGCCTCGGCCAATTTCTGGCGCGAGGCGTTCTATTGGTGGACCGCAAAGTTTCCGCCGTTCGTGCTGTTGACGCGACCATTCTTTCTCTGGTTCGCGCTTCGTTTTTCGAAAGCGCTTCGAGACGGTCCGACGGCCAACGCGCGCCGCCTCCTTGGTGCCCGGGCCACTGATGCAAAGGTCGAGCGTCTGCGCCGCTCGATCGTACGAAGCGCGTACACCAACATCTACGAACTCGGGCGGGCGGTCCGTTCCTCACCCGAGCAGCTTCGCGCCTGGGTCGAACGGGTTGATGGAGAGGCGAACTACCGCGCGGCGCGACAGTCGGGGAACGGGGCGATTCTTGTCACGGCGCATCTCGGCCCGTTCGAGATCGGCGTATCCGCTCTGACCGAGAGTGAGCGTAGGATCCATGTCGTGTACCACCACGATGACCGTGCCAGTTTCGACCGGTTGCGGGCAAGCCTGCGTCGCAAGCTGGGTGTCGTCGAATGGGCGGTCGATGACGATTGGTCGCTCTGGGCCGGGCTTCGTGATTGCCTGATCGCCGACGAGGTGGTCCTCATCCAGGGAGACCGGGTGATGCCGGGTCAGCGCGGGGTGAAGGTTCCGTTCCTCGACGGGCACATTCTCTTGCCGACCGGACCGGTGAAACTTGCCATGGTGACCGGATCGCCGATCATACCGGTCTTCTCCGTCCGAACGCGCGTGGGGCGTTGCCGTGTGATCATCGACGAGGCCGTCCACGTGGTGCGCAAGCCGGGGCGGGTGACGGGAGACCATCCGGCGATTCGCCACATTGCGGCGGCGATTGAGCGGCAAGTTCAGGCCCATCCGGAACAGTGGGCCATGTTTGAACGAGCCTGGGTGGAGGACCGCGCCTCCCCGTCTTCATAGAGATCGACCGAAAGTTTGACCCAACACGCCGACGAGATCGTCATCACCGGGGCGGGCATGGTTACATGCCTGGGCCTCGATCGTGAAGCCACATGGCAGGCGGTGCTGCGCGGGTCATGCGGCGTCGGCCCGCTCACGGCCGTCGAGTCTCCGCTGGACCCGGACAAGGGTGGCGGACAGGTCAACGACCCGCACGACGATCAGGAATCAAGCGACCCGCGAGAGGTCCGCCTGCTGCGGCGTGCCCTGCACGAGGCGCTCGGGCACGCTGGGATCGACCACCGGCTTCCTTGTGACCCGAATCGTTGCTCGATGATTCTGGGGACGACGTTGCACGGCATGCGAAACGGCGGCGCTTTTCTCCGCACGGGCGATTTTCAGGCGCTTCGCCGTTTTCTCGCCGGGGCCGTGCTTGCCTCGGCCACCAACGATCTCCCAATGGCCGGCTTGAAGACGACGAACTGCTCGGCTTGTTCATCGGGTCTGGCGAGTATCGCGATGGCGCACACGCTGTTGCAGACCAACGAGGCCGACGTCGTGATTGCCGGTGGATACGATCCGATCAGCGAGTACGCCTACGCGGGGTTCAACTCGATGCGGCTTGTTGCCTCGGGGAATCTTCGCCCCTTCGCGCGATCGCGCGAAGGGATGAAGCTGGCGGAAGGCTACGGCGTCGTCGTGCTCGAACGATCGTCGGACGCGACCGCCCGCGGGGCTCAGGTTCTCGCCCGCGTCGCCGGGTATGGCGAGTCGTGCGACGCCCACCACCTGTCCAAGCCGCATCCCGAGGGAGCCGGCGCCGCCGCTGCCATGCGACAGGCACTGGCTTGTGCCAACATTGCGGCGGACGAAATCGACATGGTGGCGGCGCACGCGACGGGCACGCCGGACAACGATGCCTCCGAACATGCGGCACTCGCACAGGTCTTCGGCAGGTCGCTTCCCGAAACGCCGGTCGTGGCGTTCAAGAGCCATCTGGGGCACTCGCTCGGTGGGGCCGGCACGGTCGAGTTGATTCTTACGGCCCTGGCGATCCGCGACGGCGTGATCCCCGCCTGCGCGAACACGCGCGGCGATGAAATCGAATATGACGATCTTCGAGTGACGTTCGGTCGTTCCACCAAGCAGCCTCTTGGCCACTCCCTTAATCTGTCGCTGGGTTTCGGGGGCGCAAATGCATGTATCGTTCTTGCCGCGCCGGGGACGGCACGAACGCCCAGGGCCGGTGGCGTCGCAACGGGCGGCGTCGTGAACCCGGACCCGAATCGCGATGCCCTGATCACCGGCGTCGGGGTTGTGGCGCCCGGCGGTGTGGGAAACGACGCGTTTGTTCAACTCGTGTCGCAAGACCCATCAAACCGAACCGCGGCGAGCTCGGGTTCGATTCCGCGGGAACAGTATCAGCACCTTATCCAGGCTCGGCGCACGCGCCGCATGAGCGAGTTTGCCAAGCTCTGCCTTGCCGCAACCGCGGAGGCCTATCGCGATGCCGGCATCGACAACCACCCGGCCTTCGGCGAGACCTGTTCCGCCATCGTGGGTACAACCCACGCCTCCACGGAATACTGCGAAACCTATTACCAACAGATCCTCGACGAAGGCGTCAACGCCGCGAACCCGCTTCTGTTCGCCGAGGGTGTGCCCAACGTGGCCAGCGCCCACCTGAGCACGACCTTTGCGATCAAGGGGTTTTGCCAGACGATTATTGGCGCGCGAACGGCCGGGCTCGAAGCGCTGTTGCTGGCCGTCGCCCGAATCCGCGCGGGCGTCTGGCAGCGGGCCATCGTGTGTGCCGGCGATGAGTCAACGGAATTGATCCGTCGTGCCTATCGCAACCTCGCTCCCCCATGTGATGCGAGCGGGGAACACGCCGCCTCGTCGCAGGGCGCCGGGGCCTCGCGACCGCTCGGCGCCGGGGCGGTCACGTTCGTCCTTGAAAGCCGGGCGAGTGCCACGGCCCGTGAAGCGCGGGTGTACGGCGTTGTCGAACGAGCGATCGGGTTGTCGTCCAGCAGAGACCGTGCGCGGAGTCGCGTGTCGGCGGTCCAAGGTGTCATCGAGCAACTCGGGCCGCTCGATGCCGTTGCCTCCTCGGTCAATCCGCCCCATCTTGACCGGATCGAGCAACTTGGGCTTCGGGCCGCCTACGGCACCAGGCGGGAAGGCCGCCGGCCCTCGCTGCTACGGCCGGTGGCGTTCTTGCCGGAAATGTTCAGCGCGGGACCGTTCGCCGCGCTTGCCGCCTTGATGTTGCCCGGCTCCCCCCCCGATGAGACGCCGCGGGATGCTCAGGCCGACGCTCCTCACGCCCGGAAAGCGGGCCGCCACCCCTCCCACGGCGATCGGATAGGGGTCATCGGCTCCAGTTTTGTTGGCGGCGTCTGTGGGGTGACCGTAACGCTTTCCTGAGCCGTACGCCCCGCAGTCCGGGTGTGCCAGCAAACCATCGAAGAAGGCCGGCACCCTGGAGCGGCACCGGCTTCCAGCCGGTACAAACGGGATGCATGCCTGCCAAAACAAGGTATTCGCCAGCAACAACACCGGCTGGAAGCCGGTGCCACCCTTTTTCAGCAGGGTCCTAACGGCACAAGCTGTGAATTGTTTGGCGCCGCGCCCATTGCGTTGGCGGGTCTTTACGCAATCCCCCAGGTTCGACTATCGTACCGCCACGATGCTCACCGTGCTGCCCGAATCTGCAGTAGCCCGCGCGCTCCCTCGACCGGCCGCGCCGGCGATTCCGACCTGGGTTCAATCGAAATTGGACACTTCGCGTTCTAAGAATGGACGATCCGACGTGCCCCGCACGTCGTCACAGCAAGACGTCGCGCTGCGCGTAACGAAGTCGGACGACCTGGCTCTGCTGACGGCTGAAGTTCGCGGAGCCGCTTCGCTGGAGCCGTTGGCTCTTCAGCATCGAACGGCTGACCTCTACCGTATGATCCATCGCACCCTCATGGAGTATGGATCGTGGCATCCGGTTCGGATCTGGAACTTCATCCCCGATGTTCGGGCGGTCACGTCCGACGGCATCGATCGATACATGGTCTTCAACGCCGGGCGTTTTTCGGCCTATCACGACTGGTACCGGCAGGGCGCCGCGTTTGAGTCGTCCATCGCGACGGCGACCGGCGTGGGGTATGCGGGAACGGACCTGGTCGTTCACGTTCTGGCCGCCAAGCATCCCGGAACGCCGGTGGAGAATCCTCGTCAGATTCGGTCGTACCGCTATTCCGAACGCTACGGGCCTATGCCGCCGTGTTTTGCGCGGGCCACCATCACACGCCCTGGGTCGGCGGGACTTCCCGACTTGCTTGTCGGGGGCACCGCCAGCGTTTGCGGAGAGGACTCCGTCCACTTGGGCGATGTCGCCGCCCAAACGACCGAGACGCTTGAGAACCTTGCCCACTTGATCGCGGCCGCCGGGCGCGTGCGCCGGGGTGTGAAGGAGGAGCCGGCGAAACTGGATACTCGCGCTGAGTTGCGGCGATTCGAGTCCGTGCGTATTTACCATCACGATCCGGAAAGCCTGGATGCGATTCTGCGTATCGTCTGGCCGCGTATCGATCATCTCGACCCGGCCAATGTCGAACTCGTGTTGGCCGATGTCTGCCGACCGGAACTGTTGGTGGAGATCGAGGGCACCGCGTCACTGGCGTAACCGGCGTACACCCCGACGATCGTCGTGGGACAGCGTGGCTGTCGCCATGATGCAACCTTGAGGCTGACGCGGGTTGCAACCGGTGCGATTCGCCCAGACACGAGCCATGACGAAAGCGAAACCATACGACGCCGTCGTCATCGGGGGCGGCCCCAGCGGTGCCACGGCCGCGCTCGTGCTCGCCCGCAGCGGCAAGCGCGTCGTCATCGTCGAAAAGAGCGCATTTCCACGTTTCCACGTGGGTGAATCGTTTTTACCCTTCGGATTCGACTTGATCCAAGAGTTGGGCCTCGGTGATCGCCTCGCCCGCCTCCCACGGATGCCCAAGTTCGGCGCGGAGTTCGGCTTCGGTCACGGCCTGGAGACCACCTGTTTTAGCTTCGACGACTCGCTGAACGGGCTCGGCCGCGAGACGTTCAACATCGAACGAGCCCCCTTTGACGCGATGATGCTAAACGCCGCGCGGGATGCCGGCGTCGAGGTTCGCACAAACGCGGCGGTCCGGCGCGTTCTTCGGCTTCATGAAGGCGACGTGGCCGTCGATGTGGATGGTGAGGAACTGACCGGACGGTACCTCCTCGACGCCAGCGGTCAGGGTACCCTTCTTGCCAGGCATCTGGGTATTCGTCGGCCAATGGAGCACCACCGCAAGATCGCCTACTTCGGCTATTTTGAAAACGTGAAGCGGCTGGAAGGCGATGCCGAAGGTCATCCCACGGTCGCTCTGTGCGACGAAGGTTGGTTTTGGATGATCAACATCGACGCCCGACGGACGAGCATCGGCCTCGTTCTCGACGCCGATGTTGCCCGGACCATCGATGTCCCAGCCGGCGACATGCTTGGCTGGGGCATCCAGCGCTGCCCGCTCGTGAGAGACCGCACCACCGCGGCCGTCTTTCCTACGCAGACGCACACCGTGGCTGACTTCAGCTATTACTGCCGCCCCTACGCCGGGGAAGGCTACTTCCTCGTGGGCGACTCCGCGTTTTTTCTCGATCCGATTTTCTCAAGCGGTATTTGTCTCGGCATGGCCGGCGCCGTGAAGGCGGCGGCATTGGTTCAGGAACTTCTCGCCGGACAAACGGGCGCGCGGTTGCCGACCGGTCGCCGGCCGCGGACGCCTGCGAGCATCCGCCGCGAGTACCGGCGCTTCATCGACGACAGTGCGGCCCCGTTCGTCCGTCTGGTCAACCTGTTCTACGGACATCCGTTCCGCGAGCTCTTTTTGCACGGGAAGGGGCCGCTTCAGGTTCCGCAGGCGATCATTTCCCTTCTGGCGGGCTACGTGTTTCCCAAACCGGCGTGGTCCCTGCGCTGGCGTCTCTGGCTGTTTCAGCAATTCGAACGGGTTCAACGTGTGGTCGCGCTCGCACCTCGCCGGGCTTCGTTTTCGTTGTGCGAATCGCCGGTCGCTCGCCCGGACCCGGTTGAGCCGGCGTGCGCCGCCACGTAGAATCGCCCGCAGCGTTGGCTGCCTGGCAATCCGTCATGAAAGGCTGACACCCAGGTGTGGCACGGGCTGGAAGCCCGTCCCACACTTGTTCAACGCGCTGATAGGCGCACGCAAACCCCTTGCAGGATCATGCTTCAGCATGGCGCTCGACGTACTCAAGCAACTTTGTCGGCACGCCCGCACCGGAGGTGACGAGGTCGCCATCCGCGAGATCGCCCAAGACGATCATGCGGAGCGGACGGTCACGTTCGCCCAACTGGCACGCATGGTGGGTGCGTTCTCCCGCCGCATCGAGGCGGTCGTCGCCCCCGGCGACGTCGTCATCATTTGCCAACCGAATCGCATCGACTGCACGGTCTCTTTCTTGGCGGCCTTGCACGCGCGAACCATCGGGTTCTTAATCAACCCCAGCGTATCGAACCATGAGCTGCAACAGGCGGCCGCGGCGACCGCTACCAAGGCGGTCATCGCAACGCCCGGCGCGAACGACGCCCTCAGTGACTTCGAAGCCACGCAACTCTCGACGGACGCGCTGTTCGACGAAGCCGACCGCCCCAGGACGATCCCAGACCCGCCGCCGGACCACGAGGGAAGCGGCCTGATGCTGCTGAGCAGCGGCACGACCGGCGACCCCAAGATCGCCTTTCGCGATGGCATGGCGGTCGATGCGGTGGCGCGAAACGTGTCCCAGGCGATCGGCATGTCGCACGGCGATCGTGTTCTCGGCATGGTTCCTCTGTGCCATTCGTACGGCCTCGAGCACGGTCTGCTCGCCCCGACCTATTCCGGCGCTTGCGTTCACTTGTGCCAAGGGTTCGACACAAAAATCGTTGCTGCCCACCTGGGCGACATCACCGTTCTTCCCGGCGTGCCATCTCTTTTCGAAATGCTGGCACAGCGGGCTGACGGCGCCGCGGTGTCTTCCATCCGCTGTGGCTATTCGGCCGGTTCCGTACTACCCATGAGCGTGTTCGACGCCTGCCGGCAGCGTTTGGGTCTGCGCGTCGGCCAACTCTACGGCTCGACCGAAGTCGGCTCGGTCACCTTTAACGATCCACACGCTCGCGGGCATGATCCGATGAGCGTTGGTCTGCCGATGCAGGGCGTGCTCCTTACGATCGTGGATCCAGACGCGCCCGACCCCAGTCAATCGCTCCCACCAGGGGTGGAGGGTGAGCTCATCATTCATTCGCCGTCGATGCTGAGCCGTTACGTCGGCCAGACGGAGCCGCCGTATCGCGACGGATTCTTTCGCAGCGGCGACCTGGGCCGACTCGATTCCGCCGGCGCGCTGACCATCACCGGGCGGATCAAGCTGCTGATCGACGTCGGCGCGTGGAAAGTAAACCCGGTGGAGGTTGAAACGGCACTCGGGCGACACGAAGGCGTGATGGATTGTGTTGTGCTGGCATTGCCCGTCACCGATACGGTGTCGCGCGTTCGCGCGCTCGTGGTTCCCGTCGATCGAAATGATCCTCCGTCCATCGAGTCGCTACGAGGGTTCGTCCGCTCTCGGCTGAGCGCGCACAAGGTGCCGCGCGTCATCGAGATCGTCGAGTCCCTACCAAAATCTCCGACGGGAAAAATCCTGCGCCGGCAAATCGCATCATGAGATCATGTGGCCGGTCCTGCTATCGACTTGCCGCGCTGGCGCTGCTCTCTTGTGGCGCGTGCGCCGGACCTTTGCCCCGCTATGTCTGGAACGGCGGGCAAGAGGCCGTGAATGTCATGGCCGAGCGCGACGAGGGCGTCCGAACGTTTTCCACCACGTGCCGAATCCTGCTGAAATCCGAGGAGGGGACCGTCGAGCTGACGGGCGTGCTGATTGGGCAGCCGCCGAACCGACTGCGTCTTCGCGCGTGGAAGTTCTCGCAAACCGTCTTCGACATCACGATGAATGACGATGGGGTGTTCGTGTTTCAGCGCGAACAGGAGCATCACCGAAGCGCCGCTGCGGGTATGGGTCGCCTGACCCGCGGCGGGTTGCTGGAAGTGGCATCACTTCTACCCGGCTTTGGCACGCGGTCCGACTGGCGGTTTGTTTCAAGCTCAGCGGACGGCTCGTTCGTCGTCACGAGGCAACCAGGCGTCACGCGCCCCGCAGTCCAGTGCATTATCGACAAAGCGACGCTGACCACCTACCGCTGCACCTACCGCGATGAGTCGGGCGACGCCCGCCAGACACTGGCGTTCGACTCCTACCGCCGTGTGGGGGACGTGGTCTGGCCACAGCACGTCGCCGGTTCTGGCATGGGGGCTTCCTTCGAGCTGTTGTTCGATCGCGTGGAGATCAACATCGAACTCCCGGAGCGGGCGTTCGTGCCGCCGCGCCGGGCCGTCAGGCAACCATGACCCCGTCGAACCCCGGATCGTACAAGTTCTGGTCGCTATTGAACGAACTCGTTACGCGCCGTGCGGGGTTGGTGTTGATCGCGGCCGCCATCGTCGGGCTGCTCGCCATCGCCGGCGCCGCGCGCCTTCGGCCCGTCGCTTCGATTGAATCCATGCTCGCCGACGACGAGCCGGCGGCCCAGGCGCTTACGCGCATCGCCCAGCGGTTTGGTGGCATGGAAGAACTGATCATCCTCGTCTCCCTTCCAGAGGGAAGTCCCGTTTCCGACGACCCCGCCGACTCGCTTCTTTCGTTCGCCAAGGGCTTCATCACGGCCGTTGATTCCTCGCCGGAGTTGAAGGCCCTCTGTCGCGACGTGCGGTATCGGCCGACCACCGGTTTCCGAGCCTTCGCCGAATCCGTCGTGATTCCAAACGCGCTCTACTATATCGACGACGACGCCCTGGCATCGGTCGCTCAGCGTCTTACACACGGCGAGATCCAGGCCGCGCTGCGTCGAGCCGAGGAAGCGCTCTCCGTGCCGGGCGCCGGCGGCGCGGTGATGCGCGCGACGCTCGAGGATCCGCTCGGGCTTCGGGATTTTCTAGCCGCTGCCCTCCCTCGGCCACAGGGACAAAGCGAAAGCACCCTCGCGTCGGACAGGGGCTTTCTCAGCGGCGACGATCGACATCTTATGGTGCGCGTCCGCGGGACCAGACCCGTCTCCGACCTCGCGTTCGCCGACAGCTTCGTGCAAGCCGTCGAGTCCGCCGCCCGCGCCGTCAACGAGGAGGGGCTCGACCTCGCGTTTACCGGTGCCTATGCCATTGCGGCCGCCTCGCAGAGCGCCATACGCGGTGACATGATCCGCAGCATCGTTCTCTCCGTCATCTTCCTTCAGGTGCTCTACTTGATCGCCTATCGGAACGTGTGGATGCTTCCCGCGGCGCTGGCGCCGGTTGCGCTGGGTATCCTGGTCGGCTTCGCCGTCTACGCGATGCTGGGAAGGAGCCTGTCGCCGATCACGGCCGTCATCGGGGCGATTCTCGCCGGTCTGGGTATCGACTACTGCATTCACAGCCTCACGCACTATCGCCACAACCGAGCCCGGGGTCTGGCGCACGAGGAGGCCACGCTGTGCATGCTCACCGACATTACGCCCGCGCTGATCGCCGCATGCGTCACGACCGTCATCGGGTTCCTGGCCATCGCGCAGTCAAGCGTTCGCGCCCTGCGCGACTTCGGTGTGCTCGGCGCGATGGGGCTGGTTGCCTCGCTTATCGCCGCGGTTGTGCTGCTCCCGGCCATCCTGACGTTCGCGAGACGGAGCACGCCGCCTGGCCCGGCGGGACACGCAGACCACTCGATTCCCGGGCGCGTGCTACGTCACGCGGCCGACCATCGCCGCTTGTTCCTGCTGCTTGCCGGAATCGCCGCGATCGCGGCCGGTCTCACGACGATCAGTACACCGCGTGGCGGCTCATGGTTCGACAACGATCTAACCGTCATGCATCCGCGCCCGAATCGCCCGCTGGAAACGCAGCGACGCCTTGCACGACTGTTCCCCATGACCGCCGACCCGCTATTGGTCTATCTGAAGGCCGACTCTCCAGAGGCACTGACGCGCCTGGCATACGACGTCAAGCGGCGACTCGCGCGGGAACCGGTGAGAGACGTCGGCGTCGTTGGCACGTACGGTCTTGCGTCACTGCTGCCCGACCCATCCACCCTCGCGGCGCGCCGCGAGGCAATCGAACGCTTCGACGTCGAGCGAATTCTCAAGGACTTCGACGAGGCGCTCTCCGCGGGGCCTTTCAACCCGGCCGCCTTTGCCGACTATCGAGCGTTCCTCAGCGCCCTTTTGTCTTCCGCCGAGCCGCCCGGGATCGACGACCTCCTGCGCTTTGCGGCACCGGCCGAGTCGGTTCTGCCCGTGGCCGAGGGTGCGGACGCCGCCCCCACCGAGGCGATCACCCTCGCCTTCACCGAAGAGCCGCTGGGGCAAAGGGCGGCGCGCGATCGCACGATCGACGCCTTGCGTTCGGCTCTGGCTGGCGTCGATGGCGCGACCCTCACCGGCCTGACCGTGTTGGGTCACGACACCGAACGAATCATCCGGCGAGATCTGACGAAACTCGTGGGCCTCGCAGCGGGTGTCGTTCTTGTGTGGCTCGTGATCTATTTTCGGAGCATTCGTGACGCGCTGCGTTCGCTCACGCCGGCCATCTTCGGATCGATGGCCCTGCTGACGTGCATGCGCGCTTTCGGTATGAGCCTCAACACGATGAACCTGATCGCACTGCCGCTCTTGGTGGGCATCGGGGTGGACGACGGCATCTTTCTTGTGACCGTCGCGCGAAGGGCGCGCCGAGCCGGCCACGACCGTGCCACGCTTGTGGCATCACTAGGCGCCGGGTGTCACGCGATCGCCATGACCACCGCGACGACGGTGTTGACCTTCGGCACCCTGGCGTTCACCAGCACGCCGGCGATCCGCTCACTCGGCACGATCATGGCCATCGGCGTAACCGCCAGCCTGGTCGGCGCGGTCTGGATTCTGGTCCCGCTTCTGACCGGCCGGTCTTTCAGCGGCGACCCGAGCCGGCTGAGTGACGTCGCAAGGGCTGGGTAGGGCGGGCTATTGCCCGCCGCGAGCCTTCCAGCGTGTGGCATGGTCCACGCTTGCGTGGCCATGCTTGCCGGTATTCCAAACGAGTACTACAGTTCCCATATGTCCACCAGCGCCACACTGAGTCGCGCGGTCAAGCCGAGAAAAGCCCAAGCGATTCGACGCACCGGAACACGCTCCTTCGTTGACCTCATTTTGTTTCCGGCATCGCCGAGTCAAACGAAGCTCCGCATGGCCACGCAAGCGTGGACCATGCCACCCGCGAACTCGGGGTTATCGGGCCAGCGTTTCCGCCGATTTGGTATGCCGTACTCGCCGCGGCCTGCGATGCGGCCGGATTCAAGGCGTAGGGCGAGTTGAAGCACGCGGTCTCGGACAAGAGTTGAGGAAAAACTCGAGGGAAACACCCCGGTCCACGCACGGCGAGGATCGGTTCGGCGAGGCCCTCAACGACTTTCGCGGACCTTGTGGGGATGCTATAAGCAGTACGCAACCTTGGATGGACAATCGACGATAAGCCATGCTGTCGGGGGGGAGGTTTTCGGGTTTCCTTCGGGGAGCTACCCACATGGCTGACGGGACTGACAAGTCTTTGGATCCGATCACCTCGGACCTGGTTCGCGACGACCCTTCTTTCGCGGACCTCGTCGTGGAGTTTGTCGAGGGGCTCGACCAACGTCTTGAGACGATGGAATGCGCGATCAAGGAAGGGGATTTCGAGAAACTGCGCGGCGCTGCACATCAACTCAAGGGTAGTGGCGGGGGCTACGGGTACCCCGCGCTCACCGAACGCGCCGGCGAACTGGAACAACGAGCGAAAGAAGAGATCGTCGCCGACTGCACCGCCGTCATCGACGACCTCAAGAAGCTCTGTCAGCGCGTTATGATCGGCTGCGAGACCGGCTAGCGGCGTCCGACCAGAGACACTTCACGCTTCATCCCGATGGGGTCTATCGCGACGCACGTTTTTCGAAGCTCGCTACGCGCGTGGACCGGCCGCGGCAATGTTGGCCGACACCCCTTCGAATGCCTTGAAATTCTTCACGAAACGGTCCGCCAGATCCTTGGCTTTGGCATCGAAGGCGGCCCCATCGCTCCAGGTTGACCGGGGCGTGAGCACCTCGGACGGCACATTCGGACAGGCCTTGGGCACTGAAACGCGGAACACCGGATCCTCGGAAAACTCGACGCTATCAAGCGCTCCGCCGAGCGCCGCCTTCACCATGGCGCGCGTGTGGTTGATGTTCATGCGCTTCCCGACGCCGTACCCGCCGCCGCTCCAACCCGTGTTGACCAACCAGCACTGGGCTTTGTGCTCATCGAGACGTTCACCGAGCATGGTGGCGTAGCGTTGCGGCGGCAGCGGCAGGAATGGTGATCCAAAGCACGTGCTGAAGGTTGCCTGTGGTTCGGTGACGCCGGCCTCGGTCCCGGCGACCTTGGCGGTATAACCGGAAAGAAAATGATACATCGCCTGGTCCGGCGTCAGCCGCGAGATGGGCGGCAACACGCCAAAGGCATCGCAAGTCAGGAAGATGACATTACGTGGATGCGGACCGACGCTGGGGATCACGGCATCGCGGATATAGTGCAGCGGGTAGGCAGCCCGAGTGTTCTCGGTGAGGTCGTCCGCGTCGTAGTCGATCGTGCGGGTGGTCTTGTCGAAAACGACATTCTCCAGGACGGATGCGAAGCGGATCGCCCCGTAAATCTGGGGTTCGTATTCCTCGGAGAGCTTGATGCACTTGGCGTAGCAGCCGCCCTCGATGTTGAAGACCCCGCGGTCGCTCCAGCCGTGCTCGTCGTCGCCGATGAGGCGCCGCTCGGGGTCGGCCGACAGCGTCGTCTTACCCGTTCCGCTTAGCCCGAAAAACAGGGCCGAGTCACCCCCGGCACCGATGTTGGCCGAACAATGCATGCTCAACACACCCGACGTGGGAAGCACGTAGTTCATGATGGAGAAAATGCTCTTCTTGATCTCACCGGCGTAGGCCGTGCCGCCGATCAGGACCAGCCCCTTGCCCAGGTGGATGACGACGAACGTGCCCGACTGGGTTCCGTGGATCTCGGGGTCGGCCATGCAGGTTGGCGCGTTCAGCACCGTGAAGCGCGGCGCGTGGCTTGCGGTCGATCCCGGCTCCGGGCGAATGAACAGTTGGGAGGCGAACAGGTTGTGCCAGGCGGTTTCTGTCACGACGCGGATGGGAAGACGCGTGTCCGCCTCGGCGCCGGCAAACATGTCGCGCACGTAGAGCCGGCGCCCACGGTAGTGGGCCAGCACGCGCTGGTGCAGGGCGTCGAACTGGGCCTCGCTGATGGGGCGATTGACCTTTCCCCACCAGATGGCGTCGCGGCTGCTCGGCTCATCGACCATGAACTTGTCGTTCGGGGAGCGACCGGTGTGTTTGCCGGTGGTACATACCAGGGCTCCGTTGGCGGCGAGCGTTCCCTCGGAGGCGCGCAGGGCGTGCTCGATCAGCTCGGCGGGAGGAAGGTTCCAGAACGTCTCTCCCGGCTCGGTGATCCCGTGTCGATCGAGGCCCACGCTGCTGGGGCAGTAGCCATGCGTGTTCACGATGAGTTCTCCTGATGGCAAAGCCGGCGTCCCGAGTTGTGGGCCGCGGAAGCCGCAAAGTGTAGCGGACGGAGCCCGTCCTACAAGCGGCGTGCCAGGGATGGCGCGGTTCGATCGCGCATCACCCGACGCTCGTTAGGTACATCGACCAACCGGCGGCGGAAGCCCCCCTTAAGTCGGTGCCCAGAGCGCCTCGGGCATGACGATGGGGCGTCCGTTTCGACCGACGCAGGCAAGCGTTGACGTGGCTTCACACGTCTTGGCCCCGTCCCGCGTCACCTCGTAGGAATGGTCCACGCGGGTTCGCGTGACCCGCTCGACCTGCACGCGAACGGTCACGAGGTCGTCGTAGCGGATGGGCAGGATGTACCGGCAGGCGGCCTTGTAGACGACAAACAGCACGCCCTCGGCCTCCAAATCGCGGTAGCGGACGCCGCGGCGACGAAGTAGCTCGGTTCGGGCGTGCTCGAAGTACTCCCAGTACTTCGCGTGGTGCAAATAGCCCATGCCGTCGCACTCGGCATACCGAACGCGGAACTCGGTCTCGCAGGAGTCGCCGCACGCTCCAACGCTGGGTCTACGCCTGCCCACCGAGCTGCCGCTCGTCGCCTCGCCCATGTGATGCTCCGCCGCCCGATGCGCTATCGCGCCGGTGCCAGGGTGATCTCCAGCGACACTTCCTTGCCGCCTCGCAGCACGACCACCGCCACCTTGTCCCCGGCCTTGTTCTTGCGCGTGGCGGCCATGTAGTCGTAGATGTTCGCCACCTTCTTGCCGCCGATTCGGATGATACGGTCGCCGGTTTTCATGCCGGCCAGATCCGCGGGCCCGTCAGGCGAAACGGCCTCGACGGCCATGCCCGGTTTTCCGTCGTCGCCGTAGCCCGGCGCCAGACCCATCACCACGCGGTACGTCGGTGTGTCGCCGGGCTCGATGGTGCCCTTTGCCTTGATCGCCTGAAAGGTGGGCCGGTCGTCGCGCGTGCAGAGCGCCAGCGCCACGTCGTGGACCAATTTGGTGACCCGCGCTCCGCCCTCGGCGTTGATCTTGTCGGCGTCGTCGCCCGGCTTGTGATAGTCAGGGTGTTGACCGGTGAAAAAGTGCATCGACGGGATGTCGTGCCGGATGAACGAAGCGTGGTCGCTTCGACCGCCGGTGTCGGGACTGGGGGCCGGCGTCAGCCCCGCAGCCTTGGCGAGCGGCTCGAGGATCTGCCGAAACGACTCGCCGCAATCGACGCCGAAGACCTGCACCATGTCTTTCCCGGGCGGCATTCGGCCGATCATGTCCATGTTCAACATCGCCACCATGTTGGAAAGCGGCTTGGGGGGGTGTTCGACGAAATACTTGCTCCCGTGTAACCCCGTCTCCTCGGCCGTGAAGGCGACGAACAGGACGCTCCGCTTTGGGGGCGGACCGGCGGCCAGCATACGGGCGATCTCGATCAATCCGCTGGTTCCCGAGGCGTTGTCGTCGGCCCCGTTGTGGATCTGCGGGCCAGAATCGTCGGGGACCAGCTTGCCGGCCTTGAACCGGCGCATCATCGGCTTTTGCACACCGAGATGATCGTAGTGCGCGCCCAACACCACGAATTCGTCGGCGAAGGGGCCGTCGGCCTTCAGCACCGCGACCACGTTTCGTGTCGGGGCCGTGTTCGTCTTGAAGTCCGCCTTGCCCTTGGCGTGAACCTTGGCAAGCGCTCGCGATACATAGGCGCCGTCGTCGGCCCGCTTCTGAAGCGCCGCGAGGGGATCAAGACCGCCCCGCTTGAGCAACGCGTCGGCCAGTGCCCGAGTGACGTGAAACGCGGGAACCCCGTAGGCATCGGCCCCCTTGGCGACGAAGTCGGTGAGGGCGTCCTTCTCGCCTTCACTCGGTGTCTGGTTCACGATAAATACCGCAACCGCGCCGCGGTCCTTGGCGTTGTAGACCTTGTTGCGGAGCATGGCGTGCTGTGTCGTGTTACCGCCCTCGTCGGCCCAGGACGGCGGCTCGCCACGAAGCAGCAACGCCGCCTTCCCGGTCAGATCGACGTGGACGAAGTCATCGCGACCTCGCTCGCCCGACTCGATGGCGTACCCGCAGAAAACGACGTCGCCGCTGAACCGCTCACCCGAGGAGAAACCAAAGGGGATGAAGTCGATCCCCACGCGTAACTCGTCGGCGCCGCCCGCGAAAGCCAGTTGGCTGTGACCGGTCAGCGTGCGGTGCAGGGTCAACTCGAAGGTCTGAAAAAACGTCCCGCGCTCGCCCGCCGGCGAAAGACCGATGTCACGGAAACGGTCCGCGATGTACTCAGCCGCCCGCTCGATGCCGGGGGAGCCGACGCCGCGCCCCTGTAGCTCGTCGCTCGCGAGGAAATCGATGTGCGCCTGAAATCGCTTGGCCAGGTCGGAGGCGCCGGCCGAGCGCGGACTCGTCAAGGCCAGCGCCAGGGCAACGGCGGTGGCGAGCTTCGTCACGGTGGTCGTGGGTGGTTGAATCACGGCTGGTCCTCCAGAAGTCCTTGGTGCAAAAATGGTCGATGCCGCGGCGTTCTTGGTTCATCCGTACCGAGCCGCGGGTCGCTCCAGCCTCCTATGGAACCAAACCGGCCGGGCAAAAGCAAGCTGCTGGGTGCGGCGATTGCTGCAAGCGGCTCGTCTGGTACAGTACAGCCGCGTTCGGATCGAGCGCGGCGGTCCCGCGGCATTACGAATTGGCAACTTGCGTTCCAGCGGGATCGAGCGGGAACCCATGCGGCTCGGGCCGTTCCACCGTCAAAGAGCCCCCATTGTCCTCATCGACTGCGACAACCAAGACCTCAACACGCACCGGCAAGCCCACGGGAAGCCTCACGCCGGCCATGCGGCAATACGCCGAGCAAAAGAAACGCGTGGGCGACGCGGTCCTGTTCTTTCGCATGGGCGACTTCTACGAGACCTTCTACGACGACGCCGTCCGTTGCTCGAAGGTGCTCGGGATCGCCCTGACCTCGCGTAACAAAGGGGCGGTCGATGAAATCCCGCTGGCCGGCATCCCCTACCACGCGCTCGACGCCTACCTCAAGAAGCTGGTGGCGGCCGGGTATCGGGTGGCCATCTCCGAACAGCTCGAGGACGCGAGCCAGGCCAAGGGCGTGGTGAAACGCGACGTGGTGCGCATCGTGACGGCCGGCACCCTCACCGACGAGGCGCTGCTCAACGAACGAGATGACAACACGCTGGCAGCCTTGTGCGTGCGCGATAACCAGGCGGGCTTAGCCCTGATCGAGTTGGCCGGGGGACGTTTCGAAGTCATCGACGTACCGCTCGCGGCGATGCTGGACGAACTCGTTCGTGCCCGACCGGCCGAGCTTCTCGTGGACGACGAGCGCGACGGTCCGGCGCAACGTATGGCCGACGAGGTGCGTCACATCTGTGGCACCGAAGTCACGCGGCGATTGGCCCACGAGTTCACCGCCTACCAGGCCAAGCGATCGCTCACCGAACATTTTGAAGTCGCCGGCCTGGCGGGGTTCGGCTTCGACGAGATGAGCCCGTCACTCTGTGCGGCCGGGTGTGTGATCCAGTACCTTCAAGAGACGCAGAAGACCAGCCTGGGGCACATCGCGTCGATTCGCCGACGCGCGGTGAGCGACCATCTCCAGATCGACCACAGCACGTGGCGGTCGCTGGAGATCGAGCGAACGCTGCGCAGCGGAAGCACGGAGGGTTCGCTCTTCTGGGCCGTCGATCGCACGGTTCACCCGATGGGCGGGCGGACACTGCGGCGATGGTTGCGTGCCCCGCTGATCGATGTGGGCGAGATCGGCGGGCGACACGACGCCGTGGGCTATCTTGGCGAATCCGACGCGGTACGCAGCGAGCTGCGGCGTCGCCTGAAAGGGGTGGCCGACGTGGAGCGCATCGCGGGTCGCGTGGCGCTGGCTCGCACCTCACCGCGCGACCTCTGCTGTCTTGGGCAAACGCTGGAGGCGTTGCCGCACATGGCGGAACCGCTCGCCGAGTGTCGGGTACCCTTCCTGACCGACATCGCCGAGGCATTGCAGGGGCTGGACGACCTGGGCAATCTGCTCTGTCGCGCCATCCGCGAGGGCGCGCCGAGCATCACGCGCGACGGCGGCTTCATCGCCGACGGCTTCGACGAAGAGCTGGATCGGCTGCGCGGCGTGGGGACCGATGGGCAGCAATGGCTGGCGACCTACCAGAAAAACGAAGCGGAGCGGACCGGGATCACGAACCTGAAGGTCGGGTTCAACCGAGTGTTCGGGTACTACATCGAGGTCTCTCACGGCGGTCGGGAGCGCGTCCCCCCCGAATACGTCCGCAAGCAAACCATCAAGAGCGCCGAGCGGTACATCACCGACGAGCTGAAGCAATACGAGACCGAGGTTCTCACCGCACGCGACCGGGCCATCGAGTTGGAGGGCAAGATCTTCGAACAACTGCGCGTCCAAGCCGCCGACCGGGTCAAGGACCTTCTCCGCGTGGCCGGCGCGCTGGGGCGGCTGGACTGCATCGCCGGTCTGGCGGAGTTGGCGATCGAACGGCGCTACGTGCGGCCGGTGTTCATCGACGACGGCGGTCTTGAGATCCGCGACGGGCGCCACCCGGTGCTCGATCGCACGCTCAATGACGACTTCGTCCCGAACGACACCCTGATGGCATGTGACGACGCGCACGTGCTCGTGATCACCGGACCCAACATGGCCGGCAAGAGCACCTACATCCGTCAGGTGGCGCTGCTTTCGCTTCTTGCACAGGTCGGCTCGTTTGTGCCGGCCGGCTCGATGAGCTGCTCGGTGGTGGACCGGCTCTTCGCTCGCGTGGGCTCCTCTGACGAGATCATGCGCGGGCAATCGACCTTCATGGTCGAAATGACCGAGGCGGCGAACATCCTCCACAACGCCACGAGTCGGTCACTCGTCGTGCTGGACGAGTTGGGGCGAGGCACGAGCACGTTTGACGGGCTGTCGCTCGCCTGGGCCATCACCGAGCACCTCGCGACCGAGATCAAATGCCGGTCGCTGATCGCCACCCACTACCACGAGCTGACGGAGCTGGCCGAGCTGCTACGCGGCGTTCGCAACTACAACGTGGCCGTCCGCGAGCACGGCGCAGAGGGTGTCGTCTTTTTGCACAAGATTGTTCCGGGCGGGGCTAGCAAGAGTTACGGGATTCACGTGGCCAAGCTGGCGGGCATCCCCAAGCCGGTGATTCAGCGGAGCGGCGAGGTGCTCGACGAGCTGCAGCACGGTTTCGAGCGCGAGTCGCGCACCCCGCAGCTCGCTCGAAAGCAGACGAAAGATGCCTCGCAGTTGGCACTATTTCGAGAGCCGGGCGACGAGCTGCTCGACGCGTTACGCAGCCTCGACCCGCAAAGCATGACCCCGCTTGACGCGCTGAAGCGTATCGCGGAATGGAAAAACCGGTTCGGATAGCGCGTGTCGTTCTGTTGTCGCACGCTTTCCGGTGCCACACCCTTGGAGGGTGCATAGGAAAGGTTCAGACAAACCGAGCCGCGACCGTAAGGAAGCGGTTTCGTGCGCAAGACAGGACCGCTTCCTTATGGGCGCGGCTCTGAAAGGGCCTTGTTACACACACGCTTTCAGGCGCCGGTGTCCTCGATGGATCTCGGAACATACGACACGAACCAACGGAACAGGGAGCTACGAATGAAAAAAGCAATGAATCCGCTGCTTGGACTTACCGTGGCCGTTGGCGTGATGCTGACGGCGACGGGTACCCACGGGAGCGACGGCGTGCGCGCCGTGCCTCGCGCCGACCTGGCCGGCTCCGTTGAACAGCAGATCGGAAGCGACCTGCCCGACTTGCTCACCTTCTATACGGACCTGCACACCCATCCCGAACTCTCGCTGAGGGAAACCGAGTCGGCCCGGAAGATCGCCAAGCGGCTCGAGGCGGTGGGCTACACCGTCACCACGGGCGTCGGCGGGACGGGCGTGGTGGGCATTCTCGAAAACGGGGTCGGTCCGACCGTCCTGGTGCGCGGCGACATGGATGCCCTGCCGATCACCGAGGAGACGGGGTTGCCCTACGCCAGCACGGTCAAGGTCACCGGCACGGATGGGCGACCGGTCGGCGTCATGCACGCCTGCGGTCATGACATACACCAGACCTGCCTGGTCGGCACCGCCCGCATCCTCGCCCGGCTGCGCGACCGGTGGCGCGGGCGGGTGATGATCGTCGCCCAGCCGGCCGAGGAAATCGGCGCGGGTGCCAAGATGATGATCGACGACGGTTTGTTCGAGCGGTTCCCCAAGCCCGATTACGCCATCGCCCTGCACGTCTCCGCGGACCACCCGGCCGGCACCGTTGCGTACACGCCCGGCTGGGCGCTGGCCAACGTGGACTCGGTGGATATCACCATCTTCGGTCGGGGCGGTCACGGCTCGGCGCCGCACACGACGATCGACCCGGTCATCACGGCGGCCCACGTGGTCACCTCGCTCCAGACGATCGTCAGTCGCAGGCTCAACCCCCGCGAGCCGGGCGTGATCACCGTCGGCTCCATCCACGGCGGCTCGAAACACAACATCATCTCCAACGAGGCGAAGCTGCAGCTAACGGTTCGGTCGTACACGCCGGAAGCCAGGAAGCTGCTTCTCGACGGGATTCGCGACGTCACCACGCACACGGCTCGGGCGATGGGCTGCACGAAGGATCCCGAGATCGTCGTGCGCGACCACGAGTTCACGCCTTCGACCTACAACCATCCGGAACTGGCGGAGGCGGCGGCCGATGTGTTCCGCCGCGCGATCGGCGCCGGCAACGTCGTGACACGCGAACCGGTGATGGGCGGCGAGGACTTCAGCCGCTTCTCCATGGCGACCAAGAACCCGGGGTTTATCTTCTGGCTCGGCAGCGTGCGGCGGGACATCTTCGAGGCAAGCCAAGATCCCGAGGGCACTCCCCTGCCGTCTTTGCACTCCAGCAAGTACTTCCCCGACCCGGAGCCGAGCATCAGAACGGGTGTCAACTGCATGACATCACTGACTCTGTCGCTACTGGAGAAAAATTAGCGCAGTAGGTCGGGCTCCGCCCGACAATGGCGCACTGGATGTCGTTTCGTCGGGCCGAGCCCGACCTACTTCACTAGAGCGCAGCGGTTTCTCGTTCCGAGGCGCGGGCTTTAGCCCGCGCGGACGTCCAGCAAGAATGGTCTTTCCGAGCCGCGACCGTAAGGGAGCGGAGGGGCACGCGCAATCGATACGCCGGCACACACCCCAAGAGGTCGCTTCGGCCCCGGTCTGCTCATCGCCGCGGCCTTCATTGGACCCGGCACGGTCACGACGGCCACCAGAGCCGGCGCCGGGTTCGGGTTCGCCCTGCTCTGGGTGCTGCTCTTTTCCATCATCGCCACCATCGTGCTTCAGGAGATGGCCGCCCGCCTCGGGCTGGTCAGCCGCGAGGGGCTGGGTGAGGCGATTCGCGGCTCCTTCTCGCACCCCATCGCGCGTGGCCTGTCCGTCCTGCTGGTGGTGGCCGCCATCACCTGCGGCAACGCCGTCTATCAAGCCGGCAACATCACCGGGGCGACCATGGGGCTCGGCGTGATTGTTGGCGGCCCGCCGTGGGCCTGGGCGATCGCCGTCGGCACGGGCGCCGCGTTGCTTCTTATGACCGGCATTTACCGTGTCATCGAACGCGTGCTCATCGCGCTGGTTGTCTTGATGAGTGCCGTGTTCTTGACGATGGCCGTCATGTCCGGGCCCGATCCCTCAGCGATGGTCTCCGGCATGTTCACGCCGCGTGTTCCGGCCGGCTCGCTGACGACCGTGATCGCCCTGATCGGCACAACCGTCGTTCCCTACAACCTGTTCCTCCACGCCAGCGCGGTCCGCGAGAAATGGTCCGCGTCGTCTCCGCTTGCACAGTCGCTCGCACAGTCGCGCGTCGACACGGCTTTGGCGGTAACCCTGGGTGGCGGGCTGACGCTGGCCATCGTCGTGACCGCCTCGGCTTTTTTCGCACGCGGGGCGACGATCGAAAGCGCGGCGGACATGGCCGGTCAGCTTGAGCCGCTCCTGGGGCGATGGGCGCAGGCGTTCTTCGCCGTCGGCTTGATGGCCGCGGGGCTGACCAGTGCGATCACCGCGCCCCTGGCAGCCGCCTATGCCACCTCCGGGGCACTGGGGTGGTCGCCTGACCTTCGATCGCGGCGGTTCCGCGCGGTCTGGCTCGGGGTGATACTGGCCGGCACGCTGGCGGCGGCCACGCTCGGAGGATCGCCGACGCAGACCATCATCTTCGCCCAGGTCGCCAACGGCCTACTCCTTCCGTTCATCGCCGTGTTCCTGCTGGTGGTAATGAATCGCAAGCGGCTGATGGGCAGCTACGCCAACGGCTGGTCGGCGAATGTACTGGGCGGCGCGGTCGTGCTGGTTGTCAGCGGGCTGGGCGTGTGGAAGTTGCGCGGGGTTGTTACAGCTCTCTTGGGGTGACCTGACGTACCGGGTCGTTGAGGTCAACTGGTGCAATAGAATACATAGTTCTTGACACGGGGGGTGGTCGGCGCCAGAATCACGTGGGGGTTTCCCAGAGTGGAGTCCGCGCAATGGGGTTTCGGTTGGGCTGGTTCGGTAAGCGCTGGGTCGGGATAACGTGGGGTCCGAGAGGCGGGTTTCGCTTCTATCTCAGATTCGGAGGACACGGCGGCAAATCCGGATGCCTGGTACCGTTTGTGCTTCTTGTAATAGCGGTGCCACTGCCTTGACGCTATTGGCCTGTTTTCTATTCTGATTGCTGGAAGCCAGTTGACGAACGTACGGGATTGAATCACGCGAGTGTCGCTCGACACCACACAGCGGAGGCATTCGGGATGGAGGAGATTACTTCCGAGCAACGTTGGAGAGAAATCCTACGCGATGGGGCGGGTTTCGTATTCAACGACTTCTCCGGCGATGGTTCGACCGGGAAGCGGTACAACGTCCTACACGAGGCCCGTTGCCCGTACTTGGGGCGAGCCAATCTCGCCGTCCCAAAGTATTTCTTTGGGGATCGGCGAGAGGCCGATGAATGGCTCAACCGGCAACGGCAAGAGAATTGGAAGCCGTGCGGGACTTGCTGCTCAGATGGTAAGCGCCGAGAACGGGTCCGTGCAACACAACCCAGGCCTGTGCGTGACCCCGTACGTAGCAACGAAGGTATTCCCGTCGTGTCCGAGCCGGAGAAGTCGATGCGCCTTGAGGCTCTCTTGGCGTTCGGCGACACGCTTGATCCAGAGGACTTGGTGTTCAAGTCCAATCCGCTGATCGGCGATCTGTTGAGGGACGATCCATTCGCCTTCCTACTCGCGGCTTCCGTGGACAGGGGAATGGCGGCCGAGACGGCATGGCGATTGCCACACAAGATCCGCGCTGCGATTGGCCACCTGGACGCAGCGAAGATTGCGGAAATGTCCCCTCAGCAAATGCATGCGGTCTTAACGTCCATCGATGGGCGTCCGCGCTACCTCCAGGCCGCGGCTCGAACCATTGTAGAAGTGGCCCGTGGTGTCAGCAGAGACTGTGCCGGCGAGGCACGGAATTTGTGGCGTGGCGAACCGGCGGTTGTGATTCGGCAGCGGTTGACACGGTTCTTCGGAGTTGGCGACGGAATCGCAGCGATGGTGTTGAATCTCTTGGCTTCGTTGAAGGAGATTGAGTTTTCTGCCGAGGACTACACGAATATTGCTGTAAAACCCGACGTCCACGTCAAACGAGTCTTCGAGCGCTTGGCGTTCTGTGCTCGCGGCTCAAGCGAAAAGCAGATTGTAGAAGTCGCTCGCCGACTTCACCCGGCATACCCAGGAAAACTGGACGCACCCTCGTGGGTGATCGGCCGAAAATGGTGTCATGCCGGAACACCGGATTGCACGTGTTGCCCTGTGCGCGATAGTTGCCCTAAGCTGATCTAGGCTCGTTAATCGCATCCTCAGACGCAGCATAGCCGAACTGCCGGATCGATGGCCCCACCTACTCCCCCAGCAACTCCTCGATCAGCTTCTCGAAGTCCGCGCGGAGCTTGGTGTAGGCGTCGCCGGTGGCCGGGCCGGTGAAGCCGGTGTGGATGGCGCGGACCTCGTTTCGTCGATCGAGGAAGATGGTGGTGGGGTAGGAGCGAACGCGATCGAGCACGGGGAAGGCCGCGGTGGCCTTGACCTTGTCGGAAATGCCCGCGACCAGGACGGGGTACTCGATGCCGTGAGACGCGACGTATCTTTTAACCTGCTTCGTGTCCCGCTTGAGATCGCCCGTCAGCTCGAAGGCCAACCCCAGAATCTTCAGCCCGCGCGAGCGATACCGGGCGTCGAGTTCGACGAGATAGTTCGAGGCGTCGTTGCAGTTGGGGCACCACGAGCCGAACACGACGATGATCCGCGCCTTGCCGCATAGCGCCGGTTCGGTGAGCGAGCGGCTCTTTCCTTCGAGATCGGGAAAGGACAGGTCTCCCAGCCGGGCGTTTCCGGTCCACTTGGTCGTGGCGAACATGTCCGGCAGGTCGGCCTCGGGGTTTCGTTTGGCGGTCCAGGTGTCGTGATACGCATCGCGCGACCAGAAGTCGCCTTTGAGCGTGCCGTCGGGTTGTAGGCGAGCATCGAAGAGAAACGCGTGGGCCCCGTCGAACACCGAGAGGCGCAGCCGGTCGCCGTCCTGATTGCCGGAAAGATAACGATAGTCGCCGGTGGTGGTCAGGAAGGTCCCATCCACGCCGTCCCCGCGCTTCTCGAAAACGCCGATGGCCAGGTCGTCACTGTCGGCAAACTTGACCGACCATCGACCGGAGACGCCCTGCTCCGTGGACCCTGCCGGCGCGGGGCCTTGGCGCGCAAACCGGCGCTCTTTCCCGTGTGTGGCGTGGAAGGCCATGCGCGTCCATCCGCCGCCGGCCGCGCGCTTGACCCATTCGCCGTCGATGCGCGAGCCGTTGGCGCTGGGCATTGGGGTGGCGGTGATCTTCGAGTCGTAGTGTTCAATGTTGAAGGTCAGTTGGTTCCCGTCCCAAACGGTGCGGGGCACGGGAATCTTCTCCACGTCGTTGATGATGAAGACCTTCCAGGTCGCCCCGCTTCGCCCGATCAGCAGCTCGAAGGGGAGCGGACCACCGGGCGAGTCGAGCCAGGCCTGCCAGGTGCCAAGCCGCGGCACGGGTGCGACGGCCAGTGCGGCCGAAACGGACGAGAGCACAACGACACAAACGAGCGCCCTTGATTTGCGAAGTACCATGAGCGAATCCCTTTCTGTCAGACCGGTGTCGCACCGACGTCGCGCCTAGGCATGGCGTGCGGCGGTCAGATGGGATCAGAGCGTGTGTTGGATGATCCGGGCGACGCACTCCGCGTCGTCGCCTTCGACTAACG
>CBDUXT010000050.1:0-43124 GCA_965371245.1 uncultured bacterium | reverse complement strand
AGCCCTGAGGTATAAGAAGGCAACAACCACTGGCCGGTTCCAACCCGCCCATCAGTGGCCGATTCTAACCTGCCCCGTGACACGGGGCATCGCGGTATACCTGATCTACGCCAAGCGGCGTGTTGACTGCTTCCGCTATGGCGTGACTGTCGAGCAAGTTCCCTGGGCCGGCGGGAAGGACCATCTGACACATGCCTACGCGGTGTTCCTGGCCCGTTGGGCCCGGCGGCTGAGTTGGCGCGAGGTGTCGCTTATCTTCCGAACCAGTTGGGAGAACGTTTATCGCAGTGTGGCCTGGGTGGTCGAATACGGCTTGAAACACCGCCGTTTGGAGGGCATCACCGCCGTCGGCGTGGACGAGGTGCAGTTCCAGAAGGGGCACCGCTACCTGACCGTGGTGTACCAGATTGATCAGGGTTGTCGCCGGCTGTTGTGGATCGGCAAAGATCGCACGACCAAGACGCTGCTGCGGTTCTTTCGGATGATGGGCCGCGAGCGGGCGACGGCCGATAGGGTGGGACGCAGGCGGCCTGCGGACGGGCTCCCCGAGGCTTGAGCGCCTCCGGGAGGACCCACAGATTCTGCGGAAGAGCCACATTCTTGCGACTGCCTTGGTATTGCAGACGGCTGACCTGTTACCCCGCCTGACCCATTGCACCTTCCTGACGCTTTCCCACAAGAGAATGTTGTCTTGCAGGCTCAAGTCAGTCTGCTTCCTACCACACAGTCGAGCCATCTGGGAAACACCGTTATATCGGGATTCATCCGCTCTGATCGATCCTTACATTTCCTCCAATGCTTTCCTCGGATCGATGGCGGCGGCGCTGCCTCCTGCCCCCGGGTCGGACCCTCTCGTCTGAAGATATCCCCTAGGCCATTTGGATGCCGGCGCTGGTCCGTAGCATGCTCTCTCGCACACGAGAGTTGACGCTCAGGCGATGCGTCGTCCGGGGTCCATCTTACCGCGAAGTGTCAGACGGTGGCACTCACGGAACGGGACTAACAGGCTCATACCGATCGTCACGCAGAAAGACGCGTTCCGCTTCGCGGTCGGCAAGGCCGCGCGGCTCCGGGTCGCGCAACCGGCCAAGCTGAGACCGGGGTCTCGCCCCAGTCCGCTGGGTGATGGCACGCACGGTCATTGGATGATTCGACCAACCGTTTCGGCGTGGGGCCGCTAAGGGCCACACGACGTTCCGAAACGGCGCTACCGCGTCTTGCTGATCCGCAACAGCAACAGGTGTTAGTTTCAGCCGCAACTGTGATGAGCTGAAGCGCAAACGAGTGTCCCTCGGATGTGGACGGGACGAAACCAGGGCGTGTACTGCCCAAGGAGACAGGAAAGTGAAAGCTATCAAAGAAAGACCAAGACGGGTGCAGTTCGGTGTACTGGGCATGTTGCTCGTCGTTGTCAGTGGCTACGGGACGATCGCGAAAGGTCAGGACTTTACGCTGGTGGATACTACGCCGCTCATGCGCTTTGGGCCGGTCGATCCGGTGACGGGTTATCCGATCTGGGCCGAGGACGCCGCCGGGAACATCGCGGAACTCTGCTTCGACACCACCCTGATTCCCGATCCGCTGGCCCCGAACGACCCGGCCGCGGCGTGCCCGGTCTGCATCGACCCGGCCCTGGACCTGCCGGATCCGCTTTCGCCGATCTCGTTCCCCGACAACTTTCCGGAGGAGGCGTTCTACATGGCGGCCACGTCCATCATGGACACCAGCAACGGCGGGCAGGCACTGTTGGTCCTGGCCCTGGAGGCGGCCTTTGACGGTCTGGGCACCGTGCAGGACGGTGAGCAGATCGTTTTTTCAAGGCTTCGCGTCCGAATTGACAACGCCACCAACATGGAGCCCTACACGATCACTCACCCCTACGGCGTAGTCACCGTTGTCGCTGAGGGCACGGGCGCCAGGAACATCAACATGAGTAACGACATCTTCCTGTGGAAGGAAGCCCTGGGCGGAGACCTGTCGGGGCGGGTCGGCAACTTCGGCACGTTCCTGAGCTCGGACACCGTCAGCATCGGACCCGGGTTCTTTGGGGACCCGTGCGTCGATGGTCCCGTCAGCGGCAGTCCGTTCGGGACAAATTTCTTCCGCATTGAGGGTCTGAATATCGGTGAGATCGGCAGCGATTTTCTCTGCACCGATGCCAACGGCATCGTCACGCCGACTGCCGGCGGTCCCGATGATCTGTCCACCACCGACTGTATCGAGACGGATCACTTTACGGTCATCGGAAAGGGCGCTTCGAGATTCGGCGTCGAAGTCCCCCGCGCGACGTACAATCGAAGCACGGCGGCCGGCGCAAATTCCACGCAGATCAACGTGTGGGCGAGTTCGGTGGAGAACCAGAACATCGAGCTCAACATCCCCGGCATCATCGACCCGTTTCCGATGTGCGGGGACGGAACGGGCCAGTACTTCGCCCACGGGCTCATGTCGAGCAGCTTCATTCCGCCGAGCACGGTCACGGTGACGAACCTCTCGGATGACCCGCCAACGTCCGTGACTCATGCGCTGAGCGCGAACCTACAGATCATCAGCGCCTCCGTGGATCTGGCGGCGGGGAGCCTCAGCATCGCGGCGTCCGTCGCCGATCCAGATCAGGGAGGAGCCAGCCTGTCAACGGGGGGTTTTGTGTTGACGACGGATCCCGCGGACCCGACGATTGGAACGGCCGACATCACGCTCGCTGCCGGTGTCTGTGGTATTGTCCCTCCGGTTTCCATTTCCATCGATTCCGCCCAGGGTGGCACGGTGTCATCCTTGACGACGATCATCGGGGCGGTCCCGGACGTGATCGCGGCCGCCGGAGGTACGATGGTCGTGCCCACCGGTGCCGTGGCGACGTTGGACGGAACTGGCTCGGTCGGTTCGGAGTTGACGTATAGCTGGGTGCAGACCGGCGGCGGGAACATTTCGCTCGATCCGCTTTGGGATCCAACAAGCGCCACGCCGTCGTTCACGTTCCCGTCTACCAATGACCTCCTGACATTCGTCCTCACGGTCACTGACCTGAACGGGATATCGGGAAGCGATACCGCGATCGTGACCAACACGGTCGTGGCCGTGGCAGGGGCGGATCAGGACTTGGTCACGTACCCCGACACAGGCGTTGCCATCGATGGAAGCGCTTCCCCGGGGTGCCGGGCTCAGCTACAGCTGGGCGCAAGTCACGACGGACACGGCCGTTGCGATACAGTGCGTCGGGGAGGCTCTCGATAACCCGGCCATCATTGCGACGGACCCCGTGGATCCCGCGCTAGCCATGGTTACGTCCCCCATCGAGGGCGGTTGTGTGACGCTCGAGCTGACCGTTAGCGGAATCGGCGGCGCGTCGGTGGTCGCGGCGAACGCCCCGAAGGCGTAGCCGCCCTACCGCGGAGCCAGCGATTTGGCCTCGCCTCTTGAGTTAATGAAATAGCCACTCGGCCCCCCCAGGACATTGCTTCCAGTAAAGAGAACGGCGGCGCCGTTCTCCGGGATGCTCAGGCCAACGCCAAGTTTTTCTGACGCTGCGCCCTGGGCGGCATACGCCGTTCCCTCACGGGACATTCTTCCGAGCATGAAGCCAGCAAACACCAACAACCCGCCGACGAGTAGTGCCTTGTTTTGGTTACGCAACATGGGATAGCCTCCGGGCTTGCGGCTTGATACCTCCAGGTGCATCCTACCCGATTCGGGTAGGATGCGGGCATCATGCCACGAGCCTGCTCACGCAAGGAATGCGGTCACGAGAACCAGGAGAGCGCGAAGTTCTGCGCTAGGTGTGGTGCTACGCTCGCGCAGCAGACGCGGCGGGTATCGGGGAAGCCTTCATGGACTGTGATGGCAATGGCCGGATGGCCCATCCTCTGCGAAAGCAAAGGGTGGGGTTGCGATGATCGGGCAGACGTAAGGCCTTCGACGTTCGATCATCGTGACCCCACCCATCGCTGCGCGTTGCTCAGCGGTTCCCCGACGCCATTTTCGTGGCTTCCGGGCTCTGTCGGAGCTTGAGCATGCTCCAGATACCGAAGGCCGGCCCTAAGGCGAGGATCATAAAGACTCGCTCCCAGCCGATCGATGGGTGCGCGGCGATCGTTGGGACAAGACGGATAGTAAGAAGCGTCAGGAGAAACCCGAGGCTTGTCTGTAGTGCCAGCGCGGTGCCCACGTAGCGCGGGTCCGTCAGTTCGCTTACGGCCGCGCTGAACTGCGCGCTGTCCGCGACCACGGCAAAACCCCACACGAGGCACAGCGCGGTCAGCAGAACGGGGCTGGAATAGAAGGCCCCTGCGAAAAGCGCACACGTCCCGGAGACGACCAGGCTCCAGATCGCAACCTTTGTCCGCCCGATGCGATCGGCAAAGACGCCGGCGACCACCGACCCGGCGGCACCGACGGCAATGGTGGCGAAGCCGGCCAAGCGTGCGGCAGAGGCACTTCGACCGCCCGATTCGAAGCTCTTGAGAAGAAGAATCGGAACCCACGTCCACATCGCGTAGAGCTCCCACATGTGGCCGAAGTAGCCGAGGTTGGCCAGCCGGGTCGGACGGTGGGCGAAGGCTCGACCGACGAACCGCCAGTCGAAGGGCGCCGATTGCGTGCGCGCAGGACCCTCACGGAAGAACAAGCCCACGATGAGCGCCCCGGCGACCGCCATCACCGAGCTGGCCAACAGGGCGCCGCGCCAAGGCGGCATGCCGGCGGTGCCGAAGAGGCTCAGACCGTTGAGCAGATGCGGACAGGCGGAGCCGAGAACGAGTGCGCCGACGAGCAGACCGATTCCCAAGCCTCGATCCTCGCGGCACCATGAGATGGCGAGCTTCATCCCCGGCGGATAGACGCCCGCCATGGCCACGCCCGTCAGAAAACGCATGACCAGCGCGACGTCGGGATCCGGATCGAAGAGCGCGATGGCCGCGTTGAAGGCGGCGCCGGCGAGGGCGCTGACGGCCACCAGGCACCGGGCGGAAACTCTGTCAGGAAGGTTGACCACTGCGCTGAGCAGCGCCCCGACGACAAAACCAATCTGAACGCTCATGGTCATCCACGAGCGTTGCCCTTCCGAAAGATTCCACTCCGTCGTGAGCTGGGGCACGACCGCGGAGGCGGCGAACCAGAGCGTCATGGCGAGCAACACGCCCGTACAGAGCAACCCCAGGTGGAGCCGTTTGCTGCCTTCCGGTCGAGTGGTCGGCGGTTTCGTGCTATCCACGACGAGTCACACATGAATGGATGGGTGCCATGCTCACGCTCGCCTGAGCATGATCCGGCGATGTCGTACGCCCATGGCCACGCAAGCGTGGCCATGCTAAGCGTGGCCATGCCACTCTGATTCGGAAAACAATCAAGTCCTGCTCCCTCAAATCACGTAAGCGAACCGCTGGCGCATCCCCCGCGGCACAACCCCGCCTGGGCAACCGCGGAAGGTAACAAAAGGGGAACCAAGCGTCACGATACTGGCGGCGCGAAGTCGCCTGGGAACACGAAGGGAACCGAAGGGGATACCGGGGTGATGCCCATTCCTCGGCGAGTCGGAAGCCGTTGGTGCTCGTTGGTCTGTGGAGCGCGGCCGAGCCGCTAGTGTATGGTCAACCTTGAATCAGCGGGTTTGCTCGGTGGGTGGCCCACCTCTTTAGAGGTGGGGGACTCGAATGGTCTCCGGATTCGCCTCCCCCACGGCTAAAACCACGGGCCACCCAACCAGCAAGTTTACGCGTGGCGATGCACTAGGCCCCTTCAGACGGTCTCGCGGATGCGCCGTTGCGAACGGAAACGACTGTCTTCCCCCCGGAAAAAGGGATGTACGCGTTGTGCGAATCGATCAGCAGCGAGGCTAGGCCGGCGGTGTCGAGCGTAATGATGAAGCCGCCCGCGGCGGTGGCGGACGCACGAAAAATGAAGGTGGCGAGGTAGGCTTCCCGGTTTGCATCGACGCCGCCCGCGAGCAACGCGGCGCCCAAGCGTCCGCCCTCGGAATCGATCGCGTCCAGCTTGGGGAGTGCGCCGTAGATGTAATCGGTCCGTTGGCGATCGATGGACATGGTCTCAAGTGCCACCCGCCCGTGGTCGCCGCCGCCGACCCGAAGGCTCAGTTCGTAGCCGCGGAGATCGAGCACACCGCTGACAAAAACATCCACCCTAACGACGCCACCGGGGCGCACAGCCGGCTGCGCCGGGACCAGCGTGATGACCGTACCGGCGGGATCGACCCCGCCGCGGAGGATCCCCGCCAGACGCTCCGCCTGTGGAGTCCCAAGCTCGGAAATGACGAGGCGCCGAAGGGACGGGTCGAAAAAGAGAGAGCCGCACGCCGCCAGCGAGCCGGTTTGGAAGATCGCCAGTCGATCGGCCTCTTCGACACGAAGTAGCTTGGCAAACCGTAGCGCGGCATGCTCCGTGAGAGTCATTACGATGGCACTGTATGTATCACGATCCAACGTCCGAACCCATACGGCGTCGTCCCCGGCCAGCGCGGTGCGTGAGTCAATATACAGCGGGTCGCATGCCGCGGTCTTTGTTGCCCGGAATCCCTTCACGGGCTCAGACGCGGCCAGCCGGAAGTGGACGACGGATGCCGTCCCGGACGAGGCCGGAGGCGTGGGTGCCGCCGCGGTCAGATCGAAGGGGACAAGGCAAGTCGATAAGAGCGCCGTGGTCATCAGCCAACTCTTCATCGCAAACATCCTCCACCGTGCAAGTGTGAAACGCGGCAGCCTAGGTGGCTGCGGTGCTCATTCACCGCTTCTCGACCCCCGTCACGCGGCACGGCCGAGCCGAGCCTGTCCCCCCTTCATCGGCCAAATCACGCCGTCTTACGCACGGATCTGCGTCCGCCCGGTCAATCCAATGGTGGAATCCAACGGGCGACACCTGGCGAATCGCCCTCTCGCGACGGTCGGTTCTTCAGTCTTGGGGGTACGTCGCAGGTTGCATGCAGCACGCCGGGACGCGCCTGCCGCGCAGGACCGACCGGCGTCGATTCCCAAGGCCTCGACTTCCAAACGAGCCGATGGAGGCCAACCGTGTGGGGGACGGTCCAGGTACGGAGCTTGGCCCGGCGCCGCGACGGGCGCGGCGTTAGGGTGAGGAAGCCACCGGCCGGCGACCGAAATACAGTTTGGCCCCGATCAGCAAGAGCATCGTCATGATGACCAAGCCCCATTCGGAGACTGTCGGAAGTTCAACGACCGTGATCGGACACGCGTTGTCTCGCCCGTCGCCGTTCAAGTCACCCATGCAGACCGTACCAAGGCCCTGGAACGTGCCTCCGCCGCTAGCGCACGTGGCTTGCGTCTCACGATCTGAACAAGATCCGTCGTCCTCGACGCAGCACGCACCACAGATGGCCGTGTGCGTACAGGTTCCCTCGGGCGTGCAGACATCGATCGTACATGAGTCCCCGGTGTTACAGTCGGCGGCCAAGAGGCATTCAACGCAGGCGGCACCGTCCTCGTCGCACAACAGCCCGCCGGCGCTGCATGGGTCTCCGGCGGACTCGCACGTTCCGGCGACGCAGGTCTCCAAACCGGTGCAGAACTGCGCGTCGTCCGTACAGGCCAGTCCTTCCTTGATCGAGTCGGCCTGGCATACGCCGGTCATGGTGTCGCACGTGCCCAAGGTGCAGTCGGAATCGAGATCCGAGCAATCGACCGGCGTGATGATGCACGCACCGTCAACACAGGCCTCATCGGTGCAGTTGTCCGAGTCGGGGCACGTGTTGGTGTTGTTGTTGAGATGCGCGCACGCACCATCCACGCAGACATCGTCCGTACACGGGTTCGTGTCGTCTTCACACGGCGCGCCATCGCAGGCACAAAAATCGGCGCACGTGCGGCTAAGAACCGTCGTACCCCCGTCGGCCTCACACACCGAAAACTCACGATCGCCCAGGCAGGTACCGGATTGGCAGCAGGTACCCACCACCGTCAGACCCTTCGACGCCCACCACGTTCCCCAGCGATCATCCTGCGGATCGGGGCCGACGTCGGGGGCCGCATAGGCCTGAAGCGTCCACATGCTCGAATCGTCAACGGGGTCCACCATGGTCGAACTGAAGTTGCCCCATAGAACTTGCCCGTCGGTGGTTCGCTGATACAGGGCTTCGCCGGACTTGACAGTCCGCAAAGGTTCCATGAATCCGGGCGGATCCAAAGCGACGCGCGTGGTCACGGCCCCCTCGACGGAGCGACCGGGGTCAGAGCGAGCAAACGCGAGCATGACGTCGCCGCTCGCATTGACCGCAATGCTCGGATAAAAATGGTGTGTCGAGAGCCCCGACCCAATCACGCCGGACTGCACGATCGGGAACGGCATCGCAAGCGGGTCCAGCTCGTACCAAAACGTGCTCGTGCGCGTGACGCCACTGACTGGTAGACCCCCACTGTGCGTGGCCCAGATGCGCCCGTTGCGGAGGACCGCGTTCTGTATCCGCGAATCATTCGTCTCGATACGAACCGGCGTACCACCCTGATGGGCGTCGATCTGATTGACATCAAACAGATTTGTTACACCGAACAGACCCGTGCCGGGGATCACGATGGAATCGGCCGCAACCGCCCACACCGGTCTGCCAAGCGTCGTGTTCTCCGTCACCTTCGAGAGCCTGAGCACGGAGAACCCGGCGATCATCACTTGCTGGGTGTCAACAATGTACTGCGTCGGTTCCAGACCGAAGGTCACGCAGGGGGCCAGCCCGAAGCCGCGCAAGCCGAAGGTCATGTCGAAGCCCACGGGAAAGAACTCGACCGTCAACGGCCCACCGGCCAGCGCGGTGGTCTTCTCGATCACCCACATGGATGCCCCGGCGAAGGTCGTCCCACCGACCGGTGACGTGTTCCCCGTGATTGTGATCCATCGGTCGTTGAAACCGATGTTGAGCGAATGAACCCACACCGCCGCCGTGGGGTCGGCCTCGATACTGTAGAAGGTCCAGCCGAGAGTCGGATCGGAATTGTCGCTGATCGCCAGTAGGACGGCCGACGACGCGGTCTGTGCATCGGCGGCCACCGTCGCCACGAACCGCGCGACCGACTGATCATACACCACCCGTGGCCCGGATATTGTTGTTGCGCCGGTCGATGCCCAGAACGCCGCCAGTGTCGTGTCCGGGGCGAGCCGCGCGCCCACCTTGTCCTGGATGAGAACCTGTCCGTTCACCATCGTCAGGACGTGACCCGGTCCCACCGCCCCGGCCGGGTCTGCGGGGCTGAACGAACCATCGCCCCGCGCGCCGGGGAAGTTCGGTGAAGCAAAGACACCGAGCACGGAATCGGCGCCGGAAGATGTTTTCTGAAGACTATCGGCCACAGAGTAGAGCCGCTCTGGCGAGGATCGATCTTCCGATGCCTTGATCTCGGCGTCGCCGGCACTTGAGAGCAGCACCATCTCCGCCCACGTGGTCCGGCCGGCGGGATGCTGCGTGATCGTCTCGGCCGCCATGACCGATGCACTTCCGCAGGCCCAGGCAAGCATCGTCGCGGCGAGCCGGCGGGCGCGTCTTGTACGTAGCCATCGTCCGCCAAGAACTGTAGGAATCGTCGCCACCACGACCATTCTCATTCCAACGCCCTCCAGGCGCGCGTTTCGACACGCCCATGGTTGCGAAACGGCTGGTGGACAGGCCCACAACCTTTGCCGCGTTCGGAGTGCCAAGCCGTCAGGCCGCGCAGCCACTCATGCCGCTCGACTTCAACCAGCCTTTGCTCACCGTGCGGCCCCCACCAGCGCGATGCAACGTACCTCTGGACACCCGGCGTCAGCCGCCGTGGAGCCCAAGATCATCCTTCACGGCCGCTCGGCCGCGGTTGTGGACGCAGCGCAGCGGGCGCATTGCGTCCAACGCGCAAGCTTGGATGTCGCGCAGTGGAAAGGATCGGCCAAAGAGTTCGGGCACCGAAGGTGCCCAGATACGCAAGACGCTTCTTTCCACGACGAGCCCACTCGGGCAGTGTAACGGACCAGGCCCGAGAATTCAAGGCAAAACCGCACAATAGCCCAACCTGCGTCTTCACGGGCAGAACATCGTCGTCCGGAATGAAGCCAGGGTGTATCGTCTCGCTTTCTGGAGTAGTCGTGTGGTGGAGCCCGAGCGCGCACCGAAAGTCCCGGAGGAAGGAACCGAACGGGCACTAGAGGCGCATCGTTCGCCCGCTAGACTCGCTGGCGTGTGGCTTCCGCGACTTGTTCGAGCGCCGCGACGTACGCCGCGATTCTAAGCGGCACGCCGGTTTTCTCGGAGCCGGCGTGAACCGCGTTCCATGCCGACACCATCTTCGTTTCCAGTTCGTCGTTGACCTTTTCGTGCGACCAGCGGAACTGCTGAAGGTTCTGCACCCACTCGAAGTAGGAGACGGTGACGCCGCCGGCATTGGCCAGAATGTCCGGAACCACGATCGTACCGCGTCCGCGGAGGCTATCCTCGGCCCGCGGGGTCACGGGCGAATTGGCCGCCTCGACGATCAGACGGGCTTGGATCCCATCGGCGTTGTGACGGGTGATCGCTCCGCCCATGGCCGCCGGAATGAGAATGTCCACCTTCAATCCGAGCAGCTCTTCGTTGTCGATCGATCGTGTCGAGGGTGCTCCCACGACCGAGCCGGTCGCCCGATGGTGTTCGAGCACGCCAGCCACGTTGAGACCGTCGGGGTCGAAGATCGCTCCATGCACATCCGAGACCGCCACGATCTTCACGCCCATTTCCGACAGCAGGCGGACGGTCCACGAGCCGACGTTGCCGAACCCCTGGACGGCCACCTTCGCACCCTTCATCTCGATGCCATACGCCCGGCATGCCTCTCGCGTCACGATCGTGACACCGCGACCGGTGGCTTCCTCTCGCCCCAACGATCCCCCGAGATTGACCGGCTTGCCGGTTACGATGGCCGGCGTGTAGCCGTGCTTCTTGCCGTATTCGTCCATCATCCAGGCCATCACCTGGGCGTTCGTGCCCGCGTCGGGCGCGGGGATGTCGCGATAAACACCCAAGCACATGTCGATCTTTTGGACGAAGCCACGTGTCAAGGCCTGGCATTCCTTGCGACTCATGTTCGTCGGATCGCACGTGACACCGCCCTTCGCGCCGCCGAAGGGCACGTCGATCAGCGCCGTCTTCCACGTCATCAAGGCTGCCAGCGAACGCACTTCACTCAGATCGACGTCGTGGTGATAACGAATCCCACCCTTGTAGGGTCCGCGAACGGCGTTGTGCTGCACGCGGTAGCCGTGGAACAACTCAAGCCGCCCATCGTCCATGCGGACGGGGATCTGCACGACGAGTTCGCGATACGGCGAGCGTAGCAAGAGCTGGACTTCATCCTCCAGCTTCATCTGTTCGGTCGCGATGAGAAACTGCTCGTCGGTGACGCGGTTGAAATCGATGGGGACGCCGCTTCGCGGTGGAACGGCCGTCTCACGCGAGGAGGCGACGGGGGGCGTGGGTGTTGCGATGGGCATGGCCGGGTCTCCGTTTGTTAGCTCACTCGCCAACCGCGGAGTCGGATCACTCCCCGTGGCGCCGCATGCGGAACTCACTCAAGCAGGATGGGTCCACCGTTTGATCGGCGGAGCATCGGTCCACGGTTTGATCGGTGCCACGGGTCACGCGGTTTAGCCCGGCGGCCCCGTAGACGCCCGATAACACGTTGGAACCCGATCAGGCTGGCGCGCAACGGGGCCGTGGCTGGAAAAAGCAGGATCATTGCAGCATGTGGAGAAAGGATCTTCGTCTCGTGTGGCACCGGCTTCCAGCCGTTGAAAACGCAGGCTGGAAGCCCGCGCCACACCTTTTTGAACGGTCCGCCGGATCATTGCTGCGAAAGGCACCAATCGGGCGGAAGGAAGATCGAGGCTAGTGTACGATCAACCTTGGATCTGCGGGTCTTGCTCGGTGGGTGGCCCATCTCGTTAGAGGTGGGGGACGCGAATCCAGCGTCCATACGTGTCCCCCGAGGCGAACGCCATGGGGCACGCCGCGTCACAACGATTCTCCCCCGACGGCGCCCCGGGACCCGGCGCGGCATTCAATCAGCATCGGTCTCACTCGCCGATGATCTTCACCAGTGCGCGTTTCTTCCGCCGTCCGTCAAACTCGCCGTAGAAGATTTGCTCCCATGGGCCGAAGTCGAGCCGACCCTCGGTGACGGCCACCACGACCTCGCGCCCCATGACCTGCCGCTTGAGGTGTGCGTCGCCGTTGTCCTCTCCGGTGCGGTTGTGGTGATATCGCTCGATGGGGGCGTGTGGGGCGAGCGCCTCGAGCCACTCGTCGTAGTCTTTGTGCAGTCCGGGCTCGTCGTCGTTGATGAACACGCTGGCGGTGATGTGCATGGCGTTGACCAGGCACAGGCCCTCGCGGACACCGCTGCTCGCCAGCACCTCGTCAACCCGCGGCGTGATGTTGACAAACGCGCGTCGCGTCGGAACCTCGAACCACAGTTCACGTCGATGGGATTTCATGGGTATGGATCTCCGTTACGCAAAGCGACATTTTGAACTTGCGGACACCAGAGCGTTGCCCGTTTCCATGTCCCGAGCCGTGGGCTTCAGCCCGCGCGGACCAGTCCGCGTAGGATGCATCCCGGACGCACCTGCTTTCTACGGCCGGGCGGCCCACCTCTTTGGAGGTGGGGGACTGGAATCGTCACCGGATTCGCATCCCCCAAGGCTAAAGCCATGGACCACCCGATCGTCCCTCACTCTGCCGCGCCGGTCCAGAGCTGGCAAGCGGTTTCGCACGGTCGGGGTGTTTTCCGGCACGGTCGCCGGCGTGGTCTGATTCTTGCATGCCTCTCCACGGTGCGACCTCGCGGACGTGTACGTTCCAGGGCGGACGACTTATACTCCCGCGCCGGATGGAGACAGGATCCTGGAATCCGCTGGGATTGTCTTCGCGCACCGGCTCATGTGGCGAGAGACTCGGATTCAACGGGGAACCCGCCAGTGGAGGTCCGCGGCTCGGCGTGGCCGCGACAAAACGACTCTTGATAGTAGGTGAACGACGATGAAAAAGCTGCGACTTTTCACGCCCGGTCCGGTCATGGTTCCCGAAGAGGTGATGCTCGAGATGGCCCGTCCGATGGAGCACCATCGCACCGGCTGGTACCGCGACCTGCACAAGGAAGTGTGCGAACTGCTTGGCTACCTCTTCCAGACGGAGGCCACCTGCCTCGTGCTGACCGGAAGCGGAACCTCCGCAATGGAGGCCGCCATCGTCGGCTGCTGTCCACCAGGGCACAAGGCCTTGGTGATCGAGAACGGGAAGTTCTCGGAGCGGTGGGTACAGGTGTGCGAAACCTTCGGCATCGACCATGCAACGCTCCACATCGACTGGGGACACGGGGCCAAGGCCGAGGACATCACGGAGGCGATGGACGCCGACCCAAAGATCGACACCGTCATCGTCGTCCACAGCGAAACGTCCACCGCGACCGTTTCCGACGTTCAGGCCATCGCCGGTGTGACCCGCAAGCGCGGGGCGCTGCTGGTGGTCGATGGAATCACGGCCGTCGGCGCCATTCCCGTCAAGATGGACGAATGGGGCGTCGATGCCTACGTGACCGGTTCGCAAAAAGCGCTGATGCTTCCGCCGGGTCTGGCGATCGCGGCCGTCAACGACCGGGCGTGGGACCGGATCGACTCCGGCAACATGCCGGTTCTCTACAACAATCTCAAGGCCTACCGCAAGTCGCTCGACACGTTCGACGCGCCCTACACGCCGGCGCTGACGCTGGTCCGGGCCGCGCGGCTCGTGCTTCGCGGAATCAAGGAGCGCGGCCTGGAATCGATCTGGGCCGAGACGACCCGGCTTGCCCAGGCCACGCGCGCCGCGACCGAGGCGATCGGCCTTGCGACCTTCTCGACGGACCCGGTGGACTCGGTGACCGCGGTTCGCGTGCCGGACGGCGTGGACGAGGGCGCCCTTCGCAAGACGATGCGCGCCGAGCACGGGTTCCAGATCGCCGGCGGACAGGGGCATCTGAAAGGCAAGATCATTCGATTCTCGCACATGGGGTACGTCGATGCGTTCGATACGTTGGGCGTGCTGGCCGCCCTCGAGCTGACGCTTCATGCACAGGGGTATGGGCTGACAATCGGCACGGGCGTGTCGGCCGCCATGCGCGTCTTCGCCCAGGGTTCCGGGTGACTCCTGTGGCGCGTTGAGCGCCGTCTCGGGCGGTGGCTTGCGAAACGCGCGCCGTGACGCTATACGATCGAGCATGTCGCTTCGGCCGAGATGTCTCTCCCTTGGGTTCTCCGCGTTGACCGCAGCGGCGGCATGCGCTCTGATCCTGCTGCTCCCGGCGTGTAACTCGCATTCGCGGATGCTGGAACTGAAGAAAGAAAACGACGCCCTGCGCCTCTCCAAGCAGCAACTGGAAAGGAGGGTGGCCGCGTCCGATGCCGCTGTCGCCAATCTGACGCGGCAGGTGGCGCATCTCACGGAGTTCAACACGGACCGGCCGGTGGATTTGTTTGCCCCGGTAACCATCGAGATCACCGGCCTCTCCCGTGGTGCCAGCTATGACGGCAAGCCGGGTGACGACGGCGTGACCGTCTACCTTCGCCCCAAGGACAGCGTGGGCCATGTTGTGAAGGTGCCCGGGCGGGTCACGATCCAACTCATCGACAACAGCGACCTGGCGAACCCGATCGTCCTGGGCCCGTTCGTCTTTGACGATCCGGTGGAACTTGGCAACCTGTGGCTCGAACGCTTTTCTACGCGACATTTCAAGTTGAAGTGTCCGTTTCCACCGGGAACGGTCCTCCCACGATCGCGGCGCATCACCGTTTCCGCGGAGTTTGTGGATTTTCTCACGGGCAGGACGTTGACGGCCGTGAAGGAGGTTCCGGTTTCGTTCCCCGATGAGCCAACCGGTCCCTAACGCCAGACCAGTTTAGTAGTTGATCTTGCCCATGCCGCCTCGAGACGGTAAGCTTTATGGTGAAAGTTCCAACGTGCCTATAGCCGCACAACGGAAGGTCCACTTGCGCCATGCCCGACGAAGACACGAAACAACCTGAACAGCCGGCCGAGAACGCCACGACATCAACCGCCGTCGCGCCCGCCAAGAAACCGGCGCCGCCCACGCGGAAACCGAAACAGCTCCCGCCCTATAAGGTGTTGCTGCATAACGATGACAAGAACGCCTTCGATCACGTCATCCGGTCCATCTTGCGCGTCACCACCTTGTCCAAGGACGACGCGATTCTGCGAACCGTCGAAGCGCACGAGACCGGCGTCGCCCTGCTCTTGGTCACGCACCAGGAGCGGGCGGAGTTGTACATCGATCAGTTCGCGTCGTTAAGTCTCACCGTGACCATCGAGCCGTCATAGGTCCGCGCGGGCGACCACCACAATCCCCGCCGCGTCGGCGTCCTTTCGCATCCGCTCACGGTCCACGATCAACGTTTTTCCGGCCTCGATGATCAGCGCACCGGCCCGGTGCTCGCGCAACTTCGCGATGGTTTCCGGTCCGACGGTGGGAACGTCGAAGCGCATGTCCTGGTCCGGCTTGGCCACCTTGACCAGCGTCCAACCCGACTGTCGACACAGGTCGGCCGCGCGCTCGATCATGCGGTCCGTACCCTCGATGGCTTCGACGGCGATCACCTCCATCTCCTTGATCGCCACGGACTGCCCGATGTCCAGCCGGCCCAGCTCCTTGGCGATTCGCCAACCGAAGTCTGCGTCCGCTCGCTGGGCCTCGGAGGGTTGGCGGCGTGTCAGCACGCCCTTAGGGGCCAGGTCTTCCGCTGAGTAGGTCACGCAGTCTTGCATGAGAATCCCGTGCCTTGCGAACTCGTCGGCCACCGCCGACAGGATGGTGTCATTGCGTTTGTCGCGGACCGTGAAGAACCACAACCGAATCGACGTCGGGTCCGGAAGAAGCCGCAGCAGGCGGAACCGACCATACATGCTCGTTTTTGTCACCGAGCCGGCGAGAATCACACGATCCGCACGAGCACGTCTCAGAAGGCGAATCCACCGTCCGACTCGCGCCATCCCCGCCCAGCGAAAGGCGTCCGCCCGTTGTGCCAGGGCGATGTCGGCATACCCTCGGAGACCGACGACGGTCACGTGGCACCCGGCGCGCTGCGCCCCATCGAGCACCATCATCGGAAACCGCCCGGCGCCGGCGATCAGTCCGAGTCGGGGAATCGCCGACGAAGTCGTCTTGGTACGGTGTTTCATGGGACTCACGACGTTCGGAGCCGGCTTTAGCGCGCTCGGCCGTTTACGGGGCCAAGACCCCGCGGAGCCGACGGTCAATTCAGCGTCGCCCTATTTGTCAAACGCGGTACTAGACGTTGCGTCCGTCTCTTGGATGCCACTCGTCCATCTGAACCCGCGCTGGCGCTGTCTTCCGGGGCATTCTCTGTTTTCGTATGCAGCGTTCATCGCCCTTTGCGATACATCCAGCAGCCGGAGACCGCGCGGGCTAAAGCCCGCGGCTCAGATCAAAGAGCTTCAAGGTCAGGGCTAGTCGTCCCCTTCCAGTTTGGACTTCAGCGCCTTGACCTCTTGCTCCAAGGCTTTGACCCGGCGGACCCATTCGGGAAGCTTCTGCATCGCGGCGTGCGCCCGCCGCGCCGTATGGATCGGCATCGCCGGCGCACCGAACACTTCCGTGTTGGGTGGAACGTCACCGGCAATCCCCGATTGGCCGCCCGCGCGGGCGTTGTCGCCAATGGTCAGATGCCCGGCTGAGCCTACCTGGCCGGCCAGGGTTACGTGCCGCCCCACTGTCACCGAGCCTGCCAAGCCGACGAGCCCGACGAACATACAGTCCGGGCCGACCTTGGTGCCGTGCCCGATGACGACGACGTTGCCGAACTTGGTGCCGTCTCCGATCTTGGTATAGCCCAGCGTCGCGCGATCAATGGCGCAGTTCGCGCCGATCTCGACATCATCACCCACGATGACCCGACCGACCTGAGGGATTTTGACCCATCTGCCGTCACGCGGCGCGTAGCCCAACCCGTCCTGTCCGATGACCGAACCGGCGTGAACGGTGACGCGGTCGCCCAACGTGCAGTGGTCATACACGACGACGTTGGGGAACAGCGTACATTCGTCGCCGATGAGAACGCCGTCGGCCACATAGCAGCCTGGGTAGATCGTGCAGTGGTCACCGATTCGGGCGTCGGCGGCGATCGTGACGCCCGCGGCGATGCTCGGGTTCTCCCCGATCGTCGCGGTCGGGTGGATCGTGGCTTGCTCGCTCAACCCCCACTGGGGATGTTGCCGATAGCCGTGGACGGCCACAATGGCCAGGGTGATCGCGGCATAGGCGTCAGCGCTTCGGATGGCCGAAAGACGCTCGGGAACGTCGATTCCATCGGGGACGACCACGGCCGAGGCGCTGGTCTCCTGCATGGCTTGGCGGTATTTCGGGTTTGAGAGGAACGAAAGCTCTCCTTCCTTCGCCTCTTCAAGCGTGTTGACGCCCCGGATGGTTAAGTCCGGACCCTCCAGCTCGGCGGGGACGCCGCCGGCTCGCACAAGGTCGCAGATTTTTCCTAGTTGAAGTTGAGCCACGGATCGACCTGCTGGGAGCCACGGGGCCGCAGCCCCTCTTTCGAGGCGCTATTCTAGGGACGCCGTTTTTGTGCTGTCAAACCGAGGCATTTCGTGTGCGCATGCCGATTGGACGACCTGACTGAGCAGAATGCTCGCTTTCTACCGTCAGACCGCTAGCGTTCCGGCGGTCGAGCACTACACTATGCCCCCTGACATGGCCTACGATCGGCCTCGGGACGCGCGCGTTCCCCGCAGGCTGACGGCGCCCGAACGTTCACCGCGGACTCGGTTGGCCTGTCCCGCATCGGCGGCGAGGTCACGAATCTGGGTCCAAAGTCTCCGGCGGCGAGTTGTCGTTTCATGTCCGATCGATCGCGGGATGGGTTTTCGGGAATTATGTTGCCCCTCTATGGAATAATAGAGGCGGGGGTGTTCCGAACGCGAGGGTGGTGGGCGGCCGGTCGATGACCAGGCGACCGCCACAACCCGCGTCCAACGACTCCGCGGTCTTGTTTGAGGTGATCTGTTGAACGTCGTAGCCTTCTGGTCGGTCTTTGTCATCTTCTCCCTTGCGACGCTGGCGCTGGCAATCTATGGCCTGCACCTGTACGTCCTGCTGTTCCTGTTCCGTCGTCGGGTCGGGTCCACGACGAAGAAACAGGCCGACATCATCCGCGCCTATCGAGACCAACGACCGGACGAAAAGTGGCCTGTCGTCACCACGCAGATTCCGATCTACAACGAACAGGACGTCGCGCAGCGCGTGATCGAAGCCGCGGCGGACATGGACTACCCCGCCGGGTTGCACGAAATCCAAATCCTCGACGACAGCAACGACGAAACCCGCGGCATGGTGGACGCGGTGGCGGTTCGCCTGAGACACCGGGGCATCGACGCGAAAGTCATCCGGCGCAACAACCGGCAGGGATACAAAGCGGGCGCGCTCGCTCATGGTCTTAAGCAGGCGCGGGGTACGTACGTGGCCATCTTCGACGCCGACTTCGTGCCACCCGCCGATTTTCTGACCAAGTCCATTCCGCTTTTGGAAGACGCGCCCGACCTGGCCTGTCTTCAGGGACGTTGGTCGCACCTGAACCGCGGTGAGTCGTGGCTGACCGAGACTCAGGCGATGGGGATCGACGGTCACTTCGCCATCGAGCAGGGGGCTCGCGCGTGGAACGGCCTGATGATGAACTTCAACGGCACCGCGGGTGTGTGGCGCAAGGCGGCCATCGATGATCCCCAGGTCGGCGGGTGGAGCGGCGACACGCTGACCGAGGATCTCGACCTCTCCTATCGCGCGCAGCTCGCCGGCTGGCGGCTGGACTACTGCCTTGATCTGCCCTGCCCGGCCGAGCTTCCCGGCACCATCGACGCCCTCAAGAGCCAGCAGCGCCGCTGGGCGACGGGGTCCATTCAGGTGGCGCGCAAGCTGCTTCCGCGCATCTGGCGCGCTCCGATTTCGATCGGCGAGAAGATCGAGGCGACGCTACATCTGACCCACTATTCGGTGGCCGTGTGGATGCTGCTTCTGGCGCTGGTCGCGCGACCGATGCTGGTTGTGTTCGCGGACGGCACCGTGTTCGGTCTTTGGTTCTGGGTGGCCTGGGCGATCATCCTGTCTTCGGCTTTTGCGCCGTCGATGGTGTACGCCTACGCGCGATACTCGCTCGAGGGTCGATGGTCCGGCGTGCGGCGGATCCCGTCGATGCTGGTCTTAGGCTGCGGCATGTGCGTGAACAACACGCTGGCCGTCGTCCGTGGTCTGTATCTTCGCGGCGGCGAGTTCGTGCGCACGCCCAAGTCGGGCAGCGCCGGAGCGACCGCCAAGGCGTCCAGCTATCAGGTGGCCCAGTCGCGCATGTGGCTCGTCGAGCTTCTGCTGGGTGTCTACACGATGATTTCGTTCGGGGTGTACATTACCGAGTATGACCACCGGGCGTTCAGCGTGTTCCTGTTTCTCTACGCCATTGGCTTCTTCCTGGTCGGGTGGTTGTCACGCCCGCGTACGATGGCATCGGTGACGACGACATCGACCGAAGCGCCGCCGCTTCTGGCGGCGGACGCCTCACCGGCGGAAGCAACCGGCAGCGCGTAACGCCCCGTGGATAGAACCGTTCCCGCCAGTCGTTCGACCGTGTCAAACCAAACCGCGTGGCCGGGAAGCCGAGTTTCACGCATCCGCTCTATGATGGTCGCGGCTCGCTTCCGTCTGGGTGGACCGACCGGACCTTTCGCATGAACCCGCCGACGGAGGCCGACTTGCTGAGCAAGCCAACGCCGGCGTCCTCGCGCACGGGTCACACGCTTGCCATCGTCGCGGGCTGGCTGCTGATCGGTCTGTTCACAGTCCAAAGCGCGCGGCTGGGGCGGATCGGCGCGGGTGTTCGTTCGTACCAACTCGCCTGGGGATTTGGTGCCGTCGGATACATCCTTCTTGTTTGGGTGGTGATGCGCGCGCCAAGTAGCGCCAGCCTCGGATCGTGGCGGTTGTGGCTGATCGGATGCGCTTTCCTGCGTGTCATCCCCATGGGCGTCGAACCCACTGACGACGCCAACCGATACCTGTGGGAAGGTCGCATCCAACTGGCCGGGTTCAACCCGTACGTTCACGCGCCGGATGACCCGGCTCTGGCATACCTGCGCGACGACACCTGGAAGAACATCAACCACCCGGACTACCCGGCCATCTACCCGCCGGTGGCCGAGGTGGAGTTCTTTGCGGCTGCCGCTTTGCACCCATCCATCCACGCGATCAAAGCGCTGCATGTCCTTTGGGACGCCATGGTCGTCGGCATCCTGGGTCTCTGCCTTCGCCGGCTAGGCCACCGGCCACACCTTGCGGTGCTTTACGGGCTCTGCCCGCTCGTGCTCTCGGCCTTTGCCGTCCAGGGGCACATCGACAGCCTGATGCTGCTCTTTGTGGCGCTGTGCGTGTGGGCGGTGATCGAAAACAAAACAAACGTCGCCGGCGTGGCACTGGGGCTGGCCATCGCGACAAAACTCATCCCCATCATTTTTCTGCCGTGGTTTGTCTTCCACCGACCGCGGGCGGCCATGGTGGCCGTGGGGGTTGTTGTCGCGTCCTACATCCCCTACCTAAGCGCCGGCACCGATCTGTTTTCCAGCCTGGCCCGCTTCGGAGGCGGTAATGAGTTCTTCAGCCTGCTCGGGACTCTGGGAATCACAAACTTCGAGACCGACGCGGAGCGTGTGTTGGTAGTCGCCGTGCTCGGCGCGGTCGTTCTGTTGATGGGCGCCCTGATTCCCAGAGTACACCACTTCATCGCGTCATCGACCGGCGCGCTACTGATGCTCATGCCGGTGGTTCACTATTGGTATTTCGCGTGGGTGCTTCTTGTGGTGCCGCTTACGATCCGAGCCCGCTGGATCGCCGCGTCACTCTCGATGGTCGCATACTTCGAGGCCGCCCACCGGTTACAGACCACCGGAACGTGGGCCATGCCCGATTGGACAATGAAGGTCGTCTGGGGAGCCTGGGCCGCGGGGGTGTTTGCTGACCTGTTACTCTCTCGGCGTCTCCGGCGCCGTGTGCAGTCCCACGGAGCGGACCCACAACCCTGACGTGCCGGAGCAACCCGTGCCCGACGCTCGCCTCGAACCCGCGTGGCATGGGCAAACTCTGTTTGCCCATGCGGGCTGACGCAAGACAAGACACGGAATAAGCTAGCCTTACCCATGGCACCCGTTTGACGGCTTATCGGTGGCATCGGGCGAGGAAGAGCTGTCAAGGTTCCGGCTCGGAAATGACTTGAAGTTCCCGGATGCCCGCGAAGTGTTTTGGGTTATGCGTCACAACGGGGATTCTGTGCGCCAGCGCGGTCCCGGCAATCCATGCATCGGAGCAACTGACGGTGCGGCCACAGCGCTGCGCACCGTCGCTTACCTCGGCCCAGTGGCGACAAAGGTCGCGGTCAAACGGGTGGACGACAAAGTTTGTTAGGGACTGGTTCAAGCTGGCACGGCGCTCCGGCCCCCAGTTCCGCTTGAGAGCCCAGCGGTAGAGCTCCGCCACGGTCATGAATGAGATGACAAGTAGGCGCCCGTCGAGGTGCGGGGCATAGGCGGCGGCGCGACTGTCTCCCTTGAAGATGTACGAAAGTACATTGGTATCGATTAGAACCGCCGTCATCCGTTCTCGTCTTCCTCGGCGTCTCCGTCGCGCCAACGCCGAACCTCGGTGACGAAGTCGTCGATCCTGTCTTCGTCGGGCCAAAAGTCGCCGCGTAGTTTGGAGATGTCGGCCGTAGGAGCCACCCTCTGGGCCGCCGCGAGTGAGTCAAGTTCCGACGCCGATTGAAAGAATGCGTTCTTGCCGAGCCGATATCGGCGAAGCAGTTGGCGAATCAGCGTAACCGTTGTCGAAGTCGGGTTCGTACCGGACGTAAAAAGCTCCACGGGTATTGGCATTGTACGCCAAGAATCAAATGTTCGCCACGGTTCGAGTTGCTCGGCGTTTACGTGCCTTTCAAGCCAATAGTCGGGTGAAGAGTCAGACAAGACGACGTTGAGGGCAGGAGAAAAGGTTATGCTTGTAGTCGCGAGTTCGTGTGAGCGTGCCAGATCACTGCTCTTCTGCAACAAGTCGAGGAGTTCATCACGGTCAACCGCACTGTTGCCCAGGGCGGTTGGTGATCGCGTTAGAACCCTGGGTTCGTCGATTACAGGGCGCATCTCGGTTTTAGTCTTCCACCTTGAGTACTTTTTTCAGAAGGATCTTGAAGGTCGCCCAATCTTCCGGGCCATGCTTGAGGTGTTCGAGCACTTGGTCGGTTGCCGGGTACCCTTCGCACTGACGATGAAAATTCGCGTTGGCGATGACCATGGTTATTTTTCTTTCGTTGCCGGTCCGTTCGCCCTCCCCGGCGTCGAGAGATAGCGTTAATCGGCAAGCATCGGGCATGCGGTAAACCAGACGGAAGCCAGCAGCGGCGACGAGATGTTCGGCGTCATCCCATGGGCCAGAAGCCAGGAAGCGGTTCTTCAAGTACGTCTCTGGCGACGTCATTTCGATTGCAGTTTGAATGTTCAGGCCGACGGAAAGATACCGGACATGAGGAAGGGTCTTCACGTAGGCTGCGGCAATATCGGGTGCCTTGCTCGCCAGCGGGTCGTCCTCAACGCCGAGATCCGTAACTTGAAGCTTGTTCTGTTCAACCGTGATTGCGACTCCGTTATCGTATCGGACCTGAGCAAACGGAGGAGTTGAAATGGTCTGTGCCAGCTCCCAATCCTCCGGCACGATCTTCTGAAACGCGAGAAAATCTTTGTTCAGGATGCTTGGGTTATGGTCTTTTCCGACGACGACGGCAGAAAACTGGATTAGTCGGGGCCTCATCTTGTTATCTCCGCGCCGAACATCGTCACGATCCTCGGATGGCGGCATCACCGACCTCAACGGTTGAAACCGGAATTCGCCGGGATGTCATGCCGGGTGCCTAGCCTTCGAGACTCGACCATTCTAGGAGTTTTTGAGGTAGACACAAGACGCAAGCTACCGGTTGGCCGCAACATCCAGGTTTGTGCTTTCGAAGCCGTCCCCCCGAACGACCTGGCACGATGCGCGGTTTCTTCCACCAGGTCAGTCCGATACTCGGTCCACGATGTCTTGCGTGACCTGACGTTTCGTGCGTTCGTAGAGCCGGGTCGCGCAGGTGCGCCCCCGTTCGGCGCAGACGAACGGCGGGGGAAATCGAGGACTAATGGTGCCGAAGGTGCGGCACCGTACATGAGGGGCGGCGCGTCCCCAAAGACCGCTGGAACCCGGCGCTTACGCCACGCGGCGTCGTACGAGAACCATCGAACCTGCGGTCAGCATGAGCAGCGTCATGACCGCGACACCCCATTCGGATAGGGCGGGAATGTTCGGGGCGGGCGGGCAGGCGGCCTGACACTGTTCGATGGTCTCGAAGTTGTTGGCGTTTCCCCCACAGCAACCCCAGGTGAACGGTTCGCATTGCTCCGAGCAGGTGTTGAAAAAGAACCTCGGGCAAATGCCGTCACATGGGCCGGGGTCAACGGGAAGCGTGCAGGTACCCCCCGATCCGTCATTGCAACCCAAAGCGATGAGCTGAATGCCGTTGATCGCGCCTTCCCAGGTCAAGCCACCGGATGTGCAGACTTGCATGGTCCCATCGACAACGGTCTTGGTGAAACGAGCCTGCGTGACGCCGTCTTTGAGCTGACCGGGCCAGGTGCCGCCGATCAGTTGCGAGATGATATCCGTACAATTCTCCCAAACGGCCGTGAACACGTCGGTGTCGCCCGGCGTCCAGGCGTAGACGATCACCTCGTACGATCCATTCTCCAGTCCGGAAAACACGATCGACCCGACGGCGTCGGTGCCACCGCTTGTATAGTCGTCGAGTAGTTGTCCATCATTGCCGAATGTGGCGGGATCATCGAACGTATTGACCGGGCCGCCGGCTCCGGAGGTTAACGTCACCGTGGCGGCTATCGGCGATCCGTCCAGACCCACGAGCGCCTCGGGTGTATCCCTGGGACCCGCCAGCGCATTCCAAACACCCGCCGAACCGGCGGCGGCGTACACGGCCGGCGGCGTACCTGCCCCGTCGCCATAGTCGATGTTCACCGATTGGGCCACGGCGCTGGGCATCGAGGATGTGGAAAAGAGCAGTGCGAGGATTGGAACGATGTTTCGCGTACGGTATGTCATGGCCAATCCTCTCCAAAGAGGGGTGCGCCAAACGCCGGTGGTCGGGGCGCCATCCAGCGCCGTCCCTAGGTCTATTTCGTACACCTTGTCAACAACCGACACTTCCCGGATCGCCCGTGCCGGAACCACCGATCGCCCATGATACCAACTCGGCCTCCTTGAATGCAACCGAAAACGGCCTCCATCCGGGCTTGTTCGGTTATCCGCCAGGTCGGGCTTCGCCCAATGCAAGACAATCCGGTTTTGTAGGTCGGGTCATCGATCCGACGCCTCCCGAGCGTGACCTTGCGGCTGTGTACCCATTATTCTGCGATGGCAGTCAAGCCTTGCCGGGTCGATGACCCGACCTACCCGGCTGACCGCGATCATGGAACTCTTGCGGAACGACAAGGTCGCCAAGCAAGTCGCAACGCACGCAAACCTACGGCGTCTTGCCGCGTGACAAGAGCGCGACATAGCTCTTGTCGCCGCCGTCGCCGCGCTCGATGGGATAGCCGAGACCGGACCATCCCGTCACGGGTTGGCCGGTAGAGTCCGTGCCCGCGAGCCACCCGCCCAACATGTTGGAAACCGTCGAGTACCCCGCTTTGAGCATGAGTTTCTGCGCCCGCGCGGAACGCCCGCCGGATCGACAACCCACAATCACGCGCGCGCTCTTGTCGAGGTTCGCCTCGACCACGGCGAGAAAGTCGTCGTTCGCCACCCTCCCCGGCCCATCGTTGGAGGCGACTACGACCGGGATGTTCCACGCACCGGGAGGGTGGCCGTCACGAAACTCCGGGCGCGTGCGTACGTCGAGGTAGATCCAACCGTCTGGAGAGTCGAGGCGTCGCTTGGCTTCTTGGGGTGTGATACTCGTAGGACCGGCGTTGGCCTTGCGCTCCGTTTGAACGTTGGCCGTGGCTTGGCTCGGTGATTTCGTGTCGGTCTCCGGCGGGGATTTCTTGCACCCCTCCGTCACCGGGAGCATGCCGCACAAGAGAAACGATGCCGCTACAAGGTTGCTTGACAAATAGCGCACGCGCATGTCGTTACCCCTATCGCATTGTCACCTGGCCCGCGGAACGGATTGTACCGCCTTTCTTGCCGGATCGCCAACACGCCGGCGTTTCGCCCTGTCCGTATCGTTTATGCCGTAGGCCTTTGTCAAGGGCTTCGTCTACGAAAAAGCCCACTTCCACGGGGAGCGGATCGAGGTCGAGATTCGACCCCGCAAAGGGTCACCCCCCATCTGCTCCGGCTGCGGGCCAGCGGCCCGGGATACGACACACTCAATCCGCGGCGGTTGGCCTTCGTACCGCTGTGGGCCATCGCCGTACACCTGATCGATGCCAAGCGGCGCATCGACTCTTAACAGCCTGTTGAAGAGAGCTGATTCTCTGGTGTGACGCTTTTTCAACAGGCTGGCAGGGACCGGCTTGCCCTCGGCCAACTCCACCTCCGTGGCCCGATGCTTGTGGATAATCTGCTGTGTCGTAACCCGCTTCCTGCTCATCTCTTTGACCTCCTGGGAGACCCATGGTCCAAACCCTGAGCCTATCACTCAGGACGGAGGCCGAAATCCGGGGATCAGGTCACACCACCCGGGTTGGGATCGTGGGGCCAGGTGGTACAATGGCCGGGTAGGCTCATCATGTGTGGTGGAACGACAATCGAGCAGCCGTCATGACGCGTCGCAAGGCCGGCATTCTCATTTCGATCGTAGTGACGATAGGCGCGTGCGCCCCGTGGCTCGTGATTCGCTCGCGAGAATCGCGGCCGATGCCTCTGACCAAATCCGAAACCGTGGTTCTCGTACATGGGCTCGCCCGTACGCGAGCATCGATGAAAAAGCTTCAAGGATGGCTCGAACAGGCGGGCTACCACGTCATCAACTGGGGATACTCGAGCACGCGCGAACGCATCGAGGAGCACGGGCAACGGCTCCATGAATCCCTCGCCGAGCTTGACGCCGAACCGAATGTGGAACGCATCCACATCGTTGGCCACAGCCTCGGTGGCATCGTCGCCCGCTATGCGCTGACGATCGAAACGCCGACGAAGATGGGGCGGCTCGTGATGCTAGCCCCGCCCAACAAGGGCTCGGCCTCGGCCCGGAAGTGGGCGCCGTTTCTTGGTGAGCTGATCAAGCCGCTCGGGCAATTGTCGGACGATCCGAAGAGCGCGGTGAACCGCATCAGCGCGCCCAGTGGCGTGGAGTTCGGTGTCATCGCCGCGGCCTCGGACGGGAAAGTCGACTTGGAAGACACGCACCTGCGCGGCGAGGCGGATCACCTGGTCGTTCCGGGATACCATACCTTCATCGTGAAGCGCGCAGATGTGGGCGAACAGGTCATTCACTTCCTCCGTCATGGCGGCTTTGAAAGGCCGGATGGCGATGCGCCGGAACCAAAGATCGTGAACGGCATCGATCAGCCCTGATCGAAACCATCCGCAACGCCGGGTTCACGGTCACGCTTGGGAGTGGTGAGGGCCGACACCTGCTCGAAGCTGTCGATGACCGATCCGGCGAGCGGTTCGTTGTGAGCGGCATATCGGGTGGCCGAGAACTCGACAGCCGCGGACTTGCCGTGTTTGAGCCGGGCCGGTTTCGGTTTCGGCGGCTCGCTCCGGGTCGATGGCGAGCCCTAGCGGCACACCTGGGCCGCGCTATCCGCGCAGCCCTGATCCCAGTCCGTTTGGCAGCAGAACGGATCTTCGGCACAAATCGTCAGGCAGCAGCTTAGGTCATCACATCCGCTCGATCCGTTGGGCAGGAAGCAATCCCCCTTGCCCGCGCCGCACGTCAGCCCGCATAGGGCGGCGGCCTCGTCCGCACAGATAGCGTCCCACGTGTCCACGCAGCAGAACGGGTCTGTCAGACACACCGTGTTGCAGCAGTCGATGTTGTCGCAACCGCCGGTGCCGTTTCCCTCTCCACACGCGCCGCTGCCCGCGGCACACGCGTCGAAGTTACCCATGCATAGACCCTGTGCCTCTCCGGCGCAGAAGTCGTCCCATTCGACGTCACAGCAGAACGCATCGAATCCACACGTGGTCCGGCAGCAGTCCGCGTCCTCGCATCCCGGCGAGCCGTTAGCCTCGAAACAGGCTCCCGCGCACGGCGCACACGTTTCCACGCCGCAACGGATCGTCAAGGTGCCGTCGCCCTGTTCACCGGCGAAGCCGCCCACTCGGATCAAGTAGTCCTCTCCGGTGAGCACTGGGATCGTCACGCGTGAGTCGAGCGCGCCCACGCCGCAGTCGTCGTCACTGCACGCCTCCAGCAACAGCGGCGGGCACGCGCTGCCCGCGTAGACGGCCATCTTCGTGTCATAGGAGCTTCCGCAGAGGCTGACGACCAGTTCGCCGTCACACGTGGCCGTGTAGACGAACCACACGTCCGAGCCGATCTGCGTCTCACCGTAGGCGCCGCACGTGACCGGCACGGTTGGACCGTCAGTGGTGGCGCCGATGGTGTTGAACGCCGTTTGGCCGTCCACTACGGCAAAGGGCGCCGAGCACGCATCGTGATCGAAGGCGACAGGGCTCGGCGGGTCGCCTACGGTGTCGCATTCATCCGGGAGGCCGTTCTCGTTGCAGTCGTTGCTCGTGTCGCCGGCGATGTCGCACGCGTCGGGAATCGCATTGGTGTTGCAGTCGCCCTCGATGGCGCAGGTTCCGCAACCGAAGAAATCCACGTCCGCTACGCAGTCGCTTCCCCACGCCCCGCTCCCGCAACAGAGAGCATTCTGCTCGCAAACGCATGCCTGGATGGTCGGGTTGGTGCAGCCCGCGCCGTGTCCCGTCTCACAGCAATTGTGCGACGGCAGCGTGCGTAGATCGTCACAGTCGGTCAATGCCAATTGTAAGGCACCGAAGTCGATGGCATCGACATCGCCATCCGCGTCGAGATCGAATGGTTCACATCCGGCGATGACGCTGTTCGGCAACGGCCCGAGCATGCATCCTTCCCAGTGGGCGAAGTCAAGCAGCGTGACAAGACCGTTGCCGTTGTGGTCACCGTTGCCGGGCAACCCGCTGACTGCACCGCCGATTGATTCGCCTACCTTGTGCACGACCCGAGCGTGACTGCTCGGTTGAAGGGGTGATCGAGTCGGATCGCCGGAAGAAAGATCCGGGTCCGCCCCGCATCCCGAAACCAAGAGCACCGCTGCCAACTCGATGACGCTGAGTATCTTCACAAGGCAATCTCCGCTCGGAGCTACGGCCGGACGACGTCAATCAACTGCGTGAAGCAAGTCACGCAACCCACAAGGTCAACAGTGACGGTCGGGTCGAAAGAGGCGTAATCCGTGGCAGTAAAGTCCGAGATAGCTTGGCGGCGTCTGGTTCCGTCGTCTCGAATCGGCTCCATCTTGATAACCACCGCCAGCCAAACGTCACCATCATTGGTGCCAACGGGGTCCCACGCTATCCGCCCCGCCCTCGCTTCCGCCCCGGTTGTGCCGCCTGATACCTGCGTTCCGCAGTCCGGTAGCAACGCCGGATACGCAAACGACGGAATCGTGAACGCGCGTGGCGGCTCCTTCCGAGGTGAGGTGGGCGGATACCCCAAGGATTGCCCTACCATCATACCGAGCTCTCTGGCATCGTCAAGACCCCGTGGCGTGCGATTGGCCTCTGGGACGGGTCTCGCCGAGGCGGTTGAGACCGAAAACCCAAGGTGTCGAAGGAACGATACGTAACGCAGCCGGACTTGGACGTCCCGGCGAAGTTTCCCAAAGATCATGAGAATAACCCCGCCACAATCCCTAGTGCGGACGCTGTTGGACTGAGCCGCATACCGACGAACGCGATGAGGAAGCCGGAGGTCACGAAGGCGTTTCTTGGTTGCGACCCAAGGCCGACGTTGCTACACTCGTGGCGAGTCGCTCTTTCACTTGATGGGGGGCCGGGAAGAGGAACGGACACGAAACGAATCATCTCATCGCAAGCGTGATGGGCGCCACTGTTGAGTGGAGAAACAGGAATGTACCGGAATCGAAAAGCCGCGTGCATGATCGGTCTGGGCAGCCTTGTCTTAACCGCATCGCTCGTAGCCCAGCCGAGTAGTGACCCACGGTTCTACTATCACTTCTTCAAGTCGAAACGGCCGCTCAAACTGGACATCACGCGTGTCGCGATACGCCAAGAGGTCGGCATCGAGGGCCGACAGGCGGGTCGCGCGGTACGATTCGCAGGCGCTGGCCTGTCCGCCGACTCAGTGGAACCGATGGCGATTGACGGATGGTCTCTCGTGACAACCGAGCCTTCGCACCGCACCGCTGCGCGCATCACCGAGGTGGTGCGGACCGTCTCCTTGAACAAGACGGGTGACTTCGTATCGCCCGTCTTCGTCGGTGACGACGGCGGCCCCTTGATTATCACGTCGATCATCCTCGTCGGGTTCCAGCATAATGTTGCCGGCGCCCGCGTCGAAGCGATCCTGCGGGGCTTCGACGAGCTTGACGTGCTCGATCGGGACTGGGGAAGCATGAAGAACGCATTCCGGCTGAGGAGCGGAAGCCGCGACGGCTTCGACGTGCTCGCGGTCGCCAACCGCCTTGCTGAGTTGCCGGAAGTGCGTTTTGCCGAGCCGGACATGGTTTTCACCGGTCGCGGAGCCTTGATCCCGAACGACACCTTGTTCGGCGATCTCTGGGGGCTGAACGATGCGGCTGACAACGACATGGACATACCGGAAGCCTGGGACATCACCATCGGGGATTCGTCCATCATTGTCGTCGTGCTGGATACCGGCGTTCAACAGACTCACCCCGACATCCATCAGATCACGCCGGGGATCGACACGACCGGGGAAGCAGGAAACGGCGGCCCGGTCAACGCCTGCGACAATCACGGCACGGCCGTCGGGGGGTGCGTCTCCGCTATCATCAACAACAACCTCGGCGTGGTCGGCGCTGCGCCGGGGTGCCGTGTCGGCTCGGCGCGTCCGTTCATCAGCACACTCGATTGTTCCGGAAACTGGTCGTCATCCTCGAGTTGGACGGTGAACGCTCTCGCCTGGGCTGAGTCCATCGGCGCGCGCGTCACGAACAACAGCAACGGATACGGTTTCACCTCTAGTGCCATCGCCCAGAAATACGAGGAGACGCGAGACGCCGGAATGATCCATTTTGCCAGCGCGATGAACAACGGAATCCCGGCGCTGGGTTACCCATCGAGCCTTCCCACCGTCAACGCCGTCGCGGCCCTGAACCAATCGGGCAACCGCGCGACCTTTAGCAATTGGGGTGAGGGGCTCGCCTTCTCCGCCCCCGGGGTCAGCATTGGGACCACCGACCGTACCGGGTTCGACGGCTGGGTCAGCGGTGATTACGTGTTTGCCAACGGCACCTCCTTTGCGTCACCCTATACCGCCGGCGTCGCCGCGCTGGTCCTTTCGGTGAAACCTGAGCTGAGCGCCTTTCAGGTGGAACAAGTCCTCGCCACGTCCGCGGTCGATCTGGGGCCTCCCGGATTCGACACCGATTTTGGATGGGGGTTCGTCAACGCCTTTCAAGCGCTCCAGGTCGCCTCGCTCGCGTGCGAGGCAGCCCCGACCCCTCAACCGGACGAGGTGGAGCTCAAGAATCGGTACCTGTCGTTTCGCGCCGGTTCCCCTGGTCGGCTTCAGGCATTGCGCGTAACGGCCGTGGACCTTCCCGCGCCCTTTGACCGGTTGAACGGGGCCACGTTCTGGGTCGGTGATCCCTTTGAGGTCAGCGAACTTTCCGGCAAGGACGACCTCACGCCACCGACGTCTCGTTTCGCTACGCTGCAATGCGCACCGGCGTTCTTGGATTGGAGCGAGTTGGACGTGGTGCATGTCTTCCACGAGGCGCTGGTACCGGGCGGGCGATACGACATCCGAGCGATCGATGTTTCGTGCGGAACCGAGAACGAGCTCGGCTTTTCCGCGCCGTTATCAAAGACGCTCGGACGCTGGGGTGACGTGGTCGGCCAGTTCGACACCGGCAGCGGTACTTGGTCGGACCCCGACGAGACCGTGGGCGTGACCTCCGATGTGGTCGCCATCCTGGACAAGTTCCGGAATACGGGCAGTGCGCCGATGAAGGCCCGCGCGGATATCGAGCCGGGCGTGCCTGATCTGAAGATCAACATCACCGACGTAACCTCGGCGCTCGACGCGTTCAGCGGCAGGGCATTCCCGTTCATCACTGTCCCTGTTTCTTGCCCCTAGCCCGGAGCTGACGGGAGTCGCGGACTGCCCTGATTCCTTCCCGGCGGATTCCCCGGGGCCCCTGGCCATGCTGCCGGCACTCATCGGGTGCTCCGGCGTGTCCGGGGTTGCGACCCCAGAATCGGCCCGGACACGACGCACGGGGGTGTTCGGTAGAGTAGCGCCAACTCTGCAAGGCCGTCCCTGCTCCCAGAAAGACGGGGATATCAGGTAGGGCGAGAAAAAATCGCGAGCCCACTTGGCAGGGTGGTTAGGACCGCCTATGCTCTCGGCCAGCAGCGATCTTCGATGATTCATCCCCTTCCCGAGGACTTGCCCGCCGGCGCGGGTACGCTCTTGCGATTCGGACTGGTCACTGAGGCTCGAATGACGGCCTGGCGCCGTGGAGGACAGCCCGTCGCTGTCCATGTTCGCTGCCGCCAGGCAGACGATGTGCGGCAATCGCCGCAGGAAGTTTAGAGAGCCGAAGCATCCAGTTTCCACCGACCTCAGCTACGCACGCCCGACATCCGTCTGTTTCCTTCGACAAGAAGAAGCGTTTGTCTCGCAGCTCAGCACGCGAGGGCGCACCGCGTCAATCGTGATGCGGTGTGTTATGGCGTCCAGGCATCGCGTGTGCCGAGACGGCTGGAACTGGCTCGTCGGTCTCTCAAGGAGATGCATGATGGGTAGAAAACTGTACGTTGGAAACCTCGGCTACGATGTCAGCGATTCTGACCTTGAGAAGTTGTTTGCGGGCCACGGCACTGTAGATACCGTCAACGTGATCACGGATCGGAGCACGGGCCAGAGCAAGGGCTTCGGTTTCGTCGAGATGAACTCCGATGCCGAAGCCGCGGCCGCGATCGCGGCACTGGATGGCAAGGAACTCGGCGGCCGCACGATCAAGGTCAACGAGGCCAAGCCCAAGCCCGCGGGCGGTGGCGGCGGTGGCGGCGGTGGCGGCGTCGGCGGCCGGCGCGAACGCTTGTATACTGCGTACGCTCAGAGTTCCCTAGCCTACGGATCCATTCGACGATGCGGATGCGCGGGAACACCGACTAGGCTAGAGCATTTCCCGTTTTCGTATGTCGGGTTCACCGCCTGTGGCGATGCATCCGATGACGAGGAACCGCGCGGGCCAAAGCCCGCGGCTGGGGACCAACAAACGGGAAATGCTCTGGCATTCACCGGCGCACCGGCTCGACTCCTCGGACGACCGCGGAACGAGATGTCAAGCGCAACGGTCGCCCAGCGGCGACGGAGTTGGAATGGCAAAGAAGAGATCGTCAGTTCGCAAACGCGAACGCGAGGTCGCAAAACGGCAACGCGAACTCCAAAAATCGCGGAAGGCCGCTGAAAAGCGCGAACGCCGGCTTAACCGTGATCAAATGGCGTCGTCCGAGCCGTCCCAGGGAACTGACGTCGCGGTAGGACCAGGCGAGATCGATGCGCACGACGGCACCGTCTCGAAGGGGCCAGGCGCCACGGATGAGCCGACCTCGCCCGAGGCATAAGCCGCGTCGGGCGCGGCCGATTTCAAGATCAACAGCCCCGACGTAGCTGCTACACGGCGTCTCCCCGCTCCCGCATTCGCGGGGAACTTGCGGATCAACAAACGACGTCCCGGCTCCTTTCTCACGCGTCCACACCATGCTTGCCACAGTGCGGGGCACCCTCTACGTTACAGGCGATCATTAGAGCACGTTGAAGAACTCTTCTTCCGAGCCGCGACCGTAAGGGAGCGGTCCGACTGTCCGCCAGAAAGTCGCTCCCTCACGGTCGCGGCTCGGATAGGAGAACACCCTTCTTAAACGCGCTCTTTGGGGATTACTTCGCCGGATGCAGAGGAGCTTCATCAGATGGGTCAATTCTTCGTTACATCACTGATCGTTCTCGCCGCTTACGCTCCCACTCTCCCCGAGCCGGCGCCTGCGGGTAAGGCCAAGCTACGCATCGCCGTCTCGTTCCCGCGCGAGCGATCGGCCGCACCACTCGATGGCCGCATGCTGCTGATGCTATCCACGGATGGCACTCGGGAACCGCGATTTCAAATCACGGATGGCCCCAACGCTCAGCAGATCTTCGGGATCGATGTCGATGGGCTGTCGCCCGGCGCCGGCGCGATCTTCGACGGCTCCGTGTTCGGCGTTCCTCGAGCGAGTCTGAGCGAGGTTCCACCGGGCGAGTACTGGGTTCAGGCGCTGCTCCACCGATACGAGACGTTCCACCGCGCGGACGGCTACGTCGTCAAGCTTCCCATGGACCGCGGCGAGGGTCAGCACTGGAATCGCGCGCCCGGGAACCTGTATAGCACACCCAAACGCCTGCACATCGACCCGAGCAAGGAGCAGACGATCCGGATCACCCTCGACCGGGAGATTCCCCCGATCGCGCCCCCCAAAGACACGAAGTACATCAAGCACGTGAAGATACAAAGCAAGCTGCTGACGAAATTCTGGGGCCGCCCCATGCACCTGGGCGCATGCGTGCTGCTCCCGCATGGTTTTGACGAACACCCCAACGCGCGATACCCGCTGGTCGTCAACCATGGCCACTTCCCCTACACGTTCGGTGGCTTTCGCGAGGAACCGCCCGACCCCGAACTGGCGCCCACCTACAGCGAACGCTTTCATCTTGATGGCTACAACCGAATCGTTCAGCAGCACGCCCACGACCTCTTCAAGGAATGGACCAGCCCGAATCGGCCGCGGATGATTATCATTCAGGTCCAACACGCCAACCCATACTACGACGACTCCTACGCCGTGAACTCGCAGAACCTCGGGCCCTATGGCGACGCGATCATGAAAGAGCTGATCCCTTTCGTGGAGAAAAAGTTCCGCGGGATCGGCGCGGGCTGGGCACGCTTCACCTACGGTGGCTCGACCGGCGGCTGGGAAGCACTCGCCGTCCAGGTCTTCTACCCGGACGACTTCAACGGATGCTTCGCGGCCTGCCCCGACCCCATCGACTTTCGCGCCTACACCGTCGTAAACCTTTACGAGGACAAGAACGCCTACTACAGCGAAGGGCCGTGGAACCGCATCCCCCGACCTGGGCAGCGAGACTACCTTGGCCACATCAGCTCAACGCTCGAACAGGTCAACCACCGCGAGCTGGTGCTCGGCACGCACTCACGCTCCGGCGCCCAGTGGGACATCTGGGAGGCCGTCTACAGCCCGGTCGGACCCGACGGCTACCCCAAGCGTATCTGGAACAAACGCACCGGCGAGATCGACCAAGCGGTGGCCGCCCATTGGCGCGAGAACTACGACCTTCGGCACATCCTCGAGCGCGACTGGAAGACCCTAGGCCCCAAGCTTCAGGGCAAGATTCACCTGTACTGCGGAACGATGGACAACTACTACCTCAACAATGCCGTCTATCTGGCGGAGGATTTTCTTAAAAGCGCCAAGAACCCAACCTACGACGGCGTGGTCGAATACGGTGACCGGGCCGAGCACTGCTGGAACGGCGACCACGAACGCCCCAACGCCACCTCGCGACTACGCTATCACCAGATGTACGTCGAGAAGATGCTGGAACGGATCCGAAAGACCGCACCCGCCGGGGCCGACCTGACGAGCTGGCGGTATTGAGTCGGGCGGTGGAAGAGCGCGCGTAATCCAAGGCGTCTACACTCATCGCGCCGTCAAGAGAATCCTCGACGACTCCGGGAAGCTACGGACGATCGCGCTTGCGGCCGATGGAGCGGTGCGGCTCCACCCGTGCCCGGACAGGCATAGTGGAACGGTCACCCATGGCGCCGCGTCCGTCGAGACGCAGAGCGCCGGCTTCAAGCGACCAGGTTCCGGGAGTAACGACGTCGCTCAGCGGTAGATGTAACTCTCCGACGTGCCCGCCACGATCCCAGGTTCCCACCGGGGCCGACCACTCGATTTGCCTTCCATCTTCGGACAGGGTTCCCACCTGCGTTCCGCTGATGGTGGTCACTCTTGCAACGCCCGGCGGGGCGTCCGCTGGGAAGAACTCCAAGCTGAACTCATAGTCGAAAGTCCAGGTTACCAGGTCACGCTGACATTGGACGTCGAATGTTGTGATCGTGAGAAAACCGCCCGCCACGAGACCGACCGTTCCGAAGGTGTTATCGACTCTGTAGAGCTGCGTGCGTTCTCCGAGTGGAACCTCTGTCACAAGTTTCGTGACAGTACCAAACCACAGTTCTTCAAGCCCGGCGATGTCGAGCGTAAGCGAGGCTTGATCGAGGCGTCTGCTCGCTCGTATCGTATAGCGTTCCGGCTGCTGGAACGAGTCGCCGACAATAATGACCTGGTCCAATAGCTGAGTTGAACTCCAGACTGTATCCGCCCCAAACGGGCACGCGACGTCTCTTCCATCCGGCTCTCGACCGGGGATCACGATGCAATCGACCGCCTCGAACGCGCTTCCGTCTTGCAGCGTGCCGCGCAGTACAAGCTCGATCGTCTCGCCGCGTGCGAGCCCACTCAGGTTAAGCGCGCGACTCATCTCGGATGTCGAAAAAGTAACCACAAGATCATCTATTCCGTCCCGATGCGACTGATGGCAGGCGCAAGGCTCATCGCCAGACGACGCGGCCACATCCCTTGTGGCGATCCTGAGGCCGCTTCGGTTGAAGATCGGGGAGACGTCTTCGCCCACGCCATCGGCCCGGGCCAGCGTCAGCGAGTCCGGGTCGATCGTCGCCACATCGAAGTCGAAGCTGCCGACAACTGCGACGGGCACGACACCCTTGCTCTTTGGATTCAACGGGTTCGGACAGCTACCCGGCTTGATGTCGAGACCGACGGTCGTAACGGGCGAGGCGCAGGAGAAGACGTACGCCGCCCCGCAGTCGCCCCCCGCCGCGCAATCGGCCCCCGATGCCCCCGCGATGATCGTGTTTCCACTGATAGCGACTGCTCCTAGACGGTCACCCGCCGCCGCATCGGAGGCGATCAGCTTCTTGTCCTGCACCCAGGAGGTTCCGTTGAACTGAAACACATACGCCGATCCGCTGGTCTCGCTCTCCGATGAGAAGCTCGTGGGGGCGCCGACCACGGTAGTGTCCCCGTCCACGGAGACTGAGCTTCCAAAGAGTGCCCGCGCCGTCGGCTCCGAGGCGGTTAGCTTCTCCTCCTCGACCCAAGTGGTCCCGTCGAACCGGAACACGTACGCCGACCCGCAAGAGAGCCCGGCCGCACAGTCATCGAACCATGCCCCCACCGCGACCGTCTCCGCACTCATTGATACGGAAACGCCAAACCAGTCATCCTCCGCCCCATCGGAGGCGGCCAGCTTCTGCTCCTCGACCCAAGAGATCCCGTCGAACCGAAACACGTAGGCCGACCCGCAGTTGGCGCCAGCCGCGCAGTCATCCAACACTGCGCCCACCACGGCCGTCTCTCCGTTTACGGAGACTGCCCACCCGAAGTCATCACCCGCCGCAGCGTCAGAGGCGGTCAGCTCTTGCTCCTCGAACCAGGAGAGCCCGTCGAACCGGAACACGTATGCCGCCCCGCAATTCTCGCCCGCAGGGCAGGCATGCCCCAGACTTCCCACTACGGCCGTGTCCCCGCTCACGGAAACAGAAAACCCGAAGAAATCGTTCACCGCCGCATCGGACGCGGTCAGCTTCTGCACCTCGACCCAAGACGTTCCGTCGAAACCATAGACATAGGCCGCCCCACAACTCTCCCCGCCCGCCGGGCATTGGTCTCCGGGCGCTCCGACCACAGCCGTGTCCCCGCTCACGGCGACGGAGCCTCCGAACTGGTCAGCCCCCGCCATGTCTGATGCAGTCAGCTTCCGCTCTTCCAGGCACTGGGCAAACGCCTGCGCGGACCCAATAACCAAGACAAACGCTGCCAGCGCGCATCGCAAGCCAGCGTGCTTCCGAATCCGATACCCGCTGATCCCGCCGATCTTCACCGAATCCATGTTCTCTCTCCAATATAGACGCAAGAAGAAACCAACCCGAAATCCCGCTAAAGCTGTGCCGCCGGTGCGTCATTGTGATGCGCGCAAGGCTGGGGCTCAGCGCGACACGCGATAAAAAGCGCACAGCTTCTCCGCACCGGCTATGGCCAGCCGAGCGAACGATGGCGATGGCGATGCGGAAGCTCAGACAGGAATCGGCGGCAAGGTGGCCTCGGCGACCGGATGGAACGGGATGATTTCGTTTAGGATGATTCTGTTGAGCCGAGGTCAACCGCCATGGTCAGAATCCTGCAAGTGTGCTTCGCCGACCGCCCAAACTTCATGGTCCACTAACATTCTTCCCCGAGAACGGGCAGAGTCAAGCCAGAGGCCAGGAATTATGGGAATCTCTTCGCGTGGAACGACCGTGTTTGCTGGCGAGGCGTGTATCTTTCGCACCTTTGACGCCCAACTCCGGTCAGACCGATGTAGGTCGGGCTCTGCCCGACACAACCTCTGCGCGAAGGTCGGGCCGGGTCTTCCCCGGCTTCGTTCGATGAAACGTCGGCCGGTCCGCCATGTCGGGCGTAGCCCGACCTGCTTTCATGCCGGGTCGATGACCCGACCTACCGTTCCGGCTCGGGGTCGATGCCGAGGCCGTCGGCGATTCGGTTGATGTAGTTGAAGAACGAAACGACCTGGGCGGCGTCGTTGATGGCTCGGTCGGTCAGGCCTATGGACCGCATGTTGTCCAGATCGGACTTTGTTACCGTGGCCGGTGCGGCCGTCAGTTTGGCGGCGTAGTCACACAGCGCCCGATCAATGGAAGAAAGCTTGGCCTGGATGTAGTCATTCTTGATGGCCTCCACCCACTGTGCATCGTCGACCTCGACACGGAGGTCCTTCGCGTGTGCATCCACTCAGTAGTGACACTCGTTGGCGCGGGAAACGACCACGGCCAGCATCTCCCGCTGGCCGCGCGTCAGGGGAGAGTCGCCATGCATGACGGCCGTGTAGAGACCGATCATGCCTTGCAGTGCGGGCGGGTTGAGGCTTTGGATGGAGATGATGTTGTAGATACGGCCCGCGCGTTTGCGAGCGGCTAGGTAGATGCGGGCGAGCTGCCCCTTTGCGTCGTCTTCGGCGACCGGGTTGATCCAGGCCATGGGTCTTGCCCCTTGTTTTCACCGGCTGGAAGCCGGTGCCACACGCATGTCAGGTGATGTCTTATCCGAGCCGCATGCTTTAGGTTGCGCGGACCTCCGCGCGGGCTTAAAGCCCGCGGCTCAGGGGGGACGTCCGCGCGGGCTGAAGCCGGCTCAGGGGCCATGTCCGCGCGGGCTTAAAGCCCGCGGCTCGGGGGTGATGCGGGACGGGCGATACCGGGTTCTACCTTTGTGAGACCCGGCATCAGGGAGCCGGGTCGCCGAAGGGGATACGTCCGGCGTGCGCTGGCGGCGCGGCGCGCACGACGACGGTCGAGTGTTTCTCGATCAGGTACGTGTAGAGCGCCGCGACGTCCTCGTTGTACATCCGGATGCATCCCATCGAAACGCTCTGCCCGACGCTATCCGGCTCGTTGGTGCCGTGTATCCCATAGCGCATCAGCCCGCGGGCCTCGCCGGAGACACCCTGCAGCCCGATCCATCGCTCGCCCAGCGGGTTCTTCGGATCGTCGGCGGCGACGATGGTCCCACCGCGCGGCGGATAGTAGGTCGGGTTCAACAGCTTGGTCGATACGCGCCAGGTGCCCGTCGGCGTGCTGTCATCGACGCCGAGGCCCACCGCAAAATGTTTGACCAGCGTTCCGGCGAGGTAGACATCGAGGGTATACGTGCTCTTATCGAGGGTAACGTGAAACGGACCCTTGACCACCTTGATGGTCTGCCCGATGCGAATCATGTTCTTGTTCTTGATGTGGTTGATGGTCGCCAGCAGATCGTCGGAAATCTTGTTTGCTTTGGCGATTTTACCCAGCGAGTCGCCGGCCTTGATGACATAGCGGCCGACCAGCGGATCGCCGGGAAGGATGCGCGACGAAAAGATCGTTTCGTTGCCCAGTCGGGTGAGTTCGGCCCGGATCAACGTCGCATCAGGGCCATCGACACGCAGCTTCAGAGCCTCGCTGAAATGCGTCCGGGCAGCGACGAGGTCACCGCCCTCAAGAGCGCGCCGCCCCTCGGAAACAAGTGCCTGGGCGCGTTGGGGGTCGGCCGGCGCCACTGCGGGTTTCTCGGGTTGGGGAGCGGCGCCCTTCTCGGCGACGCCGGGCCGGGGCGGTGATGCGGGAACGATCTCGGGCCTGTCGGACGTGAGCACCGGTTGCGGTGCCAGCGCCAGCCTTGTTTCGTTGTCCGGCGAAAAACTCGGGCGGAGGTAGAACCACCAGACGGAGACGGCCATGATCATGGCGACGGCGAGAAGCGATCCGGGACCCCCGCGCCGACGGCGCTTCCGGTGGAGTTTGTAAATGGGCATCAGGTCGCCTCCATGCGTGGGGTAGATTCATCCCTCGGACGTGCGTGGCCGGCACGGACCCACCGGCATTCACCGCCTTATACGAAGCATAAACGAACCCGGCTTGGTTGCAAGAGGCGCCGTCGGCACTGGGGATGGTTTGGGACGTGCGTACGGAGGGTGTCGTTCTATCCGAGCCGCCACCGTGAGGGAGCGATTATCCGTGGCGGGAGAGCCAGTCCGCTCCCTGACGGTCGTGGCGCGGGAAGCGCTTTCCGAGGTACGCGCTCAAGCAATTCACAGGCTTCGTGTAAACTCGCGGAAGGGCGATCGAGGCGCCCGACTTGGATGTGGGGAGGCGAAGACACGCTACGGCTGCGCCGCCGAGTCACCTGTGACTGGATCGATCGACCTCGACGGTCGGCGCGGGCAAGTAGGCATACCAGAACGCCACCAGGGCGGCGGCCGTTCCGACAGAGACGAACTGAACGGGCAACACGCGCATGAAGTGGGTGGCCGGTACATTCGGCGGCAACCCCGGGGGCGCGGCGCGAAAAGCGGACCAGACGTAGCCGGCGACGGCCATGATCCCAACGGCAAGGATGGCCCACAGCGCCGAGCGAACCGGCATGAGGCGGTAGGCCACATCGACCCCAATAAAGACGCTGACCGCGACGACGAAGCAGACCTGCCCGTGCTGGATGGAGCGGAAGGAGAGACCCGTCGAAACCAGCGCCAACACGATGAGACCGACACCGGAGGCGATCAGGGTGTGCCTGATCCCGTCGGCGAGCCGTGTTTGCGGGCCAGGAAGCCCGCCAAAGAGCCGCATCGACACGCCGGGCACGTCGTAGCCCGCGACGCCGCTAAACGCCATGGTCCGCACGTCCATCTCGTCGGCGCGGCTCGGATCGGGCAGCCCGTAGAACCACCGCAAGACGGCCGCCCCAGCCAACAGCGAGACCGCGACCACAACCAGCCACGCGAGGGTATCGAACGCGAAGAAGAGGGCGAGGGCAGCGTTTGTTCCGCCGCCGCCATCCGCACGCTCCAACAGAAGCCACGCGGACGTGCCACCGCGAAGGGACGCACACGCGAGCCCCAAGGCGACGGAGAAGGCGCCGATGTCCGCCAGCTTTCGACCCGCGATGAGGGTGGCCAATCCGGCGGCCACGGTCGCCATGGCCACGACCTCCAGCAGCGCAATCAACGCGCCTCGGCGACCGAAAAAGGTGACGGGGGCAAGCGGATCATCCGGGGCCAGCGCGTGCCACCCCACGGTCGCAAACAGCGCAATGCCCAGCGCCCAAGCGGAGAGTGTGGCCGCTCGGTCCAGGAGACTGAGCTGCGGACGATCCATCACGGTCACGCTGGTTGGGCTGGTCATGCTGTAACTGCCACTGGCAACTCGTGGCGACGCAACACGGCTTCGATCTCGCGACGGGCGTGGTCATCCAACGAACACAAAGGCAATCTGAACTCTTCGTCCAACAGCCCGGACAGCGCCATGGCGGTCTTGACCGGAACCGGGTTGGGACCGAACCGCCCGATGCCCGTCGCCAACCCATGGAGCTTGCGATGGGCAAGCAGCGCAGCGGAGCAGTCACCCGCCAGCGCGGCGGATACCAGCGCTTTCACCAACGCAGGGGTCAGGTTCCCCAAGACGCTGATCACACCGACGGCCCCCATCGCCATCATCGGCCAGGTCAGAGGATCATCCCCGCAGAGCACCGCGACGCTGCATCGGCTCTGCAGGTCGGTGATCCGATCGACACCGCCTGAGGCGTCCTTCAGGGCGCCGATGTTGGGACACTCATCACACAGGCGAACGACCACGTCGTTGCTGATGTCGATCCCCGTCCGCGCAGGGACATTGTACAAACAAATCGGCAACTCGACCGACCCGGCCACCTTCGCAAAATGACGGAAGAGGCCCTCCGGGCTGGGCCGATTGTAGCACGGCGCAACGACCAGCGCCGCCGACGCACCCGCCGTTGCGGCCTGTTTCGTGCGCCGAATTGCCTCGGCCGTGTCGTTCGACCCGGTTCCGACCATCACCGGGCGACGCCCGTTCGCGCGAGCAACAACCGCTTCGAGACAGCGGTCTCGCTCCTTTTGGGAAAGCGTCGGCGTCTCCGCGGTTGTGCCCAGCGCCACGAGCCAGTCGGTGCCCGCGCCAATCTGGCGATCGATCAGCCGATCAAGGCATTCCCAATCGACCCGGCCGGCACGAAACGGCGTTACCAGGGCGGTCATTGAACCACTCAGCTTCCCGAGGGTCTTGGCTGTATCCATGGCGTTTGGAACCTCTCATCCGTGCTCGGTTCAAACTTCGGGGACGCCGAGCGACAGGTCGTTCAACCGACCGAACGATCGCCCGGTCGCTATCGCTACGTTTTCGGCGCGTGCGCAGAGAGCAGTCGCTTCATTTCCTTCACCGCTTCGCGCATCCCGACGAAGACGGCCCGCGCGACGATCGAGTGACCAATATTGAACTCCGAAAAGCCGGGAAGCTCCGCGATCGGGGCGATGTTGCGATAGGTCAGCCCGTGTCCGCCGTGAACCTCCAGACCAAGACCCTTGGCGACTTGAAGTGCCTCGCAAAGCGCCCGGATAGCCGCTTCGCGCTCCTTTGGAGCCTTGGCGTGTGCATAGCCCCCGGTCCAGAGCTCGACGGCGCTGAAGCCGATGTCCGCGGCCGCCGCGACCTGCTCCTCGATGGGCTCGATGAACGCGCTTGTGATGATGTTCGCTTCGCGCAGCCTCATCACGGCCTCGGTCACGTGGGTGCGGTGCCGCAACAGGTCGAGCCCCCCCTCCGTGGTCAGTTCCTCGCGGCGTTCCGGGACAAGGGTACACTGCGCCGGTCGCAACGCCACGGCCGTATCGACGATCTCGCCGGCGACGGACATCTCCATGTTGAGTTTGACGCCGACGGTCTTGCAAAGCAGGGCCGCGTCGCGGTCGTTCACATGCCGTCGGTCCTCTCGCAGGTGAAAGGTAATGCCGTCCGCGCCGCCTAGCTCCGCCTCGGCTGCCGCCCAAACGGGGTCCGGCTCATCCGTGCGCCGCGCCTGGCGAACCGTGGCCACGTGATCGATGTTGACGCCAAGTAAGGCCATCGTGTCTCCACCCTTGCGGCGTAATAAAACCGTGCTCCAAATCGACCGGCCAAAGGAACAAGCCGCGCCGACGGATCACATTATAGATTCGCCCGCCCCGGTGTAAACGCAACGGACAGGATTCGCAGCCCAACGGGTGCATGACCGAATCGGCGGTCAGTTCTCAGAGCGCAGGGCGCGAGCCCTGTGACCGGTCTGGTATCGTAGAAACGCTATGCTTGTTCGCATCGTGTCCGTGGGCTTGCGCCCACGGCTCTGACGCGGCGT
>CBDUXT010000049.1:0-43743 GCA_965371245.1 uncultured bacterium | reverse complement strand
GGTCCACCAGTGCCGCCGTTGCCACCAGTTGCGCCAGCCTTCGCTCTGACCGTCGAACTCTTAATGGTTACGTTGCTATTCCAAATGTAGAGTCCGAACGAACCGCCGGCCGTGCGTCCGCCGGTGCCTCCTGAGCCGCCGTTGCCACCACTGCCGCCGCCACCGCCGCCGCCGCCGTAGGAGTCGCAGAGGTTGGTTCCGCCGCCACCGCCACCCCCACCGCCACCACCGCCGCCACCACCGCCACCACCGGGAGGCGCGGGAACAACAACGGGGTCCGGCTCCGGAGCCGGGCCGTACTTCTCTTCGTGGTCGGCTTTGTCCTTCTCAAACTGCGCCTTGTCCTTCTTGAACTTGTCCTTTTCCGCTTTGCTCGCGCCGGCCTCCGGCTCAGCCGGCGGCGCGGGGAAGTCTTCGTAATAGGCGTTCATTGCATCAGGAGAGGCCATGATTGTTCGCTCCGCTTCGTATGGTGTTCCGCGGCTTCGCGTTTCCTCCTCCGCCCTGTCCTCGCAGGCGTCGTTGGTTCCCACCCCGCGTGGCATCCGTCATGATGACTTTTCGCGACATCGAGCTAGTTCCCGGGATGCTGCTGGGCCGAGGCTCTCCCCTTAAGTGCCTCTAGGGTGTTCTCAACGGCCTGCTTCTGTTCCTTGGTCAACGTCACGTTCTTGAGTACGAAGTCGCCAATGCGGCGCATCTGGATCCGCGCCGACGACGAATACGCCGACAACGGCGGCGGGTTGTAGCTTATCGCCGGGCGGTACCATTCCTGCGGCTTGTAATCAAACAGCACATCAACCAAGTCGCCGTGCAGCTCTTCGGGCATGCCGCCGGCCAGCATGGCCTCGCAGGTGAGTAGCAGCGACGCCTGGTTGCGGTGCGTCAGGATACTGCTGCGCATCCACGATTGCTTGAAGTCGTTCTCATGGCTGGGGTCGGCAAACTTCCGCTCCAACAGCTCCAGCGCCGGCTTGCTGCCATTCTCGGTCAGTGCCTCGATGGTCAGTGGCGTGAATCCGTCTTCCGGTTGACAGTGTTTGTCCCAGAACGCGACGAGCTCCGCTGGGGCGGGTCGCACGACGGCGGAAGCTTGGATGAGCAGATCGACGCGGCCGCCGTCCTTCATGAACACGGGGCTGTTGATGAGGGCGAGGATCGTCTCGCGGGCCACCGGCGCCTGGTTCCTGACCAACGCGTCCATGATCCGCCGCACCCGCAGCCGATCGGGATCGCCGTTGTACTCTTCTTGGCTATTGAGCTTCAGAAGAAACGCCTCGGATCGCATGGCCTTTAGCAATGCGTCATGTTCGGTTATGCGGTCACCCGCGGCGATCAGCGCCCCCGCACGAAGCAACGCTTTGGGGTCGTCCGATGTCTGCAGGACTTTGACGGGTTCATCAGTCATCGCAGTCTCCCTTAGGTCCCGTGGGGGCTCCTTGACTTCGGCACAGCTCCCACCGAGCCAAAGTAGTCCACAGTAGATGATCGTTGTTGTTTTCCACATCATCTCGTCGTTCCGTCATGCACCGCCCCCACCTCCGCCTCCCGCACCACCACCGCCCGCACCAGCAGCTCCGCCTGCGTCACTACCGCCTCCACCGTCACCACCTCCGCCTCCACCCCCACCAACACTGTCGCCGCCGCCTCCACTTCCACCACTACCCCCGCCCCCACCAGCACCGCCACCGGCAGTCGGTACACGGATCACCTCGCCCGGATAGATCAAATCAGGATCGCCGCTGCGCAGCCGCTGCCGATTCGGCGTGCCGGTCCCGCCATCGTAATTGTAAAGCTCCTGCCAGGTCATGCCGTGGCGCTGCGCGATCTTGGACAACCAGTCGCCCGACACGATCGTGTAATCGACGGACTCGGCCACGCCGGGTGGTCCTGTGACGGGAGGACCCGGACCCGGTGGAGGCGGCACGGCAGGCGGCACAACCGTGGCGCCGGTAACCAGCGGGCTGAACTGCACCCCCTTGGCCTGAATGATGTCCAGATCCTGGGCCACGGCGCCAGCGCCGGCCCACTGCATCACGTTCTCGTTCGGAGGATGCAGGAGGCCGTCCCAGAAGATTCCGTTGGCATTGAGCGTCGCCGGCGGGTTCGCCGCAGTCATGTCGAAGCCGGTGGCGCTCACGCCCTCAACACGGTGACCCAGATTCATGATATGACAGAACTCGTGAACCATGTTCTTGGCGAAGAGCTGCTGGGCGGCTATCGTCGTATGGGTCGGCCCGCCATTCCCGTCGGTCAGGAACATCGAGAACAGCTGCGGATTACCCGCCCGGACGCGTCCGTTAATCAACTGCATGACGACCGGCCCGGTAGCCGCGTCGGCGCCGATGCCGACGCCGGTAGGGCGGACCCACGAGGTGCTGGGTGTGCCGTTATCGGTGATCTGCGGACGGGCGCCCGCCGCCGCCGGGGCCGTACTGTTGGGAAAGTCTAAGGCCGCGCCGAGCGTATTGGCACTGCGCGCGGAAAACACATAGGTGAAGTTCATCACACCCACACGATGGTTCATGATTGTGGCCCGCTCGGCCGTGGCGGTATCAATGCGTCGGGTTCGGCCGCGGGGCACGCGGATGCGAAAGATGCCTGGAATGGCCGTTGCCGTGGCACCGTGTGTGCGTGCTGGATTCGTGTCCAGTGTCAGCTCGAGGCCGATTTGTCGTAGGAAACGTTTGGCGATATCCACGTGGTTTTTCACGTCGGCGGGCGTGACGCGTGGGGTGCTGTCGGCGGTTGTGCCGTTGAGAATGTTGCAGCGGCATGGGATCCGCCGCAGGTTCGTCACCAGCGCCCGGTAGGTCGCAAACAAGGCACCCTTGAACCGGCACTCCAGCCGCACCTCGCCCGTCGCTGTTCCGAAGACCCTGATTCGGCGGCCACGAGGCTGACCGAGGAACCCGACGTTGCCCCCCGTCACCGGTACCGCCCGCCAAACCAGTCGGGGATCGTTGTCAGTGAAGTTCAGCGATTTAGGAGTGTACCTCGTGAACTCGATGCGGGCACAATTGCGGGGGTTGGCCCAGTTCGCTGCATCCAGGGCGGCGTTGGTGTGAGGCCCCGGGGGGGCCGTATTAGCCGGACCCAGAATTGGAATCACCGACGGGTTGGGAATGACGTTGATCGGCGAGTTGGCTTGCGGGCTCGTGCCGCCGGTATTGTTCTCGCTGGCCGTTCCCGCGGGGAACGCAGGTCGTCCAGGCAACAATGTCGCCGGAGGGGGGGCCGGAACCGGACGGACGGGATGGCATTCCATCCGGGCTCGAAAGCGGCTGCCCGATACGGTCGTGCATGTCACGCTGCCCGTGTTCTGCCGCGTGGCGAAGACATCGGTGGGTGCGTGGTGCCCGAACCGGCCACCAACCGCAAGCTCCACCTCCCAATCAAGAAGGAAAAACGACGTGCCATGACGAAACGCGAAGCGAGTCTGACGGAACGGAAGCCGTAGCGTGTGTTGCACGATCCCGAGGTTGTCGTCGAAGATGATGTCTTCTTCGGTGGCCCGGAACCGCACAACAAGCTGGCTGAGGGTGCGCACGTTTACGACGGTGGACCAGACGGCCTCCGGAAGACTGATGCTGCGCCTCTCGACGGCCCGAAAGATGCGGTGGTCGCCGACCGCCGTGCCCCCGACCGTCGCGTCGAAGAAAAACTCGCCGTCGCCGAAGAAGTCCGAATCGTCACGCACGAAGACACGGCGAAAGATCACTTTGACTCGTTCATCGGCTGGCATAGATCCTGCTCCGAGAGTCCAATCCCATTTGTAATGCCGGTGCTGGGCTCCAGCTAGCTGCCGTGCAGTTCCTGAATCTTAAGCCCCAGCGCTTCGGTCAGCTCGCCCGTCGGTTCCTGGCCCTGTTTGATCTGAAAAGCCTTGACCGCCCATCGAAGCCCGTCCGTCACTGCGCTGGTGCGGTCACCGCAGTCAAGGCCCAGGTTGGCCAGCCGCTCTTTCACGCCCCTGATCTCCGAGATCGGGCTCAGATGTCCAAGCTGCAACGACAGCTCCTCTTCCTGCTCCGTCCCGGGGTTCAGGATCAGCTTGCCACGCCGTGCGCTCCCCGGGATGGAGACTTCGATCCAGCCGTCCTCATCCGTTGTACCGTCGTGATGGGTGCCGTCGATGACCAGCGCGTAGGGGACATTCGCGCGGGGCTCATCCGCGGTAGGTTCCTGCGACGTCTCGGCATCTTCGGTGATGTGGTTCTTGCCGCGTTCTTTCTCGATGATTTCGCCCGGCGCCTCGTCTCCTTCGCCGTCCGGCTCCTTCATCAACCGTAGTCGTAGTTTGGACGGTTCGCCCAACCGCCGAAAGCGATGATGGGCTTCCGTCGCGCCCGATTCCTCTTTCTGCCGTAGCTCCGGGATCGTGATCCGGTCGCCGGGCAGTAACACATTCGGATCCTCCCGCACACTGTTCAACTCGCTATTCTCCGAGAGTTCCCAGAGCGTCTTCCAGAAAAACCCGTACCTGCACGCAATCGCACTGATACAATCGCCCTGCTTCACAATGTATTCACCCTGACCGATCGCGCCCGTATCCTGCGAAGCGTTGGCTCCTTCCGCCGTGGAGGAAGAATCGTCACGGTCGTCGTCCGGATCATCGGTCGGGGCCGTCGCTTCTTCTTGCGCAGCGCCCCGCTTCTTGCGCTCATCCTCCGCCCTCAGCTCAGCAGCGCGCTGCTGCCGCGTGCCGCCACTGGTTGGAATGGGTGCTCTAGCCATCAGGCCTTCTCCCACGCTTCCGCGTCGAGCTTGGTGAAACTAATCTGGCAGGTGCCCACCGCGATGGGCTCGACGCGCGCGCAGCCGTCGGCGCCCGTGCTGCCGTTGTAGACCTTGCCGTCGGAGGCCGTGATCTCGTAGCGGGCGCCGGGTACCGGCTCATCCGCCTCGTCGATCAGCTCGATCTCGATCCAGCTCGTCTCCGGAGGCGGTTCCGGCGGCGTCGGTTCCGGCGGCGTTCGCTCGACCGGCTCGCCTCCGTAGCGCATGTTTTGGCCCGGCTTGTCCTTGGTAGCCGGTGCGGCCTCTTCCGGTTCCGTAGGGGGGACGATGGTTCGGGCTGTTCCGCTCTTGGCGTTCATACGACGCGTTCCTCGTCTAGTTAATCATGACCACGCCGCCCTTGAGGGTCAGCATGCCGTCGCCCTTGACCGTGGTCGTTGGGCTCTTCATGTCGGCCGTGGTGGTGCCCTCGAGGGCCAGGGCGGCACCGGCCTTGACGTCGGTATTCGCACCCGACTCCATCGTGCTGTTGGCGCCTGACTTGATCTCTATGTTGCCGCCGGCATCCAGCACGATGTCGCCGGTTGTGCCAATCTTGATGCCGCTGGACTCAATCGCAATGAACGAATCCCCGACGTGTACCGTCACGTTCGTGCTGCCCTCGATGATGACGTCTGTCGCCTTGACGTGATACTCGTTCGCAACCTGTTCGGAATGGTTGTCGGCGAACTCGTCGGCCACGTCGCCCGCGACCTTCAGGCTGCGCGTCCCGGCAATCTCGATGGCTTCCTTGCCTTCGACCTTGAGGTGGCGATCCTTACAGATCGTTTCCATGTGATCCGCATCGACGATCTCGTGGCGGTTCTTCTTTATGTGCTCGAACTTGTTGTTGCCCACGATCAGATGCCGGTCGTTGCAGATGGTCTCCTTCGCGGTGTTCTTGACCCGCAGGTCGTAATCCTTCTCCGCGTGTATGAAGATCTCTTCTTTGCCCTTGAGATCCTCGAAGCGAAGCTCGTTGAAGCCGTCGCCGTCCTTGCTGCTGAGCGTCTTGATCGTGCTCTTGGTCTTCTCCGCGGGAAGCTCGTAGGGAGGCATGTGGTCGGCGTTGTAGACCCGACCGGTGATGATCGGTTTGTCCGGATCGCCCTCCAGGAAATCGACGATCACCTCTTGGCCGATACGGGGGATGAACATGATGCCGTAGTTGCCGCCCGCCCATCCCTGGCACACGCGGATCCAGCACGAGTCGTTCTCACCGAACGTGCCCACTCGGTCCCATTCGAAATGAACCTTCACCCGTCCGTACTCATCGACGTGAATCTCCTCGCCCTCCGGACCCACGATGCGCGCCGTCTGGCTGCCGCGCATCACCGGCCACGGCGTCACACGCGGCGGACGGTACGTCACATCCGCGGGAATGCATTCGAACCGACACTCATAGAGCGGCGGATCGGCCTCGACGATCGACGCCCGCACCAGATCCTCGACCAGGTTGGGAATCGCCAACGGTTCCAGCGGGTTTCCACCAGAGGCACCCGCGGTGGCGGGCAAATCCCTGGAGACCTGACCCGCATGATACAGCCAATGGGTTAGCGCCCGATGCGCCGACGTATCACCCGCCTTCATCCGCGAAGCGATCGACAGCAGCCCGCCCGCCAGCTCACGGACGGCCGTATCTTCATGGCTCTGGGCCTGAAGCAGCGCCTGATGCGTCCTCGCATTGAGCAGCGATCCGCGCGCGCTCCCCCCGCCCGAGGCGCGCTGCGTCGCCTGGTCGCCGTGGTGCGTCACCGAGGTGATCAGATACTCGCCGTTGGCGGAATCGGACGGGTGGTCGGCCAGCGTGAACTTGAGGTCGGGAGCCAGCCGATGCGAATTGCTCCGGCCCACGCCGAGAATCCGCGCGGAGTCGAACTCCTCCTTGCGGAAGCCGGAAAGCCGGTTGCCGGCTCCCTCGGCTGTGTATTCGCCCGGGAAGTCGTAGAACTCCAAGTCCGTGTTCCGACCCGCGTCCGATTCCGACCGAAGAACTTGCCCGGGGTTTTCAAAGTTGTAGTCCGCCAGCATGACTTTCCCCGGACGGACGCATTGACCGACGCGGAAGCGAAAGACATGCTCTTCGTTAACATTCATCGCCGACGGAGGCCGGTAGGGGAGTGTCGCCGACTCGCCGGCAATGGGCGCGTACTCTGCCGCGTCGGTCAGAATGAGCGTGTGTGCCTCCTCGGTCTGTTGGAAACACCAGCGGATGCCCTCTTCCTCCATGAGCCGGCAGAGGAAGTTGTAGTCCGTTTCTCTATACTGGACACAATACTCGCGCGGATCGTAGGTCCCTTGCAAACCCGTGAGATCGACCCGGTCCGAGGCAATGCCGGCGGCGGTCAACACCTCGGAGATGATGTCTTTCGTGGATTTCTCCTGGAACATCCGACAGTCGTAGCGGTGCGTCAACAGCCAAAGCTCCGGCACCAACTCCGCCCGGAAGTACGTTTGGTCGGCGGTCTCGCCCGTCATCTCGAATCGGCTGACAATCCCGTGGAACCAACGAGGCCCCCAGTCGCTGGTGATGCTTAGCGTCGCGGGCTTGCCGACGATGGAGGAGAAATCCGGACTCCCTTCGGCGCTGGCCAGCTCGATCTCGAAGCGGTAGAGCTGGCAAAGCCCCTCGCTTCCCCGGTAGCGAATCACGAGGAACTCGTCGGCGGCTCCCCCCGCGACCTTAAAGGCCAACTGGGCCGTGCTGAGGTCTCGAGCTAGGGCCATGGGATCAAGCTCCTTGTTTGATGACCAACAAAAGTGCCAACGGTTGGCACATGAATGTCAACGGTTGCGCCTCGTAGCGCTCACACCGAAAACGTATACACAAACTCGCCGGCGTCATCGACGCCCATCGTCAACGCAGTCGGCATCTCGTCGGAACCCATACGCTCCAAGAGCTGGCGCGAGAGGACCGGAAGGACGGCCTGGTCCAAAAGGTGGTCGATCTGCCGGGCGCCGACGTCCACTTGGTTGCACCGGTTGGCCATTTCCGCGTACACGGCATCCTCCACCGTCATGGTGATGCCGTGCGCGTTGCTAAGTCGTCGGCCGACCTTCGCCGTCTTCATCCGCGCGATGCTCTTGAGAACCTCTTGTCCGAGCGTCAAGAACGGAATGACCGTCATACGAGCCACCAACGCGGGCTTGAAGTGGTCACGAAGGTGCGGATAGATCGCCTCCCGCAACTCCTCATAGTCCACCTCTTCGTCCGCCTCGCACATCCCCTGGATGACGTCGGTGCCCAGGTTGCTCGTCAACATGACAACGGTGTTCTTGAACCCGATGACCCGCCCCTCGCCGTCCGCGAGCGTGCCCTTGTCGAACACCTGATAGAAGAGGTTCATCACGTCCGGGTGCGCCTTTTCCACCTCGTCGAGCAGAACGACCGAGTGGGGGTGCTGGCGGACGGCCTCGGTCAGCACGCCCCCCTCGCCGTAACCCACGTAGCCCGGAGGCGAACCCTTCAACTGCGAAACGGTATGCGCCTCCATGAACTCCGACATGTTGATCGTCGTCAGGAAACGATCGCCCCCGAACAGAAGGTCTGCAATCGAGAGTCCCAACTCCGTCTTGCCCACGCCGCTTGGGCCCACGCACATGAACACGCCCATCGGCTGGTCCGGGTTCCCCAGCCCCGCCTTGGCCGTCCGTAGCTTCTCTGAGACGATCGAGATCGCGTGGTCCTGCCCGACGACACGCTCCTTCAGACGATCTTCCATCCGCAACGTCGCCTCGATCTCGTCCTTGACCATGTTGCCCACCGGAATGCCGGTCCAGTCGGCCACCACCGCAGCCACCGCCGACGCATCGACGTGGGCGTAAAGAAGTGGGGCGTCCCCCTGCAGCTCGCACAAGGCCTCGGTCGCCTCGGCGATCTCTTTGCGGATCGCCGCGTCGTCCTTTCCGTTTTTTCCGTTCCCCTCACCCTTGCTCGGCGCTTCCTTCGATTCCGCGGCCGGCTTCTCGCCGTCGGCCTTGCCGCTCGTGTCCGCCTCACGCGCAAAGGCTTCCAAGCCTGTCAGCTTGGACCGCAGGTCGATGATCTTGTTGACCGCCTCCAGCTCGGCCTGCCACCGCTTTTCGATCGCCTCGCGCTCCTCCATCAACGAGGTCCGCGTTGATTCCATCTCCGTCATCATGGCCGGGTCGGGCGACAGGCCGATCGCTTCGTCGCGCCGCGTGGCGTGGATCGCGGTGTCCAGGTGGCTGAGGCGTCGATCCACGTCTTCGAGAGTCGCCGGACGTGTCCCCAGCCCGACCTTCACACGCGCGGCCGCCGTGTCGAGAAGATCGACCGCCTTGTCCGGAAGGAACCGGCCGCTGATGTAACGGCTGGAGACCTTGACCGACGCGTCCACCGCCTCGTCGAGAATGGCGATCTTGTGATGCTTCTCGTACTTGTCCTTGAGACCGCGCAGCATGACGATGGCGTTCTCGATGGACGGCTCGTCGCAGCGGACAAGCTGGAAGCGGCGCTCGAGGGCGGCGTCCTTCTCGAAATATTTCTTGTATTCCGCCCAGGTCGTCGCCGCGACGGTTCGCAACTCGCCCCGCGCCAGAGCCGGCTTGAGCAGGTTGGCCGCATCGCCCCCGCCCGCCGTACCGCCGGCACCGATCAACGTGTGGGCCTCGTCAATGAACGTGATGATCGGCTTGTCGCTCTCCTTGATTTCCTTCATCACGTTCTTCAGACGATTCTCGAACTCACCCTTGACCCCTGCGCCGGCCTGAAGCAACCCGAGGTCCAACGAGATCAAGAGTGTATCGCGCAGCATCTTCGGCACATCGCCCTCGGTGATGCGCAAGGCGAAACCCTCCACGATCGCCGTCTTTCCCGTGCCCGGTTCGCCGACCAGAATGGGGTTGTTTTTCCGCCGACGCGCGAAAATATCGACCAGCTGGCGGATCTCGTGGTCTCGCCCGAACACCGGGTCAATCTCGCCCGCCGCCGCCTTCGCCGTCAGATCGACGGTAAACTGTTCCAACGCGCCGCCATCCGCCGTGGCCGCCGCACTGCCCGTGCCCCCGTCCGCCGGCGCGTCTTTCGAGCCAAGGACGATCTCATGAAAATGATCTCGAAGCTGATCGACGTCGATCCGATCCAGCTCCGGCGTGTACTCGCCGATGCTGGTGTGGTCCGGGTTCAGCGCGAGAGCCAAGAGCAAAAGGCCGGTACGAATCTGATCGAACCCGAACTCATCCGCCATGACCGCCGCGGACGAAAACAGCTCAACCAGCTTGGGGGAGATGGCGGGTTTGCCCGCGTGCCCGGCCGGGCGCCCCTCCAAGGCGCGTTGAAGGGCGCGGCGGATTTGTGACCGATCGACCTTGAACGTGTTGAGAATCTGCGTGACGTCGCCGGCCGTGTCGTCCAACAGCCGGAGGAACAGGTGTTCCGGTATGATCTCAAAGTGCGTCCTGGACTGGCACAGCGCCGTCGCGCCCTGGAACGCCCGAATGCAGTTCGCGTCGAACCGGCCGATCAGGCCCCGAAGATCCTCGGCTCTACTCATAGTCGCTAACCTCGTTCCTTAGGCTCTCAGTTTCTTCTAAACACTACGCCCTTTTCCGGTGCGTAGAACGAGTTACGGCCCCACTTGGGCCATCTCATCATGCTCGCGGTGGTCCGCGGCGGCGCCGGCCTCTTGTCCCGGTACGACGCCGGAGGACGCGCCGAAGCTCACCGACGTGGCCGGTACGTCATCGGTTCGAATCCAACTGGTCAGTCCGAGTCGGCTCGCATCGTCGGTGGATGAAAGCCGTAACTCGGGAACCTCGCGGGCGCCCAGTTTCAATTCGAGCGTGAACGCCAGAGGGTCCGTGCAGTAAAGCGTCACCAGCGCGCGCGTCTGGGCATGACACGTCTCTCCCGGAAGGAACTGCAGGTATGTGTCCCAGTCCATCGGCCCCAGTGCGACGTTGAACGTGCCGCTCAGGTCATACACTTCCTCGCCGACGGTCAGATCGACCCCCAGCGTGCAGTTGGTGACTCCCGAATGACACTGATCGTCGAGCCGGAGCGCCACCCATCGGCCGACGCACTGATCGATCTCCACGGGGACCGTTCCCCAGTAGTCGGCCACCAGACCCTCGAGCAAGGCCGCGGACTTCGGGTGCTGCGTGAGTGCCCCGCAATACCGCAACAGACGAAGCGGCTCGATTCCCAGCGTCGAAGCGGTGTACGAGCGGGGGCAACCGATGAACCAGTGAAGGTAGTCCGTGATCTCGTCGCGACCGTCGATGCCGAAGGCCCGGTCGTACCGATACTTGGAGCAGGCTCGGAAAAACAGCGACAACAGCCGGTGATGAAACAGGTCCAGGAAATCCCGCACCGGCGTCGATCGGGATTCCTCGGCAGACATGGCATCGCCCGCCCCTGGCGATTCGCCGCCGGACTCCACCACGCCGCCGGCCCGATCGACCGCCCGCACGATGTCCGCTGCGTAATGCAGCGGCAGAGGGCTACTCACGCCGTACAGCCCCATGAACGTCACGTCCATTCGGTAGAACGCCGAATCGAGACCGGCGTCCCGGCAGTCTTCGATGCGACGAACATCGGTCGATGGAAACCCCATCGAGGTGTCAGGCCGAAATCGGAACAGCTCGCGTCCGGCGGGCCCGCGGTGTCCCACCGGAACCCCCGTTCCGGCGTAGCGTTCCAGAAGCCAGATCGCCTGAACAAAATCGAACTCGAAACCACGGTTCACCAGGCGATGAAGCAGCGTTCCTTCCTGCATCGACATGTTGGATCGTTCTTTGCTCATGTCGGGCTACGCCCCTGCGCGCATTCCCGCCGGCGTGAGTTGCTCACCCCATCGGACGGGAAACTTGTAGATCTGTCCGTTCCGGGCGAAACGCACTGTCAACTGGGTGTACGCGTTCACCGTGGCGTAAAGGCCCGTGAACCGATCGAGGATCGACGAAAACAGGTAGGCGTCGCCTTCGCCGTTAAAGTGTTCTTCATTCAGTTCCACCTGGATCGTTGAGCCGCGCACCGCGGAACCCTGAATCAGACGATCTTCGTGATCGGTCTGGATGCGCAGGATGCCGTCCAGTAAACGCTGGTGGGCCATCGATTGCCGTGCATCAAACTCCGACTGGAAGCCGTATACACGCAGCAGCTCGCGAAAGTGTTCCACGTTGCTAAGCGAAACGTAGTTCAACGACATATGCGAGATCAAACGCCAGTGCAGCCTCTTCCCGAGCGGTGGGGGGATGGCGGCCGTCGGCTTGGTCAGATTCCTAAACCGGACACCCGCCGGCGAAGTGTCCGTCGGTTGGCAGATGTCGCCCGCGCGCAGGGCGTTGGGTAGATCGCGGTTCGTACACAGCAGCTCGATCGAGATCGTTTCTTCCGCGGGGAACTCGCCGGCGCCCGCCGGCGACACGAACGAGATATAGGTGTCCGTCCCGCGCCGAAGGTCGCCGTCGATCACGTTGGGGCGAATGCGCGTTTGATAGTAGATGGCCTGGCGCGGATCGTCCGTGCTCGAGTGCTCAAACGAGTAGAACGGGTGATACTTCCGTGATTCCAGTGTGTCCGTGCGAACAAGCCCCGTGACTTCCTCCACGGAATAGACTTCCAGGTGCCGGCGATCGGTTGAGCCCGATCGGGCGGGTTGGACCAGGTGCTGGCTTCGATCGTGGTGCAGGCGGATCGGGTCCGCCGCGTGCTCGAACAGATTGATGACCGGAACACAGTGAAGCCGCACGTTGTCGCGCGATACCAGCGGATAGGTCTCCAGCCGGCGATTAAACGTGATGGCCACCTCAAGCGTGTCCGTCAATTCGAGTTGGGTAACCGCGTGGTCCAATTCACGGAAATCGACGAAAAGGAATCGATCTTTGAACGCGAAGTACTCCTGGAGCAGACGGTACCCCACAAACGACCGGCGCGGATAGGGCAGCACCCCTTCTCCGCGGTCAAGCCCCGCCGGCGCGACGTGCCCCGGGCTGATGTTCATCTCGCGGCGATTCGGTCCCGTCATGCCGTTGCTTACCGACACCTCCTCAACATGGGCCGACAAGAGCAGGTACAACGTGAACGCCGTCAGAGTGTCACCCGCGAGGTGGAAGCGCACCGAATCAAGCTCGAGCGCGTCGAGCGTGACTTTTTCCGAGGTCCGAAGCTGGAGGACAAGACGAACGGGCCTGGCCGACTCGCTCTCCAGGCGAACCTGTTCCATCTGCCAAGGCCGCAGCTTGAGCGACCAGCACGACCGGAACCGGCAGGTCGTACCATCGACCGGCGTGCTGGCGAACTCCGCCCCGGCTTCGAGGGGCAGGGGCGCCTGCATCGCGTCGATATCAGGGTTTAACTCGACGACGGCCATCGACGGGATCGGCCGAAGATAGTGTGGCCACAGAAGGTCCATCATGCTGGCGGTGAGCTCGGGCAGTTCGTCGTCGAGCTTCTCCCGGATGCGTCCGCACAGGAAGGCGACACCCTCCAGCAATCGCTCCACGTCCGGGTCCGCCCCGGGATCGCCGAGAACGCGAGCGATTTCAGGGTTGGCCCGTGCGAACTCCGGACCGACGTCGCGAAGGTATCGCAGTTCGTCCTGGTAATACGTGTTGCCAGCCACGAGAGTCGGTCCTGTGAAAGAAACTACCATGGCCCGCGGCGCACCGACACGGAACGCACCGAGCCCATGCCCACCTGCCAGACCAGGCCACCTGTACGTAGGCAGCGTCGCCAAGCGCCGGCGACCGGAACGCTCGTCCTCCATCACAACCCCAAGCAACGGACAATGAGGGAAGCCGGCGGTCGTACCGGTCGTTAGTCCGAGATGTCAAAAAGTCCCGTTCGAGCGATCGAGGTTTCGTAATACACGCGATGTTGCTGAGTTCGCCCCATCAGCACGGCGTCGATGCGAAACCGAAGCGGTCGCCGAGATTCCGGTACCTCCTCGTCCGTCACCGGGCTCACCCGAACCCGGCGCAGACGCGGTTCGTATTTCTCGATCGTCGTTTGGATGGCCTTCTGGACCGTTTGAACGTGATCGCCCGTCCCGATCGTCAGGTCCGACAGCGCGGGCAAACCGTAATCGGGCTGAGCCTCGCACGCGCCGTGACGGGCGTTCAAAAGGCGCGTGAGCTGGCGACGCACCGAGTTCATTAATGCCTCGAGATCCTCGTTCGCCGACGGCCCGAAGCCGCCCCGATCCTCGTCACCCATGGCGGCGAGTCGATCAAGCAATGTTTGTTCACGCCCCATGCTTTGAGTTCCGGCGGGCAGGAGCGCCGCATCAGATGGCGGCGCCTCCGCTCCGCGGGACCGGTCCGGCGCATCGATCGCGCCTCAGGCCAGGCCGAAGCCTACTGGCTGCCAACTAACCGGGCGAACGCCACTTGTCCATCTCGACAGCCGAGTCCGGCATCCAGTTCCACTCGATCTCTTCATAGACGAAGCTGATCTGCTCCATGTGCCGGTAGCTCTCGTTTGCCGGGACGAAGCTCATCGGCATGAACGGCCGGATGTCAACGATGCGGGCCTGCCGAAGCGTGATGGTGTAGTACGGCTCCTCGGCCCGACTCCCCGGGTCGATCCGGTAGAAAACGATGACCACCTCCGCGAGGTTCTGACCGGTACACAGTGCCTTGTGGAACCCCGGCGAGGCCTTATCGACGAGCTTGACGATCCGGAACGGGCTATGCACCCGAACTCCGGACGCCTGGCCTGTCGTCGGCTCGACCGGCTGGTGGACATTGTGTTCGATCTCAAAAATGTCGCTTGTGTCTTCGCGACCCTCCTTTTCCGATGAGCCGGGGTATTCGGCGACCTTGAGGTTACAGGGAGTTGGCATGACATGGTCCTCTCAGTTGCGGTCCGAGTTGTCCGCCGCGCCACCGGGCTCCACCGTGGAACCTCGATTGACGTCGCGTTGCCTCGCACCAAACCGTTTCGATTTGCGACTGCCGGTCGTACTTGCCGACGCGGCCGTGCGCTGACAACAAGCCACCAGGAGATGAGCAACCGCCGTGCCGCCGAGCGAAACATCCCGGACGCAACGTGCGCCCGTGACGTAACTTTCTCTGCGACAGGAACTTACGGCGCGGCGTTCAGCGAATGCGCCGCATCGTTGAGTGGACCGTGCCCAAACGAACTGGGGCGTGATGCCCGTGCGGCCGGTCGTCACTGGGCAAATATGACCAGCTCGCCGTTCACACGCCCAGAGAAGGTGACTCCGTTCACCCCAGTCGCGCGGAACCGTCGCTGTGCGATCAACCACCGCGGCTCAAATCAAGCCTGGACGGCTTCGCGCGCAATCTTTGCTACCCAAGCGTCGAGGGCCTAGTCCCCCGGAACAATCCATCTAGGCGACATCGCGCCGTTCATCAGCTCGGTGGCGGGTCGAACTGCCCGACCATCGAAAGCTCGACTTCCACACCCTTCAGTTTGAAGTGCGGGATCATCTGGATCTCGGACTTGAACATGCCCGGCTTGCCGGGGACCGGTTCAGAGGTGATCTGAACCTCCTTGAGCGGATACTTCGCGGCCAGTCGGTCATCCAGCGTGCCCTGCCGACAATACTGCTTGAGCCACTTGTTGATCTCCGCCGTCATCTTGTCAGCGTCCATCACTCGCCCCATGTTCTCCCGCCAGATGACCTTCAGGTAATGGGCCAGTCGGCACGAGATCATCAGGTAGGGAAGGGACATCCCAAGACGCGCGCGGGTCTCATCCTCTTTCCCCTCGGCCGTGTCGGGAAACTTGCCGACGCGCTTGGAAGAAGGAGCATCGAAGAACGCAGCGTTGTCGGCACCCTTGCGCATGATCAGCGGGATAAACCCGAAGTTGCACAGATCAACATCGACGTCCTCGGAGATGAGCGTCTCGGTCGGGATCTTCGTCTGATACTGACCCATGGATTCGTACTGGTGAAGGGGAAGGTCCGGCACGGTACCGCCGCTGTTGGGTCCCACCACGCTGTTGTACCAGCCAAAGTTGGCGAAGCTGTCGGTCATCCGACCCGCCATCGCGAACGAGGCGTTGCCCCACAGGTACCGGTCGTGGTTTTCGACCCGGACGTCCTCTTGGAACGCGAAGTCCTTCACGTCCTGGTCTTCCAGTGTGTACGGCTTGCGCAAAAGGAACCGCGGCATGCACAGCCCCATGTACCTGGAATCGTCCGAGTCGCGGAACGAATTCCACTTCGTGTACTGAGGCTGCTCGAAGATCTCGTACATCTCGGCCATCTTCGGGAGCCCTTCGTACGACTTCTCCTTCTTGCCGAACATCGTCGAGTCCACACCGCCCAGGAACGGGGTCTTCGCCACGGCGCCGACCCGCGAAATCTCCGACAGGAGTTCCACGTCGGGCGTGCCGTGATTGAACGTGTAGTTCGAGACCATCAGCCCGTAGGGGTTACCGCCGAACGTGTTGTACTGATCGCGGTAGACCGTCTTGAAGAGACCGGACTTTTGCCAATCCGGGCTGTCCTGGAAGTCCTCCAGAAGATCCTGCTTCGACGAGTTGAGCATCTCGATGCGGATGTTCTGACGGAACTCCGTGTTGTCGATCAGGTAGCGAAGGCTCCGCCACGACGACTCGAGCTTCTGGAACTCGTCGTTGTGAATGATCTCGTTGATCTGCGCGCTGAGTTGCTGGTCGATCTCCGCAATGAAGTCGTCCACCACCTGCTTGTTGATCGTGATCTTGTTGACGTCCAGCCCGGAAGCCTTCTGCACGATCCCCGCGATGCCCTTGCGGTACAAGTCCTGATATTCGCTGTCGAGGTCCAGGCTCTCGATGATCGAGTCCACGGCGGACGTGTCTACCGATGCCGCACCGGCGGCAGCCTGTTGGGGTTGTTCTGCCATCGTAGTTGTTCTCCGTTAAGCGCCGGCGGCGCTTGGCTCGCCGGGTTCCGTTCCTGTCAGCTAGCTCTGCTCAATTGACGCGCGACGTGGCTACGACGCGGGGGCGTCACCCTCCGGCGCGGCGCCGTCATCGGCTGCCGCCTCTGGCTCGCTGCCCGCGTCCGCGGCGGGTGCGTCGGAGGCCGTGGCGACCAGACCGAGTATCTTCTCTCGCACCTCAGGATCCTTGATGGCTTTGAGGAGCTCCGCCTGGGCGGCCTTGTCCCCCATCTTGGGACGAAGCGCCTTGATCGCGTCGCGCATCTCGAGCATGTTCTTCAACTCGGGAACCTGTCGAGCGATCGACTCCGGGCGAAAATCCTTCAACGTTCCGAACTTCAGCTTGACCGGCATCTCGCCGCTGCCGCTGATCCGGTCCGAAACGCTCAGGTCCAGTGAGAGATTGAAGCTCTGCATCACCGCATCGAAGTTCGATTTGTTGATGTCTATCGGCTTGCGGTCGTAGATCGGACGCTTGTCGTCCTTGAGCGTGTAGTCGCCCATCACAAGAACCCGAAACGGAAGTTCCGGCTCGGCGCCGCCGCGGAGGCGGTCCGAAATCGCAATGTTGACCCGTGATTCACGGGCTTTTGACCCTGCTTTAGCCATCTTCGGCTCCTTTCAGGTTGCCGTCCGGGCGTTACTTGCCCGAGGGTTCCGCAGCGAGCGCGGCCACCGGATCCAATTGACACAGCCACGCGAACGAGTCGCGGACACCATTGAGCGCCTCTTGCGCCGGGGTTTTTTCAGACAAGGTCAGTGATTTTCGACACCGATAGAGCGTTTGCGCTACGTCAATCGCCAGCGTCGGCTCCCATTCATCGATGTGGTATCGCTGAATCTCGTTGTGACACTCTTCGAGCAACGGGGCGGCCAGACGGAGGCGTTGGGCCTCATAGCAGAGCTGCGCAATGCGAAGACGCCACAGGAACCGGTCACGCCGCTGCGTACACGAATGCAACCCCTCTTGAAGTTCCTTCAACGCTTCCTTGAGCTTGCCGGAACCGGCGAGCTTGCGCGCCTTGTTGGAGGCTTCCAAGAGACGTCCGTTGCCGTCGGCTGCCGAGGACCCGCCTCCCCCTCCGCCGCCATCGGCCCCCACGACTTCGCCTTCAATCCACATCTTGGTTTCGCCGCTGGTCAGCGGCGTGCCGTCGCGAAAACGCAGCTCGAACACGCCGTCGCCCAGACGCCGGACGAGCCCGGCCGTGGCCGACACAACCGCCTCATGTGCTTGGTCGTACGGTGCGCCAAGGCCCTTCATGGCCGAACAAAGGTAACGCTGGAGGTCGAGCCAAAGCGGGTCGTTGGAGCGAAAGGCTCCCTCCGCGCCCTTGAGAAGATGCTCCCACAGCGAGTTGCCCATCTGGTGGTTCAACGCATCAACCACCGACGCATCGGGCGGGGGGATTTGTGTCTTGGCCTCTTCCGATGTGGGAAGCGACATCGTCGACCACTTGACCGCCCGGACGATCGCATAGGGAACAGGGTCAGTCAGGTCGGCTTTTCTTAGAAAGGTGCAAGCCGCCATGACGGCTTTGACCGCCGACCCCTTGTCGGAAACCTCGCCTCCGCCGAATGCCTGCCCACCCGCGGGGGCCGCTGCGGCAGCCGGGGCGGCACCTCCCTCGGCCGGCGGCGCCGGGGCGGCGGCCGGCTTGGGTCGCTTGCCCGCCTGCTCCTTGAGCCCACGCATGAACTTGCCCAGGTCGGGCGGCTCATCCGGCATTTTTTCCGTGAGCGCGGCGATGAACTCCTCGGTACGCGTAACACAGAGGTCAAGCGCGTCGAAGTCGTTGGGTTTCGGCTGGTTGTCTCGAAACCACCCGTGCTCGACGAACCGGTTGGCCAGTGCCTCGATCCGCGCCTTCCGCCGTCGTGGTCGTGTCGGGAAGCTGTCGTCCCAGAAGTTCTTGACCATCGCGGTGAACAGCGCGAACGAGGCCGATAGCCCGGCATAGGAGTACTGCTTGAACAGCGCGTGTCCCAGCCAGGCAGCCACCTCTACATCTTTTGACTTGGAGCGAAGGATTTGCGTGCAGTTCTGCTCGACGACGAACCAGTCCGGTTCATCGGCGTCGATCCGATCCATCTTCGGCATCTCCGCCGTAACGGCGATGTACATCGCGTCTTCCGCCGCGTCGGTTCCACAGGGCGAGCCCCCCGGAATCGGGTCCGTGCCCAAAGCGAGGATTGCGTTTTCGTCTAGCGAAGGCACCGTCGTTGCCTCAAAGCTGCCAAATGCACCCGCCCAGGCTCGTTGTCAACGGGGATCCGCCGACCGGAACACGTCGAGCCGCCCGGCGCGTGCGTACCGATCCTTTGGAAGACCGTTGTGCCCTGTGGACCCCACACACCGCCGAAGGACCTGAACCATCCGTGGCAGTCCCACCCGCTGGGCGGACGTGTGACAAATCAAACTCCGAGCTTAACGACCACGTTCACCAAGTCAAGTCGGGTTGACCCCGCCGCTGGCGAAATCGAGCCAACTGTGCGCGACATCGACCGCGTCAGAGACTGCGTCGCCCTCGGAGCCTTCTTCCTCGTGAACCTGCGCAAGGTTGTCCAGATAGGGCAGCGAGTCGGCCAGGGGCGTCAGGAGCAGGAAATCGTCGATAACCACCTTGCGAGCGATAACGGTGAAGTGGCCGGCCCCGCCATTGGCGCCGGTTGAAACGACAAGCGAGAGCGTCCGACGCGGGAGGTCGATGCGGGACTCCAACCACCGGAGCCAGCCGGCAGTCTGCACGTCGGGGGACGACTCGGGGGACAGCGGGAATCGAAGCGTTGGCTCGAACGCGGCCGACTCATGTCCCGCCAGGTTGTCCCCGAAACGGTTCGCCAGCCGGAGCCAGGTATGCACGTTGTCGATCTTCATCCCTTTCTTCGCTGAGTTAAACCAGTCCGACAGGGGCAGGGTTTTTCCCGCTTGCGTCCAGGAATCATCGGATCGCTGGTCCTTGAGCCCGGAAAGGTCGAGCTCCCGACCACCGAACACCGTTTCGAAGTGACCGGGTGAGTTCAAGAACCGAGGCACTTCGCGCCCTAGAGAAAGGAGCGCTCCGATGACTTGCGACGCACTCCCCAACTGTTCGCTCGTGGGCCCGGGCCACTGCGCTGTCGGGAGGGCCACAAAGAAACAGATCGGAAACGGACGACCCCGCATGTCGCCGCCGAAATCCAAGATCGACGCCAGAACCGTCATTTCCGATTCCGGAAGGCGAACCACGGCGCCGGCGACCGGAATCCTCGCGGTGGCCTTACCCTCCCCCGCGAGTCGTCCGCGATACAACTCGAACCCCTTGAGGATCCAATCCTGGAACTCCTTGGCCCAGGGATCGTCCACGTGCGAGCCGTAGTAGTCCGCGTACGTCGGGAGCTTCCCGAACCATCGAACGCGCGGATCGGCCTTGAGCCTGGACGACTTCGATTTGAAGAGGTCTCGCAAACCCATCGGCTAGAGCGCTCTCACCCGGAACCTATCCCCATGACTCGTGTGACACGCGCTTCCAGCCCGTGGACACACCGGCAAGATGCCGGTGCCACACGATTCTTAGATAGACTCTCATACTGCGTATCGCTGTTCCGAGACCATCTCTCGGAAGAAACGGGGATTCCACCGCTACAGAAAAACGGACCGTGCGCTGGCCACCTCATCCCAAACCTCGCCGTCGGCGATGCGCATCAACAAGCACCTCCGCCCCAACGGCTACCATGCCGCCAACCCGTCCAAGGTCGCCGACCCTCCTTCTCACGACACGCCGGACGGGCTTCCGTCAGAACTAAGATCCTTCCGTCCGCGAGGGCTTAAGCCGTTTGAGCTTCACGATCGGCTCAGGAAGCCTTCGGTCCAGTCTGAAGGTCAGGAGTTGTCCGATCTTCGTGCGCTTGGTGGTGGTGAGTCCGCCGGCGCTCGGCTGCACCACATCGACATCCATATCGTGGGACACGTTCCACGTGCTACGGTCTTGGGACCACCCCCCGATCTCGAGGTAGGCGCAAAACGCCAGCGGCGAATGGTCTCCCAACGGCTGGGGGCCGGGGTCGCCCGCGAGATTCGTCGGGGACCCAATCGAATACTTCAGTTTGCGGCTGCCCATCGTCCCCCAGTCCCACTCAACGCTGCGGTCCGCCTTGTCGCTGTCGAGGCTCCGGCAAGAAGTCCGAATCTCCGGGCCTGGTTGGCTGAAGCCCAGGTCCAGCATCCACCAGCGCGCGGAGTATTGACAACCAAAGTCCGGCTCCGTGCCTTTGCGAATAGCGGGCGCGCTTTCCGCCTTTGGGTTGTGGCTCGCGACGGTGGCAGACAACATGCGAGGGTTTTGAGTGGATGGACCATCCACCCAAAGAAAACGGTGCCAGCGCTTGCACGATGCGAAGAATGCCGTCCGTTCCGGATAGCCCGGCGTTCCGGGCACGTCGAGCTTCTCGTACGCGCCGGCCGTCTTCTCGACCTCTATCAGGAACTCCTTAAAAGCCTCGAAGTCAACGGTCTTCAACTCCGTCCCCGGAAGATAGGGCCAGCCCAGTTGGGGGGGCATCGACCCGAGGTTGTCTTGGAGTCGGGCAAGCCGATCGGTGAGATGCTCACCGAAGCGACGCTGCGCCGTCTCCACGAATCGGACCAACTCTCCTGTCAGACGTTCGTCTCTGTACTGGAACTGGTCCCGCAGCTTGTCGAGTTCGTCCCAGTCGATCCTCTTGGCATTCGGGTTGGGCTCGTCCAGGCTGCCGTTTTCGCTGATAGCGGTCAGAAGGTTCTCGAAGGCGTCACCGAAATCATTGGTGATGGCGGCCCAGGGCTGTTCCGCGTCACCCGTGGTGCGAAAATTCTCTCTGGCGAAAAAGGCGAAGTCGCCCAGATCGCTTCGGTGTTGTTCGAGCGCATCGGTCATCCATTCCGCGATGACGGGCCAGGGGTTGTCGCCGTTGCCCCAGAAGCCCGCCTGCACATCGAACGTCGCCCAGGGGACCGCCTGGAGAATCATCCTCAACGCCGGCTCGAACTCGCGCCGCAGCTTCTGCCGTTCTGACCTTGAGCGAAGGCGATTGGCGAGCTGCGGCCAATCCCTGGCGTCGAGGCGGAGACGTTCCAGTTGCTTCAGCTTCTGCTCGCCGTAGGCTCTGCTCCACTCGGCCACGTATCGATCCATGTACTTGCGGGCGGCGCGTTCGAGCTCCTTGCGGCACCGTTCATGCAACCGCTCTTCCCCTTGCTCCGCGTCGTCCAGGAACGCTCCATCCATGAACGACAAGTAATACACCAGGGCGAACAGCGTCTGAGCGTGGTCGTTCAGGAAGGAATGCGTGGCACAGGAATCGAGCGTGCCGGAACCCTGCGGGCGAAGCCCGGGTTGCGCCGGTCGCGCTCCGCTGGGGCGCCGTTGGCGGGTTCCGCGACTCGGAAGCCTGGGACCCGTACGTCGCGCGGGAACCGATGGTGTCGCCGTCCGGGTTGTCGGGCGCCGACGAGCCCCCGTGGCCACGCGGATGGTATACGGACCATTGTACGCGCGATCGGATAGATCGTATTCCGGGATCAAAGAGGCAAAGCCCCAGTCCTCCGTGTCGTTGATCTGCACAAGGCGCTGATACATCGTCTGCAAGAGTTGCGTGCCCTCCGCCCTGCGGACAACGCCATGCACCGTCTCGTCCAGAACGGTGAGCGCACTCTCCTGCCAGAACTCGTGAGCCCTAAACGGAGCGTGTGCCGACTCGGGACGCCCGGGATCGGCATCGTCCTCCGCTTCCGCGAACAGTTTCACGAACGCGTCAGCCCACATCGCCGGCGTTTCTCGATCGAGGTTATCCGGTACCTTGATCTTTACGCCCGCCAACCGCTGGCTTAGTGCGGCCACCCGGTCCCGCGCCTGCTTGGCATCCTTGGTCAGTGCAAGCCGGTCGGCCGGTTCCTCCTCGTCACCCGAGCGGAACGTAACCACTTGCGCATACTTCGTGTACACCTCGTGGATGTAGTCCTTGAACGTCTCCGGTTCGAAAACGCCCGGCTGGTACTGCTTGTTTCTATCGACAACGCCGGCGTCCTGAAGGCTCTGCCAGTAGACCAGGTCAAGGGGCTTGGAACCAATGCCATCCGTGAGCGATGCGATCAGCTCGATGAGCCGTGGATCGATCGACCCACACGCGTTGGCTGAGTCCCGCAGTTTGTCCAGGTGATCCAACCACGCCTGACGTTGCGCCAGGATCGCCTGCTCCAAAGTTAGGATCCGATTCTGGGCGTCGCCCACTCTCGGGCCATCCCACGTCGCACACGCCGTGAGCGAGTGGTCAAATCCGGTAGCGCTGGTCGCGAAGTCCATCTGTAATGTTCCGAACTCATCGACGGTGTTCGCGCGGTCCGCCCTATCGGAAAAGTCGAGCAGGTCTCCATAGCTCGTGACGGCACCGTCGCAGCCGTCGCGAATACGCATCCAAGCCCGGATCTGAGGGTTGGGGTGGTCGGCGCTGAGCGTTGCCAGTTTTGTGATGTACGTCCGAACGCGCTCCGTTGCACTCTCCAGCGTGCTCCATGAGCCCAAGTCGTCGTCGTACCTTTCCATGACGCCACTCGGGTTCCGGCGGTGCTCGGAAGCGAGATTGACCAAAAAGTAGGACTCGACTTGGCCCAGGAAGTCGTCATCGGCGATCATGCCTTCGGGCGCGCCGACGGCCCGCATCGCCTCGAAGCTCGCCGACGTCAGCTTGTCCGGCAATTCGCCTTCGCTCCGGCACGCGTACCAGGTTACGTATTCGTTCAGCGCGCTCAGGTACGTCTCGGCATCGGTGGACGAGTCCCCGGTCAGCCCCGACCCGCTGGAAAGCCCCTTCCCGATCGATTGCAAGGCGTCCCTCATCGCCCGTTCGATCAGGACGAGGCGCAAGCGCTGAAGATGTACGACCGGTTCGTTCGCGGAATGGAAGAACCCGGACAACACGCTCGCCGCGGTCGGGCTCTCTTTGAGATCCTGGATACTTACCTCAATCTTCGCGGCCTGCCCAACCGCGGCCGTCGCGGTTGTGCCGGAGAAGCCTTCCGCGATGAGCTTGGCGTCATCCGCCGGCGCTCGCACAAGCGTGCTGAACTTCGCGCTACTCCACCAGAACAGGCTGCCGAGCACGACGAACAGAACGCCCGTGGCGACGGTCAGCAGTTTGTTCAGCTTGCGATTCCGAACCACCTGCTGTTCGTTGCGGAACACCAGCCCCTGTTCAGGGATGACCTTCTGCAACAACAGGTCCTTGATAAAGTGCGGTCGTTTGTTGGGGTACAGATCATCCAGCGGGGGAAACTGGTCGGCCGACTCCTGCCCGAGTCGGTCGGTCAGGTGCTTGAGGATCAGCGCCCCTTCCTGTGTCGCACTCGTGAAATAGACGCCCCGGAAGATCAGGTTCTTGACCGCCTTGGCGTGGCGAATCAGCGGAAACAGCGTGCTGACGTAAATCTGAAGCGGGTCATAGAGGCCGCGGAATTCCTCCGGAAAGCTATGGGCCAAGCCCCGATCGATCTGCTCCGAGTCGTCGTTCAGGCGCCTGAGCCGCAGTTCGTTGAGTCGCGCGTAGACGTCGTCAAACGCGCCGTTGAAGCTGTCCGGGTCGTACGCCTTGTCGAAGCTGCCCGGGCGAGACCACCCGAACATCTGATTCTTCACACGAATGTCGCGGTCCGCCCGGTCGAAAAACTGCATGAAGCCGAGGATCTTGTCGCATTTGGTGATCATCAGATACGTCGCGAAGGTGACACCGAGCCGGGATTGAAGATCTCTGAGGCGCTCCAGTACCGTGTTGGCGTCTCTTTCGATCTTCTCCGGGGGATCCTGAAGCAAGTGGTCGGCCGCAACGCAAACCAAGGCGCCGTTGATCGGGAAGCCCTTGCGTCCCTTGCCGATGGTGGTGAGAAGCCCCTCCCATTCCCGCCGGTCGCTGTCATCGCGCGGGTTACACAGGCGACCGGCCATGTCGATGATGATCGCCTCCTCCGTGAACCACCAGTTGTAGTTCAACGTGCCGAGCTGATAGCCCTCGGGCTTCCCACGAGAGAAGGTGAGCCCTCCCTCGTTGATCAGCTTGGTTTTTCCGCAGCCGGAGTCGCCGATGGTGATGTACCAGGGCAGGGCGTAGACATCGATGCCCACGTCTTTTTTCATGTCGCGGATGGCTTTGAAGAACTTGGCGTTGTTGCTTTTTGCGTCGGCGCTCTTGTCCATGGACTGGGGACCGGCGGCGTCGCTGGCAAGATCACCCTCCATCCGCTTGGCCCGCGCTTTGCTGCCGCGTTTGAAGAGCCAGCTAATCACGAACACGATCACGGCGATGACGACGACGACGGCGACGATCCAGAGAAAGAACTTCCAGAGCGGGTAGCCGCGCGGGAGGAATCGCTTCGCAAAGTAGATCGCGGCGATGGGTGAGCCCAGCCCGGCGATGGCCAACATGGACCTCACCTCGGGCGGGAGGCTCTTGAACATCTTCATGAGCTTTTTCATGGTTTCAGTCCCGCAATGTTGTCAAGGCGCCTGTCAGATACGGCTGAACCCGGCGCCGCCGCCCTCAGGGAGTGCCGGTCGGATCCGACTCAATGTTCGTCGCCGCCTGCTTGAGTTCGCTGACGGCTGACTGCCAGGCAAAGTGTGAGCCCATCAGATAGCCGCCCACCACGATCGCCAAGAGCGCCAGGACGACCGTCAGTTTCATGCCGAGGTTATAGTTGACTTTCACCTCCTGGTTGTGGCGGTACGCCTCCGGGAACATGTCCTTGGCACGGGTCGAGGCGTACGCCGGCAACCGGGTAAACAGGCGCCGCGTGTAATCGCCCAGTTCCTGCGGGCGATCGTGGTACTGACCCTTGAACCCCAAACGAAGGCACACGAAATACACACTGAGCTGCGCCGCCAGTTCATCCTTGTCCCGCCGATCCCGCCGGTCGGCCAGTTCGTACTCACGCTGCAACTCGTCACAGGTCGAGAAAAACTCCTCTCCTCCCAAAGCCTGCGCGTGGTCCAGGATCGTTCGATCGGTCTCAAAGGGGTTGTCGAGCCAATAGAGGCGCCCGTCCCAGTCGGTGTTGATCATCGTGTAGTCGACCAGGTAAACCAGGATCGCCTTGACCCGGTCGGTCCACGCTTGTTCCGTCAAGGGCTCGTCACGGGCCAACTCCTCGCTATCACGCAAGGCCGACAGCGCTTCATAGCGAACCTGTTCGCCGGCCGGCGCGGACCCGTGTTTGATCTGACGTCCGAAGTTCGTCACGAACTCAAAGACGGGCCAACACGCCTCCAGCAGATGTTGGGACGCGTATGCTCTTTCTTCACTGGTCATGGTCGGCTCTTCAGGATCACGTAGAGCGTTGGCTGAAACTTCTCAAAGTCCGCCATCTGGCCCTCTTGAATGCTGACGCGGATCCCGTGCTCCTGCTCGCATTCGCGCCAGAAGTCCGTCCGATCCACGCCGATCGTCTTGTCAATTCGGAAGTAATGCAGCCCCGCCCGACGCGGCAATGAACCGGCCGGAACCGATTTGACCTCGAGCCGCAAGCCCTGGACCGCCATGTTGGCAATCCGCGGCGCCCGTGTCGGCGACGCCAGCTTCAGGTTGAGACGACTCTTCACGTATCGCTCCGTTTCCTGGATGTCCAGTTCCGCCGAACTGAGACCCACGAACATCTCGAGGTTCTCGTCGATCCAGCTTCGGTCCAACTCCGCTTCGAGTCCTTCCTGCCCACGCGCGTCCCGCTTGCGGGCGAACTTCCGCTCGACGTAGTTCATGGGTCGCATGGCATCCAGAAGCAACTCAATCCGCGCGCGGAGCCGGGAAATGGAAACGCCCGGACGGTCGTGTTCGTACTCCGGAAGGGCACCGGGCACCAGGTCTGTGTGGAACACCGAGAGATGCCCGACCAAACGCGACAACAGCACGTAGACGTCATAGGGGTGCAGCACCGGACACTGCAACAGGGCGCGAAACTGCGCGCGAACCTCGTTCAAGGCGTGCAGCTTGAAGAGATGCTCGAGGTTCGACGGCACGCCGTCCGAGAAGTTCATCGCGTGGTCCCGCGCCTCTCTGGCGAGAACCTCGTCTTTGGCCTCGAGTTGATCGGCGAGCGACGTGATGGTCCGGCTCAGCCCCGCATGGCACTGGACGCTTAGAGTCGGTCCCGCCCCCAGCGCATCGAGTTCCGGAACCGCCCCCGGGCGATCCGTCCGAACAACCGACCCGAGACGAAGCGTTTCATATCCCGTCATGTCGGCGCCCGCCACGAACAGTCGGGCGCGTATGCGCCGAACGTACAGCGTCTGTGGGTTCTCGCCGGTGTTCTCATCTCGCCGCACCACGGCGCTGGGTTCGTACCGAGGTGTTCCCGACACCGCCCCGGGGCGCTCAAGCGACACGGCATTGGCACGCACCTCTTGCATTCGAGGAATGCCGAAGTAAATGTCCAGCGGCCCGTCGGCCGACTCCAGCGCGTCCTGGAAATCAAGAGGGGGAACGTCCGTGTTGTCCGGCACTTGCACCCACGTGCCGTCGGCGAAACGCGCACCGCACTCATCGAGCCGAAGCGTGTAGTTCTCCAGCGGTTCGGTGGCGATGTTGAGGTGTACGAATCCCCAGCCGAAGGGGCGCAGCGCGTCAAAGCCGGAGTTGACGATCGTGTCGGCGCGCCGTTGCGCGGCCTGCAGATGATGCGGCCGAAGGAACATTCCCTCCGACCAATGGATCTCCGTCCAAAACTTCATGGGTTCAATTCTCCGCGCATGCGGTTTTCTTCCCTAGTCGCGGTCGTGGCCGCGTTGCAAACGTGCGGACGTTTACGCCCATCGACGGATACGGTGGATGGCCGGGCGGCTCCCAAAGGCGGCTCCGGCTCAGCGTTGATCCCGGACTCGCTCGGCACCGGCATCTTGCCGGTGTTTTCACGGGTCCGAAGCCCGTGCCACACTCGTGATTGGCAGAGGCGCCTAGCGTTGGGACGGCGCCACTCGCTTGATGAACTGTCCGTAGTTCGCGTTCCGGTTGGTCAGTTGGCTTTCGATCAGACCAATCTCGACATCGATTGTCGCCTTTTGGTGCCCGGCGAATGTTGCCGGCGCCACCGGAAGCACGCCCTCAGGCCCGGAAAACGCCGCGAAGACATAGATCACCGAACCCGACCGCCAGAACCCATCGCGGGAGGATATCTTCCCGGTGAGGAGCGATCTGCCGTCATGGTCCGCGCCCCGAAGGGCCGCCCCAAGCTTGGTTCCATAGACCTCGCTTTGCTGATCGTCCGTGAAAACAAAGATCCGGTCCGGGATGAGTTGAAACGGGGTGATCCCGGAAGGGCTCCCGCTGAGGCTGGGGCGCCGCTGATACCAGACTCTGCTGTTGATGGTCGATCCGGATTGAAGAAGCTGGTTGTCCGGATTCTCCAGGTCGTCGGGATGGACACAGACCACCGTCACCTCCAGCGGCTCACCGTCACGGATGTTGGCATTGTTGATGAGGCTCGCTTGCGTGATCGAAACCGCTCGGGTTGAACAACCTGAGCTCGCCGCGCTAAGCGCGATTAACACGCCAAGGGCGGCGCAGGTCCCCGGGGAGCGTGTGATGGCCAAACCATTCAGTCTTGAACGCATGTTTCAACCTTTCCGTTCTAGGGCGTGCGGGGCTACGTCCCTCTGCCAAAAAGCTCTGCCAGCTTTCGAGCGCGCAGCTCCTGCATGTGCTGGTGAAACGCGGAATCGCCGCTTTCCTTGATGAAGGTCTTAATCGTCTTGTCCCGGTCGGAACCGGCGCCGGCCGGACCAAACAGGAACGTGTGCAGTTCCGACTCGATCGTCGCAATTGTGATATCGTCCGCAAGAATCAGCTTGTCCGTCCATTCGAAAAGCGTTCGGAGCCGGATCTTGGCGACACCGAACGGCTTGCCCCCGACCGGCATGAGGGTCCGCATGATGATGTCGCGCGTGTGATCGCCTCGGGCGAATACCTCCCAGGGCACTTTCGTGGGCGGATTGTACTTGGTGCAGCGGGTCAAAATCGGTCGGATGAGCTTCTCGATGTGATCGACGGCCTGGACCAGCGCCGCCATACAGTCGGCGGCTCGTTCCAACGTCTGCTGCGTCGGCACGACCGTGGCGTCCACCAGTGGCGGGCTTGCAGCGGCCAGGCGATTCCACAGGGTCCCGACGTCAACGCCCGATGACTGCGTGTCTTGGCTACGGGCATCCCCAAGTTGGTCGGTCAGTCTGGCAATCTCGGCGTCTTTGTCGGACCGGATACTCTCCAGCTCGGCCTGCAGGCGTTTGATCTCTTTGGTCGCTTCCTGGGTTCCCGTGTGGGCGCGATCAAGCTTGGAGGAGTCGTCCCGCTCCAACTCGGCCCGTTGAGCACGCAGCAACACTTCGTCGTGCTCGCGCTGGATGGCGTGAACTTCCTCGTTCTTGGCGACCAGGCGGGCCTCAAGGGAAGAGTACTCTATTTGTAATTTTTCCAGCCTTACCTTCTGGCCCTGGTGGCCCTGATCGAGCTGGTGCGCACGGGTTTGTTCGGCCTCCAGTTGTGTGACGCTTCGCTCAAGGTCGGCCTTGAGCCGCGCGTGGCCGTCCCGAAGCGCGGCCTTCTCTTCGGTCAGGAGGCGGATCTTTTGGGACAGCGCGGCTAGCTCGTCGTCGAGGCCCGCGCGCCCGTTGCCCCGGATGTCGTCGTCGTTGGCCAGCTCCCGAAAAAGGGTCGCCAGAACGTCGTACCGGTCAACCTCGCCGGCGCTGGCCAGCGCTTCGCGCAGCGCCCCCACCAGACGGGCGGCAGGGGCCTTGTCCGATGTCTCACCGGTGCCCCGGTTCTCTCCAACGGCCATCGACAGGGTTCGATCCTACAAGTATGTCAGCAAGTCCAGCGTGCCCAGATCGCCAGGAGTGTACCGATGAGTATGCTATCACACATCGGACGGTGCTGTAAACTGCATTCGTCCGGTGCCGGTGACAAGGGTTTGTACTTGTCGTGAGTGAGCCGGCCGGCGTGCAACGCGGCGGGTCGCCACCATCGGGAAACCGCCTGTGCCGTACGGACAGGCCGACGCTTATGCCCCACGTGTTTCGACGCGTTATCCTCAAGCCTGCGGGCCTACCGGAGGCCGATTGCGCGCGCCTTCGAGAGGCCCTGGCGGGCGCGGTTGAACTTCAGTGTCAACTTGGGGCGTCGCCCCATGTCCTTCAACTCAGCGGCGGGCTCCAGGAAACCCAGACCGCCTTCTTTATCGAGCACGAGCCGGGCGAGCCGCTCTGCGTCGCCGACCTCTTCAACCCCGATGCCCCACTCGCGGATGAAACATACATCCTTCGGCTCGCGATCGCTCTGGCCGACGCGCTCCGAGCCGCCCATGAACGTTCCGGGCCGCGCCGAGCCATCCACGGCGGGTTCTGCGCGGGCACGGTGATTGAGACACCGGAGGGTATCCACAAGGTAACCGACTTCGGCATCGCGCCCGCCGTCTGCTCGGCGTTGGGGGCGCCAAGCTACACCGAGTTGGCCGTCGCCCCGGTCATCGACGGACCGGAGGAGCTCCGCGGCACCGGCGTTTGGGAGGTACTCTCGCCTGACGAGGAGACGCGTGATGATCGTCTTTGCGGATTCATCGCGCCCGAGAAATACGCCAGCCAGGCGTTCGACAGTTTCGAGCCGGGGTCCGACGTCATCGCCGCGGGCATTCTTCTCCACCTCGTCGCCGAGCACCAACACCCCCTGATCGGCGGGGAGGGCGAGCACCGCACCGTGGACATGGCCGCCCAAATGGGCTTCTGGCTCTACAACGGCGCCCGCCGGAAGGATTTTCGCGAGTCTGAGAGTCCCGCGGTGAAGGTCTGGTGTGACCTTGTCGCACGGATGCTCGCCAATGCCCCGCAGCAGCGCCCGACGGCGCCTCAAATCGTTGTGGCCTTCGCGGAAGTTGACGTCAAACCGGTCGATGCCGCCGAGATGCTCAACCGCGCCGTCGAGTCTGCGGCCGTTGCCGCCAAGGAAGGACGCTGGGACGAGGTTCGCAACACACTCGCCGGATTGGCGGATAGCGACGGTGTCCCCGAGGACGTCGCGGCGAAGGCACAAGCGCTGTTACGCCAGGCAGACTGCCATTCTCTTCTTGAGGTGGCGACCGAGCAGCTTTCTGGTGACCACTGGCAAAAAGCCGGCACCACGCTAGCTGAGCTGGAGTCCTCCCCGGTGCCCCCCGACATGGCCCCAGCGGTCCAAGCCTTGGGCGCCAGGTTCCGCGGCAGCACCGAGGCATCCGAGAAACTGTCCAGAATCGACGAGACCCTTGCAGAGACACCCGAGAGTGATCCGGAATCAGCTTCGGGCGTGATTGATCGGCTGCTTGAAGAGGTCGAAGCCCTCTCCACGGACGGCGACTTGGTGCCATCGGTGCAAGGACTACGCGACGGTGTCCGCGAAACACTGTTGAAGAAACGAGAGACCCTCGCCACCAAGCTCAAGGCACTATCGGCCGATCACGAAGTGGTGCATGCCTGGTTCAAGGAGGCGAACGCAGCGTGGAAGAAAGAGCGGTGGAACGATCTTGAAGCCCTCCTCGGAGACCGCCCGGCCACCGCGCACTGGCCCAAGGCCGTCATGCTGGAAACCGAGGAGCTTCAGAAGCGGTATTCGGATGTCCAAGTCACCCGCGCCTGGTTGAAGCAGGCCGCCGAGCCGCTTGAGGCCGAAGACCTCGATGCGCTTGAGCGTCTTCTGACCGAACGCCCCGAGGTTTCCGAGTGGCCGGCACAATTGCGAGCGGAGTTCGACGAGGTCGATCGCCGGATCACATCCGTCAAATCCAAGGCGGCGGAACTGGCTCGTGCCCATGAATGGATCGAGAGCATCGAGCGGTCCGTGGAAGCCAGGGACTGGTCGGAGGCGAACCGCCTGCTCGTTTCAAAGCCGACGCTGGAACACTGGCCGACCGACCTTATCGAGCGAGAGACACCGCTTCGCGAGCAGGTGGAGAAACACCTGGAGGACGTGGAGCGTGAGCGTCTCGCCATCGAGGCATGGCTGTCCCTGGTTGCCGAGGCCGCTACGGCCAAGGACTGGTCGGGGGCGTTGGAGCTGTTGGATACGCCCCCGATCGAGCCCGACCTGCTTCCCAAGCGCACTCGCAAGGACGTAGCGGCTCGACGAAAGGAATACCAAAAGCGACTACAACAGCAGCGCGTCGAAGAGCTGCGCGCGAGAAATGATGCCCTTCGTGAGACGGCGGAGGCGCTGGTCCGCGAAGTGGTACGCACAGCTCTGCGCGGATTGCTCGACCCCAAGAGCGTACACACCCGGATCGATCCGTTGGAGTGGAACTCGGACGTCACCCCAACGGGCGGAACCGGTCGCCTTCTGGTTGCCGTGGGTGCGGCCGACGACGCGCCTCCCGAAAACGGCATCAGCCGGGAGCTTCAGATCAAGCTCGAGGGCAACGTCCCGCGGATCCTCGCCGACGGTGAAATCAAGTCGGCGTTATCCGAGCGATTCCTGGACTTGGTCAAGGAACGTCAGGGGGTCGATGTGGCGGCCCCGCTTCGAGCGGGGTTTTTTCCCGACGCCAAAGCCGACATGAAAACCAGCGAGCCGGCGGCTCGGCTGCCGGTGTCGATCTCTCTGCTCGGACCCGACGTGAAGGAGGCGAAGGTCGATGTCGAACTCGTCTGGGATCCGGTCGAACTCAGCTGGAGGTTCCGTGACCCCGCCGACTTCACCCGTCGGGCGGTGGACATCGCGGTCGGTGGCACGCGGTCGCTGATCAAGCCGGCCATCCTCGAGCGGTCCGACCTCCTGCGGCACTATGAATCCGTCCTCGTACTCGACGTTTCCGCGCCGGTCGTGCCGCCCGATGATCGGTTCCCCGACTCGCTGACGTTCGACTGCCGCCTCACGATCCACCCGCGCGGCAAGGCGGAGTCTCCGCCCCTTCAACAGATCCCGGTGCTGCTTCCCCAAGCGGGGCGGGTCGTGATCGACGCCGATCTTGCGCCGGCCGAAGGGGCGCTCCGCAAGATTCTGGTCGATACGCAGGAGGCCGGGCGAGGTGGGTTGGCACAGAGCCTGACGGCGCGGGTCAAACAGTCGGCGATGCGCATCAAGCTCGTCTCGCTCACGAAGGCCATCAAGCGCCCCGTCGAGGAGGTGCGCTTTGAGCTTCGGGTGCGGCGTAGCGAGCCGCTGGTCGTGGCGGCACCGTGGGACGTGGAGTCCTTCGACTTTGGCGTGCCCGAAGCGGCCGAGAGCGCGCTGCAGGAACTGATCGAACGCCAGCCCGAAGCGGCGCCCCCGATGTTCGGCAAGCGTGCGGCTACGCTGGGCGGGGTCGCGGCGATGGGAGCGGTGGTCGTCGTCGGAGCGGTCTATTGGCCAGAGAGTGACGTGGTCACGACGCCGGTTCCGAACGTCAACGCCAACAGCGACAGTCTCGCCACCAACACCGCCAATACGACCAACGCCAACAGCGTAAGCAATATCGATAACGGAGAGAGCGCCAACAATACCAACGCGGGGAACACGGGGACTACGCTAACACCCAGTGTTGCCGTCGCTCGCGACGAGTTGAGTGCGATCCTTGCACGATCCAGCTATCTCATCGACGGGATGATCACCCAGTACCGACTCGTTGAGGTCGCCCAGGTCGCTCCCACGGCTCCCGCCGTGGCCACCGTCAAAATCCCGGGATTGGCTGGGCCTGACCTCAAATTGACGATGGCGCCGCCGACACCACCAGGTAATTGGCAACTCACGAACGCTGACCGACAGCAGGTTCAGGACGGAGTCGCCGCCCTGGACAAGCTGCTCGGCGACCCGTACGACCTGCCCATTGCCGGATGGGTCAAGGCTGCGGGAGAGCTTGCGGGCTACCTAGGCGATGCGCAGGTGAGCGTAGCCCCGGCCCAGCCGACGTGGACCATGGCCCCGGCCGGCAATGCCTGGACGGCGAGCGCCGTGGAACTCCAGGTTTCAATCGTGACGGGTCAGGGTCTTGAACCTGTTGCACGGTTCATGACAGAGCTGGCGGCCGAGAGCGGCGAGGTCCACTTGGCCGCCGGACAGGACGAAACCCTTCGACCACAGATTGTCGATGCGCTGGTCGCCAAAGTCGTCGCGCTTCAGCAGGCATCGCTTCAACAACATGGCTCGGCCCTGCAGGCCAACGCCAACGTCAACCCCGATGGACGCGCGCTAGCCGACACCTCGGCTACGACGGGCTGGCCGACCAAGTCCTTGCAACTCAGCCTCACGCCGGCGGATTGGATGCGACCGCGAGACCTGACGCTGAACTGGGATCCGAGCAACCTTGCGTTCCAGCTCGATTCGCCAAGCGAGGTTCTGCTCCGCCGACTTCCGACGACACTGTCCGTGCTAGAGGAGATCAGGAACACCATCGCCAAGCGGGGTTCGGACCACTGGCTCGCGACGGTGTCAAAAGGTGACGGTGGGGTCAAGGAGCTACAGGCGCCGGCGAACGGTACCTGGAAACTGGAGGTCACGTCCGCCTGGGACGATGCGGTTAAGCTACCGGTGGAAGTGGCGATCGACCTGAGCGGAGACTCAGCCCAGGCCATTGCGAGCGTTCAGACCGCGCCGGGGCCGTGGTACGAGCCGCTCATCCAGAGGATCGCGAGGTTGTCCGATGGAACGGCGTCCGCCCCACTCAGCCCGGCCGAGACCCAGAGCCTAAAGGACGCGCTCGCCGGCAGCGCGGCTGTTGAGCTCACGGAGTTCTTGGGCAACCTGCCCGCCGACCCCAACGACGCGCTCTTCACGCCTCAGTACGTGATGCAGCCCGGCGCCGTACCGGTTCTTTCGAACACCGCCTGGAGCCCACAAGATTCCAGGGTCGAGTCCATGAGCCTTCCGGCCAATCTGACGATCGCAGCCAATCACGCCGCCTTTGCCGACTCCGCTGCCGGGTTTGATCCCGACAAGCTCGATCAGACGCTGGCCGACGCCGCGGGCGGGTCGGTTGCGATAGGGGTTCGGTTGAAAATGGGCCAGGCGGCAGCGGAGATTGATTGGGGGGGCGCCGGCGCACTGAACAACGCTCTGAAGGCGCCTGCGAAGCTAGCGGGCGGGCTTGCGGAGTTCCTTCAACGTTATCCAGATCGCATCACGGCTGAAACCAGCCTTGACGCGGCGTGGGCTCGTGTGGGGGACCGGAACGAGGTCGCGCCTGAGGACGATACCTATCAATTGCTCAAGGATATCTGGCTAGCCAAGGGCATCGATGCCGCGACGCTGCGGCGGGGGAGAACCGTGCTCCCCGTCGGGGATCTGGCTACGTTTTCGATCGCCATGCGCGAATCGTTGCGCAACCCGCGCGGGCGGAACCCTGGTCTTAAGCCAAGCGTTTCGGCCACTGTGTTCGTTGAATATTTTTGTGGGATCGACTCTGTGTACGCCATCACCTGGAGCGTCGGGCTGGAGCCAGCGGCGGTCGCCGAGGGGCCGTTCCTTGCGAAGCTTTGCACGCGCGACGAACTGATCCAGGCTCTACGGCAAACTGATCAGGATCTGGGGGCACTGTTGCTACGGCCTGTTCTGGAGCTGGTACCCGAAGCGCTCGATTCCAGCACCGACCAGTTCCGCGGCACGCGGGGAACCGAGCTGGGTATAGTCATCGCTGTTGATGATCTCCTGCCGGAAGGCCTTGGTGACCTCATTATCTTTGAGGAGGCGAGGATTTCCCGACTCGCGCTCATCGCTAATGCCGAGGTTGAAGACCCAGTGCCATGGAACAGTATTTCTGATCTGAGGTCGTCCCTCCAGGACTATAAGGGCTCGGGCGTTTTGCGTCAGGCGCTGCTTTCGGGGACCCGGGCAAAGGAGCTCAGGCCCACGCGGGGTTCGTCGCAGGATGAACGCCTTGCCGCATGGGATGCGGCGTTGGCTTCTCGGGCTGACCAGATCCCCTAGTTTACCATTTGCCATTGCCCGGCTGAGCCTTCGCAGCCGGCCGGTCGGTCTTCGGGCTCCACTTGACAGACGCGCGCGGCTGCACTAGGTTTTCAGGGCACGCTGGATCGGCACATCCAGCCGCGGCGAATCGGTTGATACGGCCCCAGGTGGAACCCCTATGAGAACTCGGTTGAAACGGCTCACGATCTGGTCGTGTCTTGCCGGCGGGTGTCTTTTCCAAAGCTGCGCGATTACCGACCCGGATTTGCTGCTTCGGGCGCAGCTTTCCTTCGCGTCGGACGTCGCCATTTTCCTCTTGGACAACCTCGTTCGGTCGCTCTAGGCCAACGACAGGGGTCCACGCTTCGTGCTGAAAGGATAGGTAGGGATGAGGAACACCACTTGGCGCCGGCTGTCGCTGGGCGCCGTGCTGGCAGGAGGGGCCTTGCTGGCCGGGCCCTGCGGCATCACAAGCCTGCAGTTCCGCGAGTTTGCGGTGTCCTCGGTCATTCGCACCGTGGTCAACACGACGTCCGCCGCCATCGAGGCCGCGATTCTCGGCTCGGCCACGCAGCCAGGCGCGGACGCGCCGTAGGAAGCCTCGGTCCGGTTCGCAACCAACGACGGGTGCCGTGGACCCTCCTCGGCAGACGACAGGGTGTTTTTTATGGACAAGTGCTCCGCCGCGACCCTCCTCATAGCCGCTCTGGTCGCTCGTATCGATGTGTCCCATGCGCAGGTCGCCCCCAGCCCCGACGTTGTAGTGGCGCTCAACGAGGGGATCCACCACTACCTGCAATGTCAACGACTGGGCGCGGAGCTACAGCGGTCGGCCTGTGAGAACGCGATCGAGCGGTTCACGTGGGTGCTGGTTCAGGAACCTGAGAATCCGACGGCACTGCTGTTTCGTGCACTGTCCTCCGGAAGGCTCGCCCTTGCTGAGCGCGGTGACAAACGCGGCGAAAAGGCGGATATCGGGCGTGCCCGAGAGGTTCTCGGTCTGCTCGACGATCCCGCGGCCCTGGAGGCACTTCTTCGCGAGCCGCCGGCGCCGGCGGGCACGCATGATCCCGAGTCAGCCGAGGGAAGGGTGACGGAGGCTACGCGACGGCGTGAAGAGCGGCTTCGCAGCGTAGCAACGAGCGCGAAGGACAAGCCGCGCGACGAACTAGTCGTTGATCTTCGATCCGCGCAGAAGCGCTTCCACGAGTTGGCGGCCCGCGAGCGCGATCAGTACAACCGCATGCTTGCGGACCTCGCCGCGCTCATGAGGCTGGTCGATCCAACGACGGTTGTGCGGCTCATCGATGTGCTGGCGAACGCCAACGTGGCGCGCATCGATGAGCGGCGGGCGGTGGGGATCCTGGAAGGTGAAGTCGGCCCGGACGAAACGGGACGCCCGGTCGAAGCGCTGCGTGCCGACGGGCGGGCTCGGCTTGAGTCGGCCACTCGTTCGCTTCTCGCGTTGCTTGACACCGACCTGGCACACGGCGACGCCGTTCGCACGAAGTTCTTCCTCGGAATCCTTCTTTATCGGCAAGGCGTGCCGCTCCGGTCGGAGCGCGAGCGGCGCGCGTCCAGCGCCGATGAGGTCCGAAAGCTCGAGGATGCCCAAGGGTACATGCAGGACATAGCCGGCGACGCGGAAGCCGGTCAATATCAGAGCTTCGCCGCCTTGTACGTGGGTCTGATCCTTCCGTTCCGTGCCGCCGACGAGCGCGACACGTTGCGGCGAAACAGGCTTCTGGACGAAGCGGAGCGTTGGTTGAGTGAGGCGGCACGGTTGGACCTCGCGGGCACGCATCTGGGCCGGCGGGCTACCCAGATACCCACGTTGGTCGGACTGCAGCGAGAGCTTATCGGCGACCTTCGCACCGATACGGTTTCGGCACGGCTTCGGGAAGACTTGAGCCTGTCGTTTTTCTCGGGCCTGCGACGTGACACGAACGTGGTACTCCTCGGTGAGCGCACCGACCTGCCGCGCGATATCTCCCGCGAACGCGATTTCGGGTTTACTGCCGGGGCAGCGCTTGACTATACTAAAGACATAACGGATCAACTCAGCTTTGGGTTTCAGGCGCGCACGTCTCAGTTGTGGAATGCTGACGTCGATGAGTTCGATCAACAGGCGTACGGCGGTAGCTTGGCTTTGCAATACGAAATCCCGCCAGCATCGGTCGGCGGGTCGTTTGGCCCCGTGTTCCTGGCCCTGCAGTACGATTACGACTATTCGCTGTTGGGGCGTCAGGGTTTCCTGTCGTCTCATACGCTTACGCCAAGCGTTCGTGTGTATTCGGATGAGCGGCGGGCACGGACGGAGTTTTTCTTTCGGTATGAAATTCGCAACTACTTCGAGCCGTTGCCCAATCGCGCCTTCAACCGTGACGGTACCTACTTCGGGGTGGGCGTTCTCTGTCGCTACAAAGCGTTGGAGATGACGAAGATTTATGAGGCGAAGGGATGGGAGCCGTGGGGCCGCCCGGAAGACGCCAGCTTCGTGCAGGATACGGAGGACGGTTTGGAACGGTATCTGACGCCCTTCGTCGGCGTCACCTACTACTGGGATTCAACGGACGGTGATGAGTTCGATCGCACCGCGATTTCGTTTCTCCTGGGAGCCGAAGTGCCTCTCCCCAGGGGTTGGAGGCTCGATGCCTCCGCCCAGTTCGAGTGGGAGGATTATTCCCAGGGAAGTCTCGTCGATTTTCATCGACGCGGCCGAAACGACTTCGTCCAGCAGTACGGCGTGGCTTTGACGAGGACCTTTGTCCTTGAGGAAGGGCACGTCAACAACCGGTATACGCTCGAAATGGACCGGTCGCTGATGACCGTCCGATTGGCTGCTTCCTGGACCGAGGACGACAGCAACGTGGTAGACCGAACGGGACAGGCGATTTTTTCATACGATCGCGTGGTTTACGGTCTTAGTGTCGCTTTCACGATCAACTGATGGCACGAACCGGAGATGGATCGATGAGACATGTCGTTCGAGCGCTCCTCGCGGCGGTTCCGGTTTTCGTCGGGAACGCGACGGCCTTTTCGCAGCCACCTCCGCGGGACGACTCCGCGTTTCTGACCATCGTCGATGGGCAGGGGGTGACGGTCGATCACGGGGATGGCGAAATCTCGGTCGATGCGATGACGCTGGCAAAGAGCAGTGAATTGATCGAAGGCGGCCGGATTCGTACCCACGCCGCCGGAACGGCCGTCGTGTTGTTTCCCAACTCGGGCGCCGTGCTCTATTTGAGCGAGTCCGCCGATGTCCGCTTCACGGAGGCGTCCTCGCCGGACCACAGCCTCAACGTAATCGTCGCCTCCGGCCGCGTGACGATGGTCCGCAGGGCAGGTGCCGGCAATTGGCTCGTTCTTGGCGCCGAAATCGCCGGCGGGCCGGCGGGCTACGTCCTTTCGAGGGATGCGTCCTTCGTCGTGGAGGTTGCGGCTGGCAAGATCACTTATTCGGCGCGGCGCGGTGAACTGCTTCTGTTTGAGCGGGGCGTTCCCCAAGGAGCGATCTTCGATGCCGCTGACCGTCCCATCAACGCCAACGGCGTCGTTGTTTCAGAGGGGCACCAGCGGACACTCGCTGTCCTCGGGGACCCGGTCCCTGACGCACAGGCCGGCCTCGTGGTTCCTGAGACGGTGGCGGCCAGCGCGTGGCGCTTCGCCAACGGGCAGAGTGTCAAGTGGCTTGAGGATGCCGAAGCCGGCGACTTCACGCCCGTGACGGCTCTCGGTGGCGGCGCGCAGGAGTTGCTGAGCTCCGAGGTGGAGCCGAGCCTGGTCTTCGACCAGGCCAGGCCGGTGCTCACGACATCGACTGGCAGTACGGGGGCAACGCCGGTTCGGCCGCGTCCCAGCGTGGCTCAAACACTTGTTGAATCCAACATTCCCGGGACGGTCGTCGCCGCAAGGCGCTTCGCCGGCTCGCGGATCATCGGTATTTCGGGTCAGTCGGGAACGGGGGCGTTGTTTGTGAACGTCACGACTCTGACGCTCCCGATTCGGCTGGGTCGCCCGTAAGGGCGCCATGGGCCCGCCCCAGAAGGACCGGGCGGGCATGAACATATCGCACGGATGCCGCCAAGTGATAGCACCCAGGTGTAGAGGGTAAAGAAGGGGAGCGTGCGTGATGACCAAGCGGTCGATTCGAATCAAGGTTTCAAACGGGGTCTGTAGAATGCGTTCAAGCTTATTGGTGATGCTGGTCGGTGTAGCGGCCGCGTCCTTGGTGATGACGACGGGTTGTCCCGGTACAACCGATGGCCCGATTGTCGTTCCGCCCGGAGAGGGAACCTGCGACGGCGGAACCAGAGACACCCAGGGTTGCGATCCCAACGGCGACGTCTCGATCGAGTGCCCGGGCGGCGGAACGTGTGTCCCGATCGATCCGGGCGCGGGAGGGCCGCCGGTTCCGGCTCCGCTGACGATCCTTGTGTCGGCCGATCGCAGCACGCTCGTGCGCGGCGATGTCAGTGCTTCCTCCGCAATCCTCACCGCGACGGCAAGCCGAGAGGCGTACTTCCTGTGGGCGGTTTCGTCGGATGGTCCGCTCGAGTTGTCCGCGATCGGGGAAGGACCGGGCTCGCAAGCCACAGCGACGGTTTCGGTGGTTCGTGATCCGGGTGCCCCGGTGGTGAATAACCAGGATACAAGGGTGACCGTCACAGTCGCCACGGCCTTGGCCTGCGCGGCGTGCGTCGATGCCGAGGGAGACCCGATAACGGATGACGCCGGTGGAGCGCTGCTGTGTGAGGTGATCGACACAACGCAATGCACCGATGACGAAGGCGCTCTCGTAACGGATGACAACGACAACCCCGTTCTGTGTGACGTGCTCGACCTTGAGAACGTCGTGGAACCGTTGTTGGACTCCAACGATCAGCAGCGCTCGGACGGCAACGGGTTCCTGTGCGTTGAGCGGCTGGTCGTGCGTAGGGTTCCGCTGACGGTCCGTCGTCCGGAGGGTCCGCTTTCCGTGTCGCTCGCGTCGGATAGCCCCACGGTCACGCCCGAAGGGATCGTGATGTTGTCCGCAACGATCGCCGGCGGCGAGCCGTTCAGTGCGCCTCCGGATGATTGCGGCTTGCCGGGAGATTGCATTGTCCCAGACAACAACGGCGCCGCGTACTGCGTTTGCTGGACCCTGGCAGAGGATTCCTCGCTCACTAGCGCTGCAGTTGAATCTCAGTTTTCCGCGCTTCCGCTTCCGGACAGCGCGAGCGCCGACGGATCGACCGCGGCCGAGGCGACCTACACGGCCGCCCGCGAAACGGGGAATGTCGTCTTCACCGTTCGAGTGAAGGACGCCGCGGGCAACCAGGACGAGGGAACGGCAACTTTGGTTGTCAGTTCCGAGACGCAGCTTGGCATCGTGGCGTTCGCGGACACTCCGGCGGTGGCTCCCAACCAAACAACAACCGTGACCGCGAGCCTCTCGGGCGGAACCCCGCCTTATACGGTCTGCTTCGAGGCGCCAAGTCGCGGCGGGATCGCAAGTCCGACTTGCACATCCGACGTCACGCCCGCGGCGGGCGACTCCACCGTGGAAGTGACACGCATCTACACGGCACCTCCAACGGCCGGCAGCGACTCGATCCGCATGTCGGTCGAAGACAACGTCGGCGACGAGGCCGAGGACGTCGTGAGCTTTAACATCTCCGGCTCAGCCGGCGCTGACTGCGGCGATGGCGTGCCGCAGCCGGGCGAGGCCTGCGATACCGGTGGAGAATCCGCAACGTGCAACGCTGATTGTACGACCGCCCAGTGCGGCGACGGAAAACTGAACGTGTCGGCCGGTGAAGCGTGTGACGATGGAGGTCAATCGAACCGCTGCGACGCGGATTGCTCGCTTGCGGTCTGCGGCGACAACACGCTCAACGCGTTGGCCGGCGAGGCGTGTGACGACGGGAACACCCTTGATGGAGACGGCTGTCAAAGCAACTGCCAGTTCGCCATTTGCGGAGACAACGTCAACGACGCCGGCGAAGAGTGTGACGACGGCAACACGGACAACACCGACGCGTGCTTGAACTCCTGCAAGAACGCGGTGTGCGGTGACGGCGCCGTTCATGTCGGTGTCGAGCAGTGTGACGATAACGGGGAGTCGCCCACATGCAATACTGACTGCACCTTCGCCAACTGCGGGGACGGCACACTCAACACATCGGCGGGGGAGATCTGTGACGAGTCAGGCGAAACGGCCACGTGTGACGCAGATTGTACCGTAGTGAGCTGTGGCGACGGTACGGTGAACGCAACCGCCGGTGAGGCCTGCGATGACGGAGGCGAATCGGCGACGTGCGACGCTGACTGCAGCGTTGCCGTCTGCGGCGACAACACGCTCAACACGTTGGCGGGGGAGGTGTGCGACGACGGGAACACCGTTGATGGAGACGGCTGTCAGAGCGACTGTCAGCTCGCCATGTGCGGAGACGCGATCACGGACGCAGGGGAAGAGTGTGACGACGGCAACACGGACAACACCGACGCCTGTCTGAATTCCTGCAACAACGCGGTCTGCGGTGACGGCGCCGTGCATGTCGGCGTCGAGCAGTGTGACGATACCGGAGAATCGCCGACATGCAATGCCGACTGCACCTTTGCCACCTGCGGGGACGGTACGCTTAATACGTCAGCCGGTGAAATCTGTGACGCCGGTGGTGAGTCCGCCGTTTGCGATACGGACTGTACGCTGGCGGTCTGTGGGGACGGCGTCCATAACGCTTCGGCCGGCGAGACCTGCGACGGTGGGGGTGAAACGGCCGGTTGCGACGACGATTGTACGGCCGTCGTCTGTGGCGACGGAAATCTGAACACCGTGGCCGGTGAGGCGTGCGACGACGGCAACAACATTGATGGAGACGGCTGCCAGGGTAACTGCCTGCTGGCCAGTTGTGGCGATGGCGTGACCGATGTCGGCGAGGAGTGTGACGACGGAAATAGTAACGACAACGATGCGTGTCTTTCTGATTGCACAAACGCCGTCTGTGGTGACGGGCTCGTTCATATTGGGGTCGAACAGTGCGACACGGCCGGAGAATCACCGACCTGCGACGACGATTGCACCTTCGCCAGTTGCGGAGACGGGACGCTCAACACGTCGTCCGGGGAAATCTGCGATGACTCCGGGGAATCGGCAGCCTGCGACGCCGACTGTACGCTGGCTTCCTGCGGCGACGGCGTTCGAAACGCCTCCGCCGGCGAAGACTGTGACGACGCAGGTGAAACGGCGACCTGCGATGACGACTGTACCGTCGCCGTATGCGGTGACGGCAGGCTCAACCTCACTGCCGGAGAGGTGTGCGACGACGGCAATACCGCCGACGGAGATGGTTGTCAGAGCGATTGTCAGCTCGCCACTTGCGGTGACGGGATCCAGGATGTCGGCGAAGACTGTGATGACGGAAATGTTGACAACACGGATGCGTGCCTGTCCAACTGCACGAATGCAACCTGCGGTGACGGCCACATTCGTATCGGCGTGGAGCAGTGCGACGATTCCGGCGAATCACCAACTTGCGATAGCGATTGCACATTTGCAACCTGCGGCGATGGAACCACGAACACGCTCGCCGGGGAGACGTGCGATACTGCCGGCGAATCTGCCTCGTGTGATGATGATTGCTCGGCGCCGGTCTGCGGCGATGGAAACTTCAACGTCACGGCCGGTGAGGCATGCGACAACGGCGGCGCCAATTCGAACACCGTGCAGGATGCGTGTCGTTTGACATGCCAGTTGCCCGGCTGCGGAGACAGCGTGGTGGACGCCGGTGAGCAATGTGACGATGGCGGTGAGTCAGCGACGTGTGACGTGGACTGCACGGACGCGGTCTGCGGCGACGGCGACGTGAACCCGACGGCCGGCGAGCAGTGCGAAGACGGCAATGGGTCAAACAGCGATGCCTGCGTGTCGGGCTGCCAACTCGCTACCTGCGGTGACGGGTTCAAGCACACGGGGTTCGAGGATTGCGATGCCGCCGGTGAATCGGCCATGTGCGATGCTGACTGTACTTCCGTCGTGTGTGGCGATGGCACCCTGAACACGACGGCGGGTGAAACGTGCGATGATGCCGGTGAATCGGCCACGTGTAACGCGGACTGTACCGTAGCGACCTGTGGCGATGGCACCCTGAACACGACGGCGGGTGAAACCTGCGACGATGCCGGTGAATCGGCCACGTGTGACGCGGACTG
>CBDUXT010000048.1:0-43810 GCA_965371245.1 uncultured bacterium | reverse complement strand
TTGTTCATCCAGAACTCAGGAAACGGCTCCAAAAAGTGCGAAACTCGAAGCTAGGTCAACACCAGCGGCCTGCGCTGACGGGCCGTAAAGAACGATCAGCGTATCTCGGCGCCACAAATCTGATGCCTTGTTTGCGAGCGAATTCGCGAATGTCTGCCACCGGCGAGCACCCACAAGACGGTGCAATTGTTTTGGCAGCTTCACCGAGATGTTATTCGCAGATGCAAAAGCGCGGGTTAGAAGTACTGCAGAGGCCAGCAAGGAGTTTGTTGCGAGAAAGCCATCTCGCGGTGACGGCAACTCAAATTCTTCGATCGACACATTTGAGAATCTTGAGGATTCATTGGCGAGACGCGAACCGACTTTCGTGCAGAGTGCAAGCACCTGTGTGGCCTCGCTCGTAGCTGCAACTCGAAGAGCACCGATTACGTCGGAGTTTGAGCCACCAGCCGTCGCAATGAAGACAGACACCCCCCGCAAGGTCGTGCTTTGGGCAGCCAGTTCAAGGGGGGTGATTGCTGATGCGACGCCCCGTCCAAGGTCGCGAAACAGGCCCGCCGCAATCGCGGCCGTTGTCAATGACCCCCCCGAGCCAACCGCTAGAAGTGGTCGACCAAGGAGACGTGTAATCTTTCCAGAGAGAGGTTCGACGCTAACTCCGCATGCCCAGCGGTAGGTCTCCTCTAGCTCGCCGATTTCCTCGAAAAATGGCCTTCTCACTCTTTTCCACCTTGCTATCCGTGCATCGGGGCTTCGGTACGCGTCGATACATTCTCACCCGACACAACGACGAACGTTGTTTCCTGTCGCAATTGCCCTGCACCTCTCTGAAACCTGCAGCGTACGGCAATCTGGCTAACAAACCCAACGTTGCTGGCTTCTGTTTGGCAATCGATTTCAATCGGGATTCTCCACTTACGCGGACCTCCGCGGCCATTCTAACGCGCGAGGCCTTTCTATCCACACGAGCGTCGCGGATTTCGTCGTGAGTCCGCCTGATGAAAGGTGCCAATCTAGCCCGAATCGACATCGGAGCGGCGAGCCATAGCCCTTCTACGCGTTTCGTCAAACTTCGTGCCCATGCCCATCAATTCTCGTCTCATCGCGATGGTCAGCCACGCTACACCGGTGGAACGCCGAACCGCTAATCCCGTTCGACGATCGCCGCGAACAAGTCACAGGGCAGCGAGCCTTCGGCCATACGGCGGGTCAAATGCCTTGCGTGCCGACCGACTCGCGCGCCGATTCTAATCGTCTCTTCTGACCGCGTGAGCAACGACCCACGCCTCACCTTCGTGCGATGCTTCACAATTGACGTAATTCCGCCCGCTCATCTCGCACATTAACGGCGCCCGCATCGCCCACGGCTATGGCAGCCCCTCTAGGGCATCGCAACTACACCTCTTATTCTTGGTCCAGCGATCGGCTGAATAGTGAGAATCGGAGTCGGCCGGACGAAGGCACCGGACGGGAGGACGGTGTGGCACTGACGGGGGCTAGAGAGCTATATGGCACCGCCGAGGGGGCGCACCCTCGGTTCCCCCCGCCCCCCGCGATGGCTCTTGTTTGCCATCCGTTAGGGTGTTTTGGCCCCGATTTGCCAGGAAGTAGCCAGGAGGTCGAACGGAACGCTCGTAACCTCTTATTCCACAATAGGTTATACTGGAGGCGGGGGGAATCGAAGCACCATACCCGAGTAGCGGAATCGCGATAAACGCTATGCTACAAGGGTTTTCGCACATCCAGAGTGACATCCGATAACATGCATAGACACCCATTACCACTCATTTGCCAGGAACCAGCCAGGAAGTGACCATCGGTTGACACGCGGGGGAAATCGCCCCCCGTCCCCTGCCGCCGTGACCCTCTCCAAGCGGTTCCACATTCGGTGCTCTTGAGACTACGGAACGACGATCTACGCGCATGCACGATCTTCGATCGCGGCGACGGGTCCGCCAAGGGCATCTTGCGTGAGCCAGCGTTTCGCTTAGAATTCTTCATCGGGGTTCCTCCTTCAGGTTGAAGAATTTCGCACACTGGGATCTTCCCAGCGGGAACCCCTCTCTTCAAATTTCAACGATCAGGTGGACATCCTCGGTCGTTCGGTCGTAGGCAAGCTCTCGGGAGATGGCCCGCAGGCTCATCCCATCCACTACATGCTTGCGTCGAATCAGGTCGTGTTCGTCCACCGTCAACATCTCCTGGCCTCCCTGCCATGGGCACCATTGCCCGCGCTGGCAGGATAAGCCTCGTTGCGGTGGCTCAAAATTCGATGCGCGAGAACCTATCCCACTGGATCAGTATTGGATGCGCGTCTCCACCAGTGTGTAGAACAGCGAAGCCCATTTTAGATCGCGGTGGAGCCCGCCGAGAATAGGGACCAAGAAGCCACCGACGTAGGGCAACAGTACCGCAGCCAACCAAGACCAAAACAGCAGCCTTGCCCCCACCTCATCGTAGCGCGACGGCGCTCGGTGGTTTGACGGGGGAATCAGCCGCCGTCATCAGGGCAAACGCTCCGGGGCCATCACAACTAGTGGTCCAACGTCCGATACCGCGCAACTCAAAAGAGAAGAACGCACATCGGCAGCCGGCAAACCGGCGCGCCATTACGCACGCTCATCGGCGGACAGGCGTGATATTCAGTTTCTCAAAAGTCTGTCATTCTTGGCTTGACAAGATCTGCAACTTGTCTAGATTAAGACCTATAGTTGGATTGCGTGGGTTAACGGGGTGCGTACGGCGACGAGAGCCGTTTCCCGGGACCGAGCGAATGCAGGGGAAACTAAGACGGGCACTTCGGAATACATGGGTTCAAGGCGTTTCCGCCCTCGGCAAACGATAATTAAGCACCTTAAATAACGGGAAGGCATTGCGTACCGTGAGTGGCATTGGACCTACGGCGGGCGATGCGTGCGGAACACACGGATGCTTCAGCATGGCCTTCGTTGAATCCGGAACGGCGCTTGCATGGCGGCCGTTGGATCATAGAAGAACGAGTGGTTCGCCGACTCGACAGCGCCAGGTTACCGACCGCCATCGTGTGCGGTCGGCTTGAGTCGACGTCCTAGGCAAGCTAGTAGCGGGAACACTACGTTCCACGCGTAACGGCATGGAGGCCTGAGCTCTTCCTATCAACCGAGGAGGCTCACACACCGCGCGGTCTGCTCCGGGCACGGGCAGGGCGTGGCAATCAGAACATTAGGGATGTAGGTGTGCGCCGAACCACGAACATAACGTGGTCCGTTTCAGATTCTGCCTGCGGCTTTGATGTCGATGGCACCATCACGCACGGGTCAGGCGAAGGCGGCATCGGGGGAAAACAATAAGAGAACGCCCCTCGGGTGACGGCAGGAATTCCTGAACTTCCCTAATCGACTCAGGAGGTGTACACGCCGCACGGTCTGCTCCGGGCACGGGCAGGGCGTGGCAATCACAATTTCGGGATGTAGGTGCGCGCCGAACCACGGCGCGCAACGAGACCAGGCCGAGACTCTGCTTGCTGCTTCGATGCCGGCGGCACAGTCAGGCGATGGTCAGGCGGAGGCGACGCCGTAGGGAAAACGAGTAGAGGACTTCCCTCGGGTGATGGCACGGATGCCTGAACTTTCCCAAGCAAGTCAGGAGGCTCACACACCGCACGGTCTGCTCCGGGCACGGGCAGGACGCGGCAATCAACATGTTCGAGACGTAGGTGCGCGCCGATCCATGACCACAACGTGACTAGGCTCAGACTCTGATTATGGCTTTTGTTTCGTCGCCACAGTCACGCGAAGGTCCGGCGAAGGCGACGCCGCACGGAAAGGAAACTTGTTTGCTGTTAAAGGAATTACGGAAAAATGAGGAGTTCAAAGGACATGACTGGGATTGAATGGTACCGCCGGCAGGGCTGGCGACTCGTCTTGTGTCTAGGCCTCACGACACTTGTGGGAGGACCGGCGCTGGTTCTTGGAGACATCTTCTCGCACCTCGAGGTCGATGGGAACATCGTGGAAGGGCCGGACGATCAAAACGATTGCGCCGCGGACGCGCCCGCTGACGTAAGTGCGGCCCCTGATTGGTCGAGCATCTTTACCAGCGCCAAGGGGTGCTTCGACGAGGGTGATCCGGATGCCGGTTCCCAGGGACCGTGCAACACGACTGCGGACTGCCCCGGAAAGCTGCTTTGTGTACCCTTCGTGACCGGTGTGGCCACCCTACCGGCCAACGGAGTCGTGGCTGCCTTCGTCCGGGACGAATCCTCAGCCGGAAACCTCGATGACTGCAACGTCTTCGGCAGGACCGACGACAAGAACGACCAGCCGATTGCAACGTGGGACTTCAAGGAGGGCGGTACGCCCCCGAAGGACGATATTTCGAACGTGTACGCCTATGAGGCGGCCGAGGGCGACGATCGGCTGCTTTACCTTGCCCTTGAGCGACCGACGAACAACGGCGATGCCCACATCGACTTCGAAATCAACCAGGGTCCGATCGGATTCGACCCACCGGCCGACCCCAACACCTGCCCCACGGGCAAGTTCACCGGGAAGCGGTGTAACAACGACCTACTCATCTCGGTCGACTTCGAGAAGGGCGGCGCGCTTGGCGGGCTCAGGGTCTTCCGCTTTGAAGGCACGGCCGGCGACGACGGCATCTTCTGCAACGACGACGATCCCATTCCGACGCTGAACACCACGCCGCTGTTTGACTCATTCGCGGGGACCGGCGTCTTGGCACCGGACGACGGCAGCAACCGACTTTGCTACGAGGACACGGCTGATATCGACAACGACGGAGACACGTCAGAGATCATCATCTGCGGCGTCAACAGCGGTCGCGGCGACCTGGAAATCGACATTCATTCCGGCCCGGGCGTCAGCGTGGACAACCATGCCGACGTGATCGACTGCCTCCCGGCCAACTTCTTCACCGAGGTGGCGGTGAACCGCACGGCCTTCGGGCTCGGCGGTGATCGTTGTCTCTCGTCGATCAACGCCAAGAGTCGCTCCTCGCAGTCCATCACCAGCGAGCTAAAGGACTTCGCCTTCCTGACCTTCGACACCTGCTCGGACATCGGTGGTAAGAAGGAAGAGGTCGAGACCGTCCTCGCCGGCGGAACGCCGGACTGCGAGACCATCGCAGGCCCGCTCCAGAACTGGGAGATTCGACTTTACGACGACGCCAACGGTGACGGTTGCCCCGGTGTTTGCGGCGCGAGCGACTTCCCGAACGAGCTTGTGACCACGGACGGCAATGGCGACACGCTCTCAAACCCGGTGTTCACCGGCGCGGATGGCGTGTACGGCTTCGCGAACCTCCCCAACGGCAAGGATTACATCGTCTGCGAGATCATTCCAGCCACACCCGCGGTTCCCTTCTTCTGGGATCACTGCTTCCCCGACGGACCGGATGCGGGTGCCGAGCGGGTGAACGAGTTCTGTTATGACCCGTTCGAACTGACGAGTGACACGGCCGACAAGGACTTTAGAAACTTCAAAGTCCGACCGACTTGCGACCTGACAACGTTGAAGTTTTGCGACACCAACGGCAACGGTTCCCTTGATGCCGGCAACCCCGACGAGGCCCCGTTGGCCGGCTTCTGTATCTGCGTCACAGAGCTGAGTTCGGCGACCACGGTGTGCGGTCTTACGACCGGCGACGGCGATTTCACCACGCAGGGTATCGCCGGCGAGACCTATCGTGTCGTCGAGGATCTGACCGGTGCGGCCTGCACAGGTGGGCAGGATCTGAGCGCGGAATGGCTCGAAACGACGAGTTCGCCGCTGGACGTGACCGTGCCCAACGACGCCAGCGTCTGCCCGGCGCCGCTGATCGGCAACACCTCGCGCCCGACCATCGATTGTGGAAGCGAGAACGCGTCGTTGAACAACGACGTAGGGCTGTGCAGTGCCAACTACTGCTTCACGCCTACGGACAGCAATGCGTGCGGCGGCGTCGATACCGTCTGCACTGCGCAGACGGCTAGTGGTCCCGTCGTGGTGACCGAGAACACGACCACCGGCCAGTGGTGCGGCGACTTCCCGGCCGGCTGTCCCGAGACCACAACGGTCACCTGCGTCGCCACCACCCAAGCCGGCCAGACGGCTTCCTGTTCGTTCACGGTCACCGTGACGGACAATGAAGATCCGGCTCTTTCCGGTGTTCCAGGTGACGCGTCGGGTCAGTGCGATGATGAAGTGCCAGCCCCGGCCGCGGTCACGTGCGACGACAACTGCGACGGGAGCATCACGCCGGTCTTTGGCGAGACGGACACGGGGACCTGCCCGCGGACGGTTGTCCGGACGTGGACATGCACCGATACCTGCGGTAACTCGGTGACGGACTCTCAGACCATTACGATCAACGACACCACGGACCCGGTGCTTTCCGGCGTGCCGGCTGACGTCTCGGACCAGTGCGACGCGGACATACCACCCGTGGCCGACGTAACCTGTAGCGACAACTGCGACGGGAGCATCGTCCCGGTGTTCAGCGAGACGGACATCGGTACCTGTCCACGGACGATCGTGCGGACGTGGACCTGCACCGACGCCTGCGGTAACTCGGTGACGGAGTCGCAGACCATCACCATCGACGACATCACGGACCCGGTGCTCTCCGGTGTACCGGCTGATGTCTCCGGTCAGTGCAACGACGAGATACCATCCGCCGCGGCCGTAACCTGCAGCGACAACTGCGACGGGAGCATCACGCCGGTCTTCAGCGAGACGGACAATGGCACGTGCCCGCGGACGATCGTGCGGACGTGGACCTGCACCGACGCGTGCGGTAACTCGGTGATGGCATCACAGACCATCGCGATCGACGACACGACGGACCCGGTGCTTTCCGGGGTTCCGGCGGATACGACGGTTGAGTGTGACTCCGTCCCGCCGCCCGCAAACGTAACCTGCAGCGACAACTGCGATGGCGCGCTCGCGGTGACCTTCTCCGGCTCCGTGGTCGGTCAGTGCCCGGCCATCATGACCCGAACCTGGAGTTGCACGGATGCCTGCGGCAACACGACGACGCAGTCGCAGACGATCACGATCGTGGATACGACCGACCCCATCCTCTCCGGGGTTCCGGCGGACGTCACGATCGAGTGTGATCAGCCGATTCCGCCGCCGGCGGACGTGACGGCCAGCGACAACTGCGACACCGACGTTCCGGTGACGCTGACCGGCTCCATCGTTGGACAGTGCCCGGCCGTGATGACTCGTACCTGGACGGCCACCGACGACTGTGGAAACACGGTGACCGACTCGCAGACCATCACGATCGTGGACACCACGGACCCGATCCTGTTCGGCGTTCCGGCCGACGTTGCGGTTCAATGCGACGTTGACGTGCCGCTGCCGGCGATCGTGACGTGTTCGGACAACTGTGATCCGAGTGTGGTGCCGGTTCTTGTCGAGATCGACGACGGGTTCACCTGCCCGCGCACGATCACGAGGACTTGGACCTGTACGGATGACTGCGGGAACACCGTGTCCGACATGCAGGTGATCACGGTGGACGACACGATCCTGCCGATGGTCACGTGTCCCTCTGACACAACCGTCAACTGCAGCGACACCTTCGCGTTTACGGCGACGGCGTCCGACAACTGTGATCCGTTCCCGGATGTCTTATGTACCTTTACCGACCCGGCCGATCCTGACCGGTTCACGGTGACGGACCTCGGCGGCGGCTCGTATGAGCTGACCCTGACGGCCACCACGGTCGTCACGGTGACCTGCGACGCCACGGACGACTGCAACAACAACAGCGGCGTCTGCACGTTCACGGTGGACGCCACCTGCGACCAGGCTTGTTCGCCCGGCTTCTGGCGAAACAACGTGGACACCTGGTGCAGCGACACGCCGTTCAATCCGACGCAGGACTTCTGCGAGGCCGGCGCTCCGACCGGCTTCCTCGAGGCCTTCGGGATTGGCGCCTGTCCGGCCGCACCGGGCGATACCGCGATTGCCTTGGATACGGACCTGACGCTGCACCAGGCCGTCAGCTCCTCGGGTGGGAACGATCAGACGCTGTTCCATTGCAGCGCGGCGTTGCTGAGTGCAACCTCGTTGAGTTTCCCGACCGACCCGGCTGGAGTGATCAGCACCGTGCAGGGAGCCTGCGACGGGTCCATTGGTTGGACCGAGGCGTTCCAGATTTGCAACGAGTGGAACAAGGCCGAGGATGACGGCGGCTGCCCGTTCAGCAGCGCCACTCCGTAGGCGGCAGGGTCGGCCGGAGGATGCCGGCCGGCGGTAGGATGTACGATCGGGCCCGCGAGATCAGGATGACCTTGCGGGCCCTTTTTTCTGGCAACGGAAGAGACTTCGGGACTCGGTCTATGGGTTCCCGTGGCAAAGGCTGCCGTCACCCTCGGCGGCCTCGAGCACGCCGTTGCCGCAACAGAATCGGCCGCTGGATCGCATGCCGGAGCCCTTCGGACCTTTGGTCATGCCCGCGCAGTCGTTCGGACAGTTCGTACAGTCCTCTCCAGGGTCGCAGATACCATCGTTGTCGCAACCGGCACAGACTCGATCGCCCGAGCAATTGGTGTCGTCGCAGTCCGTCACTCCGTCACAATCGTTGTCAAGCCCGTCGTTGCACGTCATGCCCTCAAACTCACTGCGCGGGGCGGGCCCGCAGTCCGCCGCACACGAACACGGCGTCTCATTGCCCTCGCACACGCCGTCACCGCAGCAGGACGGGGCGACGGGCTCCATGGTACAGGCAAAGGTCGCGTCCGCGCAGCGTGCGTCACCGCAGGCGGTGGCGACATCGCCGCAACAGAAACGGCGCTCAGGCTTTCCGCCGAGCTTCCCGTTGCAGTCGGCCGCACACGTGATGCAATCTTCGCCGTTGCCGGCTTCGCACACGCCGTTCCCACAAGACGCGCCCGGCACCGGATGGCAGTCGGTCGCGCAGTTGCCGCAGTCCTCGCCGGGGTCACACACGCCGTCGTTGTTGCACAACGAACCGAGGCATGCGGCGTCACCGGAGCAGTCGGCGTCGTCACAGTCCCAGAGCCCGTCGCAGTCGTTGTCAACGCCATCTGTGCAAGTCGATCCGGGAATTTCGCGATCATCGGGGGTCGAGCAGTCGGTCGGGCAATCGCACGCCGGTGCGTTGTCCACGACCACGGAGACCAGCGGCGACTTCGCCGTGTTTCCGGCCAAGTCATGAGCGACAGCGTGGAAGGTGTGGATTCCGTCAAGCAGCGTTGCCGTATCGAACGCCCACTCATGCGGGGCCACGGTGTCGGAGCTGACAAACGCGTCATCAACGAAGAGGTCTACTTGCGTGACACGCGTGTCGTCGGACGCGGTCACAACAACCTTGCTGATCCCGGAGATCACTTCGCCCGCAACGGGCGCGGCCACCTGGGCCGTGGGCGGGGTCGTGTCCACGGCGGGATTGGTTCCGCCGGCCACGAGAACCGCGGCGTGAAAGTTGATGCGACCATGGCCCGTGAGGACGTCAAAACCGGCGCCGCCGATATCGTCCGCGGTGGACCGTAGGATGTCCATAACCTGCGCGGCGGAAAGGGCGGGATTGACCGACAGCACCAGCCCGGCAGCCGCGGCCACAAACGGCGCGGCGATTGACGTTCCACCACTGAATCCGAGTCCGTCGCCGTCCGGGTCCGTGGATGGCAGCGTGGTCGTCAGGACACCGCCACCTGGTGCGGAAAGATCGACCCAATCCCCAAAGTTGTATCCTATGGGCTCGCTGTTGCCGTCGATCCCGGTGACCGCGAGTACGGTCGGGTACGCGGCCGGGTAGAAGGGCGAATCCACGCCATCGTTGCCCGCGGCGCCGACCAGGACGACGCCCCGATCGAAAGCGTACTGACAGGTGGACGCCCAGGAGGAGGTGGCGATGTATCCGCCGAAGCTCATGGAGATCACGCGCGCCCCGTTGTCCGTTGCCCATACGATGGCCTCGCGGGCGTCGAACCCAAACCCGGTGCGAAGGACCATGATGGCGTTGTCCCAGGTCGCCCCGGCCAATCCGGCTCCGTTGTTAGCATTGGCACCGACCACGCCCGCCACGAGCGTTCCGTGTCCGGCCACGTCTGTGAAGTCGGGGTCGCCTTCGGCAAAGTCGTACCCCGAGATCATGCGATCCACGAACTCGAAGTGGGTCCGGTCGATCCCGGTGTCAAGCATCGCGATGGGCACGTTGACCGAACCGGTCGTGATGTCCCAAGCCGCCTCGGCGCCCAGCCGCTGGAGCGGACGCTGCCAGTTCGCAAACCATGTGTCGTTGGGCGTTGCCGTAGGCTCGGCGAAGGTCTCGATCTCGACGAACTCGACAAGCGGGTGGTTTTCGTATCGCGATACGACGTCCTCGGCCTTCTTTCCAGAAGGCACAAGGATTGCATGCATGTCGAGCTGAGGAATGACCCGATCGGAACGATGCCCGTGCCGAGCGAAAAGCGCGGCTCGTTGATGACCCGGTGTGCTAATGCGAAACTGTATAATGACCCGTTCGGGTTTCGCTTGGCGTTGGTTCGCCAGGGCGCGAACGCCATCTGGTGCACCGCCAGGAAGCGCCGCAGGAGCTGCAAGCAGGCCCGCTGCAAGAATAGTCCAGAAGAATGGCGTTCGTAACATCAGCTTCCTCCCCATCCCGTCGTGGGGCTTGGTTCATCAAGCTCTGCTCCCAGCGGGCTCGATGGACGTCGCCGGATCAAAGCACTGGCGTGAAGCCCGAGGTAACAGGTAAAATATGGGCAAGCCTAGGACAAGCAGAAACAGGCATTCTGTCAATATTCGTTATCGGTCGGCCCCCCCTGGGTGTCGTGAGTGCGATTCCGGGCTGAAACGCCGTCCGAGTCGAACCGATTGAGCGTGCAGCGGCGCGGGCGTAGCGGCAGGCCGGGTTGTGGTTGCAAGGACAACCGATCGTGTCGTTGAGCTTCGTTCCGATGGCAGGGTTGGCCCGATACTGGAGGCGTCAACTTTGATGTCGAGCGTCCAGGATTCTACAACGCAGGTCGCTTCAACGGGGAAGCCACATCACGCGCAATGACAGCGAGCACAGGAGATCAACCATGCCGACTCTTAATCGCATCGCCTGGACGATGACGGCGTTGCTAGCCCTTACCGTCGGTTGTCCATCCACCGTCCCTGATCCGCTACAGAGCCCCGGCGGCTCATCGAATGGTAATTCAACAAACGACAATCCAACGGACGGCAATCCAACCAACACCGACCCACCGGCTCCACCTTCGGAGGCCGGCCTCGCGGGCGATTGGCGTGTGAACAATTCACCGGTCTTCTTGAGCTTCAACGACAGCGGCGTACCGTCGGCGGCCTATGTTGAGAACAACCCCGAGCGAGTGGACATCACCGGGGCCACGGTCAGCGTGTCCGGCAACGATGTGCGTTTTACCATTCCTACCGACGCGGGCGGCGCAGTGTTTACCGGGAGTTTCCAGGACGAAGGATTGCGACTCGCCGGCACGCTTGACGCGACGATCTCCATCACAGGAGATACGTTTTCCGCCTCCATTCCACCGGGCACACTGCTACTCACGCGTTAGCGGGACGTGTCGCGCTGACCGTCAACAGGCACGGCGAGGTCTGTCGTCCCAATACCCAAGATACTTCGACGCGCCGGACGCCGGTTAGTACCGCCTTTCACGCACAAACGAGGTAGGGGGTCCGGTTCAAATTCTGGGCCAACGACAAGCATGCTTTTTGTGATAGTCCATCCCTTCGCGCCGACGACGCACCGAAGCACTTCGCAAACAGCGCCGAAACGGCTACGAAACAAGCACGAAACGGCGACCCGTCCGGAACGGTTCGTAAACCGCGTTTTTTCTACAACCGAACGGCTGTAGAATTATTTACTTGACACGATGCCAAAGACGTGGCATGATTGGCTTGTTGAATGATAAGTGGCCCGGCGCGCAACCGCCAAGGCCGTGGCTAACACTCGGCAAGAAGGATTGACGGCCGCCCTATGCCCAACGTCACGACCCGCCCACCGTCGCGTCCCCTTCCTTGATCGGCCTCCCGCACTCGGAACACAGCCCTGTCACGTTGCCCGTCAGGTCGTAGCCACAGTCGATGCATAGGCCTTGCTCCCTGCGTCGTCGGCGACGGCGTCTTGGGATAACGAGGATGGCGTAGAGCGAGGTGCCGAATACGACGCAGGGAATCCAAGAGATGACCAAGGGCAATATTTCCCCACGCCGGTTTCCCGCGCTGAGCATCGCCGTAGACAACGACCCAAGAAACCACGCTCCCACCGTCGCTAGCGTGAGAACCGCGATGATCGCCTTGCGGAACACCGCTACATTCTACGCATGAGGGGACGGCCTCCGCCAGGTCGCACCACCCGAGACACCGGCATCCACGATCGGCTCGACCAAGCCTAGTTTCTGCACCCACCCCGCTTGCACTGTTGGTTTTCTTAGCGGGTGAGGACGAACGGGAACGGACGTAGGCGGTGCTGCCTGGAACAGCCCTCGCGTGCACGGCTCAGACGCTCAGTGGTTCCTGTTGCTGGCTCGCTGAAGCATCCGGGACACCGTTCGCGATGAGACGCCCAGCGCCTTGCCGATTTCACCGTATGTCAGCCCACGTTCACGCAATGCCAAGACACGCCCTTGATCGGCCTTCCAGCCCACGCCGGGTTTGCGTCCGCCCCAATGCTTTCCGGCTTCCTTGGCAGCTGCGATCCCTGCGGCCTGTCGCTCTCGTATGCGCGTCCGCTCCATCTGGGCAATATGCAAGAGCAGGCTCGCGATCATCCCGCCCACGTCGCCCGAGAAGTCCATCTGTGTCGTCACCACCACGAGCCGGACATCGCGCCGTAACCACTCAGCGATCAGGTTCATCCCCTCGACGGCGTTACGTGCCAACCGGTCCAGCGAATAGAGAACAACCGTACCAATCGTCCCGTCGAAGATCGCTCGGCGCATCGATGCCAAACCTGGACGATCCATCACCGCGCCGCTGACACCCTCGTCGGTGAACCATTCCACGTCCGCGAGCTGGTGCGCCTTCAGGTATCGTTCGATCTCTCGTCGCTGCGATCGTACCTGTTGGCTTGCGCTGCTCACGCGCATGTAGACGGCTACTGTGGGTCCTGAAAACCCCATCCGGGCCTGGAACCGCGGTTTCCGGCCTTCACACGGCTATCTTCGATTGACGCTTCCAGCGTCCCTACTACGCTCTGGAACCGTTCACGTACACATTGAAGTGGAGGGTCTGGGAGTAGAGCATGGGCTGGATACAGATGATCTTCGTTTTTCTCCGGTCACTTCTTCGTGGCCAAGTCGGGCTCGCCGCCGAGAACCTCGCCCTCAGACAACAACTCGCGATCCTGGAGCAAGGCTCGAAGCGGCCGCGGTTACGAAACCGGGACCGCATCTTCTGGGCATGGCTGTCTCGTTTGTGGCCGAACTGGCGAAGTGTGCTCCTCATCGTACAACCCGAAACGGTCATCCGTTGGCACCAGCAGGGCTTCAGACTGTACTGGCGATGGAAGTCGCGAAGTGGCAAGGTTGGTCGGCCATCGATTGATTCCGAGATTCGCAAACTCATTCGTCGCATGTCGCGGGAGAATTCGCTCTGGGGAACGCCACGGATCCGCTCGGAACTCCGACTCCTCGGCTACGAGGCATCGAAGGCTACTGTGGACAAGTACAAAATCCGCCATCATAATCCGCCGTGCTGCCTCCCACGACATTCTGGAGTTTGGTGCGCGAGTTCTCGCCATGATCCCCGCTAGTTTCTCAAAATCCAAGCTCGGCCACGTTGGACTTGGACCTTACCGACTCTGTCGAGAGTCATCGCCGGTGCGAAGGCTGTATGATTGAGGCATGACTCGAATTCTGCGCAGCTACGATCATCGCTTCCGCGATTTAGTACGATCGTCGGGAGACATAGGATACGCCACTCGACGAGGTGTTCCTCGCTCTACAGCTCGCGGCTGGCTCACCTCGGCTCGCGTCGACGTTGTCACTCATGACACTGCCGATATAGACGTCCTCAGCCTTCAGCAGGAAGTATTCGTGCTTCGCAAACGCGTTGAACGGCTCGTTGCGTTGCTGAGGCTCATGGTCGTTTTGACGAGAGTGTCTGGATTCTCCCTCGCCTGCACTCGGCTGTCCGATGGAGCAACGAAGATCTCGCTGCTCCGAGCCATCGAGCGATCACGTTCCGCCCTTCCGCTACGAACGGTGCTGCGCGTACTACGGCTGTCCCCATCACGGTACCATTCTTGGAGGCGCGAAGATGAGTGCGGCCTCGATGACATGCCCTCCTGTCCGCGATCTTCGCCGCAACAACTGACGCGAGCCGAGGTCGAGACGATCAAGGAGATGGTCACTTCCGAAGAGTATCGCCACGTGCCAACAGGGACCCTGGCTATGCTCGCTCAGCGGCTCGGCAAGGTCTTTGCCTCTGCCACGACGTGGTACAAGCTTGTGCGACTTCACAAGTGGCGGCGACCTCGTCTGCGCGTCCACCCATCCAAACCGAAGGACGGCATTCGAAGCTCAGCCCGCAACGAGATCTGGCATGTCGATACAACGCTGATTCGGCTGCTCGATGGGACCCGCGCGTATCTTCACGCCGTCATCGATAATTTCTCACGCCGCATACTCGCGTGGAAGGTGTCCTCAACGTTCGATCCAAGCACCACGGCAGAGCTCCTTCTCAGCGCCGCGGGTGGCTTGGTCGACGAGAAGCCGACCCTCCTCGTTGACGGCGGGGTCGAGAACTTCAATAGTGCCGTCGACGAGCTGGTCGATTCCGGCGTTCTCCAGCGACTGCTCGCCCAGACCGACATCTCGTTCTCCAACTCGCTGATCGAATCGTGGTGGCGCGCGCTCAAGCACCAGTGGCTGTTCTTGAACACGCTCGACACGATCAGCAGACTTAGGAAGCTGGTCGCGTTCTACGTGGACGAGCACAACACGCGTCTTCCCCATTCGGCGTTCCGCGGCCAGACGCCCGACGAGATGTACTTCGGTACCGGGGACCACGTCCCGGATCAGCTCGATGCTGCCAAGAAGATCGCACTCCAATCCCGGATGAACCTAAACCGCGCAACATCGTGCCCTACGTGCCAGCCACTTGTGGCCCTCGCCAGCTGACGACAAACGCCACGCACGGAGCAAGGCTCCTGCCACCAGTTGAGGTCACTTCAGTGGCATCCGCGTGGGCGTGCGGCCTCCATGTCATGAAGCCGCCCTTTCGCAGCTGCGTCTGCCCGAAAGCCGCGTGGCCGGACTTCCGTTCTCGACCGCGCAAGTGACCGCGCCGGCCCAATTCAGCCTGGGTGGCGAGAACTCGCGCACGAAAGTGCAGAATGTCGTGGCGCACCGCAGGGCGGATTTGCCAGGAAATAGCCAGGAAGTGAAAAATACCTCTCGTAAACTATTGTCAAATAAGAACTTACAATGGAGGCGGGGGGAATCGAACCCCGTGGCCTCTTGTTTTGTAAGTCTTTATTTGGCAACAACTTAGATCATAACCATCGGTAGATGCAGAAGTTACGACAAGGCTCGATCAGACCACTCTTGACCGTTGAAGCCGTGTGTAGACTGCATTTGCTGGGCACTGACTGGGCACACCGTCATTCGCCGCCAATACCGCGATCGCCGATTCCCGGGCACCGAACGTCCGGCTCGGGAATTCTGTGGTCCGCTTGCAACCTGTTGTCACATAAGCACTTACGTGTCGTTATTGGCGTGAAAACGAGGATTGCAAGCGGTTGACAAGTGGACGCACAGTCCAGAACAATTGGCTTTCACGTGGCGACTGACCCACTCCTGACCCACGATCAAGCTGCTGACGGACGGTTCGACACGGCAATTCGCACACGCTTGTGCCCTGAATCCAACCCCTACGCACTTATAGTCATGTACTAGGCCGAATCCTTCCGCGGGCGAGTATCGACTGCGCACCGGTCACGGGACGGCAGCATGAACTGACCGGCGGGTTACAATACCGCCGCTCTGCCAGCTGAGCTACGGTGGCGCGCTTCTTGTGCAAGACGACATAACGATTCGCGTTTTCCCAGACCACATATCACGGCCGGCTTCCCTTTCTATGCTACGCCCATGTCGTTGGCGACTCCGAGCCGCGCGAACGCAAACGAACACTAGGGCCCGGGTACGCCGCGGCCTGGCGTCCAGGGGAGACCCAGTTCGTCGAGCTTGCGTTCGAGTACCGGCAGCTCCTGCTCGACGAGTAGGTCCAACTCGCGCCTCAATGTTGCGAACTCGCGCTTACCGATCGAAAACATTGCGCGGTGCGTGGCGGTGGGTCCATAAAGTGACGATCCCAAGCCACCGCGCGCGGCGTTTAGCCGGCGCGAGATCGAGACGGGCCCCGCGTCGTTGGCGCTGTCGCGCTTGGAATCACCGAGCAGTCGTTGCTTCATCGCGGCCACCCGGCGTTCCATGGCGCGGACTTGCTCCCCCGGTCCGGGGTCTCCGACCGTCGAGCGGTCGAGTGACTGTCGAATCGCCTTCAGGCGCTCGGCGGTGTTGTCGAGGACTTTTCTCGCGCCACTCACCGAGCGCTGCAAAGAATCATACTCGACTGTGTACTCGGCTAGCTGCTCGGGCGTCATGCCGCGCAGCGTCCCGCCGTCGCGCAGTGGGACGACGTTGAACCTTTGAGACTGACCCAGGTCGGTCCAACTGCCCTCCACTCGCTTGGACAGGTGCACCGTATACGTGCCGGGAGCGACCAACATGCCGTCGTCTGGGTTGCGTGTGCTTGGGCGATTGGGATCCGGCTTCGGCGGTGGTGCCCATGGACGGGTCGCGGGATAAGTCAAGCTCCAGTCAACGCGATGAATTCCCTTTTTCGCGGGGGCGGTAAGGTGCCGGACGACGTTGTTCGATGCGTCTCGCACCGTCAACATGATCGCTGGTTTCTCTTCGAGTTCCTCTTCACGGAGCGCCGCCCAGCCCGGGGTCGGTGCGTCAGCGCCCTGCTTGTCGAGCTTCTTCTCTTCCTTGCTACGCTTCTCCTTGCGCGTCTCGATGGACTCCTTCAGGTAGTAGGTGAAGACGGCGCCGAATGGTGGATTCGGGGCGACAAAGAAGCCGCCACCCTGAGAGGCTTTTTGGCCAAAGCCGAGCGTCGCGCGTGGGATGTACCACCAGGCGTCGCGCACGGGGAACAGCGCGGCCTCCTGCTCGAGCACCGGCTCGGAAATCTCGCGAAGCGGCGTGTAGTCATCGAGGATGTAGAATCCGCGTCCAAAAGTCGCGCCGACAAGATCGTTCTCCCGTTTCTGGATCGCAAGGTCGCGGAAGGGAATGTTGGGCACGCCGCCGCTGAGCTTGATCCACTGGTCGCCGCCATTGAGGGTGAAGAACACACCGAACTCGGTGCCCAGGAAGAACAGATCCGGCTTCACGTGGTCCTGAACGATGCGCCACACGAGATGCCGTTCGGGCAAATCGCCGGCCATCGACTTCCACGTATGTCCGCGATCGGTGCTCTTCAGCAGATAGGGCTTGAAGTCGCCGGTCTTGTGATTGTCCACGCAGACGTAAACGGTGTCGGGGTCGTAGAGATCGGCTTTGATGTCGTTGACGAAAGAGTTGTCGGGCACATCGGGGAGGCGCGCGATCCTACGCCAGTTTTGACCGCCGTCTTCGGTAATCTGGATCAGTCCGTCGTCGGTTCCGGCGTAGATCAACCCCTCCGTCACCGGTGATTCCGACAGCGACGTCACGGTACCAAACATCGACATGGCGCTGAGATCCCAAACAGCGTCGTAGCTCCAGACGCGGCCCATCATCGGTTCTTTTAAGCGGTCAGAACCGCGCGAAAGGTCGCCGCTGATCGCGCTCCAGGAATCGCCGCGATCGTCGCTTCGCCAAACGCGCTGGCTGGCAAAATAGAGCCGGGCCGGATCGTGCGGACTGATGAGTATGGGTGAATCCCAGTTGAACCGGTCGTTTTCCTCGCCGTCGGCAGGTTGTGGTTTGATTGGAACGATCTCTCCGGTCTTGCGATCGTGGCGGATAAGATTCCCTTGTTGCGACTCGGAGTAGATAATGTTCGGATTGGTGGGGTCGATGGCCGACTGATGGCCATCGCCGCCGACGGTGATCATCCAATCGGAATTGCGGATGCCATGGCGGTTGTCGGTGCGCGACGGGCCGTGCTGCGTGGAGTTGTCCTGCGTGCCTCCGACGACGTGATAAAACGGTTCATCGTAATCGACGGCGACCTTATAGAATTGAGTCACGGGCAGGTTGGCTATGAACTTCCAGTTCTTGCCGAGATCCCAGCTTTCGTACAAGCCGCCGTCTGACCCAGCGAGCAGATAATCCGGGTCGTGCGGCACGAAGGCAAGCGCATGGTTGTCGCCGTGCTTGTGCTTCTCGCCTACTCTGCGGAAATTCTTCCCGCCGTCCTCCGTGACGTTCATCCGGACATCCATCTGGTAGACGCGATCGAATCGGTGTGGACTGGCGAAGATCTCCTGGTAGTAATGTGGACCGGTTCCGCCCGAGAGATAATCGCTGCGCTTTTCCCACGACTCGCCGGCGTCGGTCGAGCGGTAGAAGCCGCCCTTGCGGTGAGCGAGTTCGATGGTCGCGTAGATGACATCGGGCCGTTGGGGCGAGATCGCCAGACCAATGCGACCCTTGTCGTCTTCGGGAATCCCTTTCTTGAGCTCGCGCCAAGTTCTTCCGCCGTCGGTAGATTTGTGTATTCCGCTTTCGGGACCGCCGTTGATCAGGGCAGCGACATTCCGGTACCGTTGGTGCGTAGAGGCGTAGAGGACGTCGGGATCGCGCGGGTCCATCCGCACCTCGTTGACACCTGTGTACTCGCCCTTGGAGAGAATGTTCTCCCACGTTTCACCGCCGTCGGTAGTCTTGAACAGGCCGCGGTCTCCGCCGGGCGACCACAGCGGTCCCTGGGACGCGACGTAAACGACGTTGGAGTCGCGCGGATCGACGATGATGTTTCCGATGTGCTGCGAATCGTTGAGACCCATGTTCTTCCACGAGATGCCGCCGTCGAGGCTACGATAGGCGCCGTCGCCGTATCCGACGTGCCGACCGCCGACGTTCTCGCCGGTACCCACCCAAACGACCTCGGGATTGCTGGGATCTAGCGTGATGCAGCCGATCGAATAGGAACCTTGATCATCGAAAATCGTCTCCCAGGTGGTGCCGGCATTCGTGGTCTTCCAAACATTGCCGCTCCCAACGCCAATGTACCACGTTCCGGCATCCTTCGGATGGATCGCGATGTCGGCGATTCGACCGGACATGAGTGCCGGACCGATGCCGCGCAATTTGAGCCCCTTGAATGTCGCGGCGCTCATCGGGCCCTTGTCCTTCTCTTCGTCCTCCCTCTCGGCTACGGCGATCGCAGGCGAGATAAGCAAACACGATCCCAAGACTAGAATACGGAGCAGCTTCACGATTTCCTCCTTTGTAGTGGTTGGCGCAGGCGGAGTGGCCGTTTGCGTCCGCCCGAGGGCGAGTGTCCCGAGCGTGATAGACCTCACCCGATACGACGCGCCGCGGGGTCCAGCGATCTGATACGGCTCTGAATAAATCGCGGAACAGGGTCTATTATGCCGCAAGACTTGGACACGGCAAGCAGTGGGTCTCGGCGCGCAGCAGGAACTGCCGAAAAACGGGGGCGATCCGTCGCGGGGGGCAGGATGCCTCATGCTGATATTGCTAGCGACCGGTTGAACGCGGCGTGCAACAAATCCCCGTCCGCCTCAGGGAACGGCATGGTAGGATTGATCTGCAGGACGTTGTGATCGGGACCATCGCAGGTCAGGAGGACGTCGGCATCGCTGGCGGGCTCGATGGTCGCGGCGAGCACCCGCGACAACCGCTAGCCTACCGTCGAGCTCTGGCATTGGTAATCTCCGCATTCAAGGTTGGTTTCAGAAGGCGTGGATTTCTGTCGCCACCATTCGCAGCATGTATCATCGGGCCGCTATCTCTTATGCCACGGCAGGGCAATTCGTATACCCGGAACGACCGGCCATGCATCAATCAACTGTTCTAGCCGCGTGCGAGCCTTGTCGGCTGTGAGCGCTTTACCACGGAATCGCTTCTGTTTTCTGCATCGCTCCCACGTCTGGAGCGTCTTGGCGTGGGCTCCGGTTTCTGTGTGCGTGTCCACGCTGTGCACAAGCAGCCTTTGCTCCAGCTCGCGGATGCCGGCCCGGCGCTCAGTACTACTCAGCTCAGAGAAAACGCTTGCGTCATCTCCGCGCACGGATTGTTTCTTCGTCACGTGTCGCAGAATTCTGCGTGCGATCGGATCGAGGTTTCGGGATTGCCATGGCTCTCCGCACCGCGCGACGCCGAACAGTCCCGCCCAGGCTCGGCGATGAATGTACGTCACTTTCCGTGACACGAGATAGGTCGCGATGACATCCGGATGTTCTTTGAGCTCGGTATTGACGATGTGAATGGCGTCACCCATCGGGTGTCCCCACCACGATCCCTTGACGTGTTTGCCAGCCAACAGCGTAACCACGCTGGGAAGCTTGCTGTCGGCCTGCATGAGCAAGCCATGCTGCTTCAATGCACTCAACACTCTCGTTAGGTTGGAATCAGCCCGTTTCGCCACGATGGAGGAGTCTCTAATCTGTTAGGTCGTCGAGGAACTTTCCTTGGTCTTGGCGATAGCAGTTCGAATCATTTCCCGTAACACGTCTAAGAGTGAAGACACGTGTTTGTCAGCGTGACGGATCGGGTGGATCGTTCCCTCGTTCGGCCTTCCGGCCTTCCGATCACGAAACCGCATCCACGAGCCTCCGCAGGGCGGCAACATGCGCCGGCGTCGTTCCGCAACACCCGCCGACGATGCGCGCGCCGATCTCGATCCAACGCGCCGCGTGCTGGGCGTACTCTTCGGCCGAAATGTCTTGCGCGAAGCTCCATCCGCTGATCGGCTCGGGGTTCCCCAGGTGGGCGTATGCGATCAGTGGGCGGCGTGTCCCAGCACGCAGCCGAGGCAGGGTGCGGGTCATACCTTCGGGCGGTATGCAGTTCAGCCCGATAGCGAGCGGCTCGAAAGGCTCGACCGCCGCGATCGCGTCCTCGAGTGCCTCGCCGCTGAGCAGGTCACCGCTCTCGCGGACGACGAATGAGACAACGAACGGCAAGTTCTCGTTGCTCGCTGCGCGCACCGCCGCCAGGGCCTCCCGGACTGTATTCATCGTCTCAATCCAGATTAGGTCGAGTCCGGCGGTGTTGAGCCAGGCCATCATCCGCCCGTGCTCGTCCATCAGAGTCGACTCATCCGGAACCCGTTCGGGATGGTAGCAGTCCTCGACCGGCGCAACACTGGCGGCGACCAGGATCTTCGGGTGTTTGTTGCCCCTGGCCGTCGGACGGCGGGACAATCCGTCTATGATCCCCTGCCGAGCCAGCTCGACTGCGCGGCAATTCAAACTTTCGCCGTCTTCGAGCATCCCAGCGCTTCGTAGCGTCCGAACGTTTGCGCGAAACGTGTTCGCCACGATGATGTCCGCCCCGGCCTTCACGTAATCACAATGGATCCCCCGCACGACGTCCGGATGATCCCGTAGTGCCCCGGTGGACCATAGCGGCAGCGGCGTCGGCACGCCGCGACGGGTCAGCTCGGTCCCGGTGGCCCCGTCGAGCAGCAGGCCGCGGTGCGCAAACATCGCTTGGGCGAGTTGAGGCACTTCCGACATTGGTGCAGTTTACCGCAAATGCCGACTCCGCAACCCGCGGAAACTACTGGCGATGCTCTTTCGTGACCGGCGACGGTTGTCCTTTTCGCTGATCTTGTGGTAGCCGCCCTCGGGAGTATTGCGTACAGAACCGCCGTTGACGCTTGGCTATCTGCTGGTTCGAACGCGATGATCGTCGTCCCGGGCAGGCTTGGGCGTCTTGGCGGCCGACCTCGCGCATGGCTGCCCCGAACACACCACTTGCCAGCTCCCTACGGTTTCCCGCCGAGACAAACGGTTTACAAAACCGAGGCCCAGATTGCGTAAGTCAATGCTATTTCAGGTTTTACGACGATCCGCAAGAGCGTCTTGGGGCGGCGCTTGCGCAAGTCAGAGCGGCTGACCAAGATCTCGTGACCCTGCTCGGCGCCTGGCCAACGCTCCCTGCTCGCGCCCGTGCGGTCCTGGGCAGGCTTGCGCGTGCCGCCGCCCGGCGACACCGTTGATAACCTGCACGTGCAGCTGGCGCTTACCGCTGAGAAATGGAGCCAACGCCCGGCCGTCCTTGCGATCCATAATCTCATAGGTTCCCTTCATGGCGGCTCCTTTCAAAGAGAATTCACAATCCTGCCCGGTCCAATACCGGTAGGATCGAGCCGCCATCCTTTTCTTCAACCTTCAACTACGGACAGGACAGCCTCCTTTCTGAACTTCTTGTGCGTTAGCTCATCGCGGATTTCGCCGCGGCGACCTGCCTGTCGTAAGAAGCCACAGTTTGTGCGAGATCCTCCTCGAGCGGGATGTCCAGCAATGTCCGGTCGTCGCGTTGGTCCGTGAGCGAGCGTATCGTTGTCCCTCGTGTCGGAACAGCCGGTACGTCGGCCAAACCCTGGCATCTGAGAAAGGTCGACTTGATGATATTATCAGCCTCATCGCGGAGATAGTTCACGTCGTTTCGTAGCAGGGTCTGTGCCTCCCTAATCACTTTCATGCACTTTTCCCAGCCGCCCTTCCGATCAGCATCATCTGCCGTCGGGTTATGGAGGATGCTTGCCCCTTCGTCCTCGGCCTCGCGAAGCATTGCTTCCCACGGCGCGCCGTCATTCAATGCTCGGCCCCTCGCCTCAATGCGACGCACTTCAAGGATGACATAAGACAGCGTAGTGGTCTCCATGCCGTTCATCAGCAGCCTCCCATTCCTGACCGCCAAATTCGGAATCGGGTGAGGCAACGGAAAGGACTCGTCACATGTCCCTAGTATGGCATAGCAGCCCGCTCTCAACTGGTTCGTCGCAAGGTTGAAGTCACCACTAAATTGAAGAATCGGTTCTCGCTCCTGTGCCGGCATAAATGTTTCCATCATTTTCTTGGCCAGCCCGCTTACCGCCTTTGCCGTTGCCGCGCCGGCAGGCGACAGTGAAATGGCTGTGAGGAAAGTATCGGTGTTTATCAGGCCACCAATCACGCCCAGTCGGTTCGTTTTGTCCACAATGAAGTCTATGGAAACCGACACGTGAGGCATCACTGCAGGAACGAGATTGATCAGATTGGGACTAAGCCCTAGTTGCTCGGCGCATCCCTGTCTGATCTCGCGGCATCGTTGGAGCGCTCGAAGGCCATTCTCCCCGAGACTTCGGTGGTTCAGGTTAACCTGCGACGCCACGATCAGGTTCGTCGCCGTCTCCCAGAAACTACTCCTGAAGGCCGCCTGAGCGCCCCGGATCTGCATCAAGAAGTAGTCGTGGCCTGGTCGGACCAGCTCATGGTCGTCGTCATGCGGGATGTACATTGGTGTCGTGGTACCTGTCAATGACTTAGCCATCAGAGCAACTCCCGAGTCTTGGCGGCTTGTTCGCGTCTAGTCCTGGTGAACCGCTATGAGAATCTTGACGATCAATGTTCAGGCTCTCATTTCTGTCGCAAGCGCATGCAGTACCGCGTCTAGCGCAACCCGAGCAGAAGCAGGCACTCGCCAACGCGACCTCGGTTCCCCCCACGGCGCGTTACCGGCCCAATCGTCCGACGTCTCTACTCGGAATTCAAAGAATCCGTCATCAAATGCTCGTGCAACTCCATCGCTCCCTTATTCTTAGGATCGAACTGGAGTGCAAGGTTGACGGCGGTCATCGCGTTCGAATAGTTGTTGAGACCCCGCATCGCGACGGCATGCATAAGATACCGTCTGCTCAGAGCATTGTGAATGGAACGATCAGTCTGATCGTGCTCGTGCGCACAGGTCAACAGCCGGATGGAATCGTCGAATTCTGCAGGATCGCGAAGCCTGAGCCCGGCTTCCACGTGAATCTTCATCATTCCGGCAAACACGTCCACGTCGTCCTTGGCACTCTCGTAGGCCTCATGCGACATCGCCACCGCCCGACGATAGTCGCCAGTATTGAGCATAGCCTTCGCCTTCTCAAGTTGGAGCATCGATCCTGTTAGCGCTCTGGGTCGCAACTGCTCCCGGAATGCCATGGCTTCCTCAATGAGATGATCAAGTTGGCGCAGTGCCTCCACTCGCAGGCCCTGATCGACTAACTGTTGGATCGCGGAGAGGCTGATCGACAACGCCGGCCGCTCCTGCCGCCCGGTCTTGGCCTTGGGGCTGGCATGCTTTCGCAGTGAGACAACTTCGGCGATAGGCTTCTCAGGTTGCGCAATCTCCACCGGCAATACCGTCCGTCGCGTCCTGGAGGAGGTGGTCGGCAAGGCGAAAGTACCGGGATCGATACTGGGTTCGTCGTCGCCGCAGGCCCGCCACGCGGCACCCAATGCGACGAGCTCTGGCCCCATGGTTTGCGGCCTGCCATCGAAGGCCTCTTTAAGCATGTCGGCAACCGGCGGCGACGTCGCCTCGTCGCCGATCAACAGGAAGGAATCGACGTCAGAGAGGTCTATCTGGCCCTGTTCGAGGAGACCCCCAATACCCTCTCGGACTTGAGCCACAATCGGCAGCAATTCGCGGGAGAACGCGTCTCGATGCATTTGAATGTCGATATCGGTGTCAACGTCCGCGAAGCTGGGAGTCAGGAAAACGGTCGCAGTCGCATGATCCGCAAGGAGCCGCCTGGCATCCTCGGCGGTCCGTCGTAGTAGGAGCCATTGCTCAGAAGAGAGTTTCTTGAGCCCTAAGAATATGCGTTGGTTCCGAAGAGCGAGCACCATTGCCTCGATGATCATGGCATCGAGAACCTGGCCGGAAACCTTCGCCACCGCGCCGGTTGCCACAACCCGACATCGCCGCTTCGAAAGGCGCACGATGGAAAACTCGCAATCTCCGTACCCCATATCAAGCACGAGAAGTGTTCTCGACTCGTCGCTCTGGCCGTGAAAGCCGATGGCGGCCGCCGTGCACTTGTCGAGAAGTGTGGCGTTGTCAAACCCGGTCCCAGCGAGGCATTCCAATAGCGTCTTGCGGCGACGATCGCTGAACGACGAGGGTACGGCGACCACGGTGCTGGCAATTGTTGCCGGCGTCCGTTCGATGACCGAGCGGTTTACAGTTTCGAATCGCTGCGTCATCAGAGCCTCCGGAGTTTCCCGTCGATCCTGAACAGATAAGCCGCGATGCGTTCCGAGGCTTGCCAATAATCCCGGGAAGCCGACCCCGATGCTTGAGATGCTGGCCTTCCGGTCGAACATGAGCAGTCGTCCCAAATCGCCCTCAGGGAGCGGCAACATCTCGGGCGCTGAATTCCGGACAGTGGCGACTCGGATGTCCAGTTCGCCGCAATCGATCCCTACGTTGATTTCATCGTTCATACTGGGTATTCCCGCCGCCGGTTGCTGTTATCCTCGAAGACGTAGAAGATCATCCAGATGCTCTCGATCCTCAATATTGTCTATTCTTTCTCGCTCGTGGAAGACTTGTGCTACTCTTAGACGCAGCACGCTACTTAGCCTGTTTATCGATTCATCGTCGCGCTTGACGTGAGCTTGCCGGAGTTCCGCGACAGCCTGGGCCAGTTCGCGCGCGACTTCCTCGGATGCGCCCTGCATCGCGCGTTCTGCCATAAAGAGTTGGCTTGCCGTGCCCGAACTAAAGATCTTGTTCTGAAGGATGAGCGCCCATCCCTTGCCCGCTGGCTCGTCGTCGTCTTCGAGCGATTTCTTTCCGTTTGTAAGAGCGTCTTCGATCTCTGCGCAGTCTTCGTCCGCCATAAACTCACCATAGTTTTCAAGGAATTGCTGGGCTGCTCGAGTTGTCGGCTGTAAATCTTCGCGCCAGTCGTCCATCAGGGTTTCCTTTTCCGTGGACCGCCGTTCGCGCGCCCGGTCGCGTTGGAGTTCCTCCTTGAACTCCTGCCCTGTGCCAATGACTCTTACACCAACGGTTATGATCCGGTTCCGGTCGTAGTTGAAGGACACCTCAATGGCGTTGTTCGTTCCGACTCCCTCCTCCAACGGGAATTCCAAGATACCCTGCTGCTCGTTGAGACTTGCCAATTGGTTGAGACCCTCGTAGACGGGGATCTTAATGAGCCGCTGGTTCTCCTCGGTCGGATAGAAGAGACGCCGCTTCGGCTCGGTGAGCGGATAGGGTGTTCCCTTCTTGATAATGGGCACAAACTGATCCTTGTTGGCGCCCTTGACCGCCGCGATTCCGAGATGCATGGGGGTTACCTCGATGTGCCGATCTTCAACTTGCTCGGCGCCGACCTGCCCGTCATCCTTCAGTTCAAATTGGCTGGCGAGAATGGCAGCGCCAATTGCGACACACTCCATTGGGTTCACGTGTCTCTTGACTTTCCCCTCGGCGAATACTTCACTGACCGATCGCTGGACCAGGGGAATGGCAGTCGATCCACCCACCAAGAGTGCCTCGGTGATGTCGTTCGGATTGAAGTGCTGACTGTCGAGCGCGCGCCCAATAAGCTCGATCGTTCGGTCGACGAGGGGCCGAACGCTGTCTTCGAACTGTTCAAGCTCGATAACGATTTCGATATCGGCAAGCTCCTCTCCGGCCACTCGTACAAGCGGCGCGAAAATTTCCGCGCTCGTCTGGCTGGAGAGCGCGATTTTCGCGCGCTGTGCTTCCTCTCTGGCCTTTGCGAGGAAACTACGGTCGTCGACCGGATCGGTCCCGTACTCATCCTTCACCCAGTCAATCATCCGCTGCACGATCGCACGATCGAAGTCGTCTCCGCCCAGCCAGTTGTCTCCCTCGATCGCGAGCACCTGGTACTGCCCACCGACCATCTGAATGATGGAAAGGTCGAACGTGCCACCCCCAAGGTCATACACAAGAACACGATGCTGTTCGTCCTCGCGGGCGCTGCCGAAGGCGATGGCGGCCGCGGTTGGCTCGTCGATGATTTTCAATACAGTTAGACCGGCTTGTTCACCTGCCTCAGCCGTGGCGCTTCGTTGTCGTTCGGTGAAATAGGCAGGAACCGTGATGACCGCATATCGGACCGGCTCTCCGAGGGCAATTTCCGCGTCTGCCTTGATCTGAGAAAGTATCATGGCCGATATTTCGGTGGGTGTATAGGTCTGATCACTCAGATGAACCCGAACGCCCTGATCTTCATGATCTTCTGGTGGAGCCTCGGCTAGTCGGAAGCTGTATCGGCTCCGCACCTCCTCCACACGCGGTTCGCCGTAGACCAGTCCCATGAGGCGTTTGATTGACACGACCGTATTTTCTGGATCCCGGGCGGCGTTGTTGACCGCTTGTCGCCCGACGACAATTTCGCCCTGCTGCGCCTTGCGTTTTTTGAGATAGCTCACGACCGACGGCGTCAGTTGCTCACCAGCGCGATTGGGAAGTACTTTTGCTTCACGTCCCGCAAACGCGGCCGCGGAGTTCGTGGTACCGAGATCGATTCCGATCGCTTTCATTGGTTATCCCTCTGACTGGGGCCCGCCTCATTCGGTATATCGCCATCGCTCCGGCGCGATACCACAACGAGTGCCTGCCGCAGGACACGAGTCCTCCACAGAAATCCTGGCCGTAACTCTTCGAGCACTGTATCTTCCTCAACCGCATCATCGGTTCGCACCGAGCTGACTTCGTGTTTGTCGAGGTCGAGTAGGCATCCGGCGGCGTTCATCGCCTCAACGCCCTGGGTGTTGAGGTCTCGCATCATCTGCTTTGCCACCACATCGACGGACCGATACGGCACCTGTTCGTGACCCGCATCGTGCAGTTCCCGACACCGGACGCGCAACGCCTCCAGCGAGTCCAGCACGGGAAGTAACGCACAGATCAGATTGGCCATTTCGGCGCGGTGCCGCTTCTCCAGTTCCGTGGACATGGCAGCGAAATCCATCGCCGCCAGCATCTTGTCAGCCGTGACGAAATGATCATCCTTCGCCATGCCCGTCTCCAAGTATTGTTGCTTCGTCAAGCGCGATCGGGCCGATGTCGATCGGTGCATGGGCATTGAATTCGACGGTAACAGGCGACGGCGCTTGGCCCGGCTCAGGCGGTTCGCTGAGGTCCACGGCGCCGGCGAAGTCCACACCGATATCAGAGAGGAGGCGGAGTTTCAGAGGTTCCATCGGTAGCGGGAGTTTGCAAAGTGCGTCGAGCCGTCCCGCCTCCTTCTCCGCAATGTGATACATTACGAAGTCGACAGCCAGCCGTCGGGCGATGTAGCGGATCTCGTCAAGCGCCTCTCGATCCTGGCGGTTCCTGAGAACGTAAAGCGCGTCCTGCAGCTCGCTTGTCGTCGAACTCGGTCCCAGCTTGGGGTGGCCGGTCTGCGCGAGACGCTCGTTCACACGAACATACGCCGACGCACCCTGCCATGGGAGGTGAGGATCACACAACAGTCTCGTGGCTTCACATTCCGTCATCATCCACCTCTCCGTCACCCACTATCTTCGCGATTGCGGCGCACAGTAATCTCGACTCAGGGCATCGCTTTCTCGCCTCCTCCGAAATTCGACGAATCTCGCTGGGCGGCTCGCTGTGCGTTTCGAAAGCGTGTCTCAACCAGCCATGGTAGCATGTAGCCAACTTTTCGGCCATGCTCCGATCGCCGGGCTCCATCTGTACGATTTCCCAGTAGATTCCAACAGCCTCGGAGAACTTCTTCTGAGACTCCAGAACCATCGCTTCCACAAACGGCGCCTTCGATTGGTTCTCCTCCGCCGTTCCTCTCAATTCTTCGAGCACCTTCGACAAATCACCGGTTGCCTGTTTGCTGATGTCTGAGCCCACGCTCTGAAGGAACTTCTCGCATCTCGCGAGGTCGGCATTCCCAGGGAAAAGGTGGCGACCTTGCTCCAGGTATCCCTCAACCTCCTGCAGCAGCGCCTCTGCCGCGGCCCGATTCCCCCGAAACACCATCAACTCGACCGCATAGTGCAGGCTGGACATGGCCAGAACCTCGATGGAGCGGGGTGACTCGGGGGCTAGAATATAGGCCCGCCGAGCGCTGCTGCGCGCACCGCGCTCATCGTCAAATTCATTCGACAGGTAGACCGCCTGGTTTTGGAGCGCATGGGCCAGGGCCTGTCGCACAACGCGATCGGGACCGTCCCACTGCCGTTCATAGACCTCCTCCAGAAGACGTACGGCATCCTCAATAGCCGTACGGCCGCGGTCCGAGGTTTTCTGGCACAAGTACCGCGCGCGGCCGACGACAAACTCGCGGATCCTGGCCATCAAGTCCTGATCGACCCCTCGCTCCCCAGCAAGTGTGACCGCCGACTTCCAATGATCGATGGCGGCACCCATTTCCATCGGAGACGTCGACGCCGCGTGAAGAGCGAGATTGTGGTGGCTTTGCTCAAGCAGTTCGAGTCGGGCCAGGTGAAACTTCTCCGGCTGCCCCTGAAAGCCGGGGAAGCCGACTGACTCAGTGGGCAGCCGACGCCGAGGGAGCTCCGAAAGGGCGTTGATTGTTTCGTCGAATCGCCCTTCATCAAACGCGATCCTGGCTTCGGCAAGGTCCGAGAAGTACAAGCATACGGCCTTTTCCCATTCCTCGTTAACAGTTCTCTCGCTGACAAACGACTCGGTCCAACTCGCCACGGCGTTCTCGAGGCCCAGGAACTTCGCGCCCAAGGGGCCAATGACGAATCGATCGTCGTCATCGGAGCCCGCGCCGGCAGAATCCGTCGTCGGGATTCCACCTCCTTCGGCCACCGCCCGCGCGCCATTGAATTCGACTTGGAACGTTACGTCCATGCCAGGGCAAGCGTCAATGGACGACTTGAGTCGGTCGAGCCAAAACGCACGCAGCCCAAAGCGCACTTCCTCGATCCGGTCTCGCTGTATCGATGTGCCGTAGTGTCTCCGACGAGCTCCCCACCAATCCTGCCAGAAGCGATCGTTGGCAAAAACGGCCCCCCAACCAACGATCAGATGGTCCCAAGCACCGGCAAGCGCCTGCTCGTCGTCAGAAGCCTCATGCCGCTCGATCAGCCCGGCAGCCGCCAAACCCAGGTGATGCAGCGCGCGCGTGTCGGTCGGTCGCCGTTTCGCCTGCTCGCAGAAAAAGTCTACGGCGCCCTCATAATCCTGCCGAAGCGCGCGGTAGATCCCGGTATCCTCGCCGAGTGCCCTCGACAGTTCTACTGCGCTGAGCCCGGGGGGGCCGTCATCCTCGGTCACACGAAGCCGCCCCAACAGTCCTGCCACCGCGTCCGAATTGGTGACCCGATAAAGTCCGAAGTCAAGCTCGAGCCGCTTCTCGATCAGCCGAACGGGATCCCAAACGCCTTCACGCTGCGACTTGGTCATCCGCTTTTTTTGGAGCTCAAAGCCAACATTCTTGCAATCCTCCATCGAACTTGTGGGGGTGACGTCGTATCTTGCAAGCACGTCATACGGCGAGTCCTTGGCGTAATGAACGAGAGGGCAAGCGACCATTTTCTGTAGCGCGGCGAGTACCTTCGGACCGCGACGACACCAGTTCGTCCAGGCACGGATGCCGGGGTGCTCGAGGTCGGAATGGCTACGCACTAGCTTTCTTACTTCTGCAAGCATCTTCTGAGCTGCCGACCACTGCTCTTCCTCGATTCTCGCTTTGATCTCAATCCAGCGTTGGCAGAGATCTACTATCACATTGGCTTTTCGGTAACCCCGCAGCGGGCCCAGCAACATCACCGCACTGTGGAAACCACCACGACGATAGCTGGCGCAGCCCGCCGCGTAGTTGACCAGGCCATTCGTCTTTTCGACAATGGGAACGGACGCAAGTGCAGCCATCGATCCAGCCATGCGCTCCCGCGCCGGCTTCAGTTCATCTGGGGATTGTTCTTGGGCGGCGTGAACCACGTCCAACGCAAACTGGAGAAACCTCCGCACGTCGTCGAGCTTCGGAATGCTCGACACCTCGGAGATTGCGGCCAAAGCAGCGCCGAGACGGGTCAGGCGGGCGGCCAGAGGCCGGCTTTCGTCCTCGAGCATCTTGAGGCATGGACCGAGCGCCTCGAGTGCTCGATGCCGCGATTCCAGCGTCACACACTCCTCACCCTGAAGAACAGCTAGGAGTACCTCACGCGTCTCGCGGAGCATGTCGTGCGCCCGTGCCCAGTCAGCTCTGCACCATAGTTTGTCGATCTCGTCCCAACTGTGCCAAGCATAACTGATGTCTTCCACATGCTTCGCGAACATCCTCGTATCGACGATGTCGGCATCAACAGTGGCCAGCGCGCTCTTCGCCGCATCAAATTCCTTGGCATGGAATTTCCGAACTGCCTCCGAGGCGGCCAGCAGAGAATCACACGCCCCCTGATCTTCGCCGAGCAGCTCGACTGACCCACACGCCGCGAATTGCTCCGAGGCGTGCCGCAACTCCTCGAGAGCATTCTGAAGGAAGTCACGAGTTTCCGTCCGCAATTCACGCTCCATCGCTTTCCAGGCCAACGCGAGCCTTTGGGAATTTTCCGTCAGTAGTCGAAGCGGCTCGACCTCCTGTCCGCGGCTTTCCCTCGCGATGTCAGCGTTTCGCTTTGCTCTTGCCCAGTTGCCCTCACGAAGCAAGTCTTTCGCGGCATCGACAAGTTGCGCCGAATTCACTCTCAGGCCCAACACGTCACCTTCCCGCGTCGCCATATACAAGACCGGCGTGGCCCACTCAGGCGACGACGGGCTCCGTACGCGTCCAACTTCCTGCCTCGCGAAGGTAATGGCGCGATCCACCGCTTGGCCCTGCGCCAATCGCAGGTACAGTTCCTCCGCGAACGTCGTGGCCGCCAGATCGGTGATTTCGTACTGCATTGCAATCACGACCGGAATGTGCTGCTTGAAAACGCTAGTTGCCACAGCGGAGAAAGGATCCGTCCCGTCCCCTGCGGACCCGAGACAGCTGTTTAGTACGACCAGCCGAACATTGTGGATGCCTCCGATGGCGACTGCAAGGTCTTGGCCGGAAACATAGTCGGGGCTCCCATCGGCTCTCTCAAGCACGAGTTTGCCCCGTTGGGTATCCGTAACGGTGCCATGACATATGAGATGGATGACGTGATACTCCGCATCGCCTGCTCCTCTGTTGGTGAGCTGCTTGAGCGTATTGTGACCGAGAACTGTGTCCAACTCGATGAGCCCTGGCAGCGAAAGAGTTCTCTTGAGTTTCGTGATCTCACCGTCGATGTCCAGTGCGGTGACGCCCTGAGGCTGGGCGCCAACGACGAGGATACGCATTGGCGGGCTGATGGCACTTGGCTTTTTCCAGAGTCGCTTGTTGTCGGCCGGTGTCCGTACGACTGTGGCGCGGCCGTGCAGCGCCAGATGGGCGTCAAACGGATCGCCGTCACAGCACATGATCTCGTACGGGTAAAACTCAAGCTCGGGACTGGTCCGGATTCGAACTCGAACGCACTGTTTCTCGTCGAATGCCTCGCGGCAGATAGTTCGGAACTCCTCCCCGACGGGCCCAGCAAGAACACTCTGGAAAAGCTGTACGCCCTTTTCTCGCAACAGCGAATCCACCTCGGTTTCGCCCGATCCACGCCGAGCGACATTTCCGCCGGCTTGTGACGTTCCCTCAACCCTGGCTCGAATGAGCTGAACCACCTCTGGCGAGAAGGGCGGCTCCGAGGCAGTCTGGATCTTGCCCTCGGTCTCCATTTGCAGCCGGCCGTCGTCTTGCTTAACCCAAATTGTGAAATCAACGAACGCCATGATTGACCTCGATAGTCATGCGCCGGTCGTGCCCGAATCACTAGGTGCGTCAGCGGAACCAGGCCGGAGCGACCCGAAAGAATTGTACCCACTCGATCCGGTGAATACGATCGGGCCACTGCCCCGACCCGCGACGTGCTTGTCGCGTTCGATTTCCGCGAACCTCTCCACGTCGGAATCGTTGGATACCCATCCTCGAAGAACAATTTTCCCGAATCGGGTTAGAACGTCAACATGATCCGGCCAAGCAGCCACCACCACACCCGCCACCCCGTTGGCGATAAGTGGCTCGGCGATCTGCCGTAGCTGCGAAACCGTAGCATCGCGTTCTATCTTGAGGCACAGGAACACGAAGGCCAACTTCGGCGCTGCTTCAAGGAGTTCGCGAGCACTCGCGCCCAAGACAAGTGCCGCCATGGGCGTCCACCTTGAGATGGCGGAGTTGCTCGCGCGCGTGCGTAATCGACGTTCGATCCGTTTTCGCCGGTTGATCAAGTCTCTGTAAAACACTTGGCAGAACTTGAGCGCTGCCTGGTTCGAGATGGGGAACTGCATGCCGACCACAGCCGGTACACCTGCCTGCGCCGTCTGGTGGACGATCGAGGAAAACGAAATCGAGTGTGTTTGCCCGGTCCAGCAGCTATTGAAAACGACGAGCCGTACGCCGTGCCAGTCTACGAAGATGCTATGCAGATGATCAGCGTAGGCTTGAAGCGTTTGACCGTCAGAGCCCGCGAATCCAAGGCCGGCATCGGCGTGAAGTTCGGCAACGCTACCGTGAACAACTAAATGGACGATATGGATCCCCACCTCATCGTACTTGCGGTCCAGCAGTTCTCTCACCGTACTTCCATGACAGATCACAGGCTCAACCAACTCGACACCCTTGATCGCTCCGAACAACGTCTTGAGGCCGTCTATTTCGTCTTCCAACTCAAGTGGGCCGGTATCCGACGGTTCAGCCCCGACAAGCAGCAGTCGAATCTCCCGGTTTAACGGTTGACGCAGGTGACCATCCGGTCCGACCCGTGTAATGCTTCCGAAATCTGCGACGAATCCGGCAAGCCTTCCCGGGGCACGCGGAATTGGCTTTGCGTACATCGCTTCGAACGGGAGATACTGAAACGCGGGGCTCGCCAGAATGCGAATCGCAAAACCGGCGTCCGTTACGTGTGACCACGCTTCGTTGAGGACGTCGAGCGTGTTTCCTAGGAACAGCGCGTTATACAGTTTCGCTCCGAGTCTTTTCTGCTCCGCCCTGAAAGCGGTATCGCTGACGTCAGGATTGGGGATGGATAAGGCCAGCGATAGAACTTCCGCAGGTGTCGGCAACTCGCTAGCGGGGGCGGTGTTTTTTGGTTCTTGATACCGAGCGGTCACTACGGCGGGGCCGGTCCCGTCTCTGCTCAGCTCAACGAAGAGTTCGACGGGTTCGTTTGCGCTTGCTCCGTCCTTCGCGATGTCCCCGGAGCAAGCCGTGTTCATCGCTTACGACCCTTTTCCCGTCATCAGCAACTCCATCATGAGTCGCGCCAGCTTGATCTCGTCGTCCCCAGGGTTCAATTGCTCGGCCCGAGCGAGCAACCGTCGGGCCTCCGTGACTCGGCCCAGTTCAGCTAGCCGATTGGCTTCCAAGGCCAGGGCTTGTCCCAACATGTTCCGGGTGGTTTCACTGGCGGGCTCGAACTCCAGCGCTTTCTCCAAATCAGCGATGCCCTCCGTGAGATCATTCCCCGAGATCTTGTCCACCCCGCGGTTGTGATACATCGTTGAGAGTTTCCCCGCATGCTCCGGGCTATCGCCCGCAAGCAATTCCAGCATGCCCTCCGCGGAGACAGTGTGCGTTGCCATTTCGGCGATGCCCAATTCGCGCCGAACGAACTTTGCAAGTTCGATCATCTGCTTGTGGTGGGGATCGCGCTCTACACACTCGGCCGCAAGCCCGGCAGCCCGGTGGAGCATCGACACCGCCCGCTCCCGATCGTCTTCGAAGACTTCGCGGGCGCGAAGCGCCAGGAATGTCGCTAGGTGGAACGCAATGTGTGGAGAGATCTCGTCGAGTTCCCGAGCCTTCTCAAGGTCGACCAAAGCATCCTTGAATCGATCATCTTTAGCAGCCTCCACGCCGCGATTCGCGTACTGCAAAGCGAGCTGGCAGCGAATCTCGCGGTCATCGCAGAACACGCTGACACCCTCAAGCAGTTCCATGCCCGACTCGACACGATCCTGTTGAAACAGAACTCGGGACCGGCCGAGGGCGATCCTTCGAATCCGCTCGGTTGTTGCCGCTTCGACACCCATCGATTCAGCAACCGCCATGGCTTCCATCCAATGGTCGAGCGCCGCTTCAATCTTGCTTTCCCTCGAGGACACCGCAAGTACTCCTGCGTCTACCAGCATTGAGACGCATGTTGATCCTACCAACTCCTGATAGCGTTCCCACTGATCCTCATTCGCGAATGCGGGGTTGCAGGCCATCGCGTCGAGGATTCCAGCGTCGTGCGTACTACGGTGCTTCAGCGAGGCAAGTAGCGTCGTAATCCTGTCAATCGCCGCGGTCGAATGCCCGCTCTGGTGAAGAACCCACGCGATTCGAACCGGTGAGAAGAGTCGCAGGAGCTCGACCGTACCTGCAGCATCGACTGAGTGGATTCTCTCGCTGGTGTGCGCCGGGCGGTTCGTAGCCCTGGCGTTCAGTTGTTTCATGAGCCCCGCAAGGCGATCCTCCAAACGCCTGAGAGTAAGAAACATCGGTCCTGCAGAGACCCTGCCGTGGACGCCGTCGCCGCCGTCGAGCCCGCCGAGTTCCCGGAGCTTCTTCGCCGCAGCGAGTTCGGCTTGCAAGACAATCGCCAGGTCGGCGATCCGATTGGATTCCGCACAGTCCTTCAATGCCAGACGATGCGCATGCGTGTGGAAAGTCTCTTCAAAGACGGTAACAACGCGATGCTCAATGCCGACCACGGCCTCGCCATCCGGCTCCTTTCCGTAGACCAGGCCCCTCCTCCTCGCCCAATCGGAGAGGTACCCGATGTTCGACAGTGGTACGCACACGAACGAAACCGCACGCTCCCAATGTGTACGCGCGTCTGACCACCTACCGGCCGCGGCCAAACGCGACCCTTCCGCGAGGTGGTACATCGCAAGATTCTGGCAGGTTGCCGGGTCTGCAGGCCCGGCCGCGGCCGCGTCACTGTCCAGTGCCGCGGCGACCATGTCCCGCCGGTCTGAGGCCAGCCAGAATCCGAGAAAGGCCCCGGAGGCGAGCCTCATGACCGGCAACGGGCCGTCCTCATCCGGCCATTGCCTGGTGGCTTCCTGCAACTCACGCAAGAAGGAACCCTCGTCTCCTTTGCGAAGTGCCTGACACGCTTCTTGGAGCGCGACCCACCCCCAGGCCTTCTCCGCGGCATGCCGCCAGCGATCACACAATTGGACTTCGGCCGCCACGCGCTCTGCTGCCTCCAGATGCCCGTTGCCGAGAAGTCCCATCATGCGGAAGTAGGCGAGTTCTTGCTCCATGCCAGTTGATTGCTCGGCCTCACAGCGGATTCCAGCTAGCGCATCAATATCCAGCCGGATAGCGCGTTCCGTAGGAGTGCATGGGACATGCTGCAAGACATTGGACGCGCCCGCCCAGTCTCCACCGATCACCATTCGAGCCGCCAGAATTCGCGCCGCTCGTTCGCCCGCGGTATCGAAATGAGAACTCGCCTCATCGAATGTCTCCATGTCTCCCGCCGTTAGCGCGGTGCGCGCGAGTTGGAGCCAAACTTCTGGCCGGTCGGTTTGCTTCGCGAGAGCCTCGAGAATCTCAAGGGCGACATCGTGCTCGCCAAGCTCGCTGCAGACCAATCCTCTGATTAACCGGACGGTGTCATTCGGGTGAGCGAGCTGGCGCTCGATTGCTTCGACCTCGTCAGCAACCCTGCACCAGTCTGCGTCTTCACGCGACGAAACGCGGTCAAAGTACCGCAACAGAGCGGCAGTCACTATTTGTTCCGATGCCCTATCGGTTTGGGCTCCGGGTCGGCGCCGTGCCAGATCGATAATCCCTTTATCATCGCCCTCCCGGTACATTGACGAAAGCAGGTGACGTGTAGCGGCTCGAATCTGCACTTGCACCGTCGGATCGCCACCGACCTTCACCCAACATTCGATGGCCTCCTTTAGCTGCTGGCGGTCTAGGAACACGTTGCCGCGGACAATCCAATAGGTATTGTCCCGCACCTCGGCCGGTACCAGATCCAGCACGTTGATTGCATCGGGCGCATGAAGGCACCGGGCGACTATGCCTACGATTCGTGGTCCGGCGAAGTGGAGAACAGCGGCAGATGGGGCTATCTGTGAAACTGTCCGTAGTGCGTCTTCCGAACGCCCGGCTGCGTGATCCGCCAGGGCCGCCAGAACGAGATATCTCGGATCATTCTGCGCGCTGAGACTTGCGAGTATTATAGTCGCAGCTTCCGTATCTTCCGAATTGAGAAGGCACTCAGCGTACGCCAACGATTCCTCGACCGTTAGCCTCCCTTGCCGCCCAGCGCACGCGAAGTCGCGCGCAGCTTCAGTGGCTGCCCCCAGACGTCGCAACACGTGCGCACGAAGGAGAAGCGCGCATCGGCTAGGCTCTTCTCGTATGACTTCGTCTAGCCGATCCTCGGCACTCTTGAGTTGATTCTGCATCCCCAGTGCATATGCGAGATACAGCTGGGCGCTGCGATCGGACTCAAGCTGAGCGGCCTGTGATAACGATTCGACAGCTTGATTGTAGTCTCCAGACGAGAGTGCGATTTGCCCGAGATGTCGATGCGCCCACGCCACGTCCCTTCGTACCGAGAGGATTTTCTCGTTCCAATGGCGAACCGATTCGTGCTTGGAGGGGGCGACTCGACTCGGGGCGGAGAGTTGTTGCATTCGGCGGAGATTCGCAGAGAAGTTCGGATCCTCCTCATGAAGCGACTGCTCGAGGTAATCAAGGTATGTCTGCCGAACGACGGGCCGCCAATCTCCGATGTTCAGGAGTGACGATACGAGAAGGCAAAGAGTCTCCCAGTCGCTCCCCTCGAGTTCGTGCGCGCGGAGTATTTCCTCAAACCCCTCTGGTTCCCGATCCGCCTCAAAAAGCGTTTTGCCTCGAATGCGCCTCGCAAGTGCCAATGCGGTTCGATGCCGCTGGCTGATCCTTCTGCGATGCGAACGCCGTTCCAACCGATCCAGTACACGTTCGGTCAGCGCAAGTGCCGCATCGATGTTCCCACTTGAGCACAGCTCTTCCGCTTTGTGAAGAATCTGCCCGGTTGACAACAGGCACGCAGGAATCCAGATCATGGTTGATTCCTTGCTCATCGGCCGTTATTGTAGCCGCTTGGTGTCCTGAGCGTTCTCGACCAGACTTTCGCTAGACGCAAATCACAAGTATAGCTGTCCCTCGCGAAAAATCCATCCGTGCCGACTTCGAAACACCTTGAACCGTATTCACGCGATCGCGCGCGGTCTCTCGTCGTGTCGGAGCGGAAAGCTGGACATGGCGCCCTGGATCCGTTCTCGGCGGTCATGTCTCCGAAAACACGCCCATAGAGGCCATTCCGGACCGTCTGGCGGCGTCTTCTTCCGGATGAAGTGCGTAGTAGGATGCCTCAGATCGGAGAACGTAGCCTCCCGAGCCGTTCCTGTGAAATATATGTAATATATTTATGTGGCGCTTCCGTAGACTACGCGGAGCCTGCGCTTCACGGGACGGATCTCCGGCTTGACGTGTGGGGCCGAGAAAAAATCGAGAAATCCCGATTTTTCATGCGCACCTTGAGCTCGAAATGACGGCAACAGAATGGCGACGGATTCCCCCTCTAGGAGGGGGTGCGGGGGTACCTTGGTTGCGGCTTGGATGAGGCTTGCGCACCTCCTCCAGCTTTGGCTACGCCGGCACGGCCGAGGTCTCTCTTCGGAGTTCACTAAGCCATCGCCAAGGGCAAGTCAAGGAACGCAAGAAAGAAGCGGAACGGAGCTCGGTCGCGAGGCCCTATGACGTTCGTACGGCGAAGCTCGTGGAATGGCAGGCCGCCATCAACCTACCTGAGCGATGCGCAATGGCGCTCCATCGTCTTCTCGCTCGGTCTGACGCCCCGCCAGGAGCAGATCGTGCGGTGTGTCATGGACGAATTAACAGATCCCTATCTTCCGCCCCCGGGTACTCATCGGGTGCTCGTTCTTCCGAGTTGTAAGTCGTTGTCGGAAGAGGATTTACGAATGGAGGCGGGGGGAATCGAATATCCCTTCCCCCTGGCCGAAAATCAGCGTTTCAGAACCAGAATCGCGGATTTTGCGAAATTAAAGCGGGTTTTGAATGACCACTCTTGACCCGTCGAGACCATCAGGCACCGTCGCAGACCGGTTTCGTCGGGTACTCATCGGGTACTCGCAGTCCTCCGCGTACGGGTTCGGACGATCGTTTGAGTTTTTGGACACTACGGGAACGCTACGGCCAAGCCGTAGGCTCGTCGCGATCCCTTCTTGCCCAAGCGCTACGTGTGGCTGTCAGCGGGCGGGAAAAAGCGTCTTGAGGCGACGCTCGCGCAATTCAAAACGACTGACTCCCTACTTGTCCACGTACCAAGCGTTTGGCCGACGATGCCGGCCCGCAGAGAGCCTAATGCCCGTATAACCCAAGAAACTCACCAAAATCCGTCAAGTCAACGTCAGCGTCAGCGTCAAAATCAAACGCTGTCAGACATGTCTCAAGCGTTGCGTGCGAAGCAGGATTAGGGGCAGTGCCAGGGCCACTCATACAGCGTGAGAGTGCTACGAAGTCTTCTAGATCCACGTTGCCATCTGCGGTGATGTCACCTGGGGGCGCCAACGGGATCTGTACCAATTGCGCAACAACATTGTTATTCTCGTCGTGCTCCAGCACGGAATGAGTTGCGTCTGCAACAGCGTACACCTTCAAGTACTCCCCATACGATGGATCGCTGATGATCCATACGTCGGTCATTTCGAGTGACTCACCAGCTCCTATCGACAAGACGGCGCTGCTTGTGGCCTCTGCGCCGTCCGGATCCGAGAGTCGCCATGCAAGCTCGAACGGTTCTGCAGGAATTGAACCGCGATTGACTAAGCGCGCTGACAACGCCACCGAGGTATCTGAGCGTTCACTGTAAGATAGCGATTCAATAGTTATATCTGGAAGCACGGTCCACTTGGCGGCTTCGTTGTTTGAACGATCCCGGTCGTCGAAAACCAATTGCGAATCTACAACAACGAACAGCTGGTGAGGCAGATCCGGTGTTGGGACGTTCCATACGATGGACGCCTCCCGGCGTGTCCCCGCAATCCACGATCCCAAGATCATCACCTCACCTATCAGCGCGCCCCCGCCGTTAGGGGCGCCGTCATAGAAAGCAACCGAAACATCCTCGACAGGAAGGTCGCCCCGGTTCTCCACGGCCGCCGTAATCACTGCCGAAGATCCGGGAAGTGGATTGGCCGGATCAACCGTGATGCCCACAGAATCGACCACAAGATCATGCCCGAGCGCGTGGCGAAGCACGAAAAGGTCAGTTCGAGCCGGTTGTGGAATGTTTTCGATATGCTGTATGACGCCGTTGATCTCGATATCCAGCGCGTTGCGCTCCGTCTGGGTCTTCAAATATGCAATCACCAGCTCGCTGCCATCGTCTGCGAGAGAAAGAGCCGTTTCCACATGCTCATCGTGCGTGAGTCGACGTGGAAGAGACCACCGATCAAGGAATGCGTCGAAAAACGCGACGACAATGTCCACCCCATCCGAGCCTTGTATCGTATAGGCCACTGCCGCACCGCCTGGCATGGTCACGCCTGCGAGCGAAGGCGCCTCGTTGGCGATGGTGTACTCACTGTAAATCGACGCCGGATTCCAAGTATCGAGCGCAGTGTAGGAAAGCGTTCCAGCGGTTCTCCAAATCAGAATTACGCTGCCGTTCGGAGCGACCAAGGTCGGAAGAGCATCCTCAATCGAATCGGTTGTCAAACGCATGGCTGGTTGCCATGTGCCACCCGCGGTCGAAAGCTGATAAAGCTCGCGATCCATCGTCGTAATGGCGCTTCCGTCTTCGTCAACGACAAATACCAAATGTCCCTCCGCTGTGGCGTCCGCCGCGAACGAAAACCCTAGAATCCCTCTTGCGGCTGACCAGAGCGTTTGCGGTGTTCCCCATACCGCGCCGGACCATTCAGTGTACATCAAGCGATCACCATTGATTGCGTCGCCCGGACTGGCGCCGCCCTCATTCTGAATCCAGACAATTCCTTGCCTCGTGCCAAAGATCACCGGAAGCGGATCGCGATCTACGACACTGTTCGTCGTAAGTTGCGCGGGAATAGTCCACGTTGCATCGCTGCGGTCAAACCAAGCGGCAGCGATTTCGAAGTGCGGCGCAACGTCCCCTGGATCCGCGGCCCCGGAAACGTCTCCCGAGATCCGAGCCCACGCGGCCAAGTCTGTTCCCTGGTTCAGTCGCTGAATCTTTGGTGCGAAGTCTGCGAAAGTGTCATCGGACACGAGCCCCAAAGACCATGGCTGTCCTGTCGGTGCCAATGATGTGGCGATATCGGTCGACAGATACCACGGCTTGGTCGGATCGAACAAGGTGTACAGCACGTGTGTATCTGTGGGATCCGCGGCAACAGTGGGATTCGCCACAGGTGTCACGTTTTCGACGATCGAAACTTCACTTGATCCTCCCGCCTGCGCCAGGGATGTCGATCGGAGCTGTCGGGCTTCCCGGCTCACAACAAGCCGGTTATGCTCACCCCAACGCTTCGATCTCGTACCGATCGGTTGCCATAGCTCGCGCGTGCCGGATCCACTGAGCGCCGCAGTTTGGCTTGCAAGCATCTGACCAGTGTTATCAAATCGAACTTCGGCTCCGACTTCTGAAGAGTATTCAAACAACCACGCGCTAGCGAAGACACCCACGTAGGCTCTAAGGGTGATCCCCTGGAAAGACCAATCTGGACAAAACTCGAACTCCGGTGTCCCGGTCCCGCCGACGTAAACGCCCGCCTCCGCACCGAAGGCCTCCAATGCAACTTGTCCCTCGATGCCTATCGTGCCTGAACCACTCAACCTAGTTGTTCCTAGAAAGCACGTGTCCGTATGGAAGCCCTCATACTCACCAGCGACGGTTGCACCAGCAATGAGGAACAACCGTAGCTTCAGTAGGCCCACGACGTCTCCTACGATGGGTATCCCTAACAGGGAATGAACCGCAGGTGCCGCAGGGGGAAAGATCACGTCGATGATCAGCACCGCAGGAGCGCCTATGCCTGCCTTTCCCGAAAGAGCCACCTCCCACGACGGCGTGATTGTCGGGCTTTGACATCCGGCGAGCGAAATGTCGAGAATCCCTCTCAGGTCGAGCCGTCCGTTGCCGAGTATCTCAACCTCCGAAACGTCCCAATCCCACCCAAGCGTTCCCAAACCGCCAACCGATCCGCGAAAAACCGCGCCAAAAAGGTCGTATTCCAGACCGCCGCCGAAGCCCAACTTATAGGGGAGCGAAACAACTCCACTCCCGAGACCTAAGTCACCCGACACTAGCGGAAAGTCTCTCTGATACTGAAGCGACAGGCTGGATGGCGTCCACGGAATGTTGTCCCGATACCACGGAACGATGATTCCGGGAATCGGCGAGAAATGGATGCCCGTATTAACGTAGGTCCGTCGATCGTCGGCATTTACGATTTCGACCGTAAGTTCACTGCAGGTGTTCACGATAGACGGTGCCGCCAATTCCAACGTTGCTCTGGCCATGCCACCGCCTAGGTCCGTGATCGTTGTGGCCGGGTACTGTGTGCCTGCCACCATGAAACCAACCCTGCCTGGCGAGCCGTTCCAGGCGACGTTCACGGCGAACGTAAGCTCGCCTGGCATTCCCTCGATAAAATGATTCCCGTTCCGCGAAGCGAAATCAAACGCGGCCGGTGCCTGCGATTCGGATTGTGGCCTCAGCTGAAACGTCTCGTATCGAGTCTCTCCGGCGTGTAACGGAACTGTTCGTGTCACCGTGTAGTAGCCTGTCTTAGTTACCGTAACCATGACGGTGCCTGGAGGCAGCCCTTCCAGATCGAACTCGCCGTTTCCGTCTGTGGTGTCCACTGCCCCTGTGTCCAAGGAGACGGTTGCCCCAACGATCGGGCCATTTGCTCGCCCATGGGCGTCCGCCTCAATGACTGCACCGCGGAGCACCGCTGGCGTATCCGCCGGAACGATGCAAAGATCTCTTGTGGCGGGGTGCTCACACGTCGGTGTGTAGATTGAATCAATGTAGGTTACGAAACCGGGTTTGCTTACGACAAGCGCGTGCGATTCACACGGCAAGGAAGTAAGCAAATAACGTCCGTCCGGATCGGTCGTGGCCACGTGCGAGCCCCACGTTACCGAAGCGTGTGACAAGGGCACCGACGTTTGGCAATCAGTTACCTGCCCGCCGAACGAAGTGCGGCATCCAAGCTGGAATACGCGCCACCCGGCCCGCGCCGTGAACGTATTCCCAACGACCTCGCCGACCGTCCAGAAGTATGTGCCCCCGTTGCCCATCGCGCCCACGATCTGGGACCACAAGTCAGCGCTAATCGCCAAGCTCGATCCCGAGGCTTCGATCGTGGTCACGGACGACGGCGACGGGCTTAACGCAAACGCCACGGACAATGTGACGCAGTCCCCGGAGCTTGACCAGCTGAACGTCTCAGGAAAGCAAACCTCTGCCGACGACGATGGACTGCTCAGTGTTACCATGCATCGGACCTCGCAAACGGCACTACTGCAGCGACTGCCGTTGTCCATCGGCGTGTCGCCTGACAGATCGCACTCACTCGATGGTCGATCCGAGCAACCGCCGGCCGAGTCGCAACATGCGCAGAAATCCTGGAACGGTCGCCAGCCGTCACGCGGTTCGAAGGAACCGTCGATCAGCTCGCCGACTGCCCAGTAGTAAGGGTCTGCGCTGACCCCGAACGCATTGAGCACGGCATGCCACGTAGCCATGTTGATCGGTACACCCGACGTGACCGGATTCGTTAGGCGTATCCAGCTGG
>CBDUXT010000047.1:0-44346 GCA_965371245.1 uncultured bacterium | reverse complement strand
TTAAGAACAAGAAGATAGGATAACCCGAATGCTTAGCTGTGACAAAGCACTAGTGCTGTTTTCAAGAAGGTTCTTCCGTTTTTCGGGTGGCATGCCCAAGCCGTAGGCGCGGGCATGCGTCGGCCCGCCCAGCTCATGGCCGCGCTTCGCTTGGCCATGCCACCCAACGACCGGAGCCGCGAAAAGCCGAGCCACCTTTCTGGAAACGGCAGTCGTTCAGGTCTACCGCCAAGGCCCGCTCCACAAAACGTGGCGGCCCAAGTTACGCGAGCCGGGACTGTTGCTACAATCCGGCAAGCGTGGATATGGTGGTTGCCGACAATCTGGTGAAGGTGTTTCCCGCACCCGACGGCGGGGAGAAACGGGCCGTTGACGGGCTTAGCTTCCGTGTGGCGCAAGGCAGCATCTACGGTCTGCTCGGCCCCAACGGCGCCGGCAAGACGACAACCCTGCGCATGCTCAGTGGACTGATGGCGCCCACCGGCGGGTCGGCCACCCTCGGGGGGTTTTGCGTGTCGCGGCAGCCAATGCAGGTCAAGCGCGTTCTCGGCTTTCTCACCGCCAATACGGGGCTGTATCAGCGACTGACGGCGCGAGAACTGCTGATCTATTTCGCGCGGCTCCACGGGTTCGACGCGGCCAAGGCCGATGCCCGCGTGACGCATCTCATCGGCTGGCTGGGTATCCAGGAATTCGCGGACCTGCGATGCGGGGCGATGTCGAGCGGGCAGAAACAGCGGGTCAACATCGGCCGCGCACTGGTGGCCGACCCACCGATTCTCATCATGGACGAACCGACCCTGGGGTTGGACGTGCTGAGCAACCGGATCATCCTGGATTTCATCCGCCGCGAGCGCGAGGAGGGGAAGACGATCATCCTCTCCACGCACTATCTGGATGAGGCCGAGACCCTGTGCGATCGGATAGGTCTGCTCCACAACGGACGGCTGGTCGCCGAGGGAAACCTTGCGGCCCTTCGCGCCGAGTCTGGCGAAGAGCGCCTCAGCAACATCTTCCTGAAGCTGATCCACGCCGACGACGCGGCCGGGATGCTACCGAGATGAGGTTCCATCACCGCATCCGCACCATCTACACGAAAGAGCTGATCGACATCCTGCGCGACCGGCGAACGCTGATCGCCATGATCGTGGTGCCGATCGTGCTTTATCCCTTGTTGATGCTCGGCTCCATTCAGGCCGTCAGCTTCCAGGTGTCGTCGATGGGGCGCGAGACCATCATCATCGGTGTCATCGACCAGGCACATGGGTTGGCGCTTCGCAACCTGATCGAGATAGATTCCGAGGCGCTTGCGCGAGTCCGTGCGGCAACGCCGGAGAAAGCGACCGACGTGCCCGAACCGTTGACCAACGTCGAGATCAAGGCGCTGGGCTCGAGCGCCGCGCTCGGGCGGCGGATCGCCGAGCGTTCGATTCAGGTCGGGGTTATCTTCGACAGCCCCAATCTGGTCAATCAGCCGGATGTGCAGAACCGGATCAAGCTGCTGGCCGACCTCGAGGATGTCCGCGGCAGCCGGGCGGTTCAACGGCTCGAGGCCCTGATCCAGCGAACGAAGGACCGGACGAACAGCCGACGCAAGCAAGAGTACAACCTGCCCGAATCGTTCGACCAGCCGTTCCTGGTAGACATCGTCGATCTTTCCTCGCCGCCGTCGATTCTGGGTCAGGTGCTCCCGCTCATCTTGATCCTCATGACCATCACCGGCGCGATCTATCCGGCCATCGACTTGACGGCCGGCGAACGCGAGCGCGGCACGCTCGAATCGCTGATGGTCTGCCCCGTGGCGGTCATCGATCTGATCGTCGGGAAGTTCCTCGTGGTCACGACGGTGGCGATCATGGGGGCCACACTGAACCTGGCGAGCGTGACCGCGACCGTTTACTTCGGCGGCTTCGACGTCTTGCTGGGCAGCGGGCGCGGCGGCGGGCGCATGCCCCTGGCGACCATGGCGCTCATACTGGCCTGCCTGGTTCCGTTCGCCGTGCTCATGTCGGCGATCATGATGGCGGTCTGTAGTTATGCCCGGACCTTCAAGGAGGCACAGAACTATGTGACGCCGGTCATCCTGGCCGTCCTGATTCCCGGCGGGATCGCGGCGCTACCGGCCACGAGACTGGATGGCGTCATGCTGGTCATGCCGGTGGGGAACATGGTGCTGTTGGCCCGCGATCTTCTCTTGGGCGCGGCCCTCCCGGTCTGGCAGTTGGCCATGGTGTTGCTATCGACCACGCTATACGCCTCGGCAGCGGTCGCGGTCGCGGCGACCGTCTTCGGGAAAGAGTCGGTCGTTTTTTGCGACTCCGCCTCGCTCAAGAGTTCCTTCGATCGCAAGCAGATCAGACCGGCGCCGAGACCGAATGTGTCGATGGGGCTCTTGGTGGTCGCCCTTCTCTTCCCAGTCTGGTTCTTCATCCAATCCACGCTTTCGCCGGCCGCCGGCGAAGACGCGAGCGGCATGCTGGTGGCCACCGGCTGGTTGATGCCGACCCTGTTCGTGCTGATGCCCGCCACGATTCTGCTCTACTGGAAGATCGATATTCGGGCAACCTTCGCCCTTCGGATGCCACCCGCACGGCACCTTGCGGCCGGTGTCTTGGTCGGGCTCTCTGCGTGGGTGCCGGCGCGTGAGCTTGCGTTGCTTCAACAGGCCCTCCTCGGATTGCCCCCGTCGGCGGTCCAATCGGCCGACATCATGGCGGCCACGCTTCGAAGCATGCCGCCGGCGACCGTCCTCCTGCTGATCGCGGTGGTGCCGGCGCTCTGCGAAGAACTGCTCTTCCGCGGCTTCCTGGTAAGCAGCGTGGGCGCCGGGCGCCGCAAGTGGACGGCCATCATCACGTCGGCCGCCATCTTCGGCGTGTTCCATTTCCTTTTGTTTCGCTTCGCCGTCACCGCCGCCCTGGGCGGGCTGCTGGCGTACCTCTGCTGGCAGTCTCGTTCGATTCTCCCGGGCGTGATCGCCCATTTTCTGAACAACACGCTCGGCGTCGTCAGCATCGTCAACCCCCGCTGGCTGGACCCCATAGGGATCGATTCTCAGGCCGAGTCTGCTCATTTGCCGGGCCTGGTCCTGTTGGTGGGCGGCGGCATCTTGGTGGCCGCTCTGTTCCTTGCGAAAGGGGGCGCCGTGAAGCCGACCGATTGGTCTCTGGATGCGGAAGTTCCGGCGCCACCCGGGGCGCGCGAAGGGTCCAGCTAGTGCATCGTCACGCCTGAATCTGCGGGTTTGCTCGGTGGGTGGCTCACCTCTTTAGAGGTGGGGGACTCGAATGGTCTCCGGATTCGCGTCCCCCACGGCTAAAGCCACGGGCCACCCAACCCGCAAGTTTGCGCGTGACGATGCACTAGAGCGAAATCGATGTTCGTGTCGCGTTCCATGAATGCCGAGAATGCGTGAACACCCGGCAGTCCGCGCGGGCTAAAGCCCGCGGCTCGATACAAACAAAACGACGCGGCTCTGATGGTCGGTCAGCGGTCTCGCTTCGCCAGTGCCACCAGCTTGTCTGCCAGGCGTGTGGGCTCGGGCAGGCGAAACCCGTTCCCCGTGACCAGCGCGATCTCCACGGCCGCCGCCAGCGAAAGCCGATGCCCGACACTGATGTACACGGGCTTGATCCGTGACCGCGTACGCACGGCCATTCCCACACAGACGTCGCCGCACGCCAGCGGCGATACGGAGCCCCGTCGCTCACCGGGGGCGCTGCCGGTTCCCACCAGGATGCTTTTCGCACAGCCGAGGGTGGGGCGGTCGATCAGCACGCCGACGTGGCACGCGAGGCCGAACCGGCGTGGATGGGCGAACCCTTGCCCGTCGAACATGAAGACGTCGGGGTCCGTGCGAAGCTTGCGAAGAACCGAGAGGATCGCGGGCGCCTCGCGAAAGGAGAGCAAACCCGGCACATAGGGGAAGCGTGTTTTCCGGCAGACGGTGTGGCTCTCGACGACCTGCCGGGCGGCCACGTCCCAGACGACTACGCCCGCGATGCATTGCTCGGGATCGAGGCGAAAGGCAAGATCGACGCCGGCGACCAACGACAGCCGACGAATCCGTCCGCGACGCACCACACGGGCAGCGAGGCGTTTCTGGATGGAGACGGCCTCTTTGGGCGTGACGGCCCAAGCATGGGGGGGGCGCGGTATCTTCACCGCGGCCGGTCCCTGGAGCCTGGCTCAACGGTCGGTGTGGCACGGGCTTCCGGACCGTGAAGACCCCGGCAAGATGCCGGGGTCGCACTATTCCGGGGTAGGGTTCCGCGATAGGCCCGGCTACGATGAAGCAAGCCGTGTGCGCAACTCGCCGAGAACGATGCCCGGGTCCAGCGGAGTCTCGCGACCGAGGCGTTCACAAGCAACCGCCCTATTGCCGCTTCGTCACCCTCTGGGTCATCTCGCTGCGATCGCCGACGGTCACGACGGTCCGTCGCTTGACACCCTTCCGCAAATACGTGATCGAGGCCTCGGACCCCACCGGCGTGAAGCCGACCATGCGAACCAGGTGATCCATACTCTGGACCGGTGTGCCGTCGTACTCGATGACGATGTCCTTGGCTTTGAGCCCGGCGCGGTCCGCCGGCCCACCGGAAACACTGACGGCATCGAGGAGCGCGCCGCGATAGGGCGTCATTTCGACAACGCGCCCCGTTCGGTCCCGGGGTACATCGCTAACCTGAACACCGAGGAACCCGTACCGAACCTCGACGCCGTCCTTGAGCATGTTGATGATCCGGCGGATGTTCTTATCGAACGGGACCGCAAACCCGTGCCCCTCGCTGACCCCGGAACTCGTTTCGATGGCCGTTACCACGCCGATGACCCTACCGTCCACGTCGAACAACGGGCCGCCGCTGCTGCCCGGATTAATCGTCGCCGACGTTTCAATCATGTTGCCGTAGTATTCGGTCTCAGAAGCACCCACGAGACGCTGCGTCATCTGCCTGCCTAACGCGCTGATGACGCCGAACGTGATGGAGGTTCGGCCGTCCTCGTTGGCCAGGCCGAACGGGTTTCCGCAGGCAAACACCCACTGGTTGGGACGCACGCTGTCACCGTCACCCAGGCGCGCGGGCACCAACTTTCCCGCGTCGATCTTGAGGACGGCCAGGTCGCTGCGCGGATCAGCCTGAACCAGATCGGCCTCGTAATCAAGACCGTTGTGCAAAACCACGGTGATCGAATCTGCATCCTCGATGACGTGGCGGTTGGTTGCGATGTAGCCGTCGGCGCTGATGATGAACCCGCTGCCCTGGCTGTATCGGACCTTGAGACGGCCGTTTCGGCCACGCCTCTCGTAGGTCACGATGGCGACGACGCTCGGTCGAACCTGGTCGGCCAACGACACAAAGGCGCGTTCGAGTGCCTTGAGATCGGCAAGCTCGTACTTGGCGGGCAGCCCGGCCTGAACCGTCTGTGTGAATACCACCCCGGCAAGAAGAACGAAAGCCAGGTTACGATAGGTACGTTGGTTTGCTTCCGTTACTATCCGCTTCATGGATCAAGTTCCCCCTAGCCGGTAGTCTGTCCAAAGCGCCATCTATTTGTGATGACGTTTATTATAGCCGAGGCTCGCAGGTGCGAAACGATAAATTGTGGCAAATACGGACGGGTGGTTCGGGGGTCAAACCTGGTTTGTGCAATTTTTCACAGACATGTTTTGAATGAACGACGCCACCTTCGACAAGCTCGAATTCGACATCGTCCGCGAAGCGGTGGCAGCGTGCTGTGCGACGGCGCTGGGCAAGCGGCTGGCGCGTACGATGACGCCGTCCACGCGTGTGAAAACCGTGCGCAACTGGCTCGACCAGGTGCGCGAGCTGGCGGATGTCGCCGACGAACATGGGCTGCCGCCCATGGGCGGCGTGCATGACATTCGCAACTATGTGCATGCCGCCGCGTTTCCCGCGCCGCTCGAGCCGGAGGATCTGGCGCAGGTGGCTGACACGCTGGCGGCTTCCAGGGCGCTGCACGCATGGCTGGTTCGCGCCGGCGAGGCGGCGCCCTCGTTGAGCCGGTTGGTGACGCAGGTTCACGACCTGAGCCCCATCGCCGAGGCGATCTCCGACTGTATCAGCCCGCGCGGCGAGGTCGTCGATCACGCCAGCCGGAAACTGTCCTCGATTAGAAGTGCCATCGAGACGGCACGAGCCCGTGTCCGTAGCGTGTTCGAGAGGATTCTGCGAAGCTCGAGCCAGACCAAGCTGCTGCAATATGCCGGATCGACATTTCACAATGACCGCATGGTGCTACCACTCAAGGCGGAGCACCGCGGCCGCATCGCGGGGATCATCCATCGAAGCTCGGACACGGGCGCCACACTCTTCGTGGAACCCAACGAATCCGTCGAGCTGAACAACAGCATCGTCCGGCTGCGCGATGAGGAGAGCAAGGAAGTCACGCGCATTCTCCGTCTGCTGTCGCAGAAGATACACGCAAACGCGACGGGCATTCTGAGTACGCTCCGGGGCATCGGCGTGCTCGATCTGGTCGTAGGCAAACGTCGTTACGCACAGAAACGCGCCTGCGTCTGTCCGACGATCGACGAGACCGGCGTGCTCGATCTTCACGAAGCACGACATCCGGTGCTACTCGAAGTCTTCGACGAAGAGAGCGACGAATCAGCCCCCGCGCGGACCGTCGTGCCGATCGACGTTCGGCTCGGCAGCGACTTCGACGTGCTGGTCCTCACCGGCCCGAACACGGGAGGAAAAACGGTCTGCCTGAAGACCGTCGGGCTCATTGCGTTGATGACCCAGTGCGGCATTCCGATTCCCGCCGACGAGGGGTCGTGCATGCCCGTGTACCAGCGTATTTTCATCGACGTGGGCGATGAGCAAAGTCTTCAGCAGTCACTGAGCACGTTCAGCTCGCACATGGCGACACAGCTCGACATCATGCGTCGCAGTGGACCGCAAAGCCTGGTCCTGATCGACGAACTCGGGGCCGGCACCGACCCCGACGAGGGCGCCGCCATCGGTCGGGCCGTCCTCATCGAACTGCTTGCACTGGGCGCCAAGGCGATCGTCACCACCCACCTCTCGGCGCTCAAGGCCGTCGCGTTTACGACGCCCCGCGTGGATAACGCCTGCGTAGAGTTCGATGCGCAATCCTTGCGACCCACCTACCGCCTGCGCCTCGGCGAGCCGGGCAACAGCCAGGCGTTGATCATTGCCAAACGGCTCGGGATGCCCGCGCGGTTGGTCCAGGCCGCGAAGGGTTTCCTGGATGATCGGACCCGTGCGCTGAACCAGGCCATCGCCGGTACGCTCCGGACGCGCCGCGAGGCGGAGGCGGCTCGGCGGGACGCGCGTGATGCCGCGCTGGCGGCTCGCCGACAGCAAGACCAATACGAAAGGGACCGGGATGAACTCGTCCGACGGCAAGAGGCCCACGACTTCTGGGCCGGCTGGGTCAAGAACCTTCAGCCCGGGGACGCGGTCTTCATCAAGACGCTTCAGCGCGACGCCCGCGTGGTGCGGATGGAACTTCATCAACAGCGTGCGCTGGTATCGACCGGAACGATGGATATCGAAGTGCCGCTTCGCGACCTTGAGGCCACAAGGGAGAAACCCGGGCGCTGAGTCGGGGCGACGCGGGGCCGCCGGGAACGGGCGGCCTCATCACGTTTGCGGCGGAAGCAATACGAAGACGGCAACGGACCGAGTGGTCCGACACGTATGAAATGAAGAGTGCGATAGCCAAGCGCAGCGCCGTCATGTAGGTCGTCCGACGACCCGGCCTGGAGCGCCGGACCGTCGCACCCATCCATTGATCCGTGTCGTAGCATTGGCGCCGCTTCCAAGAAGGTCGGTGCTGCGTCGAGGCAACCACTCCCTCCTATGAAGCCGAGTTTGTCATGACCCTTTCCTTCACCCTCTCTTGTGCATTCGCCCGGCTTTGTAGCCGTGGACGACACCGGACGGACACCCGTGAGCGGTGGAAGTCGCCGAGCGCACAGTAGCCTGGGCTACGAGACACCGGCGGGCTTTGCGGCCAAGGTCGGGGGGCTCCCGGCGAGCGCGACGCCCGTTGGGACAGGATCCACCACGCTCGGCCTGGCCCAACGGGCGATGGATGAGCAGCAGAACCAGGTATCGACTCTCGTAAACACGGGTCCATAGATTGGGGGCAGGTCAGTCACGATGATCCAACGTCGAAGACCTTACGTCTGCCCACCGACCGTGACCCCACGCTTTGCGTTCGCAAAGGATGGGCCACTCGGCCCGGCCTTCAACGCATCGAGAGACGTTCGGAAGGGGCGGCTGTTTTATAATGGCGTGTGCTCTTCCACCGGTTTAGCATAAGCCCGGTTCGACTAGGCGGGAGACAGGCTCATGCCCCTTCAGATCTGCGAGTGCGGCGCGAAATGCAGATTTCCGGCGTCGGCACTTGGCCGCCGCGGCAAGTGCCCAACGTGCGGTGCGGTGCTGACACTGACCGGAGCCGAGCCAACGAACATCATTCCGATCGCGGACGAGCCGGCCGTGCCTGACGTCACGCCAACGGCACGGGCCGCAGGCTTTGACGCGCCGCAGCCGATCAGCTCGCCGCCGATCATCGAGGCGCCGGCTTCGTCACGCGGATACGCGGCCTCGGTTCTGGATGCCTTCCTGTTCGCGTGGCGGCTCGACAACCTCATCACGTTTCTGGTCCTTTGGATCTGCCTCGCCATCGGCTTCACTTTGCTGTCGTTCCTCCTACGGGGCGGATTTCGCGCGTTCATCATCGGCATCTTCTTCGCCCTCATGATTCACGGATGGTATGCGGCCTACCGCTTCGCGATCGTGGGCAATGCTGCCAGTGGTGACGACGATCTCCCGAACATCAGCGGTTCGCGCGACGACTTCGTCGAGTACGCATCCGCCGCCTTCAGTTGGGTCGGAACCTGGATCCTGGTAATGCTCCCCGCGGGCATCTACATGTTGCTTCGTCCGGCGCCGCTCGCCGGCGGCCCTGGGGCGTTCACGGGAGACCTCCTCAACTTCTTAGTGCAAAGCGCCGACACCGTCTGGTTCCTGGTCCTGCTGATCGCCGGGTTGGCGGCGTGGCCGATCGTCGTCTTATGCGTATCCCTTGGCGGGTTTGGGTGTCTGGTTCACCTAGACCTGCTTATCCGCACGGTTGTCCGGACCGCGAGCGGGTATCTATCGACGGTGATACTGGTCCTGGCCACGTTCGCGCTCGACTACGCGCTCAAAGAATCGCTGCTGAACCCCAGCACGTCGAGTGGACCGATTCCCGGCGGCCAGGAGATTCTTGCTTCCTTCCTGGTCATGGGCGTAACGACGTACTTCGACATCGTCGCGATGAAGCTCATCGGGCTCTATTATCATCACTTCAAGGACAAGTTCGCCTGGAACTGGGGTTAGGCCGTTCTCGCTTGGAGCCTATCCCAATTACCAGTGTGGCACCGGCTTCCAGCCCGTGAAGTCACCGGCAAGATGCCGGTGCCGCGCAATTCCGGGATCGGCTCCTATCGTGTATCAATGCACCTCGACTGCTTGCGGTTCGAGGCGACTGCGTGTAACAAGTGCCGTATCCGCACCACGTTGGTTTCGCGGGGTCCAAGGTAACAGCCACGCAGACGAGCGAACGCCTGCCCGCGCCACCGCGCCGCCAGCCTGTATCGGAGCACCCGCACATCGCGCCATCGCCGACCGACGTTCCGAGAATCCCATGAAGCCTGACACATTATTGAACCGATTGGTCCCCGTTCTCTTCGAGGACGAGCACTTGCTCGCCGTGGACAAACCGGCCGGCATCGATGCGGGGGCGACAGCCCGAAAGAGTGGGTTCGGCCTGGCAGAGTTGCTGGCGGACGCGCGAGGTCGCGGGGAATCGTTCACGCCGATCAACCGACTGAGCCGGTACGAGTCCGGCGTGCTTCTTCTGGGCAAGACTGAACAGGACGCCGGCGGGCTGCGGGCGTCGCTCCGATCGAACAAGACCCAACGGGAGTACGTCGCGGTCGTCGTCGGAAAGCCGCGACAAGCACGGACGGCCGTCTCGACAGCCGAGGGGGCATCCCGTGGCCGACGCGGCAAACGAAAACCCAAGGCCCAGGCTCAACAACGCGTGACCGGGGACGCAGCGCCGACAAGCATCACTCTGCTCACGCCGGGTAGCCGCTTCTCGTTGGTCCGGTGCCGGACCAGCGCGGGCACCACGCATGCCCTGCGGGCCCAGTGCCGTTCGGTCGGCGTGCGACTCGTAGGGGATCGCCTCCACGACCTGTCGGTGCGGGCGCAGCGCGCGGCGCAAACCTGCCTTCATCTGGCGAAGCTGACGTTTCAACATGCGATCACGGGAAAGCGCGTCGCGATTTCCTGCGGCCCGCCGGATGCCTTCCGGGTCACCGTTGCCGGCGGTCGAGACGTCGAGCGCGTGTTGCGCGCGGCGTTGACCCGTCGCATCGCCGGTCTGGCTCGAAAGGAGACCAACGCCTATCGGCTGCTGACCGGTCACCGGGAAAACCTGCCGGGCCTGGTTGCGGAACGCTACGGCAACGTCGTCCTCCTCCAAGTGCTCGACGCGCGCTTGTCCAAGGAGCTGTTGCGCTGCGTCGCCCGGTGGTACCGGGACATCCTGGGGGTGCAGGCGGTCTATCTGAAACACTTCGTCAAGGATCGGCTCGGGGCAGACGCCCCGCTCGTTGAAGAGATGATCGCCGCGAAACCGTTCCTTGGTCCGCCCGTGCCCGAACAGATTGAGATCAACGAACGTGGATTGCGATTCGCCATTCGGCCCTACGCCGGGTTTGCGGCCGGTCTCTTTCTCGACCAACGCGAGAACCGGGCGCGCATCCGGAGGTTGGCTCCGGGGCGCGAGATACTGAACCTGTTTGCCTATACGTGCGGTTTCTCGGTGGCGGCCGCCGCGGGAAACGCGGCCGGCACCGTCAGCGTTGATCTTTCCCCGGCGCATCTTGATTGGGGCAAGGAGAACTTTCGTGTCAACGGTTTGTCCTCCGACACGCACGAGTTCATCCGTTCCGATGCTCTGGGGTACCTTCGGCGTGCAGCCCGTCAGGGGCGCGCGTTCGATCTGGTGATTCTCGACCCACCAACGTTCGCGCACGGTCGAAAAAGCAAGGAGAGCTTCTCAATTGCGCGCGATCTGGAATCGCTCCTGTCGGCATCGGTGGATCTGCTGCGGCCCGGCGGCGTTCTCCTGCTGTCCACCAACTACCGCCGGTTATCGACGACCGACCTGCGCGAGCGATGCCGCGCCGCCGCCCGCAAGCGCCGCTGGACCGTGCTTGAGACCCCGCGCCTGCCAATTGACTTCGCCGTCGATTCAGACCACTCCAAGTCCATCATTGTTCGCTTTGAGTAGATTCGATCCCGGCGCCTCCCTATCGGTCGCGGGCTTCATCCGGCGACGATCTTGCGGCGGCTGGGCTTCGGCGCGTTCCCTTGATCTGACCGTCTGGACGGGGGCGTTCTGATGGCACGTGACGACGTACCCGCAAGGACCGGTAACACCGTCCTTCATTCGGGCGCACCCCCGAACACCCGCGGACGTGCTCGCTTGTTGCAGAGCCCCCGTCGAACCCGCCGATCAATCCACAGAGAATAAGATCGCCAACGGCGGGACCGGTCCACGCCGTTTGCCCAACGGAGCCGTCCGAGCTGACGCGCATTCCATTGATGGGGACTCACATGAGCCACCGAAGTTCGCACTTAGGTCATCTCAAGGCTTGGTTTCAGGCGCGGGCGCTACAGTCGCCCGACGTCGCGGCACGGCTCCATGCCGTCGAGAAGCTGGCCACCTCGACCGATGTCAAGGCCGTCCAGTCGCTGATCGAAACACTCTCGGACGAGGACGAGCATGTTCGCGCCTGTGCGGCCATGGGGCTGGGCGACGTGGGTGACGAGGATGCGATTGAGCCGTTGGTTCAGTTGATCCAGAACGAATCGAACCACGAGATCCTCGTGGCCGCGACGAGTGGACTCGCCAAGCTGGATCGAAAGCGCGCGATCGAAACGCTGATGGCGGCCCTTGACCATGAGGAGTCGGCCGTCCGCCAGAACGCCGCTTCCGCGGCCCGCAAGGTTCTTTGGGCACACCTGAGTGAGCAGGAACAAGCACGTGTGGCGGTCGCGCAGAGCGCCTGGGCCGAAGTGGCCAGCTTGGGTACGCCGGCCATCGAAGCCCTGGTTCACGCCGTACACCACGGCACCCAGCACGGTCAGCGCGAGGCGGCTGAAGCGCTCGGAAGCATCGCGAACCCGGAGGCCTGCGCCGCCCTCGAACGTCTGCTTGAGGATGACGCCCTGGAGTCCACATCCCGTGAGATCGCGGCGTGGGCCCTGAAGAACTTCTACTGGCAGGATCTGGACGAGACTCAGTGCGTCCGGATCGGCGTGGTGGACGGCGACTGGCTCGGCGTCGTCGAGTTCGCAGCGGTGGCACTCGTCCCGCTGGGCGAGGCCTTGGTTGGACTGAACCATGAGGCGCGACAAAAGGCGGCGGAGGCTATCGCCACCATAGGCGGACCGGAGGCCGCTGAGCTATTGGGCCGAACGCTCGCCGATCGCAATCAGGACGTCGCCGTTCGGCAGATCGCCGCAAAAGCCCTGGGGCAGATCACGGACGGCGTGGATCCTTCCGTCCTTGCGTCCGCCCTACGCGACGCGGCCTGGGACGTGCGGAGGGCGGCGGCCACATCCCTTCGCGCGCTCAAATGGCTTCCCACCGATGACGCGGGAATGGCATGGTTCCGCGTGGCCGACCAACACTGGGACCACGTCATCGATCTGGGCGAAGCGGCCATCGAACCGCTCGTGGATGCCTTGCAGTTTCGGCAGGTCAGCACCGCGGCCGCGTCGGCATTGACACAGGTCGGGCCGGCGGGACTCGAGGCCCTGCTCGACGTACTCCGCGCTCCTGGAGTGGCGATGGGTGTTCGAGAGGTGGTCGCGACGACGTTGGCCGAGATCGGCGACCCGCGCGCCATCGAGCCGGTGGAGGCGATGCTCGAAGAGCACGACATGGTCATTCGTCAGGCGGCCGTGTGGACGCTCCAGAAGCTGGGTTGGGAGCCGTCCAATGACGAACAGAAGGCCCTGGCTGCCATCGCCAACGAGGACTGGGACGAACTCGGCCCGCTCGGGTCGGCGGCTGTCGAGCCGCTGCTGCGAATGGCGACCGATTCGCTCGCCCCGGAGCAAACCATCAACGCCTTGCGAGAAGTCATGGAGCTATCGGCCTCACGCCTTACGGTCGAGGAGCTGCGCGCGATCGCCGCGCTGGGCGACATCGAAGCCCGTCATCAACTGGACACGGCCAAGTACACCGGCGATTCCGGCGCCGTGTCCGTCGGGCTGGACTGCAAGAAGATCCGCGATATGGCCCTGGCCGAGCTGGTCCGGCGCGGCCTCCTGGTTTGACCGGACCGGCCCACGAGCGACCGTAGGCTGAGACGGCGACCGGGCTGGTGGGCCATCTTGGCGTCTGAATCATATCTTGGGAAGCCACCCATCGATACGAACTCGCGCTGCACCTACTGCATGTGGCGATAAGATGGTGTCTGCATACTGCATATTCCTATAAGGTGGAAATCTGACATTTTGTGGATCATTTTGTCAATCGTTGCGCGCAGATTTCTCGAAGAAAAGTAACTATTTCCTTAGCCAATTATCACCAAATATGGTACAATCGATAGAGCCCACAAGGAGGAAAACAGGTCATGTTCACTGAAGCGACAATTGACATCTCAGAGGTAAGGCGTCAGCTCAATTCGCTGGACAAGCGTCTTTCGGACGAGCCGATCATCCTCGTGACCCGGCACAACAAGAGTGCGTTCGTTGTGGTGGATGTCGAATGCATGTCCGCCATGCTGGAGACAATCGAGATCATGTCGGACCCGGAGTCCTACGAGATGTTCCAGAAGAGCCTTCGCGATATCGAAGAGGGTCGCCTTCACGACCATGACGATGTGATGCGAGAGCTTGGGTAATGGAGCGCCGGATTGTCATCCAATGGACGGATACGGCCAAGAGCCAACTAGCGCTGTTCGACAAGAAAGTGCGCCGCGGATTACTCAACAAAGCTGACGCTCTGCGTCATTGCAGCGACCCAAGGCGTGCTCACAAGGCGCTTGTCGGTCCGCTTGCGGGGCACTTCCGCATGACGTATGGACGATACCGCGCGATCTATTCGGTGAAAGAAGAGAAGCTGGCTTCGGGCGACGTGCTGGTATACGTACGCGTCCAATTCGTAGCCGTCGGGCAGCGCAAAGAACGGGACAAACGCGACATCTACAAGGTCGCCGAGAAGATGTTGGGAAGCGGCGTGATTAGTTTGCCAAAGACCAAGGACGAGAGCACTCAATTTCCTTGACCCTCCTTGCTGACCTCAGAGCGTGCTTAATAAGGTTCTTTCGGAGCCGCGCCCGTGAGGAAGCGGCGGTTTTCGCACACCCAATCGCTCCCTTACGGTCGCGGCTCGGTTTGTCGTGACCTCTCACATACCCGCTCTTTGGCGGAACCGTCCAACGGGCGCAGAACGATCCACTACCCACCCGGCTTGGGCAGGCGGAACCGGTCGCGGACGGTCGCGTAGTCTTCACCGCCCAGTCGGCCGACAAGGTCGATGCGCTCCACGTCGACCGTCCCATCGGCCAGCAGGTGCGTGTCGGCGACATGGAAGCAGAGCACCTCACCGATGCAGATGTTGGCGGACAGAGGCCCGTCGCCAACGGGGACGATCCGCACCAACTTGCACTCAAGATGCACGGGTGACTCAGCCGCCCGGAAGGGCTTGACGAACCGGCTGGGCAGTGGCGTAAAGCCAGCGGCCTCGAACTCATCGACATCGGGTGGGAAGGGCGACGAAGCCGCGTTCATCTCTTCGCGAAGGTCGTATGGCACGACGTTGACCACGAACTCGGGCACCTCGCGAAGATTGATCAGCGTGTCCTTGTCCGTGCCGTCGGCCTTGGTACACGGCGAAAAAATCACGGCGGGTGGGTTGGATCCGACGCCGTTGAAGAAGGAGTAGGGCGCAAGGTTGGCGACCCCGTCGGGCGACATGGTCGATACGAACGCGATCGGTCGCGGCAGGACACAAGACAGCAGCGTCTTGAAGTTGGCCCGGCGGTCTCGATCGGCTGTGACCAGGGCGGTGAACTCGGCGTGCGGTCTCATGTTCGCTCACTCCGCGCAAAGGCCCATCCCGCGCCGTGGGCTTGAACTTCCGCAAGCCGACGATACACGTTCGTGGGCTGGCACGCGAGCGAGGTGGGCGAACTACCTGAGGTCGGCCTGGAGCTTCTTGCACGTGCGGTAGTAATCGAGACCGGCGCGAACCGCATCACGTTCATCGGCCACCGCCAAGGCGACGGCGTCTTGCTGTAACGAGATCGCCTTGTCGATGGATCCGATTCGATACACCGCACGGGCGTAGGTGGTCAGTGTCGCCGCGTCGCGCTTGCCGGGGCTGTCGTAGGCTGCCTTGGCCGCCGCGAGCGCCAAGTCGGGATTCCGGCTGTTGAAGTCTCCGATCATAAACAGCATCGAGGCCAGGCGACGCATGGCCACCCGGTTGCTTCGGTGCGAGTCGATGTGCGACGTGAGCCATTGGCGGAAGGCGTCGCGGTCGCGGATTTCCTGCACGGAAATGTCTACAAAGGCGCCGAGCGCAACTTCGTTGGCCGGATCGAGCTTGAGGATTTCCTTCAGCCCGTCCGAAACCTTGTTCCATTGCCCGGTTTGCGCGAAGAGGTTCAGCGCGTCGAATCGCTGCGTGACCTGCGCCTCCAGCTTGGCGGCGGCCAGGTCGTAGGTTCCGGCCACCATTTTGTCGAGCACCTCGGGCATGTTCGGGTCGAGCGGGCTTCCCTGCCAGACGATCAGACCATCCTTGCCGACGATGAACGCATGCGGAATGCCGATCGCGCCGGCCGCGACCATGTACGCCTGTGAGGTCCGACCGGTGTCGATCGCGACCGTGTACTCCATTTGGGCACCTTGGCTTTTCACAAAGTCGCGAATCGCCTTCGGTGAGTTTTGCCCGGCGTCGGGCTCAGTGACGCCCAAGATGGTTACGTCGTTCTTGTATTTCTTCTGGAGTTCGCTGAGGAGCGGGACGCTCATCTTGCACGGCGGGCACCAGACGGCCCAGAACTCCACCACATGAATCTTTTTCTTGCCGTCCGTGGACAGATCGACCGGGGCTCCCTTCACCCATTCGGCGATCGACAACGCCGGCGCGGGATCACCAACACCCAGACCGGCCGACGCTGGCGCCGTCCAAAGAGCAACGACCACAAGCATCACGACGGAAACCGGAACCAGAACTTTCATGTTGGATACACTCCCGCAAAGAAACAGCCGGACGGTTCCTTGCACGCCCGACCGATGTCGTACTTCAGATCTCCGGTGACACCGGAGCCCCTAGTGCATCGTCACGCGTAAACTTGCGGGTTGGGTGGCCCGTGGCTTTAGCCGTGGGGGACGCGAATCCGGAGACCATTCGAGTCCCCCACCTCTAAAGAGGTGGGCCACCCACCGAGCAAACCCGCAGATTCAAGGTTGACCATACACTAGCCTATGATACGCCGGAGGCCACACCGGCGTTCGCCGAGCGCCCGCTGCCGAGCCGGCAGAGTCTTCTACAAGCCTCGTCAAGATCGGCCATCCGCTTCGCGTAACAAAACCGTAACTGATTCTCGCCGTCGGCCGGGTTCCGGTAAAACGCCGATCCCGGCACGGTGGCCACGCCAACCTCCTGGAGAATCGCTTCTGTCGCGGCGGCGGCGCTGGGCCAGCGCCCCTTTTCGAACGCCGCCAGCAGGTAATAGCTTCCCTCCGGGACGAAAGGCGTCAGGCCGATTTTGCGCAACGTATCGACCAACAGCTCGCGCTTGGCGAGATAATCGGCGCACATCCGCTCGTAATACGACCGCGGCAACGCCAGACCGGCCACGATCCCGTGCTGCAGCGGCGCCGGGGCACAGATGTACAGAAGGTCATTAACGACTGACATCCGTTCGATGATTTCGGCCGGTGCCACGGTGTACCCGATACGCCACCCGGTCACCGCGAAGGTCTTGGAAGCCCCGCTGATCGTCAACGTCCGGTCGCGCGCTTCCGGGAACCGCGCCACGCTGATGTGCGCTCGGCCATAGGTGATGTACTCGTAGATCTCATCGGTCACAATCCAGGCGTTGTGTTTGCCCGCCAGCGCCGTGATCTCTTTCAACTCCGCTTCGGAAAAGACCTTTCCCGACGGGTTGCCCGGCGTGCAGACCAGGATCATTTTCGTCTTGTCGGAAAACGCCGCCTGAAGCGAGGCCGAATCGTACGACCAGTCCGGCGGGGCGAGATCCACGTACTTGATCGTCACGCCGAACAGGGTCAGCAGGTTCACGTGGTAGCTGTAGAAAGGGGAAAAGACGATGCACTCGTCGCCCGGATTGAGGATCGACAGGGCGGCACACGCGAACGAGCCGGCGCCGCCCACCGTGACGGTCACCTCCTTGTCCGGGTCGCACTCGATGCCGTTGAACTCACGCGCCTTCTTGGCGATAGCCGACCGAAGCGGGGCGATGCCGCGCAGGTTGGTATAGATCGCATGGTCGTTTTCGATCGCAGCGATGGCGGCCTGCTTCACCTCCGCGGGTGCGGGCTGATCGCACACGCCCTGCGAAAGGTTGACGCCCTTGACGGCTGCGCAAATCGCCGAGAATCGGCGAATGTCGGACTGCTGTATACCTCGGACCCGGTCAGCGATTGGCAAGTCCACGGTCAGGCTCCCTGCGGTTTGTCGGCGGCGACGGATGCCCCTGCGATCCGCCCTCCTCAGACGGGGAACACCAATATACGGCTTCCATCCGGTTTCGACAAACGCGGGTGGGCTTCCGGGGCGTACGACAGGATCGGGGACGGGAAGTTTTCAGAGCACCGATAGAACCGGCTAACCGGCGGGGGCCAGTCCGGTGACATCCCGGCGATGGGGTCCGCAGGCTGGCGCCTGCGGCTCTGACTCGGGCTACCCGTCTGTTTGGACGTGCCGCAACCCTGTCGATACTCGGAGAATCTTTCCGGATTCCAGTCGGCCAACATGGGCTTGGCCGCGTCCATACTGGTGGACAATGACTTCGAGTTCGTCAAAGTGGCAACCAAGAGTCTATCCCAAACAACAGGCGTGGCACGGACCCAAAGCCCGTGAGAACACCGGCAAGATGCCGGTTCCACACCATTCCGGGATTGGTTCCCAGGAGAAAAGGACCATGATTACCAACCGACCGACGATCTTGGCCACCGCGGCCTGCCTCGCGTGTGCGGCCTGTACCGGCTGCGTCTTGCGAAAAGAAAGTATTACCGTTTCAAGGGACGGCTCCACGACGCTGGCCGTGGAGATTTCCGGAAGCGTCGAGGAACTGGCTGACATGATCGCGTTGCCCTCGGCCGACAGCGGCTGGGACGTCGTCCGTACCTACGGAATGGAGGACGGTAAGGAGCAGCTTGAGCTAAAGAGTACCCGGCGGTTCGCCCCAGGCGAGGCGCTACCCCGCACCTTCGCGGCCGAGAGCGACACGGATGCCGACCTCTACCTCGGTTTTCCCACCCAGGTCCGCGTCGAGGAGCGGGACGACGGCACCTATTTCTTTTTCCATCGAACCTACACGCCGCGACCGTGGGCCTACGTGCGGCACTGGCAGGAGGTTTTTCTCGAAGACGACGACATCAAGAAGCTCAGCGACCGACCCGTCGAGGAACTCAACAAAGAGGAGCGGCGCTCGGTCATCCGCGCGTTTGCCGGGGCCGAGGCGTTTCGCCAGCTCGAACTCGCCCGAGCCGCCCTTGCCGAGTCCAACCCCGATCTTCCCGTCGAGCATCGCTTGTTCGCCCGCCAGGCGTTGCTCGGTGTGTACCGCGACTATGATCTTCTCAGCGATGACGATTCGCCCACCGGGTTCGGCGAGGCGTTGCTCGCCCCGGTCGATCCGAACGCGCGAGCCGTGTCCGATGAGTTGGATCGCGCCATTGAGCGGTGCGACGCGATGGACGAGGAGCCGCGCGGGGCGTGTTACGAGGTCGAAGCCGCGCGATTGCTCGACGAAGGCTACACCGCTCTTCGCCGGTCGCTGGGCAACGACGCCGGGCTCGACCCGCTCGAACTTGTTGATTTCGACCGGGCATACGAACGGGCACAGAGACGCTACGATGTCAGCGACCGGCTCGGCGGGCAGTTCTTCGAGATCGAGGTCACCTTGCCGGGTACGCTGGTCGGTCACAACGGAAACAAGGTCGATGTCGATCCGCGCGGCGGCACAACGGAGATCATGTGGCGCTTCGACGGCAAGGCGTTTCGTGACAGGACGCACGAGCTGATCGCCGTCTCCCGGCTCACGCCCGACCACAAACGAAGGACCAAGAGAGCCAACGATGACTCCAACCGGTAGTCCGGCGGGCGGCGGATTCGAGCAGTACACGTCCGACGTGTACGGCTGGGCCTATCGACTTCTGGGGCGTCATCACGACGCCCTCGATGTCGTTCAGGACGTGTTTCTGCGCTGGGACGCGCAATGCGCGCGGCGGACGCCTGACCTGCCGCGCGGGTGGCTGCGACGGGTCACGCTCAACCGTGCGATCGACCTGCGGCGAAAGCGGCACCGCGACCCGGACTCGTCGGACGGCGCGCTCGCGGGAGTACCCGTAGAGATCGATGCCTCACTGTCCGTCGATCGGGAGGCGCTGCGAGGCGACATCGCGTCGGCCATCGACAAGCTGTCCGAGGCCCAGCGCGGCGTCCTCGTTGCGAAAGTCTACGACGGCATGACCTTCGCACAGATCGCGACCGAGCTGGACCTGGCGCTGTCAACCGTCAAGACGCACTACCTTCGCGCCGTCCGTAGCCTGCGCGACCGCCTCCAGCGGCGTTGGGCCAAGGAGACTTTGTGATGCACTGCGACGATGTTGAGATGTTGATGGCGGACGCACTGGGCGACGAGTTGGCTCCGGACGATCGCCCCGTTTTCGAGGCTCACTTGGCTGAATGCGAGCGATGTCGGCGCGACTACGAGACGTCCATGGCTGCGCTAGACGCGATGCGCGGCCTCTCGGGGCCGACCTGCGTCACCATGCGTCGAGAGGGCGATCGGCTTGTACTTGAGCGATCGTCGCGGCCGTTTTCCGTCCGGCTGTTCGGCGGGACGGTTCGTTACGCGGCCGGTATCGTCCTCGCGTTCGCCGCCGGCTATACCATGAGTTCCGTCCGGCCGATGCTGGAGGGCTCCCGGGCGGCACGCGTGGAAACCCGACTGGTTGTTGGAGAGGGTGCGAACCCGTCAGCGAACGATTTGCAGCGTGCCTTGGTGAAGACCCACATCCGCAAGCCGTCGCGTTCTCGACTGGCGACGGCCCTGATCGCCATCGGCTCCGCACGTCGATAGGAGCCCGCTTAACAGACCGTACGACTACCTTCACGCTGCGAAGCGTAGGGAACCTTCCTGGAATCGCGATCGCCCCCAGCGGATGCATGACCGAATCGGCGGGCAGTCTTCAGAGCACGGGGCGCGAGCCCTGTGACCGGTCTGGTATCGTGGAAGCCCTATGCTTGTTCGCATCGTGTCCGTGGGCTTGCGCCCACGGCTCTGACCCGCCGTGCCGCCCTCAAGATGGCTTTGCACGCCTCCCCAAAACTGTCACACGCCCGCCCCCGGCGGCCATAGTGGGGGGGGGTGTACCAACGACGGACGAATCGGTAAGCTGGTTAAACGTCGAAGGAGTCGCCGCGATCGGGAGGACGTTTTGATGGCCGCCAGGAAACCGCTCACCGTAAACACCGTGGATGGGTTGCTCAAGGCACTGATGGTGCTTTCGCGGACGGTCGATCGTGTGCTGGAGACTCGCGCGGTGACTGCCGTCGCGAAGGTCTCGCTATCGGCCTCGAAGGTTCAAGTCCTTCGCCTTCTGGGGCAGCGCGGCGCGCAGACGTCCACGCAGGTTTCGCGTTTCCTCGGCGTAAGCAAGCCGGCCGTCACTCAGATCATTGATTCGATGCTCCGTGCGAAACTCGTGACGCGAAAGTCCGGCAAAACCGACCGCCGGGAGGTCAACCTGGAGCTCAGCAAGAAGGGTCGGGAATTTTTTTTCGACATCCGACAACGTCAACGCCACTACGTACGAGTCGCCCTGAGGTCGTCGTCGAGCGGCACCGGTGATGCCTGGGCCGGCACACTTCGTGGCGTGACCGAGGCCCTTGCACACGCTGACAAAGATTTCAAGCTTTTTTGCGCCCAGTGCGGGGCCCACGATGATGGAACGTGCGTCCTGATCGGTGGCGATGCCCAATGCCCCTTCCTTGAGCACTCTGCCGGGAAGGCGGCTCGCGCCGTCAAACGCAAAGTGGCCTTGCGGTGACACGTTCCGGATCGTGAACCGCGCCGCGCGGGCACGCCGGCCTGGCTCACCCGCATGCTGCCGTGCCACCGGCTGCGTGACAGAATCGGCATTGGGCAATCTTCAGAGCTCCGGGCGCGAGCCCGGTGACATGATGAAGCAGGGGTCCGCGGGCTGGCGCCTGCGGCACTGACTCATCGTCCCCGTTCCCCCCGGAAGTGTCACGGACCCGCATGCTGCTGTCGCCCGAGACGCTTGGAGGTGGCCAAGCCTGCACCCGTCACGTAGAACCGCGGCATGGGCGAACCTTCCGACTCGCACGACCTGAATCTGCCGGGCAGCGAAGCGTCGATGTTGGGGGCCGCCTCCGGCGCAATCGGCGTGATTCTGCTTGCGTGCGCACTTTGGGCGGTGCAGCCCGTGCAGTTCAACGTCGCCAACCACACGGCACAGGCGGTTACGCCGAGCGGATACATCCCATCGGTTGCGTTGGCGGTTGCGCTGGCCGTGGGTCTCGTGGGGCTCGGTGCCCTCGCCGGGGGGATGAGCGCTAGAGGCGTCCGCCTGCGACTGGCGATGGCCAGCTTGTGGCCTCTCGTTTTGTGCGCGCCACTGGCGGCGTTCGCGGCCACGGACCAGACGCCTCCTTTCGCGCTGAGCTTCTTGTTGCTGATCGGGGCGGGCTGGGCGGCCTTTCGAGCGGCCGCAAGCCTGCCCGAGCGTCGGCTCCCATGTTCCAACCGACACGCCCACGCCGTCGCGCTCGGTTCCATCCTGCTGGGTATTGTGGCCCTGACGCTGGTTCATACGCTGATCCAGGTCAACTACTTCGAGCACTTCATGCTCGGTCACGCGGATATCGGGCACTTCGCCGAAGAGCTCAAGAACGCACTGGCGGGTCGCGGGCTGCGTTCGGACAGCTTCGCGAACACACGACTGGGTTGGCATTTCGTTCCGCTGATGTATGTGCTCGTGCCCGGGTACGCGCTGTGGCCGACGCCGGTGTATCTGATGGTCTGTAGTGCGCTGGTCGTCCACGTCGTGGCAATCCCCGCCTACTTCCTTGCGCGGCGCCTGTCGGGTTCCGTCGTTGTCGGCTGGTTGTGGGGGCTGGCGTGGCTGGCGTTGCCCGTGGTGAGTCGGCTGGTCTACGGGAACACATACGGCTTTCAGTGGAACAACGTCACCATGCCGGTTCTGGCGGTGTTGATCCTCGCGGGCATAACCGGGCGTCGTCGAACGAGCCTGGTTCTCGTGGTCGTGTTGCTGCTGTGCCGAGAGACGGCCGCCGCCGTGACGCTGGGCTGGGGGCTTTACGTCGCGCTGTTCACCCCGCGACGCAGGGAGGGCATCGCCCTTGTCGTCGTATCGCTTCTCTACGCGGCCCTTTGCACGCAGTGGTTGATTCCGCACTTCTCGGCGGCGGGTCGCTATGAGCGGCTCGATTTGTTCGGTGAGCTCGGCGGCTCCTTCGGCGAACTTGCCTCGGCTGCCTTTCTCGAACCGGGGCTCTTCTTCGCCCGCTTCGCGCGACGCCAGGCGGTGATGTTCCTACTGGTGTTGCTCGTCCCGATGGCTCTGCTTTCGATCCGCGGTTGGCGACTCGCGGTCGCCGCGCTACCGTCGCTTCTTCTCGTCTTGCTCATGGAGAATGAAGCGTTTCTCAGCATCAAGTTCTGGCATCACGCGCCCGTCGTCGTGTTCATGTTTTTCGCGGGGATCACCTCGATGCGACCCGGCGGCGGCGCGGCTCCAACCGACGCGCGTCCGGTCCGGCTCCCGGTTGGTCGGCGGACGTTGTCAGCGAGCGCGCTCAACCGCGGCATGGGCGCGGCCGTCCTGACCTGCGCCGTGCTGGGCCACTACCTGTTCGGGTTCTCGCCGGTCGCCAAGGCGTACGAGGTGGTGGCCGGCAGCTCTTTCCTGCGGCAGCCGGATCCACGCATGGAAACGGTTCGGCGACTTCGCGCCGAGATTCCCCGGGCGCGCTCCATCGTCGCGTCGGAGCGGCTGGCCGCCCACTTCACCGATTACCGGCGCATCTACACCGGCAAGCGGCAGGGGGCCCTCGATGCGGCCGACTTCGTCTTGATCGATCGGGCGGACGGATGGGATCGCTCGGGTCTTGTGCAGCGTGTGGAGGCCCTGGTGGCGGACCGGCGTTTCGTGCATTTCGGGGAGTTCGGCGGCATCCTGGTGTTCCAGCGCCGGCCCGACGTGCCTGTTTTGCCGCTCAACTGACACGTCGCATCCGTGAACCAGGAGCGGTCGGCGCGCCGTCACCGTCCTCGAAAAGAATCGAGCGAGAGCACGGGCGAGTACAGCCCCAACGGCTCGCGGCGCCACCATGCACCCGTCTCATTGCGCGTTTCCCAATCGGTGAAGTGGTAGTCGTACAGCCGTGACCGGATGTAGCGCGGCGGCTTATCGGGAAAGGGGTTGCTCTCCAGGAGCGCGAGAACCTCCGGCGATCCCTCCAGCAGCCGGCGCACAAGCCCCATGGCAAACCAGCGATTCCGCGGACTACGGTAGTTGCCCAGCGCCGCGAACCACATCTGCCAATCGAGCCGCGGCTGATGCGGGGCGACCTGCGTGGGTCGCCGATTAAGGTCGCCCGGTTTCCACTTGAACTCGTAGGCCAGCCACGCCCGGCGATCGTTGCTTCCCTCGATGACGATCTCGGGGCGGCGCGTGGTCATGTTGCGGAACAGCCCATAGCTGCTCACGCTGCTGAAGCGCCTGGCCACCGTCACCACCTCCTGAAGCGGAACGGGCAGGAGGCTGTAGTCGAGCCGGCGCTTCGTGCGATCCGGTCGCAGCGTGTAACCCATCCACACGCTACTGAGAAGCAGAATCAGGGCGGCCACCGGTACGGTGACCATTCCGCGTAGCGGCGGTGCTCGGCGCAGCGCGAACGGTGCGGTGGTCCGGGTCAGGCGTCGCGGCAAGATGCGAGCCAGGTATCCATCGTCGAGCAGCGGAACACACAGCACGATCGTGAGCAGGTTAAAGAAGTTGTAGTTTCCGGTCGCGATGATCACGAGCTGTAGGAGGACTTGCAGCAGGCACGCCAACAACCGCGCCCGGCGCGGCAGGAAAAACAGAAACGGCACGCCGATCTCGATCACGAACATCGCGATCACCGAGGCCTTCTGAATCCAAAGCGGTAGCTGATGGGCGTACCACGCCAGGGCGCCCGGAATGCACTGGGTCTCGTAGTGATACGTCAGCGCGGTCAACTCATGCCACGTCGGGGTCTGCGGGCTCTCGTCCCAGAGCTTCACCACGCCCGACGAGAACATCAACCGGAACAACAGCCAGATGATCAGCCAACGCATCACGCTCGACGGCGGCGGCTCGCTGCGCAGCCTTGGCCAGGGATGCCACGATGCATAGAAGATCGCGAGAAATCCGGCTTCCAGAAGCAGCAGATCCCACTGGAAGCTCAGGAAGGTCTGTCCAACCTGGTACAACGACAGGTAAAGAGCCCAGACGAGCAGCAGGATCGGACCGGGGGCAACGCGAAGGACTACCAGCATGGACAGCGCGGCTCCACCCCAGCAGGCCCATTGCAAGGCCACGTCGCTACACCCCAACCACGCCAACGTGGGAAATCGCCACGTGGCCTGGTCGCCGAACCGCGCCCGCAGTTGGTCGAGGTGGTCGGTGGCGGGGAGCATCCCATGGCTTCCCACCAGCCCGAGAATCTGAACGCCCAGCGAGAGAAAGGCGATCATATAGATCACCCCGAGCAGGCGCACAAACAGCCAGCGCGTCAGGAAGTGCGTACGCGGTGTCTCGCTCGAGCCGGACAGCCAGCCGACCAGCCCGGACAGCTCGTAGCGGTTGTTGGCGACCAGCCGATAGCCCAGCTCGGTGAGTCGCGCAAAGCCCGGCATGCACCAATAGAGTAGCAGTGGCCACCACGTTCGTCGGCCATACGCCATGGCCCGGAAGATGGCGCTCGCGCCGCGGTGGATGTCGCCGCGCCGGTCGATCAGATGGGCGGTTCGAGCGAATTGCTCGCGCGGAATGCCGGGGAACTGCTCGGCGACCTGTTGAAACGGTGTGTAGGAGATGCGATCGCTGGTGTTGACCCGCCAACGGGCCACCCACCCGCGGCAAAAGCCACAGTCGCCGTCGTAGATCAACAGCGGTTTGGGTCGTCGAGCGGCTGCGTCCACATCGACGATTCTGTTCAATCCTGACTCGAACGGCAAGCCGACCGGAAGAGTGAGGCTGTGCCCGCCCGTCGAGCAGGTATGGCACGGGCTTCCAGGCCTTGTTCACGCCGGCTGGGAGGTGCCGCCACACCGAGTTCAAGCGTCCTTCCGCGGCTTGGTCGGCTTTGTTAGTCGGGACAGCTCCATCGCCATCGACGCCGCGTCGCCCATGTTCTTTTCGGACGTGCGTCAAGCCGAGACAACGGTTCTGCCTGAGGCGCAATGCTATTGACCTCGCGTGCCTCGATCCGATATAATAGGGGATGTCGAGATGGATGGTCGCCCGCCGCCGTGAAATTGGGTGCGTCGGGGGGAGGTCGGAAGTCTCGTCGGGCGATCGAAGGAAGCTAGCCCTTCGGTGCCTGTTGTGCCCGCGCGTGGCGATGCGCGGGATGGGCTAGGCCGGTGGTCGCGGGGCGGTGGTCCCGTTCGCCGGATGATCCCGTTTTTTTGAAGGAGGTGATTCATGGCGTACGACATAGGTTGGCTGCCGTAGGCAGCAGACGCTGCTGCCTATTGCAGCGGACAATATAAGGCCCGTTCCGCCCTTCGCAGGTCGGGGCGGGCTTTTCTTGTAACAAGGTTGGATGTCACACCGTTGATCCAAGAGAAACCCCATGGGTACCTGAGAATGCGGAACCTTGTTTCGCCGGCGCGTCGGTGGTCATGGGTACATGACAGTTTTGGCGGACCGTGCAAAGCGATCTCGACGGCGCCACGCCGCGTCAGAGCCGCGTCAGAGCTGCGTCAGAGCCGTGGGCGCAAGCCCACGGACACGATGCGAGCAAGCAGAGGGCTTCTACGATACCAGACCGGTCACAGGGCTCGCGCCCCGTGCTCTGAAAACTGCCCGCCGATTCGGTCATGCACCCGGTAGTCATCGAGTTGGGATGTAGCCGCGACAACGAGCCTGCGGCGCGTAGAATGGTCAGTGGACCTCGCCCGGAAGCGGGGCACTACGTCGCGGAATCCACGGGAGAGCCGTACCATGTCGAGACGAACATTTCCTGCCCTGGTTGGTGCCTTGCTTACGATCCCACTCCTCCTGCCCGCCGGGTGCAAGAAGGACGACACGGTCAAGAAGAGCGACGTGTTGGCCAAGCTCGCCAAGTTGGATGCGGTGGATGGAACGGCCGACAAGATCGTCTCCAGGTGCGGCGGGTGCGAGCTGCGCATGGACGGCAGCGGCGAGCACGCGATCAACGTCTCGGGCTATGAGATGTACTTTTGCAGCGCGAAGTGCAAGAAGGATTTCTCCACGGACACGACCCGGTCCGTCTTGGCGTTGACGATCCCCAAGAAGTGATCACGGCGGTCCGCCGTTTATGCGCGCACGAGCCCCAGTCCTGGGAATTCGCCGGTCGCCTCAGGCGCGTACGTGCCCGGTGCTTACGGTGTGCCTGGTCGTCACGTCATCGACCATGGCCGCCACCGGCGGGCGCGCATTTTGGTCGGCGCTGGCGCCCTATCCCATCCCAATCACAAACAACGCCGTTGCGTCCATCTGCGGCCAAGACGGCTGCACGCTCTACAGCTTCATGGGCATGACGGACCCCTCCGCCCCGAAGAGCATCACGGCCGCTTCCTACGCGCTCGCTTCGCCCGGCGCGGACCCGTGGGAGCGCATCGCCGACGCCCCCCTGCTCGATGGTCTGGCCAAGATTGCCGCCTCCGCGATCGCCTGTCGCGGGCTGATCTACCTGATCGGCGGGTACGCCGTGTCTGAAAGCGGCGACGAGGTTTCAGAGCATCGGCTATTTCGTTACGACCCGGCCAGCGACGCCTACGTCCGCCTCGCCGACGTGCCCAAGGCCGTGGATGATACCGTTGTCGGTGCTCATCAGGATCGCTACATCTACCTGGTAGGCGGATGGCACGGGCCGATCCACGCCAACACGCGGGCCGTTCAGGTCTACGACACAGAGACGGACAAATGGCAGCAGGCGACGCCGCTGCCGATCGGCGGTCGCTTCGGTCATGCCGGCGGTCTCATCGATGGTCGCATCGTGACGATCGACGGCTGCGCGGATTCCACGGGCTTTCCGCTTATCCACGACACACTCGTTGGCGTCATCGACTCCGTGGACGTCACGGCCATCACCTGGACAATCCAGAAGCCGAGCCCGTTTCGGCCGACCTATCGAGCGGCCGCGTCGTCAGGCGAAGCCGGGCATGGCGCCGTCCTCTTCGTCGGCGGCACGGACAACCCCTACAACTACAACGGCACGGGATATGACAAACGCCCGTCCGTGCCACTTCGTCAGATCATGCGCTACGAGCCGCGTTCGGGTGAATGGAGCCTGATCGAAGTGGACGCCGAGGCGGTGGGCGTGCCGACGATGGATCATCGCGGTCTCGTCCGGTTTGACGGCCGGTGGGTGACCGTGGGCGGCATGACGGCACCGGGTGTGGCCACCACGTCCGTCAACGCGCTGACACTCCGTGAGCGAGCACGCCCGGCGAGCCCGGAGACATCCTCGGCCTTGTGGGCTGCCGTGCCTGTCGCCGTGATGGCGACGATGGTCGTTGTGATCGCTCGCCGGAAACAGCGGCGCGCCCCGAAGGCAGTGTGACCTTGCCGAACGCGCTCTATGCGGGCGCGCCCGCACATGTTTTTACATGCGTCCAACGCGAATCTGCGCCGCGATGCCGCGAATGCACTCTCAGGGGATGCTGACGGTGCATTCGTCACCGCGCGTTTGTCACAGGTGACCTTGGATCGATCGAACAACACGGGTATCCTAGGGAGGAACAATCTCAGCCCTGATCCTGCAAAGAGAGGAGCCAACATGCGACACATCACTTGCTTGATTTTCGGCTTGCTGACCACGACGGCGGCATCGGGCGCCGACGGTACCGGCTCGGACGAAGCCCGCGCGATGCTCAAGAAGGCGGCCGAAGCGCTGAAGAAGGTACAGCTCGTCCAATACGACTTCGACTTCAAAGGTACGGGCGGCATGTCCATGCGCGGCGGTAGCGCCAAGGGGACGATGTTGCTCGGGCTGCCGTCCAAGTGGGCGCTGAATCGGTTCCGTTGTGACGTGGAACTCGAGGATCCCAGCTCTGCCAAGCCGAGAAAAGTGACCGTGGCCTCCGACGGAAACGGCTTTTTCTTTATCGACTACAAGCGGAAGCGGTTTCACGAGGACATGGACCCGAGCGTCTTGGGAAACTCCGCGGCGAAGGTGCAGCGGGTTCTCCTTGCACAGTTCATCGCGGACGAACCGCTGAAGGCCGAGCTGGAGGCCGAGAAGATCGAGTTGGGTGAGCCGGCGACGATCGGCGACGACAAGTGTTTTCAGGTGGTGATTCCGGGAAAGCGCGAGGGACGTCGGACGCCGGACCAGGTGTGGTTCTTCGCGGAGAAGGATTACCTGCCGCGTCGGTTCAGCCAGGTGTACGTTCTCGAAGGAGAAACCAGCCCGTTCGGTTCGTGGGAGCTAACTCTGGCGAACATTGTGATCGATCCGAAGACGGACGAGGATCCCTTCAAGCTGGAAGCACCGGACGGGTTCACGACAACCGATGAGGCTGCAAGGTAGCGGCCGTTGCAGTCGCCGCGCGTGTCGAGTTGCTACGGTCACCGCGGGTGAAAGTCAGCCTCCATCAGCAGCCACGTCCCCGGGTCCAAGTCAACGGACACCGGTGGGGCGTCCAGGGTAAGGGTGAACGTTTGCTTTCGCCGGCGTACGTCGAGCGTTTCGACCCGTAGGCGATCCGTTCCCTCAACACGAATCCCCACATCGAGCTTGGTCCGGAACACGGACGGTTCGTCCTGAGTCTGTTCAAGCGTGACCAGCAGCGCCTTTGCGTCCCGATCATACAGCCAGTGGCCGCGGAACCGTGGATGCCCTGGTTGATACAACCATTGGTCGAAGAACCAGCCGAGCTCGCGACCGGAGACCTCCTCCATCACGCGTCGAAAATCGGCGCTGAGCGCGTTGCCGTCACGATAGCGCTTGTAGTAGGCCCGGACGCCCTTCCAGAAGAGTTCATCGCCGATCTCCCGTCGCAACGTGTGAAGAACCCAGGCGCCTTTCTGGTAGCTGTAGGGGCTTAGAATCTCGGACACGGGAATGGCCGGATCGACGATGCGGGCGTCGGCGTGCTCCTTGAAATAGCCAAACACACGCGCCCGCGCCCGCTTCATCCCCTCCACCATGCGATCGCGTCCAAAGGTGAACTCGTTGAAGAGTTGCGTGAAATAGGTCGCGAAGCCCTCGCTGAGCCAGACGTGGTTCCAGTCGGCCGTCGTGACGGAGTCGCCGAACCACTGGTGGGCGATCTCGTGAGTCATCGTGCCTTCCACGCGCCGTGTGCCCCGGACGCTGTCTTCGGCGTAGAAGATATTCCCCGCGTTCTCCATGCCGCCCCAGCGCGTGCGCGACTGGACGTTGGCGAGCTTGGCATAGGGGTAGGGGCCGATGTGGGCGGCGAAGAAATCGAGCACGCGCCCGGCTCTGGCGAAGTCGTGGAAACCGGCCTCGCGGTCCTGGGTGTAGACCCAGGTCTGAATCGGAATGCCGCTGACCACCTCCACCGTCTGTACGGCAAACCGGGCCACGCCGATCACCATCAGGTAACTCGAGAGCGGCACGGTCGATCGCCAGTGTGTTCGGCGCAAGGCGCCGGCCAGGTCCGTCTCCTCGATCATCACGCCGCTGGCGATCACCTGGTAGCCGACGGGCGCCGTGATCGCAAACTCGCACGTGGCCTTGTCGTACGGGTGATCCAAGGTGGGCAGCCAGTGGCGAGCGCGATTCGGAAAGTTGTCGCCGAAAAAAGTCCGGTCCCCATGTTTGTTCTTCGAGATGACAAGTCCGTCGGCCGGCACGCCGTGGTAGTCGATCGTGTACGTCCGGCGATCGTCCACCCGAACGGGATCGCCGGTTTCAATTCGCAGGCGGTCGTGGCGATGGGTGAAGACCGCCGGTGCGTCGCCGGATCGCACGCGCTGCACGGTCATTCCGGTCGCCGAGCCTGGATCTTCCATCGACACCAGATCAAGCTCAAAGGCCGCGACGTCGTCCCGCGTGAAGCGAATCGTCACGGCCGCCGACCCGCGGATCGCATCGCTCTGATCGGTCAACGAGAGGTTGAACAGATAGTGCAATACGTCGATGTCCGGGTTCCGCGGATAGTCGTCTGCCCGGGAGGTGGGAAGGAGGCCGCAGGCGATCCAGAGAGCGAATGCCAGATGCTTCATGGGGTGGATCCTCGTGAGTCCGTTGAAAAAGTGTGGCATGGGCTTCCAGCCCGTGTTTTCATCGGCAGGAAGCCGGTGCCACACCCTGGGGTCAGCCTTCTTCAAGAGACTGTTGGGGGTGCGACCAGCGAGGCACGGTTTAAGCCCGCATCATCCTCGATTGCCGTGGCGAAGGCCAGGGCATGTCGGCCGGTGCTACGGGCGCAAGGCTAGCTGGGTGCATGACCGAATCGGCGGGCAGTTTTCAGAGCACCGGTAGAACCGGCTTGCCGGCGGGCGCGAGCCCTGTGACCGGTCTGGCATCGTAGGAGCCCTGTGCTTGTTCGCATCGTGTCCGTGGGCTTGCGCCCACGGCTCTGACGCGGCGTGGCGCCGTCAAGATGGCTTTGCACGGTCCGCCAAGACTGTCACGCACCCAGGCTAGCTTGTGATTTCCGCCAAGTCCGTCCCAGGAAAAGAACGGCGTGTTTCCCGGCTTTACGCCCGGGGTTGCGATCGGGATAATGTCGGCACGGTGTATCGTCCCGACGGGCGCGACAGGGTGAACTCATCTTCCGCTAAGGAGCACGGACGCATGTCACTCAACCCCTCAAGCCTCACGAAACCACTCGCGGCGGGCTCAGTTTGGCTCGTGGTCCTGGCCGTGGCGCCCGCCGGCGCCCAGGTTCTCCCCTGGATCACCTACGTAGACACCCAGTCCGCCTCCGTCTGCAGCGTGGTCAACGCGGACGAGATCGAGTTGGTGGTCCTCAGCGACACGGGGCAGTTGGCCATCGTGACGGGTACCGATCTGATCCTGGTGGACAGCTTCGTCGATGTCGATGGCTTTGTCGTGTTCGAGGGCTTGCCGGCCGGCTTCATTGAGTTCGCCACCGATGCCGACGGGTTCCGCACGCTCTGGTGGTTGGCGGCGACGGGCGAGGTCATACGGCTCAACGCCTTCCTCCGGCCCACCCTGTCCGACTTCCTGCCCGGTGATTTCTCCGGCGTACCCTGCGATGCGTGTCCGCTTTGGGACGATGCATTCGCGTGCGATGCCGATCTCGATGGCGTGTTTGACTTCGATGATTTGTGCCCAAGCACGCCGTTTACTGAGGCCGTCGATGTCTTCGGCTGTTCGTGCAGCCAGGCGGACGAGGACGGGGACGGCGTCAACGACTGCGATGATCTCTGCCCGAACACGTTTCTTGAGCCGAACATTGACATCGACGGCTGCGTGATCCCGTCCGGAGGCGGTGGCGGGGTCGTCTTCTGTGGCACCATCGGGGTTCCTGCGCTGGCGATGATGTTCGCCGGGTTGACGCTGACCGGCATGTTGCGTGGCCCGTCCGTTCGCCGGTTTCGAGGGCTCATGCGCCACGCGCACACATCGTAGACTGCCCGTGCCGTGAAGAACCGTTCGATGCGCCCGGACCTTTCCGCCGAGAATCTGCTGGCCGCCTACGCCATCGGCGTCTTCCCGATGGCCGACGATGAGGGCGAACTGCACTGGCTCGCGCCGGACCCGCGCGCCGTTCTCGATTTGGAGACCTTTCGCGTGTCGCGCTCGCTGCGCGCCGCCGTTCGGCGCGGGCACTTCACGATGGTGATCAACCGCGCATTCGAGCAGGTCATGCGTGAGTGTGCGGATCGCGGCGGCGGAACCTGGATATCCTCCGAGATTCACGAGGCGTACTGCGCGTTGCACCGCCTTGGTTTCGCCCATAGCGTAGAGGCTTGGGCGGACGGCGAACTCGCCGGCGGGCTCTACGGTGTTTCCATCCATGGCGCGTTTTTCGGCGAATCGATGTTCCATCACGTCACCGACGCCTCCAAGGTCGCCTTGGTCTATCTGGTGGAACGCATGCGACGGCGCGGGCTGGTGTTGTTGGACGTCCAGTTCATGACCGACCACCTCCGCCAGTTCGGCGTCGTCGAGATTCCGCGGGCCGACTATGAAGAGCGCCTTGGGCAAGCGCTCGAGCTTTCGTGCTCATTCGTCGATCAGCCGGCCCAGGCGGTCGAACTGCCCGACTTCGGGCGGGACACACCATGACGCAGACGACCACCCCGGCCGTGGGAAACGAACTGTTCCTCCACAACATGCGCGCGCTGTGGCGAAGGGATCCGGAACTGGCGCTCTTGATCGATGCGGTGCCGGACGAGGAGCGAGTCGAACTCGAACCCACCCGAAGCGGATCGTGGACGGCCAGGCTTCCCGCCCCCGGCGGCGCCCTGACCTATCTCCATAGCCGGTACGACCCGGCCGCCGAAGCCAAGCGCCTCGCGGAATCGATCGAGATCGAGGACAAGTTCTGCATCGTGGTCTCGGGCATGGGTCTGGGTCATCACATCAGGGCGATCCTTGAATGTCTCGTTGGCGATGCGTTCATCCTCTGCACCGAGCCGTCCATCCGGTTGATCGCCACGGCGCTAACCTGTGTGGACCTGGCCGACGCGCTGGCGACCGATCGGCTCATCATTTTGACCGACGACGACAAGTCGCGTTTGCACGATCGCCTTGAGTCGCACGGGGCGCTGATCATGATGGGCGCCCAGTTCGTTCGCCACCCGGCGTCGCTGCGCATTGCGGAGGCGGAGCATGGCCGCATGACCAAGGCGATCGCCGAGTTCGTCGCCTTCACGCGCATGTCGCTGGTGACGCTGGTGACCAACTCGAAGATCACCTGTCGCAACATCGCCATGAACCTCGTGCACTACGTCACGACGCCGCCCATCGACGGGCTCAAAGACCGTTTCGAGGGGCTGCCGGGCATCGTCGTGTCGGCCGGCCCTTCGTTGGCGCGCAACATTGACGAACTCGCCAAGTTGAAGGGTCGGGCCGTGCTCTGCACGGTGCAGACGGCCATCAAACCGCTTATGGAGAGGGGAATCGTTTCTGACTTCGTCACCAGTTTGGACTTTCACGAGATGTCCACGAAATACTTCGAGGAGGTGGGCGACCTCTCCGGCACGCACCTGGTAGCCGAGCCGAAGGCGACCTGGCACGTGATCGACCGCTTCCCGGGACCGGTGACGCTCCTCGACAACCCGTGGGCGCATCTGCTTCTCGGTGACGAGCTGGCGGCACGCGGAAGTCTGAAAGAGGGCGCGACGGTCGCCCATCTGGCGTTCTACCTGGCCGTCCATCTGGGTTGCAACCCGATCATCTTCGTGGGGCAGGATCTCGCGTTCACCGGGCACGTCTTCTACATCCCCGGCGTGGAGATCCACCGCGCGTGGCGAGGCGAGCTGAACCGGTACTGCCCGATGGAGCAGAAGGAGTGGAACCGCATCGTGCGCAACCGCCCCATTCTTTGCCGCGTCCCCGCCAACGACGGCGGCGAGCTGTATTCCGACGAGTTACTCACCACCTACCTCGAGCAGTTCGAGAAGGACATCGCCGCGGTGCCACAGCGCGTCATCAACGCCACGGAGGGCGGGGCGAGGATTCGAGGAGCGGAGGTGATGACCCTGCGTGAGGTGGCCCAGAGATTCTGCGCCCGCTCGATCGACCCGGAACGGTTCGCCGAGGGGGAGGTGGGTCCGCAGCGCGACGAGGCGCCCCTCGCGGCGGCGCGCAGGGAGCTCTCACGGCGGATCGAGGAACTCGACGGCGTCATCGTTTTGTGTGAAGAATTGATCGCGCTGCTCAAGGAACTCAAGGGGCTGACCAAGGACCCGGCGCGCTTCAACAAACGAATGGCGCGCGTCGATGAGCTGCGCGTAAAAGTTCAGCAGGAGAGCCGCGCCTACGAGATCGTCAACGCCTACAGCCAGCTCGGCGAGCTGCGCCGCTACTCGGCCGATCGCCGTACCAACGCGCAGCAGATCGACGACGTCGAGCGCGCCAAGCGGCAGATCGCCCGTGATCTCGATTTCATGAGGGACATTCGCGACAACGCCGCCGAGATCAAACCGGTCCTCGAAGAGGCGCTGGCGCGCATGTTGGATGGAGTCAACAAGGTATGAAGGTCATGGCCGTCATTCAAGCCGACCTGGACGCCACGACGCTGGGGACGCGCAGTCGTCTGGCCGAGCCTCTTTGCGGCGTTCCCATCTTGCGGCGGACCGTGATGCGCGTGGCTCGTGCAAGCCACGTCGATTCGGTCCACGTCGTCTGCCCTGTCGGTCAGCGCGATCGCTGTGCGGCGCTGCTTGAAGGTTCCCCGGCCCTCGTCGGAAAATCGGACCGCGGCCCGGCTCCGTGGGCGTCGCTGGTGCGTGCGTCGCGAAAGTGGTCGCTCGATGGCTGGCGCGGCGGCATCGGCGACACAACGCACTTCGACGAATACACCGACCCCGGCTTCCTGCGCGACGTGATCGACGCGGTACCCGCGACCACCGTGCTCTCCTTGCCGCCGGGCGCGGCCGTGGTTGATCCCGAACTGATCGACCGGATGATCGAGCACCACTGGCGGATGGGCGATGACACGAAGATGACATTCACGACCGCGCCGCCCGGGCTGGCCGGCCTGCTCCTCGACGCCGAGCTGGTGCGCGAGCTGGCGGACAAGGCCATCCCGGTCGGGTTTGTATTCAGCTACAAGCCCGACACCCCGCAAAAGGACCTGGTTTTTCAACCGGCCTGCTGCGAAGTACCCGCGGCCGTTCGCTACGCCTCGGGACGTCTGGTCGGCGACACCGATCGGTCCGTTGAGCGTTTGCACGCCTTGCTCGGCGCAACCGAAGACCCCGATGCCGAGACCATCGGTCGCTGGCTGATCGAGCGAGAGGACTCGACCACCGAGACGCTGCCCCGCGAAGTCGAGATCGAGCTGACGACCGAGGATCCGTATCCCGATGCAATCCTTCGTCCGCGCGGCTCGCGCATCGGCACCCGCGGGCCGATTGATCCGGGCATCGTCGCGCGGATTTCCTCCGAGCTTTCTTGCGGCGACGACGCCCTGCTGGTGCTGGGCGGGTTCGGCGACCCGCTTTGTCACCCCCGGTTTGCCGAGGTGCTCGGCGCGATACGCTCGATCGAGCGCGACGGCCGCGCCGTGTTCGGAGTGGCCGTCCGCACCACCGGGGTCGGTTTGACCGACGAGCACATCGACGCGCTCCTGTCGCACCGGGTGGATGTGCTCGAGGTCTGCCTCGATGCCTGGTCGCCCGAACTCTATGGCCGATTGCAATCGCCATCGGACCCTACGGCCGCTCGACTCGTCGATGTGCAGGCCCGTCTCGATCGACTGGGCGATCGCCGCCAAGAAGCCGGCAGCGCGACCCCGATCCTGGTTCCGCAGATGACCAAGGCCCGCGACAACGTGTCGGAGCTGGACGACTTCCACGACGGTTGGTTGCGAAGTGCAGGGGCCGTGCTGGTCACCGGGCACGGTCACCACGCCGGGCAGATGGAGGACCGAAGCGTCATGCGTATGGCACCCTCACCCAGATCCGCCTGTCGGCGACTTCGCTCGCGATGCATGGTTTTGGCCGATGGACGGCTCGTGGTGTGCGATCAGGACGTCGAGGGTCGCCATTCCGTGGGCAGCTTGACCGATCGGTCACTCGAGTCGCTGTGGACCGACGCGGAATTCGACCGAGTGCGGGCGGCCCATCACCTAGGGCAGTTCGATCCGACGCCTCTATGCGCTGCGTGCGACGAATGGCACCGGCCGTAGCGCCGGATAGAAACCCGGTCCTTCCGCTCTCCTTGTGGGTTGCGTGGGGGCTCGGATGAGGGCGCGTCCGAAGCATCGATCATGCCTGTGCCCACAATCGGCACTGAATATATCACAAAGAGCCGTGAACCCGGCAGACGAAAACCGGAAAGAAGCTCCTGGCGGACGGATAGATCCGGTGAGCTATCGCGTGCCTTATCCGTCCTCCCATCTTCGACGGCACCGGACGATCGCGGATCGTCGTTCCCCTAGGAAGTCACAACCCGATGTGAAAAGTTGACTCGTAGTGCAAGCGAAACTATCTTGTGGCACATGGCCAAGTCAGCCCAACCTCATATCGTACGGTGTCCGGACCCGGTATTGCGACTTGTACAGCGGTTTTCCGACCAGGTCGATTTGTACAAGAAGGCCACGTACAACGAGACGCAGGTTCGTCGTGAGTTCATTGACCCACTCTTCAGATCCCTCGGATGGGACGTCGATAACGAGGCCGGATACGCTGAGGCCTACAAAGATGTGATTCACGAAGATTCCATCAAAGTTGGTGGTTCGACCAAGGCCCCGGACTACTGCTTCAGGATCGGGGGCGTTCGCAAGTTCTTCGTGGAGGCCAAGAAGCCGTCGATTGCCGTCAAGGATGATCCCGGCCCGGCCTACCAACTCCGCCGCTACGCGTGGACGAACAAACTCTCCCTATCGATCGTCACTGACTTCGAGGAATTCGCCGTCTACGACGGTCGCATCAAACCCAAGCCAACGGACAAACCTTCCACGGCTCGCGTGCTATACATCACTTACGACGAGTATCCGAAGCGATGGGCCGAGATCAGCTCGATCTTTTCGCACAATGCCATCCTCAAAGGATCGTTCGACCGCTACGCCGAATCCAACAAACGCAAACGCGGCACGGCCGCAGTAGACGACGAGTTTCTCAAGGAAATCGAACAATGGCGCGAGCTGCTCGCCCGCAACATAGCTCTTCGCAACGGCAAGCTGACCGTCCGCGAACTGAACTACGCCGTAACTAAGACGATCGACCGCATCATCTTCCTGCGAATGTGTGAGGATCGCGGCGTCGAAACCTACGCGCAGCTCCGAACGCTCCCCAACGGCCCACGCATCTATCCGCGACTGGTCGAGTTGTTTCGCTGTGCCGACGAACGATACAACTCCGGCCTGTTTCACTTCCGAGAGGAAAAAGACCGCGCGGAGGCTCCTGACGAACTGACCCCCGGCCTCGCTATCGACGACAAGGTACTCAAGGGTATCATCCAGGGCCTCTACTACCCCGAATGCCCCTATGAATTCTCCGTCATGCCCGTCGAGATTCTCGGCCAGGTGTACGAGCAGTTCCTGGGCAAGGTGATTCGATTGACGAAGGGGCACCGGGCCGTCGTAGAGGAAAAACCGGAGGTCAAAAAGGCGGGCGGCGTCTATTACACGCCCAAGTACATCGTGGACTACATCGTCGAGCACACCGTCGGCAAGCTGCTCGAAGGGAAATCACCGGTCGATCTCGGTCTTATGCTCGACCAGCGCAAGAAACCGGTCCGTGCCCGTAAGGACATCGGCACTACAAAAGCCGGGCGCAAGCAGGCCAAAACGCTCCGCATTCTCGATCCCGCCTGTGGCAGCGGATCGTTCCTGCTCGGCGCGTACCAATACCTGCTCGACTGGCACCTCACGTGGTACATCGACAACGATCCGCAAGCGTGGTTCGGCAAGAAGAATCCGCCGATCTATCAATCGCATAAACCCGACGCGGCGGCCAAGGGCGCGAGCTGGAAGCTCACCGTGGCTGAGCGCAAGCGCATCTTGCTGGGGAACATCTATGGCGTGGACATCGACCCCCACGCCGTCGAGGTCACCAAGCTGTCGCTTCTTCTCAAGGTGCTCGAAGGCGAGAACCGGCAGACGCTCGACAACCAGTTACGCCTCTTCCATGAGCGGACCCTGCCCGACCTGGGCAGCAACATCAAGTGCGGCAACAGCCTCATCGGCCCGGACTTCTACGACAACAAGCAGCTCGACCTGCTCGACGAGGAGGAGCGCTACCGCGTCAATGTGTTTGATTGGGAGGCGGAGTTCCCCGACGCTTTCGCCTCCGGCGGCTTCGACGCCGTTGTCGGGAATCCGCCCTATCGTCGGGAACTCGATTACAAACACCTGCTGGATGAGATTTCGGCGACCGATTTCGGTAGGAAACACCGATCGCCTCGGATGGACCTCTGGTATTACTTCGCGCATCGAGGGCTGGAGCTGTTGAAGCCGAACTGCCCGCTGTCGTTCATCGTGAACGCATATTGGATATCGGGGACAGGCGCGGAGAAGCTGACCAGCTCGCTTCGGGAGGCTAACTGTGTTGAGGAGGTATTCGCCCTCGGAAAGCTGAAAGTATTCAAGCGTGTGTCGGGACAACACATGATCGTTCGTTTCGCTAGCGGGAAGCGAGACAAGTGCGTTACGAAGATCAAGACAGCCCGTCCGACTATCGAAACTACGGCAGAACCCTTTGTCAAAGGCAAGGGGCGCGTTGAGGTTTTCTACAAGACTCGCAAACAACTGTTTCGCGCTGGCAAGGTTGACCTACAGCCAGTCGCCGATGAACTACTGGCGAAGATCGAGCGAGACCAACTAGACAGCTTTGGAATGGTGCGGCAGGGAATCGCCGAAAACCCCGCCTCAATAAACGCCAAGACTAACGCAAAGTTTGGGGATCGCTGGACCATCGGGGAGGGTGTGTTTGCGATAAGCTCAGGCGAGTTGTCCAAGCTCTCGATTCCCAAGAAAGAACGTATTCTGTTGCGTCCATACCATGACCTTTGCGATGTCGGAAGGTATCGGATCGTCGATTCGCCTTCGACAACCCTCATTTACTCGACGCGCAAGACATGCCCTCATGTCGATGCTTTTCCGACAATAAAGGCTCACCTGACTCGTTTCCGCCCTGTCATGGAGCAACGGCGGGAGACCCGAAAAGGATCAAACTCATGGTGGCATCTTCACTGGCCCCGCGACGAAGAGGTATGGCGCGCAAAGAAGCTTATTGCTGTCCAGATGGCGCGGCGCCCTTCGTTCGTTCCAGCGCCCCAACGCGTTTACGTCCCATTCAGCTTGAACGTTTTCGTTCCCTCCGAGTTTGCGCACGAGCATCTGTACTACTTTGCTGCTTTGCTCAACTCACGTCTATTGTGGAAGTGGTTCACTCATGAAGCGAAACGCCGCGGGGTTGGGCTGGAAATCAATGGAAACGTGCTGAGCCGTGCGCCCATCCGTACAATCGACTTTGACGATCCTGCGGACAAGACACGGCACGACCGCATGGTCGAGCTGGTCGAGCGGATGCTCTCGTTGCACAAGCAGCTTTTGGCGGCCAAGACGCCGACGGACAAGACGGCCATTCAACGTCAGATCGACGGGACGGATCGACGGATCGACCAGTTCGTGTACAAGCTGTACGAACTGACCGACGACGAAATCCGTATCGTCGAAGAAGCGACGCGGTGAGCCGCAAGGGTTGATGTATGAAACGCGATGGTAAATAGGGACAGTCACCGATTATCAGGTTGGACAGCCAAGAAGGGTGACGGTGGGCGTCCTCGAGCCATCAGGAACCCCGTGGATCGTAGCGGCACCCGGCTACGGGTTGCTCATGTTAACGAATTCGCACGGTGACGACGAGCCGGCGAAACAATGCCGGGTTGATGACCCGACCTACCGGACTTGGAAATCCTAGCCCTCGTCTGTCCTCCCGGCAAGCATGGCCACGCAAGCGTGGACCATGCCACCCACCGCTCTTCGAGCAGTCAAGAAGATTCACATAACAAACCGTGGGCCACGCGTTACACCAATGCGGCTCGGTGTCTCGCGTCCGTTTCGTTCCAGTCGATGTGATCCATGAACTTCTGGATGTATTCCGCCTTGCGGTTGTGGTAGTCGATGTAGAAGGCGTGCTCGTAGACGTCGATGACGACGAGCGGGACGGCCATCCACAGGTGACCCATCGCGTGTTCGTCGCTGACCAGGTTGTAGAGCCGGCCGTTGACCGGGTGATAGGCGAGCATCGCCCAACCGGCCGCCGCCTTCGCGCTCTTTTGAAAATCATCCGCCCACTTGTCAACAGTTCCGAACCGGCGCTCAACCGCGGCCCGAACACCACCGGCCGGGTTGGGGGCTTTGGGGATCATGCCGTCGAAATAGAACTCGTGCAGTACCACGCTGTTGCCCTTGCGTCGCCCGGCCGCACCATCCCAAGACCGCGGTACTCGCTGAACGTATCAACCGGAACCGGGCTTCGCCACTCGTAGACTCGCGGGTTGCGTGGCCCAGGGCTTTGACCGTGGGGACGCGAAATCGGAGACCATTCGAGTCCCCCACCTCTGAAGAGGTGGGCCACCCACCGAGCAAGACGCGCAGTTCAACGTGGTCCGTAGGCCGGGAACGAGCGGCCTTACGCGGCGGGTGGGACTGGTTGAGGGTTGTGCGGCGAATAGTCCAGGAACTCCCACTTCGTCGCGGCGGGCAAACCAGACGCAATCCAGCGATCGATCGAAAACTCCCAGAAGCGCTGCGTGCCGCCGGCTCGGTTGGCGGCGTCTTCTTTGTCCCAGATGATTCGCGGGCGACCGACGAGCTGCAAGGTGCGTTGCCGCTCGAAGTCAAGGAAAACGAGGCCCGCGCGCGGGTTGACGGTGAAGTTGCCCAGCGTGTTGAACATGCTGTTGCCGACATAGTCCGGGATTCGAAGCGTGCGCTCATCGACGATCTCGACGAAGCCGGGCGGGCCGCCGCGGTGCGATGCATCGACCCCGCGCTGCGGGTGGGCGCTGGCCACGAAGAACGTGTCCGAGGCGGCAATCAAGTCCGCCTGTTCGCGCGCGAGGGTAGCCCCTTCAACCACTGATTCGACGGGCTCGGTTGGTTCCACATCCTCGAACATGATCTGCCGCCGTTGGATGTACTTCGGGCAGTTGGGAAACGACTCGGCCACCCGAAGCGTGAGTCGCTCGGGGGTGGGCCGGTCTGCCTCGCCGTTGATGCGCAGCCGACGCCGGCTCTCCAGCTCAATGACCAGCGCTCCGATGCGAGCGATGGCTTCGATGTTCGACCAGAATGGGTCGCTCGCGTTGATGCTCGCGCGCGATAGGTCGAACTCGACCGTCTGCTCGTCGGGCGCCGTCATGAAGCCCGGTTTACCGAAGAGAACGGACGCCCAGACGTTCTCTTCTTTATCGATGCTTCCCAGCACGACCATGGGCTGTTGGGCGATGAACTTGAGCGCACCCTTTAGGATGGCGTCGGCGAGCACCCGACCGTTGCGTTCGCCTTCCAGAAGCTCGCCGGCACGCTCCTGTACCCAGCGTTCGCCTTCGTGAAATGGATTCTCGATTCGCACGAGCACTTCTCCTCGAAACGACTAGCCGCCATCTTGCGACGGGCACAGGTTCGAACAAGCCGCGGGGTTGTCGCCCCGGCACTCAAGAATCATGCGGATTCGCCCTGACGGCTACGCTCCCACAGACGCCAGGCCACCAAGGCGTTGATCAGCACGAACAGCGGAACGCCGATCATCGGCGCGATCGACATGGGATAGGTAAAGGCCGCTCGAGCATCGGGCAAACTCGTGAACACTTGAAGTGCTCCGGGAAGACCGAGCTGCAGCAGTACGGGCGCGGACGGTACGATGATCAAGAAGCCCACAAGGTTCCAAATCGCGAATGTCTTGTCACTGACCTCACGTCGTTTCAGTTTTCCCGCCATCCAGAATGCCGAGAGGCCGAACAGGAAATCGGGAACACCCACGCTGTATTCGAAGTAGGCGGGAAACTCTCCGATGGCGGTCTTGTACGCGGTCCCCAGTGCTGCGATGCGAAGCCCGTGGAAATAGGCGAACCAGTGCAGAGGCGTCGTGTCCACCATCCGTCGCATGCCCATGCGCACGCGGCGAACGAAAACGACGGGCAACACCGCCACCACAATGGCAGTCGATAGAAGCCAGAGCGCGGGAAACGTCCCTCGAAGGGCCTCTGAAGTGTACACGCCCAGGGCGCCGAGAACACTGGTGATGACGCCGTAGACCGTCAGCCAAAGCAGATAGAGATAAGTCGGCCCCATGCTTCCCGGCCCAGGGGCGACGCGCCCGGCGCGCTTCGCCAACACGAACAGGAAGCCCAGTTCGACGGCCAACAGGATCGGCGCTAATGAGATTTTCATTGCCTGTGACCTTCCCATGTAGAGGTGGAACGCGAAAGAACCACTTGTAGACGAACCGAATCAGTCCGCGTGACTCAATCCACCGAGAGCGCATCCGCAACAATCATGACAGCCGTCAGCAGGAACGTAACCACGAGTAATGTCTGTCCGGGAATCATTTTCATCACCTTGCCTCGAGTGCTAAACTCAGCGCTCGCGGGCCGTGGACCGCGCCCACAGACAAGCGCTTGCGGGGAGAACGAGACACTCGCCTCTCGCCCTCCCCGTGCCCACGCCTAGAAGGTTAAGACCGTGTAGCCCTCGGCGGTCAGTTTCCGCAGGCTCGCCAGCCCGGACGTGCCGGGGATCGGGTTGTCCGTGATGAGATCGAATCCGGACTTCTCGGCTTCTTCGTGCGCACCAAAGACGTCGGCACAGCCGCAGGAAACGCCGGCGACCTTGTCTTTCACCGCTTCGAAGAGGTCGTGCGCCGGATGGTCGGCCTTGGAGAGCTCGCCAATCCACCGGGTGCCCGTTCCGTGGAAGCGTAGGGTCACGTCGTCACCCTGCTCCTTGAAATCAAAGGCCGTGGCGAGTGCGTTGAACACGCGCCCGAGCGATTCATCCGATCCGCTTTTCGGGTCCGACAGCACGATGATGGCAGCTTTCATGGTTTTTCTCCTGATTTTGCGTTACACCGCAAATGTACCGAACGAATATACCGAACGTTCGGTACATTTCCATCCAAAAAAACAGAGCGGCGAGCTTCAACTCGCGGAGGAGCACGTCAAAAGTCCAGGCAAACCGGCGAGGACTCGCTCAAAGGGTCGCGCGTCGCCGGTCGCCCGCGAGAACACCAGGGCGCCTTGTATCTGCACGAGGGCGTCCTGTCCCCGTCGCCGCGCCACCGCGGCACTCGCGCCGGCTTCCCGAGCCACGGCCGCCATCGCACCCAGCCAGGCATTGAACGACTGCTCCACGTGTTGCCGCAGGGCGTTCGTCTCGCCGCCAAGCGAGAGGGCATCCAGCAGGCACGACTGACGCCCCGATTCGAAGAACCCGGCGAGGCGGGTGGCCATTTTTCGCACTCGTCTTGCGGGCTCACCATGCTCGGATAACGGGGCGAGGATGTGGCTTCCGAACCACTCATCGACCCTGGACAGCACGGCCTGGGCCATCTCCTCCTTGCCGCCGGGGAAGCGGTGATAAAGGCTCGCCCGTTGCAGGCCGGTTGCCTCGGCGATTCGGCTGAGGCTGGCCCCCTCGTATCCGTGCAGCCGGAAGACATTCGTGAGCCGATCGAGCAGTTCATTGTCGTTGACCTTGCTTGGTGCCATCGCCGTGGTTCCTCGTTCGTCTACACACAATATATACCGAACGTTCGGTACAGTCAAGGCGTTTCCCAAAAAAACTTTCTCCGCCGATCGACCGGGTGGCTCACCGCTTCAGCATCCCCGTGTGCCCGTGCTCTCGAGCAGTGCGTCAACGATCCGGCCGGATCATCCAGCCGTAGCACCCAATTGGACCAGCCATCCCAGAATCCATGTAGAGCAGGCTATTGCCTGCCGCGATCGTCCGCGCGGCGGCGGAATGGATCCCGCGTGCGTGCCTGTTGAACGTGGCATGATCCGAGTCACCCCGATCGACAAGGCCGACAGGCCGGGAGGGGGACCGCTGCGGGTGTCCCATCCTTCGCCGCAGGCGTAATCCCATGAAAGGCTGTCTCCCGCCGGAGTATAAGATCTCCGGCGTGAGAA
>CBDUXT010000046.1:0-45216 GCA_965371245.1 uncultured bacterium | reverse complement strand
AGGTACGTGCCGCTGGTGTACCAGCTGTCCCGCTCGGGGCACCGCTGGGTAGCTACGCACGGAAAGGATAACCGCTGAATGCATCTAAGCGGGAAGCCCCCCTCGAGATGAGGTCTCGGTTCCCGATTCGTCGGGATGAAGGCCCCTGGAAGACGACCAGGTCGATAGGCGGGAGGTGTAAGCACAGAGATGTGTTAAGCTGACCCGTACTAATGGCCAAGGGCTTGACCGCTCTCATGAGTGGCTGTCAGGCATCCTTCCAACATCGTTTACATTCGACATCCAACACCCGCGTCCGCATCTTCAATTGCCAAAGGCAACCTACGGGCCGGCTCGCGTCCAGCGAGTCGGCCTTCTTCTGGTTGACCCCATCAAGCACGCATGGCCGCTCACAGCTCCTCTACGGGAAAGGCGGGCACGCCGCTCCTTCCGTCACCCGCTGAACGACGAACGGCACGGCCAAGGCCTTCGACGGCTATCCACCAGCGGCTATGATGAAAGTAGGGCCGGCCGCCGGGAGACCGATCCCGATCCGTCACGCGCTGATGCCGGTTACATGACGCACGCCAAGGACATCCAGAATCACAGTCCGTCCACTGTCGCCATCGATGCCGCGGCCACGGACCCGCAAGATGAGCCGTTTCCGCCGCGGTACTGGTGGCTGAAGCGGATACTCGCGGGTGTTGGACTCCTGCTTGTTGGCCTCGTGCTGCTGCGCCTCGTCTGGGGTTGGGAGACCAATCGGCGGCTCCAGGCCGAGATCGATAGCTACATCGCGGCCGGTGAACCAGTCTACCCGGAAGATTTCGACCCGCCCGAGGACATCCCCGACGACCAGAACGCGGCGAAGTTTCTGATAGACGCCGCCGCCGCGGTGACGCTGACGCCGCAGCAAGTTGAGCTCATCAGCAAGGCGCTGGACGACGTTGAGGTAGTTCGCATCGACGCGGATGCCTTGTTGGCTCTTGTCGAGGCGAATGCACAGGCGCTTTCGCTCGTACGTAAGGCACGAGATGTCTCGGGCGTCGATTGGGGCTACCGGCTTCGACGTCCGACGATCACCATCATGGTTCCATGGCTCGGCCCGCAGCGCAACCTGGCGAAGCTGACCTGCGCGGCAGCGGTCTCGCACGGACTGCGCCGTAATCACGCGTACGCCCTCGATGCGCTGCACGATGCCCTCGCCCAATCCCACGCGATCAGCGAGGCTCCATCGCTCATACATTATCTCGTCGGAGTGGCTTGCCGGAGCCTGGCAATCGCAACGCTAGAGGAACTCGCGCCGACGCTTGGGGCCAACGATGAAAGCACCGAGGTTAGTGAGCGATCTCAAAGGAGTATGCGCGCTTTAATGCGGAGCCTCTTGGATGAGGGCCGTTTCAGAACGAGTTTCGTGCAGGCGCTTCTTGCGAATCGATGCTGCGACCTGGACACGGTGCAGTGTATCCTTGACGGCTCAACGGGGCTTCCTTGGTTGGGTGTCCCAGTTTCGGCATTATGGACGACGCGGCTTTCGGCTCAGCTTGGGGCGCCGCTTCTTGTGTCGGATGCCACGGCGCTGATGAAGCACTCCACGATCGGTGTGCGCGCGTCACGCGAGCCGAACTGGCCGCGAGCCGCAGCGTTACTTCCGCCTGACCAGGCGAGCGATCGTGTACCTGACATACGGTTCCACCCGTTAAGCCTCTTGCGGTGGGATTCGACTCGAAGTGTTCGCGTTCACTTTCGAACTCTTGCGAGGTCTCGGATGGCCGCCGTGTCGCTCGCCATCCGCCTGTACGAGTTCGACCACGATCGTCGTCCGACGTCAGTCAACGAGTTGGTTCCGGCGTATCTGCCCTCGATTCCGCTCGATCCGTTTGCAGAGGGCGATCGGCCGCTGGGATACGTTGCGGATGGGGGAGCGCCGCGCCTTTACAGTATCGGCTCCGACGGCGTGGACGACGGTGGCATGACGGCCGTGCATGCAAGCGGTCGGTTCAATGTGGATCGGCTCGACCTCGTTTTCCCCCTTGCCGGCAAGCGGCCAACCGCGCCGAGCCCGCCGTGACCGTGGAAGATAAGGCCCGCTTCGCGATGAAGCCTATTGAAGAGAATCCAGATCCACGGCGCTCGCTCACGTGTGTGTGACAGGATCGGCAATCGTCAGTTTTCAGAGCACCGGGCGCGAGCCCGGTGACATGCCAAAGCAGTGGTCCGCAGGCTGGCGCCCGCGGCTCTGACGCCTCCCGCCCCGTCACCGGAAGCTGGCGGCGACGACGAACACGACGAACGCCAGGGTGCTGACTCCGACGAGAATGATCGCGCCGAGAATGGCCCATAGAACCGGCAGACCCAGGGCGGCCACCAGACGACGGATCGAGTGACGCGGCAGCACGCGCCGGGCGAAGTCGGCCGACACTGCCCACCACGCAGTCAGCTCGATCAATAAGAGCGCGATCGCGAAGACGATCACTCCGGTCGGTATCGCCCTTGCTCGACGCTGACTTAGCCAGCCGGTGTCCTCGAGCCACTCGGTCTCCCCAAGCCACGCGGCGAGCAGAGCGAACATCACCGGAACGGCCAGGTATGCAAATGGGGCGATCGTGTAGTAGCTCAGGGCGATGGCGCGGTTTTGCTGCGGGATGGCCATGTCGCGCGGGTGGTAGAAGTAGCCCGACACGCCGCTGACGGCCGCCAGCCACAGAAGCAGGCACAGGTGGAACACGACAACGGGCCAAACGCCGGCGAGGGCCTGCTCGAAGGCCGTCGTGCGTTGACTCGTGGAACCCGAGCCCGGCGTGAAGAGCAGGTACGCGCTGGCCGTCGCGACGACCATCGGTGCGTAGGCGTGCAGCAGCGTCACCCATCGAAACCGCTGGGCGTCGCGGTAGCTCACCGGGCGGGCCAGCTCCTCGGCCAGCAGGCGCGTTCGGAACGTGACGAGGAAGACGGTCCGCCAGTACGCGCGGACACGACCGACGGTGTCTCGATTGGCCCAGGGGAGGCGCGGCTCCATCGCCCGAACCGCGTCCAACGACTCGCCGCACTCGGGGCATCTCATGCTGGTCAGGCCGCGGAGGTTGTAGCCGCAGTCCTGGCAATAAAGCTCGTCGGCGATCTCCGGCTCGGACATCGCGTTGGTGGGCGATGAACCCTCACTGGCGGACGCGATGGATTCCGGTCGCTCCGCATCGGAGCCGTTCGGGTGCTCGGGTTCGTTTGGAGTCGTTGAAGTCATGTGGTTGGCGAACTCCGGCCGCAGTGTGTCTCCGGCTGGTGTATAGCATACCGATCCCACGACGCGTCGCACCCTTGTAAAGCGGCAGCGGGAAAAATTCATGTTGCACGGCGGTTGCGATCTCGGGCGGGGCACCCGCAGAGTTTGCAGACCGGGTGCCCCATCCTTCGCTGTTGGCGAAGGGTGGGGGACGGACTAACCCTCGGAACCGTCGGCTAGCCCATCCGTTCCCCACCCTTGCTTCGCACGGGGCACCCGCGGAGTTTTGCAGACCACTTGGCGCGAGCCCGGTGACAGCCGAACGGCGTGGTCCGCAGGCTAGCGCCCGCGGCTCTGAATAGGCGTATTCGTCCCGCGGTGATGGTCGAGAACCCGAACAAGATTCTTCCGGCGAGGCGGTTGCGACCTCGGACGGGGCGGCTATACTGCGGGGCTCTTGTGAGTTCCCGGGTTCAACCAAGGCGAGACAGCCATGCCGAAAATGAAGACGCATAAAGGCACACTGAAGCGCGTTCGCCTGACGGCCAGTGGCAAGGTCAGGCACAAACGCGCCAACTCGGGCCACCTGATGAGCAGCAAAAACGGAAAGCGCTGCCGTAAGATGCGCAGGCCGGCCACCTTCAAGAAGGCCTTCGAGGCCCGCATGAGAGACGCGTTGGCAGGGGCCAAGGCCTGACGGAAGGCCACCAGTCGGTCGCCACGCGGGCGGTCGGCGCGGCACCGGATCGATCGGAGTTTTTCAGATGGGAAGAGTAACCTGCGGCGCCGCCCGTCATCGCAAGAAGGTCCGCGTCCTGAAGCAGGCACGCGGGTTCCGCGGAGCGCCCGGCAAGCGGTGGCGCCTCGCCCAGGAAGCGATCATTCGCGCCGGGGTCAACGCCTATCGCGATCGACGTAGACGCAAGCGTGACTTCCGCCGTCTGTGGGTTACTCGTCTGACGGCCGCCTGTCGCATGCGCGGCATCATGTACAGCCGTTTCATCTTCGGGCTCCATGCGGCCAACATCGAGTTGAACCGTAAGATGCTCAGTGAGATGGCCATCCATTCGCCCGCCGACTTCGACGCCATCGTCGAAATCGCCCGGCAGCATCAGCTATCCGCGGCCGCCGCGGCGTAAGTCCCGCGGCACACCTGAATCGATCGATCAACCATGCCGCGCCTTTTGGGTAGCGGTCTGCCTGGATGTCGATTGCGCCGGCTCTTTTGCTTCCTTACGGTCGCGGCTCGTATAGGCAACGCCCGTCGAGGCGCATAGCCGGTCGGAATACCTCACCCGCCTGGGTCACTCATCACACCGCCGGCAGTGTCGTACCCGGTAGCTTGCGCGCTTCCCATGCGGCTTTTACGTCTGCGATTCTCCCCCGGCACACGTCGGCCTGCCACTTTCGAATCTGAACCACCAACGTCGCGACGAGTCGGTCCAGGTCGATTCGCGCGAACCGTTCCGCGCCCACGGCCTCTTCCAGCGAAACCGGTGTGACCGCCCCTGATGTGACCGGTCGATCGGCCTTGCGAACGTTGATGCCGACACCGGTGATGACGGCCTCGATGACACCGCCGGCGATGGAGGTTTCGGTCAGAATGCCGCCGATCTTTTGGCCCTGATAGTAGAGATCGTTGATCGGTTTGAGCCGAACGTCGATGCCCGCGGTTTCCGAGAGCGCGTTAGCGCAGGCAACCCCAGCGGCCAATGTGAGTGCGGTCGTGGATGCCGTCGGCGCGGGCGACATCGGCTCGACCACCGTCAGGTAGATTCCGGCATCACGCGGGGAGCCCCATTGGCGTCCGCGGCTTCCCTTGCCGGCGGTTTGCTTGCGCGCCAGTAGATAGGCCGGCTCCTTGATCTCGCCGCTTACGACCATGCGCTTGGCGGCCTCGTTCGTCGAATCGATGGTGTCGAAGTGAAAAACGTTCATGTGGGGACTATTGAGAGAGCCGCCCACCACAATGTGGGCAGGAGTCTGGGGCCTCGTTGTCCTTCCGGCTCTCCTTAACGAACGCGCCGCCGAGGATCCCTGCCGGCAGGGCGAAAAGCCCGACACCGAAGATCGATATCACGGAGGCGATCACTTTCCCCGTTCCCGTAACAGGATAGGTGTCGCCGTACCCAACGGTCGTAAGCGTCGTCACGCCCCACCAAACCGATGCTGGAATGCTCGTGAAGACATCCGGCTGCGCGTCGTGCTCTGCATAGTAAATGAGGCAGGAAGCGATCACCAAGACGATCGCCATTGCTGAAAACGTGACCAGCAGCTCGTTCTTGCTGCTCCGCAAGACGCGTCCCAGGAGATGTAACGCTGCCGAGTATCGGCCAAGCTTGGCAACGCGGAAGACTCGCATCAGCCTAAGTGCCCGAATGAAGCGCAGATCAACACTTAGGAACGCCAAGTAAAACGGGAGAATCGCTACCAAATCAATTAGTACCAGCGGTCGTAGTGCGAATCTTAGGCGGCCTACAACCGGACGCGCGAAACGAGGGTCGGACGTACATGACCAGAGACGAAGGGCGTATTCGATCGAGAATATCGTTACTGAAAGAACCTCGAAAGCGTCAAACAGTTTCCCGGCCCTTGAGCCGATCGCATCGACAGTTTCGAGAGCTACGGTTAGAACGTTCAAGGCGATTAGGGTCAGAATCGTTGCGTCGAAAACCCTGCTTGTCCGATCGTCGGCCAGAGCCACTTCGACGATTTCATAGACTCTCTTCCGCAGGTTCATCTCTGATTCCCAGGCGTCGGTGCCTGCGGCTCGCTAGCCCGTCACCCGTCCGGCTACCAATGCGGTTCGCGCTTCTCCAGGAAGGCGCGCAGCCCTTCCTGTCCCTCGGGTGATGCTCGAAGCTCGGCTATGCGACGCGTGGTCAGCGTCTGAACGTTGTCCCATGGAAAGCCGGCGACTTGGGACAGTGTTTTCTTGAACGCGCTCAGTGCGGTGGGTCCGTTGGCCTTCAGGCCGACCACGGTCTTGGCGATCCATTCGTCGAGTGCCGCCGGCGTATCGACCGCGTCGCTGACAAGCCCGATGCGCTTGGCCTGGTCGCCGTCGAATCGCTCGGCCGTCAGTCCGTAGCGCCGCGTCATGCCCGGTCCGATTTTTTCCAGCACGTAGGGGGAAATGACGGCCGGGATGATCCCGAGCTTGACCTCGCTGAGACAGAAGACGGCTGATCGAATGGCGACGGCCAGGTCGCACGCGGCCACCAGCCCCACGCCGCCGCCGTAGCAGTGGCCTTGGATTCTGGCGATGACCGGCTTGGTGCATTCACGGATGGCGCGAAGCATGTCGGCCATGGCGCCGGCGTCTTGAACATTTTCGTCGAGCGAGTAGTCCACCATGCGCTTCATCCAGGCGATGTCGGCGCCGGCGGAGAAGGTTTTGCCCTCCGAGGCAAGCACGACGACACGCACCGTTGTGCTATCGGAGAGTGAGCGAAACGCCTCGGTCAGTTCCGCGATGACCACCTCGTTGAAGGCGTTGTGAACATCGGGGCGGGCGATGGTGACCGTTGCCACCGCGTCGGTCTGCGTGGTTCGGACGAATCCGTCCATGGGTGCTCCTTGCTCGTTCCCGTCTTAGATTCGATTCGGCTGCGATGGGTGCTTGCGCCAGCGGAACCGGTCGGTCCGGCGGACCCACCGGGGTGCGTGACGCCTCCGGCGGGACGCGCAACACCACTTGACGGCGGCACTCCTGATCAGAGCCGTGGGCGCAAGCCCACGGACGCGATGCGAACAAGCACAGCGCTTTGGCGATACCAGACCGGTCACAGGGCTCGCGCCCCGTGCTCTGAAAAGTGCCCGCCGATTCCGTCATGCACCTCGCACCGGGGCGAGACCGGGGCACTGTAGCGGCTGTAGGGTCGATGTGGTAGCCTTCGCGGACCATCCGCGAGGACGGCGTGGCGCCGTCGTCAGCGTGAAAGGCGCCCTTGGGAAACTACGCGAAAACGAGGTTTTGATCATGATTAAGTTCGGACCCGGCAACCTGCGCATCCCGCGCTTCGAGAAGCCGGTCTTCCTGGTGGCCGGCGGGCTGACCGACTTTCGCAAGAAGTACCCCGAGAAGAACAGCTCGGAGCTTTGCGTCGAAGCGATGCGCATGGCCGTCGAGGAAAACGACCTGAAGGTGTCGGCCGAAGAACTGCGGCGGCGCGTGAACTGGTGCGTCTACTCGCAGTTCGCCGATCACTTCGGCGATCAGCTCCTGGCGGCGGCGAAGATCCACGACTACCTCGGGTTTGACCCGTTGGGCAACATCGAGGTGAAGACCGGCGGGGCGACGGGCGGGTCGTCCGTCCTCGCGGCGGCACAGGCCGTTGCTTCGGGCTATGCCGATTGCGTGCCGGTCGTCGGTTGGGAACGCATGGACGAGGTATCGACGAAGGTGGGCAACTCGTACATCGCCAGCGCCGCGTGTAAGGACTTCGAGAGCGAGCTGGGCTGGATGTACGCCTCGTACTACGCCCTGATGGCCAAGCGGTATCAGTACGAGAACAAGGTTCCGCGTGAGTCGCTCGCGAAGATCGCCTGCAAGAACCACGACTACGCGCGCCACTCGCCCTATTCGCAGAACCCCGGAAAGTACACGGTTCAGGACGTGCTGGAGAACGGCATGGTTTCCGACCCGCTGTCGTTCCTGGAGTGCTGCGTCATGAGCGTCGGGGCCGCGGTCCTGATTCTCGCCGACGAGAAGACCGCCTACGAGTTGACCGACCAGCCGATTCGCCTGTCGGCCATCTGCGGCGGGTCGCACACGCTGCGCACCGCCGACCGGCGACACATGTCGATCCTGCTTCTGCCCAACGAAACCGAAGCGACCTACAAGGATTACTTCAGCGGACAGCGCAGCGAGTGGCCTGGGTTCAGTTCGTTCCTGGCGTCGCGCATGGCGGCCTATTTGGCGTACAACATGGCCGGCATTACGGACCCGATTGAAGACTTCGATCTGCTCGAGACGCACGATGCGTTCACCATCAGCGACATTCAGACCTATGAGGACATCGGGCTTCGGCCCTACGGTCGCGGGCGCGAGTTCATCGAGTCGGGCGATGCCTACATGGAGGGTCGCTTGCCGACCAACCCGTCGGGCGGTCTGATCGGCACGATGCACGCGGTGGGTGCGACGGGCATCTTCCAGTTGGTCGAGTGTCTGTGGCAGTTGCAGGGCAAGTGGGACAAGTTCCACGCCGACCCCGAACGGTGGACCCGCTACGGAAAGAAAAAGCCCGACGACTTCCGTAGCCTGCAGGTGCCCAATGCCAAACGGGCATGCGCCATCTCGCACGCCGGAACCGGCAGCCACGTAACGTGTGCGGTTGTGGAAAAACCCTAGACCGAGGTGGGTGTGCGCCGCGCGGTCCTTCGCGCCGCCCGCTGGCGACTCGTTGATAAAGATTGAGAAGGTAAAAAACATGACGGTCGAACTGAACGGCACGGCGGCGGAGGTCGTCACGCAGGATCCGCTGGTCATCAAGAACCAAAAGACCTGGGCTCATTACCACAGCTACGGCGGCTGGGGGAAGTTCTTCACCGCCTTGCAGGACAAGAAGATCCTCGCGACGCGTTGCACCAACTCGAACTGCGAGGAGAAGCGTCTGTGGCTTCCGCCGCGGTGCGAGTGCCCGGATTGCTGGCACGAGATGGAATGGGTCGAGGCCCCGCAGACCGGAACAGTCTATACGCACAGCACCGTGCTCTACCCCGGCGAGCTGTTTCGGGCCACGATTCCTTGCCCGCTTATCAGTGTCGAGCTGGAGGGCGTCTGTACCAAGCTGATGGGCTATATGAAGGAAGGCACGCCTGAGTTCGGGATGCCCATCAAGGCGGTGTTCAACACGGACAAGCCGACGAACACGATCCTCGATTTGGCCTGGGTGCCGGCGTAGTTGGCATGCGGTATGACGGCGTGCGTAATCACCTCGGCACGGCGCAGTCATCAGAGCACCGGGCGCGAGCCCGGTGACCGGCGGGTCCGCAGGCTAGCGCCTGCGGCTCAGGACAGCATGCTCTAACGCCGGCGCCAGTCCGCGTTGCCGAGCCTCATTGCCGTTCGGCTACGGTCCCACCGGCGACGCGCTGCGGAGGACTCACGCGATAGAGTGTCATTGGCGAGACCCCCGTTGGCAAGGTCGCTGCCCGGTCGTCGAACACGATCTCCAATGGAAGCGCATCTAAGGCATTTTCCAGGCCCGACCCTTGCACGAAGACATAGTCGATCTTGTTCTCACGCAGTGCCTCTTCCGACATCGCCTCGGGGCAAAGCGATTCGAGCCACACGCCGGGGTCGATCACGACGTTGCTCAGGTGGCGACCGAGCAGGGGATAGTTCCACGTCGGGTCGCCCAGGTTCACGATGCGCGCGCCGGGGGGTAGTTCGTCGATGACACCTGGAACGCGATAGAACGCGGCTCGATCCCACAGGCCGTGCTTTGCCCGAACCGCAAGGGCGTGGGCCGGCTTGTAGGCGGCGACGGTGGCCGTACACAACAGGGCGGCGCAGAGGATGGAAGTCAACAGGCGAGGGCGCCTTGTCGCGAGCCGATCGACCAACAGCGCGGCGACGGGCACGCTCAGCAACACCTGCGGCAGCACGAAACGCAGCATTTCTTGAAAGACCGTCAACAGCAGGACCACGCCGGTAAGCGACATTGCGATGTACACCGCCAGCCATCGCCGCGCCGCTTCAGCTGTATTGTTGTCCCGAGCCGCGGGCTTCAGCCCGCGCGGACTCTCCGGATCTGAAGACGCCGGCACTTCGTCACTCACTCGATTTTTTCGCGACCGCCAAAGGAACGCCACCGCAGCCAGAAACCCCAGTGGCACGAACGTGGCATAGGCTGCCCCCAGAGCGTTGTTGACACTGTAGGGATAACCCGTTCCCGAGTGTTTCGTCTCGCGCCACGGGTAGTCCCACCATCGACCGACCTTGGTCGCCAGCGTTCGCTTCGGGAAAAAGTCGTCGGCCGACACGCCGGGAAGGATCGTTCGGTCGCCGATCGTGATTTCGAGGGGGTAGACCGGGTTACCCGCTTGTACCGTTCCGCGAACGAACCAAAACGCCGAACACGCGAGCGTAGCGGCGCCGAACAGTGCCGCGTGATGAACGAGCGTACGACGCGTCGGCCTGCTTGCGACCGGTCGAAGCCGCTCCAACCCGACGGCGAGCAGCCCGAGAAGCGGAACCAGCACGAGGAAGGTGGTCTTGCTACCCAGTGCGACGCCGGCCGACAGCCCGGCGAGAAAAACGAGTTGCCGCCGTTGGCTCGGCGCGTTCGCCCGGGCGGCCCAGGTCAGCGCCAACAGCGCGGACAGCCACGAGGCGGCCGCATAGAGGTCGATGTATCCGGAAACACTCTGGAACACGACCATGGGAACGCTCAGGGCAACGCATGCGCTCATCCATGCACCGGTCCTGCCGACGTTGATCGCCCGAGCCAGGCCGAAGATGACGCCGCCGACCAGTAGCGCCTTGGGAAAATGGACGAGCGAGATGAGCCGCTCGAGTTTCCCGGACGCCAACAATGATGGGACGATCATGCCGTTGTCGGGGTTGGACAGGTAGTTGAACCCGAAGACCAGGTCCAGCGAGCGCTCCTGCATCCATCGAACGGCCACGGGCAGGTGGTAGTAGAGAGCGTCGTAACCGGTTGGGAAGCGGGTGACCGCATCGGCCAGGAAGACCGCGTACATCAGTCCGACGATGGCGAGCGGGATCCAGAGGCGTTTGGCTGTGGATGTTGGGGTCGGTGAGGGTGCGCCCATCATCCCGCCTGCGACTGGACTGTGCGCGTAGGCGCCTTGGTCAAGACAGGTTGACAGAGGCTTGCTTGTTGCTTCCAGGTAGTCCGCGCGGGCTGAAGCCCGCGGCTCAGGACATAGGGATTCCGCGCGGGCTGAAGCCCCCGGCGCGGGACACAAGCAACGTGTCAACCGATGCACGGTGAACGTCAAGAGCATGAAGATGATTGCGACCGGCTCCGGCGCGACGAGGCCGTCATCGACAAAGAGCGAGACGAGGGCGAGCAGGTGGACGGAGAGGATCAGCCCGGCCGTCGGCACCGCGCAGGCCAGCGACCAGCGGCTGACACGTTCGGTGACGCCGCAGGCGGAAGTCCATCGGTTCCCGACGCGCCAGGCCATGGCCCAGGTGAGCCCGATGAGTGTCAGCGATCCCAGGTGAAGCCAGTGCATGAGCAGAGCGTCAAAGAGCCGTGATGAAAGCGGCCAGCTCACTCCAAGCGGCTCGCCCGAAAGCGCGCACGGAAACAGAGCGAGCCCCGTAGGCAAGCAGGCTCGCGGCGCACAGGGCGAGCCAGACGTGGTCGGTTCGCAAGTATGATCGCACAGCGTGCATCGTTTCTTCCGATCAAGGTGACCCGAAAGTCGTTCGCTCTAACAGACGCGATACGTCGGCTCGGCTGCACGTCGGGTGGCGCATGGCTTTAGCCGTAGGGGAGTCGAATCCGGTGACCATTCGAGTCCTCCACCTCTGAAGAGGTGGGCCACCCACCGTTCGCAGTAAAGATGCGCGGAACGGTCGCGCAGCTTCGGCACCGGTTGTTTATCGGTCCGCCCGCTGCGCGGAGTTACTTATCGACCCCGGGCCATGCCAGAGGACAAACGACGTGGCGGCGCTGCGCTTGGCCACACCACCCATCATTTCAGCCGCGTCGAACGACAAGGGGTGTTCGGGCCTCGCCGCACCGCTATGATGACCCGCCTAATCCGGCGCTGGGGCCGGCGACGGTGTGCGACCCCCATGAACCTGACAACGCTGACAACGGAACTCCGCCGGTACGATGACGGCCACGACGAGCGGTCTTGGCCGGAAGGGGGTGTGCGCGCCCTCGGCGAGGCCGGTTGTTGGCGAAACGTCGTGTCCGCCGAGTTCGGTGGGGTGGGTGCGTCGCCCGAAGCACAACTTGAGACGTACGAGGCCGTCGCTCGCGGCAGCTTGAGCCTCGCCCTAATCCTCACCCAGCACGACGCCGCCTGTGAACTGCTCGGCGACTGCGACAACGAGGCGCTAATGCGACGGCTGCTGCCGCGGTGCGCGAGGGGCGAGGTTCTGACCACCGTGGGCATCAGCCAGCTTACGACGTCGCGACGCGCCAAGGGTCCGGCGATGCGCGCCGACCCGGTGGCGGAGGGCTTTCGCCTGACGGGCTTCATGCCCTGGGTCACCAGTGCGCCCAAGGCGGACTACGTGGTCACCGGGGCCGTGCTTCCCGACGGACAGCAGGTTCTCGCCTGTGTATCGACGAGCGCGGCCGGCCTCTCGACGGGTGAGCCGATGGAACTGATGGCGCTGGGGTCGAGCTGGACTTCTGAGATTCGCTGCGACGGTGTTGTGGTGACGTCCGAACACCTGATCCGCGGACCGCTTGAGCGCGTGCTTGCGCGGCGCGCCCCGGTCAAGCCGCTGAGTGTGTCGGCCGTGGGCGTGGGCATGGCCGGGGCGTTGCTGGACGGAATCCGGGCGTGCTCGGGGGCGTCGGCGCAGGCGGCGGACATGCTCGAGAAAAGAATCATGGTTCAATATGAGTCGGTGCGTCGGCGGCTCTTCGATGCGGCCGAGACACTGAGTGACCCGTCGGCGGAGATCCCGTCGATGGATATTCGCGTGGCCGTCAACGACCTGGTCGTACGGCTGGCTGCCACGCTCTTGACATTTTCCAAGGGGAGCGGGTATCTGTCGTCGCACAGGTCGCAGCGGCTGGTTCGCGAGGCGATGTTTCTTCTCGTGTGGTCGGCGCCGCCGCATGTTCAGTTAGGCACGCTGGAGAAGCTCTGGTAGGTCGGGTCATCGACCCGACCTACACGGCTTCGGTTGTAGGGTCGTCGTCAACGAGTAGGGCGGGCTATTGCCCGCCATGCAACTGAGAAGCATGACGGATCGATTCGACATAGTGGTGATCGGCGGTGGGCACGCAGGGGCGGAGGCCGCCTTTGCCGCGTCGCGCATGGGTGCCGATGTCGCACTGGTCACGATGCAGCGTGAGGCCATCGCCCGCATGTCTTGCAACCCCGCAATCGGCGGACTCGGCAAGGGGCAGATGGTGCGCGAAGTGGACGCGCTGGGCGGACTGATGGGGCTGGCGATTGATCGCGCGGGGATCCAGTTTCGCCTGCTCAACCGCAGCAAAGGGCCGGCCGTCTGGGCGCCGCGAGCCCAGGCCGACCGTACTGCCTATCCGCGAGCGGTGCAGGCTTTTCTTGCTGAAGCCCCGGGGCTGACCATCCTTGAGGGCTCGGTTGAGCGCATTGACACGACGCCGATCAGCAACGGCCCACGGCCGCGGGTCGCTTCGGTCACGTTGTCCGGCGGGCGTCGCCTGCGAACGTCTAGCGTCATCGTGACCACGGGGACGTTCCTTCGGGCGCTGATGCACTGTGGTGCCACTCAGACGCAGGGCGGCCGCGTGGGCGAGCCGGCCGCCGTGGGTCTTGGTGCCACGCTCCAGGCGCTTGGTTTCTCGCTGGGGCGGCTCAAGACGGGGACGCCGCCGCGCGTGCATCGCGACTCGATCGACTACGACCGATGTGAACGGCAAATTGGTGACGCGATGCCGACGCCGTTTTCGTTGATGACGGACGCGATTGATCAGCCGCAGATCGACTGCTGGATCACCTGGACGAACGAGGGGGTACACGAACCGATTCGCGCGAACCTCGATCGCGCGCCGATGTACTCGGGTCAAATCCGTTCCACGGGGCCTCGCTATTGTCCCAGCATCGAGGACAAGGTCGTGCGTTTCGCGGACAAGGATAGGCACCAGATCTTCCTGGAGCCCGAAGGGATCGATGACGAGCGGGTTTACTGCAACGGCATCAGCACGTCACTTCCCGAGGATGTACAGGAGGCGTTCGTTCATCGCATCCCGGGTTTGGAGCGGGCACGAATCCTCCAGTACGGCTACGCGGTCGAGTATGACTTCGTGCCGACCCATCAGATCCGAACCTCGCTCGAAACCAAGCGAGTCGAAGGGCTGTTTCTGGCGGGTCAGATCAACGGCACCAGCGGCTACGAGGAAGCGGCCGGCCAGGGAATCGTGGCCGGCATCAACGCGGTCCGCGCGCTGCGCGGGGAGCCGCCGTTTGTTCTCGGTCGCGATGAGGCCTACATCGGCGTGATGATCGACGACCTGATCATCCGACCGCCGACCGAGCCCTACCGGATGTTTACGTCTCGCGCCGAGTATCGGCTGCGGCTTCGCGCTGATAACGCGGACCAGCGGCTCACGCCGATGGGTCGCGAACTGGGGACCGTGGACGACACGCGCTGGGCGCGCTTCGAGGATCGCCGCACCGCAACGATGAAGATCGAAAAGCTGTGTCGTCAGGGTCACGTCGATGGCACACCGTTATCGACGTGGATTCGCCGACCGGGCACGGACCTGTCCACATTCGCCCATGCGATCGCCCGCCTGACGGACCGGACCTTTCCAGCCGACGTGCTCGAGCAGGTGCTGGTGGAGGCCAAGTACAGCGGATACGTCGAGCGCCAGGACCGGCAGATCGAGCGCTTCCGTCGGCTGGAGTCGATGGCACTGCCCCATTGGCTGGACTATTCCGCGGTTACCGGCCTACGGGCCGAGGCGCGCGAATGCCTGACGCGGGTCGAGCCGCGGACCCTGGGTCAAGCGGGCCGACTCGCCGGGATCAGCCCGGCCGACGTAACCGTCCTCTGGGTATATCTCAAGGGTCGCAGCGGTCGCCGCCAGGGTGTTTAGCGGACCCCCACGTTCCGTCCCCCCGAGAGCATTCCATAGCTGCCGAGCCTACGGCCCGGTTTTCTGCGGCCTCAGCCTGCCGCCCGGTGCCTTGTCCACAGTTTATGGTTGACGAGGAACTGTGCGGTATGTACGGTATAGGGAATATGGGTGGTATGGACAACTTGCGTAGCGCGAGTTGCAACTGGGTTGAGAGCGCGGAGTACGGATCATGGCGGATCAACAGGTCAAGGAGGTCTTCACCACGGGTGAGGTTGCGCGCATTTGCAAGATCAGTCAGCAAACGGTCATCCGTTGTTTCGACAGCGGCAAGTTGCGCGGATTCCGGGTGCCGGGCTCACGGTTCCGGCGGATTCCTCGCGAAGCGCTGATGTCGTTCATGAAGGAAAACCAAATCCCGCTCGATCACCTCGAGACCGGCAGGAAGCGTGTCCTGGTGGTCGATGATGACGAGGCGATTGTCGAGATGTTCACCGAGCTGCTTGGGCGGGACGGACGTTTCGAAGTACGCACGGCCTCGACGGGGTACGAGGCCGGGATCATCACGGAACAGTTTCGCCCGGATGTTCTGCTCTTGGACTTCAAGTTACCGGACATCAACGGAACGGCCGTCTGCCGGACCATTCGCGCGAACAGCAAGTATGAGCACATCAAGATCATCGTTATCAGTGGTGTTGCCGACCCCGACGAGGTGAATGAATTGTACGCTGCCGGCGCGGATGACTTCATTCGGAAGCCATTTGACATCAATGCGGTCATCAGCCGGATATCGGACATGGTACGCGTCGCCTGAACGGCGACCCACGTTTGGCTTTGACTCGGATAACGCTTGATGACGGCCGCGGCTGCGACACACAAATCGCTCAAGGAACTTGGCCCCGGCGAGCGGGCGGAGCTGATCCTCCATCAGCTTGACAAGCTCCCGACCCTGCCGGTGGTGGCGGCGCGGCTCTTGACCGTCACGACCTCCGACGATGCCTGTGCGCGCGATGTGGTTGAAATCATCGAGTCCGATGCGGCATTGACGGCTGCGGTGTTGCGCATGGTACGTCGCGCGAACGTCGGCCTACCGGGAGAGACCCTTACCGTCCTGCGCGCGGTTACGATGCTGGGTTTTTCCACGGTTCGCAACGCCGTCCTCGCGCTTCGTCTGCACGACGTGTTCGCGCGCGACGAAGATGGGGCGAGTGCGGTCGAGATTCGGCGTGAGTTCTGGCGCCACAACCTGGCCGTCGCGTGCGTCGCCGAGGCCGTCGGAGAGCGTCTCGGTGGTCGGCAACTTGCGGGCGAGGCGTTCGTCTGTGGGTTGATGCACGACATCGGAAAGATTGCACTGGAAACGTGCCTTCCCAAGAGCTATGCCCGCGCGCTCGACCGCGTGAAGAATCGGGGTGTCTGTATCTGCGATGCCGAGCGTGAGGTCTTCGGGTTCGACCACACGGTGGCGGGTCGGCGCCTCACCGCAAGGTGGCGTCTGGATCCTGCGATCTCCGAGTGCGCCTGGCTTCATCATCAGGCGCCGGAGGGGTTACCGAGTTCCGTCCGGTTCGGCCGGCTCGTGCGGATCGTACACCTGGCGGACACCGTCGTGCGGCGCGAGCGGATCGGCTTCTCGGGCTACAGCCACATTTCCGACGTTGCGACGCTCGCCCGTGAGTTGTCACTGAAGGAAGGCGACATGGCTGCGGTGTTGGACGGCCTGCCCGCGCGGATGAACCCCTTCAGCGAACTGATCGGGCTGGACGAACCATACGTTGACACGGACCCGAAGGCCTCGCTCCTGCGGGCCAACGAACAGCTCGGACAACTCAATGCCAAGCTCACGCAATCGAACCGGCGGTTGGAGGTTCGCTCGGCGTGCTTGGCCGCCTTGGAAACCTTTGCGCGTCGGCTCGCCGCGGAGGATGGGGTTCAGGAGGTGTGCCTGGCGGCGGCACACGCGATCCGGGCGATGTTGGACGCCGACTGTGCGGTCACGTTCTTGGCCGAGCCACATACCCGTTGCGTTCATGCGGCCTACGCCCAACGCCTCGAGAACGGGGAGGGCTCCGCGTTCTTTGATCTGGGTACGACGCGGGACGACGGCGCGCCGCACAACCTGCCGATGATTCCCTCCCTCCGGGGGTTTTCCCCTGCGCCGGAGGGTTGCGATCATATCTGGATGCGTGCCACCGGAAGTCCCCGAAGTGGTCCGCTGTGGGTCTTGCCGCTGTTCTCCGGGCCGATCGTCATTGGTGCCGGGATCGTGGCGACACGGGAGGCGGCGATCAGGCGCTTCGGCAACGCCGAAGACGCGTGCGACACGCTGTCGGCCTCGATCGGCTCCGCGCTGGCGGGCGCCCAGACTCGGCTCGAGTTGGAACGGACGGCTGAGGAGTTGGTCGATCTCAACCGCCGCGTACAGGTCGCGCAGCGAGAGGTTGTTCACGCCAAGTCGATCTCGATGATCGCCGCCATGGCCGCCGGTGCCGCCCACGAGTTGAACAATCCGCTCTCCATCGTTTCCGGGCGCGCGCAGATGGAACTCTCACGAACGAAGGACCAGGAGACGGCTCGGGCGCTGCAAATCATCATCGAACACACACAGCGAGCGAGTCAGCTCGTCTCGGACCTGATGCGTTTCGCCAAGCCGGAGACACCCAAGCCGACCCTCTTGCGACTCGCCGAGGTTCTCGAACCACTCTGCCAGCATTGGCAGGGTGACGCGACTCAGCCGTCCGTGCGCTTCACGCTCTCGCTTGGAGATCCTGAGACCACGATCTACGCCGACCCCGACCAGCTTCACGAGAGCCTGGGTGCCCTTTTTCAAAACGCCGTCGAGGCGATCGGCGGCTCAAGCGGCCACGTCCATATCAACTCGCCCCTGCCGGCTTCCGATGAAACAGTCCGGATTGTTGTTGGGGACAACGGCGCGGGCATGGATCCAGAGACGTTGGAGCATGCCTTCGACCCGTTCTTCTCAAGCCGCCCCGCCGGGCGCGGGTGCGGACTTGGGCTGTCGCGAGCCTACCGGTTCGCCGAGATCAACGGCGGTCGGTTGTCCATCGAGTCGAAGCCGGGTACTGGCACGACCGTGACACTCGAGTTGCCCGCTCGTCAGCCGACGACCTAGCGTCGCCGGCCCCACGACAACATCCCCGAATCGCTCCGCGCGCCGCCGTCGTCGTGTCTCGATGGAGGAGCGAGGGGTGAATCGTAAGGCACGCACGACGGACGAGGGTCGTTCGGCGTTGTGGGGTCGTGGTCTCGCCACTGGTCAGCGGCGCCGCCGCCGGAACGAACGTCAATGGCTGGTCATACACCCAGAATCCTTGTCGTGGAGCCGGACGGAGACGTCCTCGAGATTCTCGTGGCGTCCCTATCACGCCGGTTCGACGCGCACATCACCTGCGTGTCTGACGCGACGGCCTGCCTGGACGCGGAACTCGTCAACCCCCACGACCTGGTGATCGCCGAGATGGACTTGGACGAGGCGGAGCCGTTTCGCCGGGCGGATCCGGCGGCGTGGAGCGAGCCGGCTTCCCAGGCCCGACCCACGAACCCGGAACCGCGCCGTGAAGCGGGCGGGTTGGATCTGGTCGCCCAACTGACGGCGCTGAACAATCGGCCGGTGATTCTCCTGGCGGATGCTCTGACCTGCGACGAGGCTGTCGAAAGTTTGCGGCTGGGCGTTCGCGATGTTTTTCGCAAGCCGTTTCGAGTCGGGGATTTTCTGGACGCGGTGAACCGAGCGCTCCAGGGACATGCGTTGCGAAGGCAACGAGCGGGGAAGTATCGACGCATGCGCGCGATGGTGCGGCGGGCGATCCGCGAACGCCGGGAGCTTGCCCGCCGAACGGAACTTGTCTGCCGCGACCTGGTCGGTGCCCACCGCCGCCTGGTTCATCGCGTCTTGAACCACGAATCCACCCGACCGACCGGACCGGGCTGAGTTCACTCCTTCAGATAGCGGTCGAACCACTCGATCGTCCGGTGTAGATAGTCGATACGGTGCCTGGGCTTGCGGAAGCCGTGGCCCTCGCCGGGGTAGCGTACCAACTCCGAGTCAACACCGAGCTTCTTGAGGGCGATGTACATCTCCTCGGCCTGCGTGAAGGGCACGTCGTGGTCGTTTTCGCCGTGTAGCAAGAGCGTCGGTGTCTTGACATTACGGATGTGGGCCAGCGGCGACCACTGCCAGAGCAGTGGGTAATTGTCCCAGGGTTTTCCGTTGAACTCGACTTCGATCAGCAGATGATAGAGTGACGTGCCGTAGAAGCTGATCAGGTTACTGACGCTCGCCACGGAGACGGCGGCCTTGAACCGGTGGGTCTGGGTCACGATCCAGTTGGTCATGAATCCGCCGTAGCTTCCGCCGATGACGCCGAGCCGGTCGGCGTCGATCCAATCGTACCGTGCCGCCGCGAAGTCCACGCCGGCCATCAGATCTTTGTAATCGCCCCCGCCCCAGTTCATCACGCAGCCATCGGAGAAGGCCTGGCCGTACCCGGTGCTCCCGCGCGGGTTGAGGTAGATCACGCCGTAGCCGTTGGCCGCCAGAAGTTGCATCCGCGAGGAGAAGGCGTAGCCGTACATGCCGTGCGGTCCGCCGTGGACCCAGAGGACGGTGGGATGTTTCCGCCCCGGGGTGAAGCCGGCGGGTTTCATCACCCAGCCCTGGATGGGTGTGCCGTCGAAGCTGTCGAACCAGATCGTTTCGGCCGGCTGGAGCGCGACGCGTTGGAGGAAGTCGTCGTTGTAGGATGTGACCCGCCTGGGATTGCGGCCGTCGGCATCCGCAAGCCACAGCTCGCCCGGCTCCGTGACGCTTGTTTTGGTGAAGGCCATCACTCTGGCGTGTGCGTCAACGGAATAGCCGCCGACGCGATGCTCGCCATCGAGCATCCGGTCGATCTCTCCTGACGCGAGCGTGACACGAAACAGCGGCGACCGTCCGCGGTCACCTGCTGAGAAGTAAATCGCCCGCCCGCGGGGGTGCCAGGTGAAGCCGCCGACGCGGCGGTCGAGGGCGCCGGTCAGGTTTCGAGGCGTTCCGCCGGCGCGGTCCATGACATAGAGCCGGCGGTCTTCCGGTGGGCTGTCTTTGGTGTTGACCGCCCGCACCGTGGCGAGGAAGGCGATCTGCCGGCCATCGGGTGACCAGGAAGGTTGGAACACCGTGCCGCTGGAATGCGTGAGCCGCTGGACTTGCTCAGTTGCCACATCGAGCGTCCAGAGATCGTCGGTGTAGTTGTTGTCCGGATCATCGGATCGATTGCTGGCAAAGGCGATGTGCCGGTCGTCGGGCGAGAATGTGATCGAGTGTTCGTCGAAGCGACCCGGGGTAAGCAGACGAGGCTCGCCGCCGGCGACCGCGACGATCCAGACGTGGGTTCGGCGATTGTCCGAGAACGACGTGCGCGTCTTGTAAAGAATGCGCCGGAAGACCAGAACATCCGGCTCTTCCTTGTCGGACTCGATGGCGGGCTCGGCACCGACGTAGGCGATGTGCTTGCCGTCGTGTGACCAGATGAAGTTCTTCCGCGCGCCGTGGCCGAGGAAGTGGTCCGTCGAGTGAATACGGACGAGGAAGCGATTGCTGTCGTTGGTGAGGTCGTAGAGCCAGAGGCCGCTTTGTGAATCGGATGCCTGTTCATCGGTCTCTTTGTCTCCGTCGGCGTCCGTATCTTCCTTCGTGCCGCGGTAGGCGATGAAGCGTCCGTCCGGCGACCACTGTGGCGAGGCGCCCTCGACCAATCGGCGAACCCGGTTGGTGTCCGTTGAGAGAAGCATGATCTCGCGGGTGGAGTCGTTGGCGTCGTAGTCCGTGGTGGAGAGCGAAAACACGACCCATCGCCCGTCCGGCGAGACTTGGGGACTACCGACGCCCCTGAGCCGCCCCAGATCGGCCGTCGAAAGAGGATGACGGTCCGCGGCCACAGCGGTGGAGGCGAGCAACAAGAGAAACGCTGGCGAAACCCGACCGATCGAACCCATGGCAATTTCTCCTCACGAACGCGGGGTGACCCGAAAACGAAAGCGGGTATTGTGGAGCCTGAGCGGCATGACGGCAAGAAAGCCTGTCGTCATTCATCGGATCCGTGGCACCTCGGGTGGAACGTGTACGCCGAGTCAGAGCCGTAGGCGCGTGGGTGCCTCATTCTTGCGAAGCAAGGGTGGGGAATGGATGAGCCTACGTGACGGTTTCGCGGGCTCGTCCGTCCCCCACCCTTCGCCGAGAGCGAAGGATGGGGCACCAATCTCTGAAAAAGGTGTCACGCCTATCGCGCGTCATCATCCGCGCGAGCCATGGGTTTTTGCTTGCCTTTTCCGGACCAATATGGCATGATGGGTGTCATCGTGTTCGCGCCGACGGCCAGACGCCGTTTGGGTTGAACACGGGGCAGTCGGTTTGACTGGAACCGGTCGGGCGAATTCCTCGGATGGGATGCCATCATGAACGATCCACGGTCCCAGGTGGTTGCGAGCTTTTCTCCGAGTGTCGAAGCCTTCTTCGATTGGATGGATGGTTTCGAGACGCGCGTGCCGCTCGATGAGTTGAAGGCACGGCTGGAGACGCTCGACATCACGCTGGACGACGTGCGCGACTTTGTGCGCTTCTCGGACGAACGGTACCAGCGCAACTTGATGCACGCCGGGTCCGGGTATCATGTGTTGATCCTATGCTGGAAGAACGGGCAGCGCAGCCCGATCCACGATCATCGCGGTTCGAGCTGCGGGGTCCGGGTGATCCGGGGAGTGGCCACGGAGACTTCGTTCAAACACAGCGCGAACGGTCTCGTCTACGCCGTCGCGTCTTGCGAGCTACCCGAGAACGGCGTGTGTGGATCGCAGGACACCGACATGCACCAGGTCTCCAACCTCCAACCCGGCGATGCCGACCTCGTGACACTTCACGTCTACTCGCCGCCGCTGTTGGTGATGGGCACCTATTCGCTCACCGATGCCCACGTCGAAGACTTCATCGACCCCGTCTTCGAGTTCACGGCGGGCGCGGGCATCTAGCCGGGGCCGAGGGTAGGGCGGGCTATTGCCCGCCTTCGTGTGATCGAACGGCGGGCAATAGCCCGCCCTATCCACCGCCCGTGAGAACACCGGCAAGATGTCGGTGCCACACGACTGCCGGCGCTATACAACCGTCGATTCCACACGGCTTGTGCGATGGCCGCTCAACCGGATGTCTTGATTCGGATGCCCCCGTTGTGGGTTGTGACCCCGAGGCTCCCCTCGCCGCTTCCGATGGTACCGCTCAAGCGGTGCCGCGATACCTCGCTGCTCATCAGCGGAACGTTGCACCGGATCCCGCCGTTGCCGGTCCGACACCGGAGCGTCGTCGATGCCTCGGGTCCCAGGACCACTGTTACACCACCGTTGTGCGTGGTGATGGAACCGCCCGGCGCGGAGGCGCCGACCAAGTCCGCCACGATGCTGCCGTTGTGGGTGATGAGCGTGACGTCGTCTCCGCCGTACGTCGCGTTGATGCCGCCGTTGTGCGTCTCGGCCACCAGTCTGGCACCGGTCGAAGCGACCGTGAGCCGCCCGTTGTGCGTTACCGCTCGGACCTCGGCGGATGAGCCGCTGATCTTGATGCCGCCGTTGTGGGACTTGGCCGTTAGGTTGACGTTGCCCGGCGCATGAATGTCGAAGTGGACCCGTGCCCCCCAACCAGCGTGCCGCACGCCGTTCCACCGCCAGCCGATGCGTTGGGTTCCATCGCCCGCGGACTCAACGAAGACGTCGATGGCGGCCAATGCTTCTTCGGCCGCCCCGAAGGTTACGCCGCCGCCCTTGCGGGTGACGACGACATAGGCGTCGCTCGCCCCGGCCGGCAGCCCGGTGAAGGCGATTCGACCGTTGTGCGTGGTGACGTCGAGTGCCTTCAGGGCGTCCGTCTCGATCGCGAATCGCTCAGTTTGCTCCGCGGTCCAAACGCGGGGGCCGAACCACGCGAACCCGCCGACAATGCATCCGCTGTTGAGAAACGCCAGCACGCCCGCCGAAAGGCAGATCACCTTCGCGCGTGTCACCATGGTATCCTCCCACGTTGATTCAGAACTGTTGCTGCATCGCGACGACGATCGCCGGTGCGTTGTGCTATCACCCATGACACCACTGATTCTGGTTTGGTGAGCGAGTATTGCCACACACGATGAGAGATTCCACAGAATCTTACAGATGCGGTGCGGTAGACGGCTCGCGGGTTGTGGAAGAGACGTGGCATGCGGGTAGCAGACGGCGTCAGCGCTGGGTCTTGGATGAGTCAGAAGAGCAAGAGCCACATCGGGGTGGTACGCACGCGTCAGGTCGGGTGTGGCCCCGCTGGGCAACGCCGTGAACGGAAGCGCGTCCGTGGTTCTCGTCCGTCCCCCACCCTTCGCAAAAGGCGAAGGATGGGGCACCCGCTTCTTGGCTGGGTCTGGGTTCGCCCTCAACGGCGCCGCGCACGCAGGAGAAGGAGGAACGTGGGCACGCCCACGACGGCCGTGACCACGCCGATGGGAAGCGTTGCGCTGCCGAGCTGTCGCCCGGTCGCCCAGCCCGCGACGCGCATCGTGACCTGAGAGCCCCAGTCACAGACGATCAGGAAGCCCCCCCCGGCGATGGCCGACGCGGGAAGAAGCAGTCGGCAATCGGACCCGAAGAGCAGCAGAACCATGTGCGGCACCACCAGCCCAACGAAGCCGATCGGACCGCATCGCGCCACCACGGCCGCCGTCGCCAGCGAGCAGACCAACACGCAGACGGTCTGAAGCCGGACCACGTCGATCCCACGCGAGTACGCCAGCTCATCGCCCAGGCGGTACTGATTGAGGGCGCGCGCGTGCATAAGCAGGATGACCCACGCCGGAGCGAGCAGCGGCAACAACGAGGCCCCCTGTAGCGTCGTGATCGGATCCAAAGAACCCATCATCCACCGAACCATTGCAAACGTCTCGCGTTCGTTCGAAACGGCCGTCACGAGCATCATCATGGCCGAGCAGAATAGCCCCATCGTCACGCCCGCCAGAAGAAGTTCGTTCGTGGTCAGGCGTCGTGAACCCCGGGCGATGAAGAACACGGCGCCCACCACGATCAGGGAGCCAAGGAACGCCGACATCGTGAGACTCGACAGGCCGACGATCGCGAAGGCCCAACCCATTCGGATGGCCACCAGCGCCCCGAGCGATCCGCCGCTGGCGATGCCCAACGTGTAGGGCGTGGCCAGCGGATTGCGGAACAGAATCTGGAAGGTCGCCCCGCACAGTGCGAGAGTGATGCCCACCTGGAGGGCGAGCAGGGCACGCGGGAATCGTCGATCAAAAATGGCTTTTGCAACTGCCTGGAAGTCGTCCTGTTCGTCCGGCGAGATGACACCGTCCCCGTCGATATCGACGAAGGCGCGTCCGGTCAGCTCGCCCGCCGGTATCTCGATACCGAGCTTCGCCCGCCACGCATCCCACCATCCGCACGAAGCCGACTCGGTCCCTATTCCGGGGCTCACCAGGAGCAAGATCAACAAGCCGCCCGCGCATGCACCGAGCCGGACCAGGTAGCGCCGGGACGAGAGCCCCGTCATGACCTGGTTCCCGAGGCGACGTTGACTGGGACCAGCCATCCGCCCGTTCCGCGCGTTTCTTGGGGCAACGAAAGGGTCGCCATTTCGACTCCGTACACCGCCCGAAGCTTTGTCGGCGTGAGCACGTCCGCGGGCGGTCCGGCGGCGACGAGGTGTCCCTCGTGCAACAACAGGATGTGCGAGCAGAACCGGGCGGCGAGGTTGACGTCGTGTGTCACCACGACGACACCGATCGGCAAGCCTGACTCACGCGGACTGGCGCAGTCGCGCAGAATCTCAAACACCGCGAGCTGGTGGCGCAGATCCAGGGACGATGTCGGCTCGTCCAGAAGAAGGACACGCGGCTCTTGCGCCAGAGCGGCGGCCACGTGGACGCGCTGCGCTTCACCTCCGGAGAGTGTCGCCATGGATCGATCGGCGAACGAGATGGTCTCGGTCATCGCCATCGCCTGTTCGGCGATCGCGTGATCCGCGGACGTGTCAAACAGTCCGAGCGAGCGATGCGGGAACCGGCCCATCAGCACGATTTCGCGCACCGTCAGATCGACATCGACCGGTGGCCGTTGCGGAACCAGCGCCAACGTTCGAGCCCGTTCCCGATGAGCGATCGTCTCCAGCCGGTGCACGCCGAGCCGGACCACGCCGGCGGACGGGTGGTGCAGGCCCGCCATCAGGCGAAGCAACGTGCTCTTGCCCGCGCCGTTGGGACCGACAATCGCCCAACACTCGCCCGGTCTGACGGCGAGGCTGATGGGACCCAAAAAGTCGGGCCGGTCACGAAACCCAAAGCGCACGTCGATAAGCTCCAGCGCGGGTCGCGCGTCACCGGTCAACATACACCTCCGGGTGAAGAAGGCGAGAGATTTTCTCGATGATATCGACGTGCCGCAACGACGGGATCATCGCATGCGCGTCGCCCACGAAGTAGATCCTGTCGGCGGCGACGGCTGGGATGGACCCCATCGGCTGCCACTGCCTGCGCAGCGACGCCTTTCGCTCCGGCGTCAGGTCCACTTCGGGCATCAGCTCGATGATCACCTCCGGACGGGCCGCAAGGATGCTCTCCATGCTGACCTGCGGATAGCGCATGTCCAGGTGCCCGAACACGTTTGTTCCCCCCGCCAGCTCGATCATGTGGCTAAGAAACGTGCCGCGCCCGGGCGTGAGCACGTTGGCAAGGCGATCCGGAGAGCGCATGGCCGTGAGAAGCACGCGCGGTCGAGTGCGCCCGGTCAAACGTTTCTTGACGGCCTCGACTCGTTCTTGGAACGTTCGGATGAGTTTGGCCGCCTGTTGCTCCCGCCCGAGCAGACCGCCCAGCATCCTTACGTTCGCCGCGATACCCTCCAGCGTGTCGGTCTCGTCATGGTAGAGTTTTATGCCGCGCTCACGACACAGGCGTTCGACGGCTTCGTTGCGCCCCCGGAGGACGATCAGGTCGGGGTGAAGAAGGATCAGCCGCTCGAGGTCGGGGTCCATGAGCCCACCGACGCGCATGCGATCGCCCAGCTCCGGCGGAAACAGGCAGTACTTGCTGACGCCGATGATGCGCTCGCATGCACCCAGGGCACAGATGATCTCGGCCGCGTCGGGGGCGATGGTGATGATCCGCCGAGCCGGGCCATGCGGAACCGTCTTGCCGATTGGGGCTTGCGGCAAAGCCGCGAGCAGGGAAGAGGATAAGACCCCTGCCAGAAGCACGCCAACGATCGGCGCCTTCCGCGCGGGTTCGCACTGCCGTCGTCGAATGAGCATGGGTTGCGTAGCCTACGGGAGCGCGAACCGACGGGCAAGGAGTTGAGCCACGCTCAAGTTTCGGGAGTATCGAGAAAAGGTGCGTCCGGGGCGCACCCTACCGGCTCTTCGGGTTGACCCGCGGGCGTGGGAACGGCTATGATGTTGCCTGACGAACACCATGCGACATTCCATTCGATCACACCCGGCCAATGACCTTCGTGCCTCCCATCGCCTGCCGCGAGCGAGTGCGGCGCCCCGCGCGGATGGCAGCACGTCGCGGCGTGAGCGGGCGATACTCGTCGGCGTCTTGCTTCCGGGGACGAAGGCGGATCTGTCCGACCCGCTGGGTGAACTGGCGGCGCTGGCCGAGTCCGCCGGGGTCGATGTCATCGACTCTCTGGTGCAAAAGCGCACGGCGCTCTCGCCGAGTTATGCGGTGGGCAAAGGAAAGCTCGCCCACCTGGTCGAACGGGCCGACGACGCCGATGCCGATGTCATCATTTTCGACAACGAACTGACCCCGCGGCAGATCCGGGGGATCGAGCGGGCCGTCGAACGCAAGGTCATCGATCGCAGCGAGGTGATTCTCGATATCTTCGCCGCGCGGGCCAAGACGCGCGAGGCCCAGATTCAGGTCGAATTGGCACAGCTTCAATACACCGCCCCGCGCATTCGCGGCATGTGGACGCACCTGGAGCGCATCGCCGGGGCCGGCGGAGCGACGGCGGCGGGCGCGGTCGGCGGCGTGGGCACAAGGGGTCCTGGCGAGCGGCAGATCGAGATCGACCGGCGGATCGTGCGCGAGCGGATCAGCTTCCTGAAGCATCAGATCAAGGAGATCGACCGTCGCAAACAGCGTGAGGTCCGTTCGCGCGGCGATCAGTTCACGGTCTCGCTTGTGGGATATACCAACTCCGGCAAGAGCACGCTGATGAATCGGCTGACGGAGGCCGGGCAATACTCCGCCGACCAGCTCTTCGCCACGCTCGACACCAAGACCGTCCGGTGGGATCTCGGCGACGGGCACGCACTGCTCTTGAGTGACACGGTGGGATTCGTCCGGGACTTGCCGCACCATCTGGTTGCGTCGTTTCGCGCCACGCTGGAAGCGGCCATCCACGCGGACCTGCTCTTGCACGTGGTCGATGTGTCGTCGCCGATGGCGTGGCAACAGGTGGAATCGGTCGATGAAGTCCTCGCCGACCTGGGTTGTGACACCGTCGCGCAGCTCACGCTCTTGAACAAGGTGGATGTGGCCGATGACATGGCGATGGTGGAAATGCTTACGTGCCACCGCCCGGACTCGCTGTCCATCTCGGCCCTGACCGGCGAGGGGATCGACCGCCTCATTACGGAGGTTCGTGGTCGAAGCCGCGGCGACACGATCGAGGTGACCGTCCGCATCCCCCACACCGAGGGGAAGCTTCTGGCGGAGCTGGGCACCCGGGGTTTCGTTCGCGACCGGCGCTTTCTCGCCGAAGGGGTCGAACTCGACCTTCGCATCAGCCGTACGCAGCTATCGCAGTTCGCCGGCCGATACAAATGCCTTACCGTCCTCGGCGACAATCCACCGACGTCGGGCGACACCGACCCCGACCAACCCGAATGACGCCCGCACGCCCGTTAACACGATTTCGCCTCTCTTGGCGTTTCGCGCCTATTCGCGCGGACTGGTCATCCATGGGCGTGGGCATGCTGTTGGCAGCCGCTTGCCTCTCCTCGATCGCGGTCGGCCAGACCGAGACGATTCGTGTCGATCTGAAGCTGCGCACGGGCGGTCAACTTTCGGGCGGCGTGGTCGATCACACCGACCACGGGCTCGTGATCGTTCGTGAAAAGACGCCCTACGTGTTCGCGTGGTCGGAGCTCGAGCCGGACAGCGCGTTTCTAGCCAAGCACGCCCTCCTCACCTTCGAGCGGGTCCGCGCCGGGGATGGTCGGCTTCGGGCAGAGGACCACTTTCAGCTTGGCCTCTTTGCGCTGCGACAGGACCAACACGACCTTGCAGGCCGGCAGTTCGGCAAGGCGGTCGCGCTGGACGACACGTATGCCCGGCGAGCACGTGAGGCGTTCCGTGAGTACGATCGACCGGCTCGAGTCGAGCCGAATGTCGTGCCGGGGGCAGACGAGGAACCGACGGACCCGGACGCCGATGGACCGGACGAAGGCACAACATCGAAGGAGGCTATCCACCCTCCGCCGGACATCACGATCGTGCCGCAGCCGTCGGCCGACTCGCGGGAGAAGGTTCGGTCGGCCTACCTGACGTTCGGCGCCAAGGTGCGGGAGGTGATCGGTCGCGCCGTTGTTGAAATGGAGTCGGAGCATTTCCTGATCTGGACCGATTTTGAGCCGCGCTACCGGGCTCGTCTGTTGGAACGGTGCGAGGTGACATACGGCGCTCTGTGCGCGCGCTTCGGACTTGATCCCTCCAAGAGCCTGTTCCTTTCCAAGTGCCCGATCTTCGCGTGGCGCTCCACCAAACGGTTTCGCAAGTTCGCGCGATACTTCGATGGTTATGGAGGCGAAAACGCCGTGGGTTACACGCGGTCGATTGAAGAGAATGGCCACGTCCACGTGGTTCTTCTGCGCCGCGGTCGGACCGAGGCGGACTTTGACCGCTTCGTCTGCACGCTGGTCCACGAGAGCACGCACGCCTTCATGCACCGACTCTTTTCGTCCCGGCTGATTCCGCACTGGGTCAACGAAGGCTACGCCGACCTGACGGTGGAGCGCGTCCTCGGCGATCGCTGCGCTACGGGTGGGAACGCCACGCTTCTGGCACGGCAGTTCGTACGTTACGACTGGCCCATCGCCGATCTGCTCGAGAGCACCGGACCGCTGGAGGTAAACCAATATCCGATCGCGCACAGTGTGGTGCGGTTTTTGGAGAGCCGCGACGCGGCCCGGTTCGTTGCCTTCGTCAGGGATCTCAAGTCCGGCAGCCCGCTCGCTGATGCACTGGCCGCCGCGTATGAAGGCATGACGGTCGAGCGACTGGAGGCCAACTGGCGCGACGCCATCCGGGCGAGCGACCCCGACCCGCCGCGCCGCGACACGCAGGCTGACGTCCTACCCTGGGCGCGGGTACCCACGCCATAGCGCAGGCCCGATAAAAAATGTGCAGAGCGTACCGCCGTTGGCCGACGTACAACATGTACGCCGATCGCAGCGGGTTGAAGAAGTGTGGCACGGGCTTTCAGTCCGTGTTTGTACCGGCTGGAAGCCGGTGCCACACCGAGTTCAGGCGTTCTTCCGCGGGCTCATAAGGGTCCCCCATGAGCAAGAGCAACCGAAAGAACCTCCTTCGCGTCCTCCGCATCGCGATCTGTGTGGCCGCGTTTTGGTTTGTCGCTCGCGGCGTGAGCGTCCGAGACCACATCTGGCTTCAGGACGGGACGGAACTGATCGGCTCGCTGACGGAGCGCGACGGCGGCTTCGACATCGTGCTGCTCACTGGCGTGCGACAGAGTCTTCCGCTTGAGGAAGTGGGCGTGGATGAGCAAGGTGGGTTGCGCATCGCGTACGGGCTGGCGACGGCCTGGCGCAACAGCGGAAAATCGCTGCTTCTTCTGGCGCTGCTGATCCAGATGCCCGTCGGGCTCTTTCAGGCGATTCGTCTTCGATGGCTCCTGGGGGTACAGGACATTCACATCAGCCTGTGGGAGTGCGTGAAGTTCTCCTTCGCGGGGAACTTCCTGAACTTTGCGACGCCTCTGGGCTCCCATGCCGGCGACGTTTTCAAGGCCTACTTCGTAACAACGCATACCGATCGCAAGACCGAAGCGGCCACCACCATCGTGCTTGACCGTGCCATCGGCCTGGCCGTTCTTCTCATTTGTGTCGCCCTGATTACGGGACTTAGCCCGAGTGAACGTCTTCGCCAGCTTCGCCCCTACATGTTTGGGATGCTGGGCTTTGGGGTGGCAGGTACGATCGCCTACCTCTCCCCGGCGCTACGGAGGCGACTAATCCCTGAACGGTGGTTGCAGCGACTCCCGATGTTCGAGCACATCGAACGAATCGACCAGGCCGTGTGGAAGCTCGTGTGCCACGTTCCGATTCTGCTCGGTTCCATGTTCGTGACGGTCGTGTTGCAGTTTACCGCGATGAGTGCCTACTTCACGTTGGCCATCGCCATTGGGCTCACAGCCAACCTTGGCAACGTCCTGGAGTACTTCGCATATTTCTACACGGGCTCGATAATTCAAGCGCTTCCGGGCCCGCCCCAGGGCTTGGGCACGATGGAACTTGCCTACACCATTTTCTTCGAGCCGTTCGGTAGCCCGTCTCAGATCGTCTGCCTCGCCGTCATGATCCGCGTGATGGTCCTGACAAGTTCTCTACCGGGTGCTCTGGTCGCACTGACCGGCTCCTATCGCCCGCGGGTGTCCGGTCAGGGTGATCAGCCGGCGTCCGAATCCACCCCGACGAGCCCCAATCGCGACCTGGCCGTTTCGTAGGATCACGCCGCCACGTCCGCTAACCCCTCCATCGATCGCGGGGTCCGATCCCGACGATTATAGGCATCCGTGTCGCGTGATTAAGTACGCCGCGCCGCGGTCCGAAACCATAAGAGAGGAGAATCAACGCGCCCATTACGAAGCGAGAGCCCTTGCCAAGGACCGCCACGCCAACTGAACCGGTCGAGAAGCTTCTTGAATGGGGCTGCGCGCGCAACGTTCCGGTCGAACTCCAATACGAAACGAGCGACGGCGTCGTGGTCACCGGGCGAGCGCGTCTTGTGGACCTGACCGAGCGGCGCGTCATGACCGACCGACCGCTATACATGAACGACGCGGCGCCAGCCCCAGTCGGCGCGCGCATCACGGTCCACATGTCTCTTCGAGGCGCGCGGTTGCAGTTTGAGAGCGTCATCGAGGAAACGGGGTGCCTTGTACGATTCGATCGGAACCGGCGCATCGCCGGCATCGCCCTTCGCAAACCGTCCCTACTGGAACCGTCGCAGCGACGGATGAACCTGCGCATTTCCGTGTTGGGTTACGATCCGGTCAACGTCAACCTCGTGAGACCGCACCGCGACCACCCCTACGCCTGTGCCACCGATGCCCCGGTTCTGGCCGCGTGGCTGCTTGACCTTTCAGTCGGCGGCGTCTCCGCGCTGCTCGATCGCTCCATCCTTGCCTCGGTGACGCCGGGCGAGCGATTCTTTCTATCGTTTTGCCTGCCGACGGTCGAGGATCCCTTTTTCTTCCTCAGCGCGGTTTGCCACAAGCGGTTGATCGACGCCAGCGACTCGCTTCGCCTCGGACTTCGCTTTCTGCCCTGGCCTGGTATCAGCAACGCCAGCGAGAAAAGGCGAATCTCGCGATTCATCAACGCCCACGAACGCCGGATGCTGCGGCGGAGACGATAGCCCATGACGCAAGAAACCGCGGTGTCTCTGCGAGGGAGGAGCGAACTCGATCGGAAGGCGACCGCGCGCATCCTCGCACGGGCGGTGCGTGCCGGCGCGTCGATCGAGTTGTGCGTGCTCGGCGACACACTCCAGATCGCCTGTTCGGCCGCCGTCACCGGTGAATCCGGCGGGATTCTCATCCTCAGCTTGCTGGGATCAGAGGCGGCGATTCGCGCGGTCACGCAGGCGGACTCGCTCAACGCGACGCTCGCGTCCGACGGCCAGTGGTATTGTTTCAAGACCCAACGCGCGGACGACTCTCCAGGCGAAAGCGCGCCCGCGATGACGATCCGCAAGCCGGTCACCATGACCGTCGCGGACCGGCGTCGCAGCCCGCGCCGCAGGCTGCGAGGCGCCGCATGGGTGTCTCTCGAGACCAGCGATGGAACCCGGGCGTGGCGCGGGCAGGCGGCGCTGCTCAATCTGAGCATGAACGGGCTGGCTTGTCGCGTCGCCAAGGACGACGCGGAGGCATTGCAGAGGGAACAATCCGTCCAAGTGACGTTCCGCGCTGCCGAGCGATCCGAGTCATTCGAGCTGACGGCTCGCGTCACCAATGTGACCGAAGGCACGCCGGGCAGGTGCGTCTTGGGGTTGGAGTTTATCGACGACGAAAGGCTGGCGGCCTGCCGGACCCGGCTGCACGCCGTGGCACAGGCGGGTGGTCAAGAGGCTAGCGGGGAGGGGGGAACATGAGTTCCGCACTGACGATCGTTCGGGAACAACGCGATCGGATTCTGGAGGACGCGATCGACCAGAACCGGCGCGTGGTGCTGAGCCACCAGACGCCGGACGGCTGGCGGACCTTCAAGGCTGAAATGACGTCCGGCTCACCGGCCGTGCAGTCGCTTTCACTCAGCGTTGATGTTCCGGAGGATCTTCACGACGCGACCCTGCCGAAGCTGGGGCAGACCCTCGGCGTGACCTTTCGCGAGGGGCACAAGAAGTGCATGTTCGGCGCCGCCGTCGAGTCGATCAACGAACGTGGCCATCGTTGGCTTGTGGGGTTGCGGTGGCCGGTTGAGTTGCAGCAGTTACAACGCCGGGCGTACGAGCGTGCGAAGCCGCCCGAGAATACAGTCGTCGCCGTTCGACTCTTGCGAACGACCGGGGTCGATGCGGACGCCCTGGAAGCGCGGGTCGTCCGGCACGGCCAACTTGAGGATGTCTCGGCTGGTGGGATGCGGGTACTCGTTTCCGACCCCCACGACTTCGAACTCGACGCCACCCATCGTTGCATCTTCTCGACCAGACCGGGCAAGCCCGCCCTTGTCGTTGACGGTCTGGTGCGGCATCGCGAGGCCGTCGCCCACGGTCGAGCGTGCATCGGGTTTCAGTTTGTCGGCCTCGAGGCCTCCGCCGAAGGGCGGCGCACCCTCGATCGTCTGGCGCGCGCCGTCAGCCAGTTCTGCCGCGCCCGGCAACGCGGTCGGCGCTAGTGCACCTTCACACGCAGTTCTGCGGGTTGGCACGCGGGGGCCATGGGCAAACTTGTTTGCCCATGTTGCTACGAGACCAGCACGGGCAAGCCGGTGCTTGCCCATGCCACCCATAGAGTTAGGCGTGACGATGCACTAGTGCATCGTCACGCGTAAACTTGCGGGTTGGGTGGCCCGTGGCTTTAGCCGTGGGGGACGCGAATCCGGAGACCATTCGAGTCCCCCACCTCTAAAGAGGTAGGCCACCCACCGAGCAAACCCGCGGATTCAAGGTTGACCATACACTAGTAACGTGTTTTATGAATTCCGCGACAACCTGAACCGCATGCTTCAGCTTGCGCGGACGTCCGCGCGGGCTGAAGCCCGCGGCTCAGGATTGACTCCACTGCCGTTCGATCGCTCTTAGAAACCCAACCGCACGCCGGAGCCAGTGTTGCAAGAAGGATTCCGACCGGTCGCCACCGACCTCTTGGATCGCAAAATCGGCGGCCTGTCCGTCTGCCGTCCCTAGTCGGTCGAACATACGTTTCGCGTCGCGTGGCTCGCCGTTGATGGCCGCACGCAGTACCTCGGGCGCTACCCGCTCGAATGACGCCAACCGCGCCCGGATGTCGGGGTTACCGCTCCAGACGATCAAGAGCGCCTCGGCCCGGTCGAGGTCGCGCATGGCATCGCACCAGGCCGCCCGGGCGCGCTGGGCTTCATCGCGGCGCAACGCGAAGAAACTGGACTCGCGCGGCTCAACGGCCAGCGCTTTGAAGGAGGCCACAAAGGAAGCGGAAGCTCGGGTCAACGTCACCCGCGCGGCAAGCCACTGGCCATAGGCATCGATGCGGCGGCCCGCGGACCCGGTTCCCCAGCGGTCGTGCGAGGGCAACGACGCGGTCACCAGGCCCCCGACGACGCCGCCGAGCAACAGGGCGGCCAGCACCAACCCAACCATTTCGCCGACGGACACGACCGACTCCTTTCCCGAGGCATGCGTGCTCGCAACAGAGTATAACGCGGGACCGGACGGGAGTCGCCGAGCATGCAAGATGTGACCGGTTGGGCTCCGCCGGCGGATCGCTTGGACCGTCTCGCCGGCTCGTTGATTCCGCCTCATGGATCGATGCACGTAGACGGCAGGCGGGTGCATGACCGAATCGGCGGGCGGTTTTCAGAGCACAGAACGCGAGCCCCGTGACCGGCCGAGTATCGCGGAAGCGCCGTGCTTGTGCGCATCGCGTCCGTGGGCTGGCGCCCACGGCTCTGACCCGGCGCGCCGCTGTCCAGATGGCTTTGCACGCCCCGCCAAAGCTGTCGCACGCCTACGGCAGCCGGCCCGTTGATGTACGTCTGGACAGCGTGCGCCATCCGGCGATAATGTCGGCACCGCCGCCGGGATGCCCGCCGCGCTTGACGCGGTGCCGTTGAGGTTTGTGCCGGAGCGCTCGGCTGAGCGGTCCTCCAACGGGACGAAGAAGGAAAACCCAATGCGAACGAACGTCAAACCGTTGCTCACGCTGACGGCCTTGCTCACGACGTTGGCCCAAGCCCCGGGCGCGGCGGCGACCGAGACGCCGGGCAAGATCTCACCCGCTCCCATCGTGACGTATCTGTCGGACGAACTCTCCTACGCGATCAAGAACCTCGTCGCCCCCGATGGGACGAAGCCTTACTACATCGGTTACACGGTGTATGACGAGCATCGAACACTCATCACGGCCACCCTCGGCGCGCTGGGCCGCCACGACGACACCAGGCAGCGCAACCTGAACATCGACCTGCGCGTGGGGGCGTACAAACTCGACAACACGCATCAGCTCCGAGGCGGCGGGGCATCGCGTCAGCGCGGCAGCGGCAACGTTCTCTTGCCGCTCGAAGACAACGCGGATGCGATCCGGCACGCGCTGTGGTTTAACACCGACCGCATCTTCAAAGCGGCCGTCAAGCGCCTAACCCAAATCAAGACCAACCTGAAGGTCAAGGTTGAAGAGGAGGATCTCTCCGACGACTTCAGTGACGAAGAGCCGCAGGTCTTCACCGAACCACCGGCCAAACTGTCCTTCGATGGTGACGCCTGGGCCGACAGGGCGCGGAAAATATCAGCCATCGCCCGCAGGTTCCCATTCATCTACACCTCCGCCGTATCCGTCAGTGGTTTTTCCGGAACGCGTTACGCGGTCACCAGCGAGGGGACACGCCTTCAGACCGGGCAGACGCGCTATCGCATCACCGTCTCGGCGGGTACGCGGGCTGAAGACGGCATGGATCTTGGTCAGAGCTTCAACTTCAACGCGGCTACACCGGGGGCACTACCCGACGACGCCGCGATTACGGCCGCCTTCCGCCGCGTGATCGATCAGGTGCTGGCGCTGCGCAACGCGCCGCTGGCCGAGCCCTACATCGGGCCCGCCATCCTGCGCAATCGTGCCGCCGGCGTGTTCTTTCATGAGATTTTCGGGCACCGCATCGAGGGGCACCGCCAAAAAGACGTCAACGAGGGACAGACGTTCACCAAGAAAATCGACAAGCCGGTCTTGCCGAGTTTTCTGAGCGTGTATGACGACCCGACGCAGGCGAAGCTCGGTGCGGTTGATCTGCGGGGGCATTACCGGTTCGATGACGAGGGTGTCACCGCCGAGCGCGTGTCACTGGTGGAGAAGGGCGTTCTCCGCACGTTTCTGCTCTCGCGCAGCCCGGTGAAGGGCTTCCCTCGGTCCAACGGTCACGGGCGTCGCCAGCCGGGCAACGCCGTCGTTTCGCGACAGGGCAACCTCATCGTCGAGTCGACCAACCAGGTGCCCTTTGCCCGTCTTCGGGAACTGCTGATCGAGGAGTGTAAACGGCAGGAGAAGGACTACGGGCTGCTGTTCGAGGACATCTCGGGCGGGTTCACGATGACGGGGCGCTCCGGACCGCAGGCGTTCAAGGTGCTGCCGTTGGTCGTCTACCGGGTGTACGCGGACGGCCGACCCGACGAACTGATCCGCGGGGCGGACATGGTCGGAACGCCCTTGACCAGCTTCGAGAAGATCACCTACACCGGGGACGACCCGGCCGTCTTCAACGGGACGTGCGGCGCGGAATCGGGCTGGGTGCCCGTGTCGGCCGTGTCGCCGAGTATCCTGGTTGCCACCATCGAGATAGAAAAACGCACGCGAAGCCAGACCAGACCGCCGATACTCGAACCACCGCTGGGTGAGGCACCGTAGTGGTTGTAGACTTGCGACTCGACGGGTTGTTTTTATCCGAGCCGCGACCGTCAGGGAGCGGAAGGGCACGCCCAATCGATGCTTTCGCAGGCAGCTCCTTGACGGTCGGCGGCTTGGTTTTTCCGGGTCCCATCGAACGAGGGGTGGCGGAGTACGTAGTGCCTCGAATGACGCCAGTGAACCCGAGAGGACACAGGACATGCCCAATCGAAACCTAGAGCAGTTCCCGTTTTCGTACGCCGGGTTCACGGCCCCCCGCGACTCATCCAAAGCCCAGAAGCCGCGCGGGCTGAAGCCCGCGGCTCGGAAAGACAAGAGAAATGCGCTAGCCCGATCGATCAGCGCTGTGGCCGTGTTACTCGTGGTCATCATGCCGCTGACGGCTCATGCGGGCGGCGGGGCGCTTCCCGACAACGACACCGTGATGAAGGCCATGGTCGAGGAACTGGAGCGCTCGATGGAGAGCCTGGTTCTCGACGATCTCCCCAAGCCCTATTTCATTGAGTACTCGGCGCAGGATCGGCTCTCTTTCACGATGCGTGCGTCCTACGGGGGCTTGGTCCGGTCCGACGACAACCGGTTCCGCCTGATCACAAGCCGGGTGCGCGTCGGGTCGTACACGCTGGACAACACCAACGTCGGTCGGGGCTTCGGGGGGCGGGCGGCGCTGCCGCTGGATGACGACATGACGGCACTGCGCCACGCCATGTGGCAAATGACCGACAACGACTACAAGCAGGCCGTCGAGATGCTCACCCGCAAGGAGGCCTATCTGAAGCAAAAGACGGACGAAGAGCGTCCGGATGACTTCACGCCGGCTGAGCCGGTGCGCGCGGTCGAGCCATCCCCGGAAATCGCCTTCGACGAAGCCGAATGGAAAACGAACCTCGAGCGACTTTCCGAGCGATTCAAGAAGTTTCCCAAGGTTCAAGACTCCGACGTTTCGTTCTTCGCCGGGGCCGTCAACAAGTGGATTGTCAATTCGGAGGGGACTCGTGTGCGCAAGGCGGACACGGGGGCCTATGTTCAGGTCGGCGCGCGCCTGCAAGCGGCCGACGGCATGCGACTCGCCGACAGCCGGACCTATCTGAGCATGTTCGTCGATGGCCTTCCCTCCGTTGAGAAAATGCTGGATGATATCGACGAGTTGGCCGCCAACCTCATTAAACTCAGTGAGGCACCCGTTCTCGACCACTACACCGGCCCGGTGCTCTTTGAGCCCGACGCGGCCGGCACGGTGTTTGCCGCATTGCTGGCCGACGGGTTTTGCGCCAGACCCACACCACTGGGTTCGGGCGGCCGGGGCGATCGCAGCCTCGAAAAAAAGATCGGCCTGCGCATCCTTCCGCGAAGTTTCAACGTGTACGACGACCCGGGTCCGACGACGTTCGAGGGCAAAACGCTGGCCGGGGCCTATACCTTTGACGATGAAGGCGTTCGCGCGCGGCGCGTCTCGCTCGTCGAGAACGGCATCCTCAAGACCCTGCTGGCGGCACGTGCATCAACCGAGAAGATCACCGGATCGACCGGTCACGGGCGGTCCGCCGGCTTCGGTCAGCCTCGCGCCACCATAGGCTGCTTGTATGTTTCCGACAGCAACGGTCTGTCCGCCGAGGCGCTGAAGGCAGAGTTGATCCAGGCGGCCAAGGACGAGGGGCTCCTCTTCGCCCTGCGCGTGGTATCGATGAAGGCCGGCGGCTTCGGCGAGCTGGGCGATCCGATCTATGCGTACAAGGTGTTCGTCGAAGACGGGCACGAGGAACTCGTTCGCGGCCTGACTTTTCCTCGTGTCGAGATCAGGGCGCTCAAGCGGTTGCTCGCCGCGGGCACCAAGCCTACGGTGTACAACGCCACGTCGGGGATCTCGGCGAGCGTGATTGCCCCGGCCATTCTTTTTGAAGAACTGGATGTGAACAAGATCGAGGGCGAGTTCGACCGACCGCCGATCCTTCAGGCCCCGCTCGAACGAACAACGTCCGAGGACTAGCGCAACGTCACGCCTGAATCCGCGTGTGTGCCACTGCTCTTGAGCAGTGTAGGGATTCCACGAGACTCGCCGTCGGCACTGCTCAAGAGAAGCGGCACGCGGTGGATCGATTGTGCCTTGGCAGTCCATCTGCCGAGGGAAGACCGCGCGGGCTGAAGCCCGCGGCTCGGGTTTTGCTCGTTGAACGAATGACCGACATGCCCTACTCATCACTTGAAACAAAGCATCGTCTGATGGGTGACATCCTGCGCGACCTCCAGAGCGTGGCCGTTGCGTTCAGTGCCGGCGTCGATTCCACGCTGGTGCTCAAGGTGGCCATCGACACCCTGGGCGCTGATAAGGTTGTGGCCGTCACCGGGAAAAGCGACAGCCTCGCCGCGGCCGAGTTTGCGGACGCGTGCCGGCTGGCGGACGCGGTGGGGGCGGAGCATGTGATCCTTGACACCGACGAGTTCGACAACCCCGACTACCTGGCCAACCCCGAGAATCGTTGCTACTTCTGCAAGACGACGCTCTACACCCACATGGCCCGGTTCATCGCCGACCGCGACATTGGCGCCATCGTCAACGGCATCAATGCCGACGACCTGGGCGACTTCCGCCCCGGCATCGACGCCGCCCGCGAGCACAACGTGCGTTCCCCGGCCGCCGAAGCCGGTTTGACCAAGTCGGAGGTGCGCGAGCTTTCGCATCGGCTCGGCTTGGTCACCCACGACAAGCCGGCCAGCCCGTGCCTGTCAAGCCGTCTGCCCTACGGTGAATCGGTTACGCCCGAAAAGCTCCGCATGATCGAAGCGGGCGAGGCATTCCTTCGCGACGAGTTCGGCATTCGCGAGTGCCGCATTCGCCACCACAACAACTTGGCCCGTATCGAGGTTCCGCCCGAGTTCTTTCCGCTGTTGGCGACACCCGAGGCCGCCGAGAAACTCGACGCGTACCTCCGCTCCCTCGGCTACGCCTATGTCTCGCTCGACCTTCGCGGCTTCCGCAGCGGCAGCCTGAACGAGGTCATTGCCTTGGGATTAGTCCAATCATGACGCCGGATTGGTAGAGGCTGCATATGAAGGGTCATGACAAACCGAGCCGCGACCGTGAGGGAGCGGACCTGTGCGCGAAACTGGACCGCTTCCTCGCCCGCGCGGCGAACCAGTCCTCCCCTAGACGAACATGGCCATCGACCGCTGGCGGTTGATGACCTTTCAATCAGGGAACGCGATCGATGGCGGAAACGATGCAGGCGATTCGTAAGCTCGAGCCCGAGTCCGGGCTGACGCTCTGCGAGGTGAACGTTCCGGTGCCCGGACCCGAGGACGTGCTGGTTTACGTCGAGGCCGCCAGCATCTGTGGGACCGACCTGCATATATGGAAGTGGGACGCCTGGTCACAGCGCCGCATCAAGCCGCCGCTTACCCTGGGGCACGAGTTCTGCGGTACGATCGTCGAAGCGGGTGACAAGGTTCGCACGGCCGCCGTGGGCGACTATGTGTCGGCCGAGTCGCACGTGACGTGCGGTCTGTGTTATCAGTGTCGCACGGGGCAGGCCCACATGTGCCCGAAGACACAGATCCTGGGCGTCGATCGCGAAGGGGCGTTCGCCAACTATGTGGTCGTGCCCGAGCGAGTCATCTGGCAAAACGACCGCGACAAACTCCCCCCCGAGATCGCCACGCTCCAGGAACCCTTCGGCAACGCCGTCTTTGCCACGATGAATCAGGACCTCTCCGGTCAGTCGGTGGCCGTCCTGGGCTGCGGGCCGATCGGGCTCTTCACCATCGGCATCACCAAGGCCGTCGGCGCCAAGGGCATCTTCGCCTCGGACATCCACCCCAAACGCATCGAGCTGGCCAAGGCGATGGGGGCGACGGCGGTGTTTAACGCCATTGACGACGGCGACATCGTCACTCTGATGGTCGAGGCCAACGGCGGCTACGGCGTGGACGTGGTGCTGGAGATGAGCGGCGCGCCCAGTGCCATCACCACGGCGTTCCGTGTAGTACGTAACGGCGGCACGGTGGTCCTGTTCGGCATACCCGCCAAACCGGTCGAGATCGACGTTGCGGAAAACATGATCTTCAAGAACCTCACCGTTCGTGCCCTGAACGGCCGGCGCATCTTCGACACCTGGTACAAGACCCGCTGGTTGCTGGAGAGCGGCGTGGTCGATCTTCGGCCGCTCATCACCCGTACGATCGGGATGGGCGACATCGAAGACGCGATGGAAATGCTCAACTGCGGAGACGCCTGCAAGCTGGTGCTCTTACCCAACGCGGGCAAGCCCCCCCAAATCGCCGAGCAAAAAAAAGTGCGTACGCCCGACCCCAACATAAGCGGCGCCCCGGTGCATCGGTAGGGCCTCGCCCGCCAACCCCCACCATATAGTGCCTCCAGGGCGTTTCTTCCCCGAAATCCAGTCCCCACGCAACGCGTCCGTCGGTGGCAAGCACGGCCTTTTTTTCGCCATTTGGCGGGAATATTCGGACGTTCTCGTTTGCTACGCCTGGAAAAGGCTACGCGCGACTTCGGAGCATCCCGGCGATGGGGGCTGGATCCGCCTCGCTGCCGTGGCCCGTCCGTCGGAGAATTGCTGGATGAACATCGCAAATCCGGGTCCGGAGACACCTGATGCGATCGCGTGCGTCACGGATGCCGTCGGCGCCCGGGGGGCGTTTTGCCACGAATTGTGCGGGGCTGGGGGTCTGTGACGCCCCCGGGTGGAATCGCCGGCTTTTTAGGGAGAGTGAAATCCATGCCATCGAAACGAAAGACCTGGTTGATCGCGCTGCTCGTTTCCGCCGTCTGGGTGCTGGTCGCTCCGCGGACGGCGTGGCCGCAGTGCGAGGTCGCCCAGCTCATCCCCGACCCCATCCGCGACGGAGCCCGGTTCGGCGATTGCGTGTCAGTGGACGGGGACGTGGCCGTGGTTGGAATGCCCCGCGGGCTCGATCCGTTTCAAGGGGGCATCACGGGCGTTGCGGTCGTGTTCCGTCGCGTGAACGGCGTCTGGCAGCAAGAGGCGCAGCTCACTCCGACGAACGACCTCAGGGTCGCCCAGTTCGCCCGATCTGTCGCAGTAAGTGGTAACACCGTGGTGGTCGGTGCCCCGTTCCCGCGTGCGGCGTTTGTGTACACGTTCAACGGCAATGCCTGGATCCAGACGCAGAAACTAACGGCAGAGGACGGGAGTTCCGCCGGTTGGTTCGGCTACGCCGTCGCGATTGCCGGAGATGTGATTGTCGTAGGGGCCTACGGTGATGATGTCGTCGGCACGAATTCAGGATCCGCGTATGTGTTCAGGTTGGTGGGATCGACCTGGGTGCATGAGGCCAAGCTGACCCCGCCCGATGGCGCGAGCGGCGACCACTTCGGAATCCGAGTCGCCGTTCATGGCGGCTTGGTGGTTGCTGGGAGCCCATCCGACGATGACCGCGGATTCACGTCAGGATCCGCGTACGTCTTTCGCTTCGACGGCTCCGGCTGGCCGCTCGAAACCAAATTGACGGCAAGTGATGGCATGTTCCTCGACAGCTTCGGTGTTTCCGTCGCCCTGGGAGACGACCAGCTCATCGTCGGCGCGTCGCAGGGTATCCTGGACGGGCGCGGTTCCGCGTACGTCTTTCGGTTTCGGCCGGAGCTGGGCGAGTGGGTCGAGACGCAGAAGCTGGCACCACATGTGGATGCGGATGCCGTCTCGTTCGGGACGCGTGTTGCGTTCAGTGGCGATACGGCCCTCGTCGCCTCGAAAAGCGGTACGACAGGCACGGCTATCTTTCGTTTCGACGGCACGACCTGGAAGGAGGCGGGCCGGCTCCCGCGGTCCCACCCGATCGTTGCAATTGACGGAGACACTGCGGTTAACGGCCTGCCGCTTGACGATGAAGAACGCGGGGCCGTGTACGCGTATCGCATCCTCGGCGAGCCGGATTGCAACCTCAACGGCGTCAACGATGCGTGTGAGGACTGTGACGGGAACGGCGTTGCGGACGAATGTGACATCGCTGATGGAACCAGCGTGGATTGCAACGGCAACGGTATCCCCGATCAGTGCATCGAGCTCGATTTGGATTGCAACATGAACGGTTCCCCTGACGCCTGCGACCTGGCCGACGGAACCAGCCTCGACTGTAATGCCACCGGAATCGCCGATGAGTGCGATATTCTTCTTGGCACGAGCGGGGATTGCAACAACAACTTGGTCCCCGACGAGTGCGAAATCGCCGCTGGGACAAGTCCCGACTGTAACGCAACCGGCATTCCCGACGAGTGCGAGCCGTACTTGGATTGCAACCAGGACGGCGTTCCCGACGAGTGCCAAGGCCCCGGTATCACCGGTGTTGACTGTGACGCAAACGGTGTCTTTGATGGATGCGATTTTCTGTTCACGGCCGCGTCACCGCGTTTCTCGCCGATCGATCGTGATTCGCCGCACAGCCTCACAATTACACCGGCGCCCCCGGCGACGGGCGACGTGACGATCACGATAACGGTCTCGGGAGCCTTCGCAGACTATCGTGCAGGTTTGGTAGTGCTGCTCAACAAGCAGCGAGTGGGTGATTTCGGTTCCATTTTCAGCATACCGAGCTGTCCCGCGGAGCCCGACACGATCGTTAGGGTCTTGCCATCTGACGTCTACAACGCGATCGTTGCCGGCGGGAATGCCGTGTTCGAGCTGGTGCCGAACGAACATGTCAACGCGAACGTGTGCGGAAACGACTCTTTCGCGACCGTTGACGTCGAGTATCGCTTCGACCGAGATTGCAACGTGAACGGCGTGCTGGACGTGTGCGATATTGCGGGCGGAATCAGCGACGACTGCACGGGGAATGCGATCCCGGACCTGTGCGAATCGGACTGCAACCAGAACGGGCTGTCTGATGCCTGCGAGATCCTGGCTGGTACCGTTGGGGACTGCACCGCAAACGGCATACCCGACACCTGCGAGGTGGATTGCAACGCCAACGGGATCGCCGACACGTGCGATCTGGACCAGGAATCGAGCCGAGATTGCAATGGCAATCTCGTTCCGGACGAGTGTGATATCGCAGCCGGCACGAGCGGCGACTGTAACGGAAACGGCGTACCGGATGGTTGTGAGTTTTCTCGCGACTGCAACAACAATGGCATCCAGGACATCTGCGACATCGCCGACCACACGTCGATCGACGTGGCGCCGACCAACGGGATTCCCGACGAGTGCGACGTTGTGCCGGGCTCCGGCACGCCGATCTGGTTGGTACCGAAGACTGCTTCCGAAGGCTGCGTCATTCTCGATGGCGGAATCTGGTGTGACGAGGGAGAGCAATGGGCGGTGTTCGAGGTACGCATCGGGGACTGGGATCCGATGGACATCGGAATAGGAATCTTTCGCTTTCAGATCGCGTTCGACGACCAACGCGGCGCCCTCGTCGTCATACCGGTCTACTGCACGACGGCGGAGGACTGCGAGGGAGCGTTTGGTGCCGGGGCGAGGTGTGATGGCGCATCTCCGGTGTGCCCCAGCCCTGGAGTATGCGAGTGCAATATTGGCCTCGCGGAGGAAACGAGATCTGATTTCGCGTTGCCCGGATCAACCTGTCACATGGGCATCCTATACTTCAAGGTTGACTGTTTCTTCTACGACGCTAGGCTCTTGGACGAGCCCGTACCATTTCCGAAAGATGGCCTGTACGGCGGAGCCTTCCGGGTCCGAATCCCGCCCGATCCGCAGCTTCCGATGTTTCTGAGTGTGGGCGCCCAAACGTTTCTCCAGAACGACTCCGGTACCGTCCCTATCGAGCCGATTCCACTCCTGATCCAGCGCGCGCCCGCCTGTCTGATACCGTCGGCTCCCCGGCTCGTGCAGACCGACTCTGCCCCCGGCCTCGCCCAGGGTGAATCCATCGGGCTGGCGCGTCAGCGACTCATCGGCATCACGGCCGGCGTCGCCGGTCGAAACCAGGCGATCCGTGTCAGGTTCGAGTCCCTGCCGCCGCCGTGGGACGTGTGGAACGGGACCGAGCTCTGGGTCACGGAGCCAACGGCGATCTGCGAGCTCAGCGGCGTCAGTCCGGGCGCGGCGTGTCCTACGGGCAAGTTCTTCAACATCGCCGGGCTGTCGTGCGACCCGGCCGACGCGTTCTTCACCGACTGGGCGGCCCTTGGGGAACTCTACCTGCATCATGCGGGAGTCGTTCCCGGCGGTGTGTACATGGTCCAATCGATCGATGAGACTTGCTCCATGCAGGTCCCGGAGGAATTCTCCGCGCCGCTTCAGGTCGAAAACTCCCGGTTCGGTGACGCCGTCGCGGGGTTCAACTCGACCGCTCTAGAATGGAATCCGCCCGACGGCCGAGTGGACGTGTCCCTGGACGTGGTGGCCGCCCTCGATGCGTTTGCCAATCGTGCCGGCAACGCGACGAAGACGCGCATGGACATCGAGCCATGCAAGCTCGATTTCCGCGTCAACATCACCGATGTCGTCCAGTACCTCGACGCATTCAGCGCGAGACCCTATCCCTTCGCCCCCGGTGTCGGTACCTGCCCGTCCGATCCGCGCGGCGGGTGACCTGGTCCGTTGTGCGAGACAAAACGCGTTCGCCCCGGCGCAAGCGGTGGGCCGGTGGGCTCGCATCGACTGTCCGAGGCGAACACTCGTGGCAGTCTGCGCTTTGGTAGGTCGGGTCATCGACCCGGCACCTTTGGGCTACGTTCGACATCGTACGAATTCGCGGCGGACCCTTAGCGCGGTGGCGTTGCGAAGTCGCGTGGCACATCGATGCCTGATAAGCAGCAAGAACGGTTCGGCAGTCGAGAATACGCGACGCTCTGGCGGCGGGCAGGTCAACGTATTGGGATGAGATATCGGTGCCACGCCATGCCGGGTCGATGACCCGACCGCCCTATCGCTTTCCCGGCCATAGTGGCCGGGCCGACGCGGCACATGATCTCGTCCG
>CBDUXT010000045.1:0-45540 GCA_965371245.1 uncultured bacterium | reverse complement strand
CCAATCGATTTGTCGTCGTTGCGTCGGGTCGATCAGATGGGTGCCCCATCCTTCGTTTTTCACGAAGGGTGGGGGACGGACGGCGAGAAAAGGCGTGCGGATTCCGGACTGGTCACCACGCGAACTGGGGTTCGACCCCAGACGATCGACGTTGTCGGTTCCGTTCGATCCGTCCCCCACCCTGCGCCTTCGGCGAAGGATGGGGCACCCGCGCCGGGATGTCCGATTCTTCGTCCTGAGCCGCGCCCTTGAATCCCGCGCGGACAAGGGGACCGTTGACCTTAACGTTCCCAATCGATTTGTCGTCGTTGCGTCGGGTCGATCAGATGGGTGCCCCATCCTTCGCTTTTGGCGAAGGGTGGGGGACGGATCGCTCACACGATTGGCCACGATCCATCCCAGTCCATGGCGATCACGGAATCGTCGTCGTGCTCGTAGTACCGGTAGCTGCTCCATACCCATTGCTCTGCCCGCTCCACAAGGCCTCGCGTGATGGGATTCTTGTGTATGTAATCCAGCTTGGCGCGCAGTGTTTTCTCAGTGGTCACGTTGAAGACGTAACCGCGTGTTTTCCAGAACGGTTTTCTTCCGGAGCCCAAGGCCCAGGCGTCCATCGGCTGACGTCCCAGGCTCCCGGCCTCGCGCCAGATTGCGCGGAGCGCTGCTTTCCCGTGTCGCCCCACGTATTGCTTGAGGTCATGCAGCACCATGGAGACCCCAACGGGTTCGTCCGCACCGATGGGCATTGGGTAGAGGAGCAGATGGACGTGCTCCGGCATCACGACATACGCCACCCAACGAACGCCCAGCTTGGCCCGTGTACGGATCATGCCGTCTATGAATACCCGCCTGACCGATTCGTGACGGAAGAACTGTAATCGGCGATAGCAAGAGAAGGTCAGGAAGTGAATGTGACCGTAGTCATCGCATCGACGAAGTTTACTCGGCATCGCCTGAGTCTACCGGACATTCTGTCCGTCCCCCACCCTTCGTGAAAAACGAAGGATGGGGCACCCGCTGCAACGGTTGGACCCGATGACCCTTCCGGAATCTTGTCCGTCCCCCACCCTTCGCGAACAGCGAAGGATGGGGCACCCGTTAGCCTTGACCCTGTCGCGCGATGCCGTGGTCCGCGGGCTGGCGCCTGCGGCTCTGAGTCGGCACAGCCGTCCCGGTGAAAGGCACGGGCAGGGGCTCCTCGCGGATGCTTCACAAATCCGCCGATTTCTAGTACGCTCCGGCCTGTCAATGCGATCCCCAACCAATGGAGAAACCCCATGAATTCCAAGGATGTGCTCAAGCACAGCTTCGCGATGTCTAGCCAGGTGCTGGAGGCTTACGTCGGTGACTTGTCCGACGCCGATTTGATGCTTCGGCCCGTTCCGGGGCTCAACCACATCGCCTGGCAGCTCGGCCACCTGGTTTCTTCGGAGAACGAACTGTTGACCAAGGCCGGCGTGACGATGCCCGGCCTGCCCGATGGGTTCAGCGAGTCGCACGGCAAGGAGGCGTCTAAGTCCGACGACGCCGCGAAGTTCAGCACGAAAGCCGAGTACCTCGCGCTGGCGAGCACGCAGCGCGCCGCAACGATCGCGGCGTTAGACGCCGCCACCGATGCCGACCTCGACAAGCCGATGCCCGAGGAGATGCATGCCTTCGCCAAGAACGTGGGCGAGTTGTACGCCCTGGTCGGTCTGCATGTCATGATGCACGTCGGGCAGTTCGTGGCCGTTCGACGCCATCTTGGGAAACCGCTTACCATTTGACCCGCGCCGCGGCGTAGCGCGTGTCTAGGCATGCTCTTTCAGAGCCGCGCCCGTAAGGAGGCGGTCCGGTTTCGCACACGAAACCGCTCTCTCACGGTCGCGGCTCGGTTTGTCATAACCCTTCTTCCACCTTCTACGCGCTCTCGCGCAAGAAACAGCCAGTCCAATCGTAGTGACCGCGGCGCCGCCACTCAGGCCATTCGGATGAGCGTCTACCGCACGCTGAGGCCTCGTGGCCTCGATCCCACCAAAGACCAACGCCAACGACCGCCGAACCTACCTGACCTCCGGGAAGCTCACCCCGCTACCAAGCGAAACCATTGCACGGGCTGATCTCTTGCAAGATCGCAAGCAAGCTCCGGCCGAAGCGCCGATCGGAACTCGTCTACTTCCCGGGCCAGGTCGTTGCCCCAGTCGGTTGGTTGACCGTTCTTGTCGCATGGGCTCGTGAAGAGGGCGCTCATCGACGTGTTGAACGAACCCCACGATCCGATAGAATCTTCGTCAACGGCAGATCGATGGGGGCCTCCCCGCCTCAGCATGCGGGGGCCGAACTTCGTCTGGTCGATAGGGAGCGGTGTCCGAGCGGCTGAAGGAATCGCACTGGAAATGCGATGTACGGGCAACTGTACCGGGGGTTCGAATCCCTCCCGCTCCGTTGTTTCGTCACCGGGCGCAACCATTCTTGCAGGTAGCTTCCGGAGTCGGGAACGGGAACGGCGACCTTTCCCGATGCAAAAAGAACCTGGACGGTCGGCGATATCATGCCGACCGGCCAGGCGTTCTTCCCCCTCCCGATCCCCCGCGAAAAGCACACGTTCCCCGGACCTCTCGGCGGTGTGTCCGGGTCTTGTCGCACGGACCCCGGTCGGTCGCCGACCCTTCGGCCTGCACCGATTCCGGAACTCACGAATTCGAGCGGTGGTACCCGGAGCGCACCGCGACAACACGCTCAAGCCGCAGCGCGCGGCATCACCGCCCGCCGAAACGGCTGGTGATGATGAACCGATTTGTGTGGGGAGATTGGTTTTCCTGCGCCGGCACTGAGGCGCAACATTGACGCGTCGAGCAGTCTGCCGAAGAACGACGGCTACCCGACCGCGTCCCGTCGTGGACCACATCAACCATACCATTATTGCCACGACCTGGCACAAGGCAAACGATGACGAGAAAAAAATGTGTGTCTGGCGTGGATCGCGCGACGCCTGCCCCGGCGCGCCCGGAGATGTCGCCTCGCAAGACGATCCTGTGGCCGGTACGCCGTAAGCGAGCGGGGTGGGGAAGATTGGGGAAGGCGCGTGTGGCTACCGTTGAGGCGAAAGAATCAACGGCTGCGCACGCGCGGACCGGCGGCGAGCTCGAGGCCCGTGGTGAGGTTGTACAGGAATCGATAGACGGACATCTGCGTGGGCAACTCGCCGGCGCGACGTAGCACGATGTGGGCCTTTTGCCCGGGGCTTCCGTGGATCGCCAACGTCTCGCGAGCCTTCCAGTAGATTAGCCTGGCGGCCGTCAAGTAGAGACCCTCGGATTCGTCCTGAAGGCGAACGGCACCCTCCGCGTGGAACTGGCTCAGGCGCTCCGAGCTGAGACGACCCATGCGCCGCGCCTCTTTCCGGCCGTCGCCATCGCGTCGGAACGTGAAATCGACGGTGAGCGTACGGCAGGACAGGTAGGTAGCGCGGCCCGGCGGAAGCGCGGTCGATTCACCGGCTGGCCGGCCGCGAACGCGCATCAGCTCGGCACCACTGAAATGCTTGAGGCTGACGTCTCCTTCAAAGCGCATCCGGTTGGCCGCGAAGTCGTACCACATGAGCTCTTGCCATTCGATGAGCGTGTTGGACGGGCCGCCGTCGCCGGCAATCTGGAACAGGCCGCCGCCCTCTTCCGACGCATCGGTAGCCGCATCGACGCTCGGGTAGTCCTCAAGCAGAAGCGTTCCGGGTCCCTCGATCTGCATCTTGCCTTTACGCAGATCGACCCACAACATCGGGCCTGCGATTCGTGCCCGGCCCTTGGTTGCGCCGGTCACCGGGTCGAGGTCGGTCGTGAGCGCCACGGCCCGCCCGGTAGCAAGCACGTACGCGGGCTCTTTTCTGAACCCACGCGCCCCCACGCCACTTGGTTCGCTTCCGCTTTGCGAGAACCGCTCCACGACATCCTGGAAGATCCACCAGTCTTGCGCGGGCGCTTCAACGATCGAGGTTTCGACCACATCGACAAAATCAACCTCAAGACGATCGGAGTCGAACGTCGTCGTCTGGCTGCTGCAATGGACCTTGCCCTCGAACACCGAGCGGTTCTGTCGCCCGCGGTATTTCATCCAATCGGTCCAGGTGATGGAGATCGGGACCGGTTCAGCCAGCCGCCGCCCATCGAGGTCCTTTTGCGAGCGAAAGGTCATCCGTCCGGCACCGGGCACATCGGCCGACTCGTCCGGCACGTTCAGGCTGATCTTGGCCCCCGTCACCGACAGCTCGGCGAGCCGCACCGTGGCGGGCTGGTCGTTCGATCCTTCGATCGATGCCGTCTGGATGTCACCACTGTCAGACACGGCACAGTCCACTGTGTTCGCGGCCACGTCCAGCGCCTGTCCGGCATCGAGGATTCGGACCTCGCCTTCGGCGCGCAGGCGGCTGACCACGACCTCCACCCGGCGCGACGCCTCGTACTCACGGCGCTTCGCCGCCCAATCGACGGTGAGCGGATCAACGCCGGCGCTAACGGCCTTGTTGTACGCGGCGGCCGGATCAAACGGGGGCAGCCGGCGATCGACCTGATGGAAATCGACGATGAGCTTCTCACGCGCCTCGATCGTGCGCCCGCCCTGCCGGGCCACCACCTGGCCGTACGCGATGGCCTGACGCAGGACGGTCCGCCCGTCGGGGGTTGCCGTCAAAGACATCTCGATCTGCCGACAGGTCAGTTGATCGGTCTGGCGGGTCATGACCACGTGCCCCTCGGCGTGAATCCGGTCGATCATTCTTCCGCCGGCGCCGACCCGCGGGCCGAAGGTCACGGTTACCGTGTCGGCGCCCAGCCCCGCGTCGGCCGTGTGTACCTGCACGCGTCCGCGGAACGTCGCCCGAGAAAGAATTCGCTCGGTCCGGGTCGTGATTTGGCCGGTGAGGTCGATCCGTGTGCGGGTAACCATCCGGCCACGCGCCTCGAACCCGTCGTCGAAGGTGATGATGGAACCGGATCCGGGACCGACGGGTACTTCGCCGAGTTCTCCGTTGGTCAGCGACCCTTTCCCTGTCGCTCGGATGAAGAAGTCGTCACCGCGGCGCTCCGTGAACACAGTGAGCCCCGTCAGTGTTCCCTCCTCGCCGAACTGCACGAACACCGGATCGACCTGGGTCCCGAAGAGCTGGACGCGCGATCCGTCCGGGTTGTAGGTGAACCGCTGGCACCGAACGTCACCCTCCGGCGTGGTGATTCGTGCGGGCGAACCCGTGGCGCTAACCGTCGCCCGGGCGTCCTTCGCACAGCGCTGGTCGTCAGCGGCGCATGGCTCGACGACCAGCCGATCTTGCCAGGTGAGCACGAGCCGTTCGTCGGCTGATTCGGTTGTCGGCTCGGGTTGGGGAACCCCGGTGGCCCCGGCGTCGCGCTTCTGTGAGGCGTCACGGTTGGTTACGGCACGGACCAGTTCGAGAAGGTCGGCCTGCAACCGGGCCTGGACCGTATCGCCCACCGTTTGACGAACATCGACATCGCCGTGGAACCGGGCGTAGTAGCGCACGGGCTGTGTTGGGGTTTCGTCCGCGGTCGCGTCCAGGTCGAAAACCGGGATTCCCTCGTCCGTATAGGTCACGGCCGACTGTGGCGCAGGGGACGGGTCCGGCGTTTCTTCTCCACCGGCTTGGACGATCGTCTTCTTGAGCAAAGCCGATCGAACCGTCGCCAACAGCCACTGCGACACGGTCGTTTGCTTCTGCCCGGGATTTGGGTCGTCGGACCCGGAAAGGGACAGGCGATCGGACGTTCCAAGCAGGGCGATTCGGCCGCCGCGTGCGATCCGAAGGTACTCAAGGCGGTCTTCGAGGTCGTTGAACCGTAGCTCCAGATCGTTAGCCTCCAGCTCGGCATCGCGGGAGGTAAGGCGAAGCCGACCCGGAACGGAGACCTTGGAGTACTCGAAATCGAACAGCAACTCATCGACCTCGATCCGGATCAGGTCGTCGGGATCCAGCCGATCCCGGATCGCCTCGGGCAACAGCGCTCGCTCGGTCTCGGTCAGACGGTCGTACTCGATGACGACGTGCCCGAAGAGACGCCCTCGTTTGGGCTCAAGCCCGGCGCCGGCGCGCCGCGGAGCCTCCATCCGACCCTGGTCCGCCGTCACGCGGACGGCATGTCCGTCCGTGGTTCGCATCCGAAACTCGGGCGCCACCAAGAGAAGCTCGTTGGCCACCCCCGGACCCGGTGCCAGGCTGTCTACCGACACCTCGATGGATGAGCGCACATCGGCTTTGTGTCGGTAGAACGTGATGTGGACTTTTTCTCCGGGCCCCACGGTCCCCTCACCGACCTCCAATCCACCGGCCGGGTCCACCCCGCCAAAACCGACCGGCACGACCGGCGGCGCGGGCAAACGGCTGACGGAGGATCGTTCGGTGCCGTCAGGATCGGCAAGGCCGTACTGGTAGATGGAGAAGCAGACCAGAAGAATCGCCAGCGTAGCCGAGGCGATCACCAAGGTCCGGACAAGCCCGGTCGCACGATGTGACAAACGCAGGGTCAAGAGTTCGGGCTCGCTATCCGCCGACGGTTGTTAGGGTTTCACGCGACCAGCGCCGACTCCGACGGAGCAGGAGTTCGACGACCTCGGCCACAGCGCCTTCGCCGCCGCGGCTTCGCGTAACGTACATGGCCTGGCGCTTCACCGCCGGAGCGGCATTGGCAACAGCAATGGGAAAGCCGCATTTTTCCATAGGACCCAGGTCAGGTAGATCGTCGCCCATGTAGGCCGTGGCCCGGTCATGGACACCTGCCAGGTCCAGAAGTTTCCCGTATTCGGCCGACTTGTCCACGATGCCGGTGACCACCCATTCGATGCCGAGTTCCTTCGCGCGACGTGCGGTGGCCGCCTCGCGCCGACCGGAAAGAATCGCGACTTTCCCGCCGGATCGCTGCCAGAGCTTGAGGGCCAATCCATCCCGCACGAAGAAGGCCTTGTCGGGTTCCCCGGTCGCGCCCATCGTGAGCCGACCGTCGGTGAGGACACCGTCAACGTCCAGGATCAGCAGCTCAATGGAGTTCGGGCTCATGGGGTTCACCGAGGAACGGTCGCGATAGTATCGCGCTTGCCGTCGGGCGGGTCAAGGCGTTGCGCGGGCAAACACGTCCGTGGCGTTGGGTGCCATGCCCACGCTTGCGTGGGCATGTTTCGTCGGATGCAACATCGATACATTGTAAACGAACATGGCCACGCCTAAACCCTGTCGAAGGATCAGCGTCTCCGCATGCGTGGCCATGCCAACCCACCGCGATACTGGACTGGTCACGGGGCTCGCGCCCCGTGCTCTGCGAGGAGCCCGCTGATCGTCCGTCGGTCGTGGGCAACACGTCGGCTTGACAACTCGGCGCCCACCCGCGACCTTGGCGCGCGGAGGCTACGAAATGCGTGTTTTGTCCGGTATTCAGTCCAACGGGCGTTTGCACCTGGGGAACTACCTCGGGGCGCTGAAGCAGCACATCGAGCTCCAGACCGACCACGAGTGCTTCTACTTCATCGCCAACTACCACTCGTTGACCACCGTGCAGGACGCCGATCTGCTCCGACAACTGACGCGCGACGTGGCCTTGGATTATCTGGCGCTGGGGCTCGATCCGAACCGGGCCTATTTGTTCCGCCAGACCGATGTTCCCGAGCACACCGAGCTGACTTGGATCCTCTCCACCGTCACCGGCAAGGGTCTGCTCGAGCGGGCGACCTCCTACAAGGACAAGATCGCCAAAGGGATCAGCCCCACGATGGGTCTGTTCTGCTACCCGATTCTGATGGCCGCCGACATCCTCATGTATCGCGCCGACCTCGTGCCGGTTGGGAAGGACCAGGTTCAACACATCGAGATGGCACAGGACATGGCCACCCACTTCAACACCACATTTGGGCGGGAGGTTCTGAAACGTCCCGAGCCGAAGCTCAACAAGGCCATGATCGTTCCGGGGATCGACGGGCAGAAGATGTCCAAGAGCTACGGAAACACCATCAATCTGTTCGACCCGCCCAAGCAGATGCGCAAGCGAATCATGAGCATCAAGACCGACAGCACGCCCGTCGAAGCCGCGAAGGACCCCGACACGTGTAACGTCTTCGCGCTCTACCGGCTGATGGCCGCCTCGGAAGAAGTCGATGAACTGGACGCCCGTTACCGCGCCGGAGGCATGGGCTACGGCGAAGCCAAGGGCTTGCTCGCCGACACCGTGGAACGAGTGCTGGGTCCGGCGCGCGAGCGTCGCGCCAAACTGGAAGCGGACTCGGACTACGTCGAGGACGTACTATGTACGGCCGGCGCCAAAGCACGGGCCTGTGCATGCGAATTGATGGCGGAGGTTCGCGACGCCTGCGGGCTGGCCACGGGGAAGGACACACACCGTTGACGGACTACAAAGTCGCCCTCGACGTTTACAACGGCCCGTTGGATCTGTTGCTCTATCTGATCCGGCGGACCGAGGTCGATATCTACGACATCCCGATCTCCGGAATCACCCGGCAATACCTCGAGTATGTCGAGTTGCTGCGCGAGCTCGACCCGGAGCCCGTCAGCGAATTCCTCGTGCTCGCCGCCACGCTGATGGAGATCAAATCGCGCACGCTCTTGCCCAACCCGGCGCCCGAAGAAACCGATGACGAGATTCCCGACCCCCGCCTGGAACTGGTTCGCCAGCTCCTGGAGTACAAGAAGTTCAAGGACGCCGCTCGGTTCCTGGACGACCAGGCCGAAACACAGGCGATGAAGGCCGGGCGCTCGCCGGTTCGGCCTCCGGTCGTGACCGACGAGGTGGAGCTTGCCGACCTGGACATTTGGGATTTGTTCACCGCGTTCAACCGTTTGCTCGAACAGACGGGGCTGCGCGGCGCGGTCCATCGCGTGGGCGTGGGCATTGATGACACACCCATCGCGCTTCACGCGGAAGACATCATCGACTCACTCGAGCGCGCCGGCGGCTCGCAGCGGTTCGAGGAAATCTTCGGCGGAAGGGACAAGCCCGAGATGATCGGGCTGTTTCTCGCTTTGCTGGAGCTGATTCGAAGCCGCCTTGTCCGCGCCGTCCAGGATCAAGCCTTCCAAACCATCTTTCTTCACCTGATCGAGGCGACGGCGGACGACGGCATCGAACGGCCGTCCATGCCCGGTGGTCAGCTGATGGAGGAAGCCTCCGACGAGCGGGAAGAGCTCGGGGCGTCGGAAAAGGAAAGCGCCGCGGAGGAGAGCGCGGACTTCGAGGCTCAGCCACCCGAAGCCCGCGGGATCACGGAAAACGCATTACACGCAGAGGATGTGGAGCCAATCAATGAAGCCCAGTGAACGACTCGCCGAGTTGAACCTCACCTTGCCCGCGGTGGCCGCCCCCGTGGGTAGCTACATTCCCGCCCAGCGCACCGGACTGCACGTCTACACCAGCGGGCAATTGCCGTTTCGCGGTGGCGAGCTTCTTCACAAGGGCAAAGTGACCGCCGACGTGTCCATCGAAGAGGCGGCCGAGGGGGCCGGCATCGCCGTCCTGAACGCGGTGGCCGCCGCCGCAACAGTCGCCGGTGGCATCGATGCGATCGCGCGGGTGGTTCGCGTTGGGGTCTTCGTCGCCAGTAGCCCCGGCTTCACCGACCAACCCAAGGTGGCCAACGGCGCGAGCGACCTGTTGGCCAAGATCTTCGGAGATGAGGGCCGCCACGCACGGGCCGCCGTGGGTGTGGCCGAGCTGCCGCTGGGCTCGTCGGTCGAGGTCGAACTGATGGTCGAGGTCGCGCCGTAAGGTATTGAGACCGCATGAGTATACGACGCGTAGGGACAATCCGAGCCGCGACCGTAAGGGAGCGGTTTTTTCGCACGGGGTGCCCCATTCTTGCGAAGCAAGGGTGGGGAATGGATCGGGCAAGTGACACACCCTTAGTTCCGTCCGTCCCCCACCCTTCGCCAAAAGCGAAGGATGGGGCACCACATCCTTCATGGTGTCGAGGAATGGTTAAGACAAACCGAGCCGCGACCGTAAGGGAGCGGTTTTCTTCTTCCAACCGGACCGCTCCCTTACGGTCGCGGCTCTGAAAGAGCCTCACAACACGCGCTCCTAGGAAGCATGAGGCCATGTCCATCGCCCACGCCGATCAAACCAGTCCTGACGCCTCCTGCGGACTCTACGTGCATGTACCCTTCTGCGAGACGAAGTGCGGCTACTGCGATTTTTTTTCCGTTGCGCTGAAGGGACGGGACACGGCCCCGTTGTTGTCGCGGCTCCTTGGTGAGCTTGAGCGGCGCCTGGCTGAGCGCTGCCAGAGGATTGAAACCATTTTCTGCGGGGGCGGGACGCCGACGATTCTCCCCCTCGACCAACTCGCCCGCCTGCTTCGGGCTCTTTCTTCTGTAACGGATGACGTCAGCGAGTTCACCGTGGAGGCCAACCCGGCCACCGTCGATGACGCCAAGGCCCGGTTGCTTGTTTCGTCGGGTGTGACCCGCGTTTCGATGGGCGCCCAGTCGTTCTTCCCAAGCGAGCTGGAAACCCTGGAGCGGATCCACTCCCCGGATGACATCGCACCCTCGGTCACTACGCTGCGCCGCGCGGGCGTCGGGCAGGTCAACCTCGACCTCATCTTTGGCATTCCGGGTCAGACGCGGGAAACCTGGGCCGCGTCTCTTGCCCGGGCGATCGATCTCGATCCGGATCACATCGCCTGCTATGGGCTGACCTACGAACCGGGTACGCGGCTGACGGCCCAGCAGCGGACGGGGCGCATCACGCCGTGTGACGAGAACCTCGAGGCGGACATGTACCTGGCCGCGATCGATACGCTCACCGGCGCCGGGTACGAGCAGTACGAGATCAGCAACTTTGCCAAGCCGGGCTGCCGGTGCCGTCACAACCTCGTGTATTGGCGCAACGAACCTTTCATCGGCGTGGGGCCGTCCGCCGCCGGCGTCGTGGACGGCGTCCGCTACAAGAACGTCGCCGATGTGGCCGGGTACATTCGAATGATCGATGCGGCCGGCCACGCGGAGGTCGAGTCGGAGCCGGTGACGATCGACCTTGAGATCATCGAGATGCTGATGATGCAGCTCCGGCTGGTGGAGGGGCTTTCGGTATCGGCCTTTCGAGAGCGAACGGGTATCGACATGTTGGCACTTCCGTGCGGCACGATGGATCGACTGCGCGACCAGGCGCTTGTGTCGGTGTCGCCGGAACGGCTCGCGCTGACCCGTTCGGGCATGCTTGTAGCGGACAGCGTGATCGCGGACCTGGCGGTCGCTGTTGAAGACAAGAGGTGCGTCCGGGACGTACCGTGCAACTAGCGCTGTTTCCCAAGTGGTTCTTCCGTCTTCTTGGGTGGCATGCCCAAGCCGAAGGCGCGGGCACGGGTCGGGCTACCCAGCACATGGCCGCGCTGCGCTTGGCCATGCCACCCAACGACCCGAATCGCCAAGAGTCGAGCCAGCTTTCTGGAAACGGCGCTAGCGCACTTGCACGAGTCGGCCGTTCCTGAATTGCACAGACTCCCTGGCTTTGATACGCTCTTCGCATGATTCTCATCGTCGATAACTACGACTCCTTCACCTACAACCTCGTGCAGACCATCGGCGCGCTGGACGCCTCGCGCGAGATGAAGGTGGTGCGAAACGACGCGGCCGATGTCGATGAGCTTGCCGCCCTAAACCCCACGCACCTCATCGTCTCTCCCGGCCCATGCACGCCGAACGAGGCGGGCGTCAGCGTCGAGCTTATTTCGCGCCTGGCGGGGCAGGTGCCGATCCTGGGCGTGTGCCTCGGGCACCAGTGCATCGGGCAGGCCTTTGGCGGGACCATCGTTCGCGCGTCGCGGCTGATGCACGGCAAGACCAGCCCGATCAAGCACGACGAAAAGGGCGTGTACAAAGAGCTGTCCAACCCGTTTACGGCCACCCGCTATCACTCGCTCACGATCGACCGGGCGACCGTGCCGGAGGGATTCGAGATCAGCGCGTGGACGGAGGATCGCGACGAGTTGATGGGCATCCGACACAAGACGATGCCCATCGAGGGCGTCCAGTTTCACCCGGAAAGCTTCCTCACCGAAGAGGGCAGCCGCCTGCTTGCCAACTTTCTGGCACTGTAGCACTGCGTCACGTCTGGTGTACGAAGCCGCGACCGTCAGGGAGCGTTTCCCGCCGGTTCTGGTCCACCGCTTCAGAGCCGCAGGCGCCAGCCTGTGGACCCCTGCCGTCAGCATGGCACCGGCGCCCCATTCTTGCGAAGCAACGGTGCGGAATGGGAGGACCGAGTGACGGTTCTGGGGGCTCGTCCGTCCCCCACCCTTCGCGAAAAGCGAAGGATGGGGCACCCATCGAAGGATGGGGCGCCCGATCGCGGAAGACTTCGCTACGGAGATCCGTCGCGCACTCTACGGCTTGCGCCGGCTAACCCCGTTCATGTCGGCCACCTTGAACAGCCCGAGGCCGAGGTATTCGCGCCAGGTCCACTCGATGGTATTGGCGTCGATTCGCCTGAGCGTTCCCTTCGCAATGGTTCGGTAGCCGAACTTCTGGGCTTTGGCGGTGATGTGCCACGTCTCGGTCTTCGCGTCGAAGGTGGCTGTCCCAATCGAGACTTCGCCGAGACTGTCGAACCAGAACATGCGGTATTTCCGGATGGCCGAGTCCCACGTCCAAACGCTCATCCCGCTGATCTTGCCGAGTTCGCCCATATCCAGCTCGGCATGCTCGACCACCATGCGGCCGTCCAGCATCCAGTCGGCCGAGTTGTGACCAACGGTTCGCAGAATGGCTTCCACGGCGGGTATCCGAACTTCGCCCTCCGTCTCCCACTCACCGACGAACATCTTCAGCCGGTCGAGCTCGGGCGCACGGGGTGGACGCATCTCCTGAATGTCCTGGCATGTCATCGTCGGCATACAGCCGGCGAGCAGCATCGCGGCGCAACCGGTCGGTAGCGCGAACCGTGTTCTTGGTGAAAGCATGAACACCATCTCCCCTTGTCTTTGCATAACGTGTGTTTGAAGAAGCACTTCTTCCGAGGCTCGATCGTCCCAACGTTCGGGATCGTAAAGTGTCCTACGCGGCCCGACAAGGCACGGTGCGTAAATAGGTGTCAAAGGGGCGCATGACCGAATCGGCGGGCAGTTTTCAGAGCACCGGGCGCGAGCCCAGTGACCGGTCTGGTATCGCGGAAGCGCCGCGCTTGTTCGCATCGTGTCCGTGGGCTTGCGCCCACGGCTCTGACCTGGCGTGCCGCCGTCAAGATGGCTTTGCACGCACCGCCAAAACTGTTACACACCCGTGTCAAAGGGCCTTGATCGCGTCGGCCAGGTATTCAACCAGATGGCGCGGCGTCGCGTCGGTATGGTGCTCGACCTGGTGGCGGCAGCTAAACCCCGTCACGAGAACCTCGGCCGCCTGGCGATCGCGGACGGCCGGAAACAGTCGTTGCTCGCCGATGGCGCGCGCGATGTCGTAGTGCTCGACCTCGTGCCCGAATGCGCCGGCCATCCCGCAGCAGCCGCTGTTGATCTCGCGCGATGTTCCACTCGACGCGCGCTGCAGGAGTGCCATGGAATCGTCCGTGCCGACCAGGGCCTTCTGGTGGCAGTGGGCGTGAAGAAGGGCGGGTTGGCCGCCGGACATCCACGGCAGCGCATCGGGGTCATCGTCCAGCGTGCGCCGAAGCAATGTTTCGACCAGCACGGTCTGCGACGCCAATCGGACGGCGGCTTGCGAGCGCACGAGTTGCGGATACTCGTCCGTCAGCGTCAGGACGCAACTGGGCTCGGTGCCAACGACGGGCACGTCGGCGGCGGCGAGGGGGGCGAGTCGTCGCACGTTCTGTCTGGCGAGTTGCGTCGCCTCCGTCAACAAACCCTGGCTGATGGCCGGGCGCCCGCAGCACGCGGTGACAGGGCAAAGCACGTCGAAGCCGGCCCGTTCCAAGAGCGCAACCGCGGCGATGCCCACCTGTGGCGTAAAATAATTCGTCCACGTATCCACGAAGTAGACCACCCGGCCGCGTGGCCCGTTGGTGTTCCGCCGATGGTGACGAAACCAGGCGCGAAACGTCCGACGGGCGAGCCGGGGCGGCGGCATCCGTCGGTCCAGCCCATAGCGTCGCTCCGCCAGGAATCGCGACGCCTTCGATCTCAACAGAAGATTCATAAGCCGTGGCATCCGACTCGCCAGCGCAAGGCGCTGCGGCGTATCGACGATCATTCGGGTTCGGCGATCGACACCGTGGGCCTGGTTGCGGTGTGAGAGATACTCACATTTGAGACGAGCCATATCGACGCGGGTCGGGCATTCCGTCTTGCAGGCCTTGCAGCCGATACACAGCTCCATCACCTCGGCGAGATGCGCGTCGTCAAGCCCGTCGAGGAGGCCCCGGCCAGATAGTGCCACACGAAGGGCATTGGCGCGTGCGCGGGTCGTGTGCTTTTCGTCGTTGGTGGCCATGAACGACGGGCACATGGTTCCCACGAGGCGCTTGCGGCACTCGCCGACGCCGCTACACATCTCGGCCAACCCCGCCACCCCGCCGTGCGCCGAGAAATCGAGATGGGTCTTGACGGGTCGCGCGGTGAAGTCAGCCCCGAACCGAAGACGCTCCGTCATCGGGTAGGGATCGACGATCTTGTGTGGGTTGAACAGCGCGTCGGGGTCGAACAGGCGCTTCACCTCGGCGAACGCGGCCACGATCGTCGATCCGTAGGTCTTTTCGAGCCAACACGATCGGACGATGCCGTCCCCGTGTTCGCCGGTCATCGCTCCGCCGAACGCCAGCGCTAGGTCACTGACTGCGTCGGCGATACGCCGCATGCGCTGCACATCGACGCCGTTCTTGAGGTTCAGGATTGGCCGAACATGAATGCAGCCCACGCTGGCATGGGCGTAGTACCCGGCCTCCACTCCCTCTTTTTCAAGGATGCGGCCGAACTGCTCCATGTAATCCCGCAAGCGCGACGGATCGACGGCTGAATCTTCGACGAACGCCAGGGGCTGCGCGCTGCCCGGACGTGACATCATCAGCCCGAGCCCCGCTTTGCGAAAATCCCAAACGCCGCTCTGACGCTCGAGCTCTTGTACGGGGGTCGCATGCGTGCAGTGTGTTGCAATGGTCTGGTCGCGCATGAATCCGTCCATGCGCGACGCTACATCCTGGTCACTCTCGCCGTGAAACTCCACGATCAGAAGGGCGCTGGGATCGCCGACAAGGAAGTCGCACTTGGGGGCGATGGCCGGATTGGACCGCGCGGCGTCGAGAATCAGCCGGTCGATCAGCTCGACGGCGGCGGGGGCGTGCCGCAAAGCGTCCGGCGTCGCGCCCATGGCATCGAGCCGGGTGTCAAACTGAAGGACGACCAAGCCCGTGTGCCGCGCGACATCGATCAGACGAAGTTTCGCCCCGACGACAACGCCCAGCGTGCCCTCGCTCCCGCAGAGGATTTTGACGGCATCGGCCGGGGTCCCGGGCGGGCCGAGCCGATCGAGACCGTAGCCGCCGTTGCTGCGCAGAACCTTCGGGAAGCGCTTGACGATCTCGTCGTGGCAGCCGTCACGGATGACCGCGAGCCCGCGTTCGAGGTCGGCCGCCGGGTCATCGGGGGAGGCGTTGCCGTTCGCTCCGAAGGTCGTTACGTGGCCGCTGGCAAGCACCACCGTCAACTCGTCGATGTGATCGACCGTGCGCCCGTAGATGATCGAGTGCGCGCCGCAAGAGTTGTTGCCGATCATGCCGCCGACGGTGGCCCGGCTGCTGGTGGCCACGTCCGGTGCGAACATCAGCCCGTGCGGGGCAAGGTGTGCGTTGAGTTCGTCGAGGACGACGCCCGGCTGCACGTCGATCGTCTTCGCGCCGAAATCCAGCCTTCCGATCTGATTCATGTGGCGCGAAACGTCCAACGCCACGCCCTCGCCGATGGCGCCGCCGGCGAGCCCGGTCCCAGCGCCCCGCGGCACGATCGAGGTCCCGAATCGGTGGCACGTTTCGACCACGCGGATCACATCCTCGGTAGTTCGAGGGCATACCACGCCGGTCGGCGTAATCTCGTAGATGCTGGCATCGGTGGCGTAGAGTGTACGGGTCAGCGCATCGAACCGAACGTCCCCGCGCATGGCCGAGCGCAGCGCCCCCTCCAGCGTGTCGCCTGTTGACGTCCGGGGCGAGAGCTGAGCTAGAGCCCGATCCACGTCGAACCTACTCCTTGAGCGAGAACGTGGTTCGAGCCAGCGCCAGGGTTCGATAGGTCTGAGCCACCCGTTCGGCCATCCCGCTGGCGGGGTGGTTGGCGCGAATGTATTCCTGCCCGGCGGTGGCGATTCGCTGGGCAAAGATCGGCTCGCCGAGAAGGCGCGCGATGCCTTCGGCGAGCGCGCCGGCCGTCGGCTTGTCGCAGACGATCGCGGTCTCTCCGTCACGCAGATGATCGGAAACGACGTTGGGCGATGATACGACGGCCACCCCGGCCGCCATCGCCTGAAGCGTGCCGGCGTGGAAGGCCGTGTCCGCCGAGGGTCGAACGAACATGTCGGCACCGTCCAGCGCCTGCGATAAATCGCCCTTGGGGTGTGAAAGCGTGACCACGGCGGCCAGATTCCGCTCGCGAATCAGCCTCCGGTACGCCGCTTCACGCCGCCCGGCTCCCAGTAGAAAAAGCATGAAGTTGCCGCCCTGGTTGCGAACAATGTCAGCGGCCTCGATCAACGTGTCCACCGCGCCACCCGTCTCGAAGTCGGAGAGGCATAGGATCGAGGGGATGCGTTCCGGTCGGGAAAAAGAGCCGGAGCACTGCGCGGCGATGATCCCCGGGCGGATCAACTCGATCCGGCTTGCATCGATCTTCATCTGATCCTCAAGCACGGTCACCAGTGGGGCGGACATCGCCACAAAGCGCCCGACCCGAGTCGTCCCCAGATCGCCCAGTGCATCGCAATCCGCCAGTGAGGTAATGGCAAGCACCAGATCGGCATCGAACGCCTCGGCGATGGCACCGGCGACGCGGTACGATTCCATCGACAAGGCATGGACCGTGGTCGGCGGCTGAAGAGACAAGGCGTCGAGAAGATGGTCGATCCGGCGTTTGGCGAAGGGCCAGGTGGGCCGCTGATGGAGCAGCGTCTGAAATGGGCCCACCGTCAGCGTCTCGACCCGTGGGTCGGAACTGAGGAGGCGAAGGGGAACGGCCTGGTCAACCAACCCGACCAGAAGGTGTCGAAGAATGTCACCGAATCGATTGTAGGCCGTCGCATCGACGCACAGGGCAACGTGGATCGGCGAAGGCTGTGGGCTGTCCATCGTCTGCGACACACGGGCCATCACAACGAAGAGCCGAGCCACTGTCAACCGACATCGCGCGCGGCGCATTGCCAGGACCGCTCGACCGCGCTATCTTGATCGCATGCGGCGGTTCACCCGGGTGCCCGCCCAGGGAGACGACAGTGAAGACCGTTCATGGCCTGGAAGCGTTCGATCCGCCGCCGCGAAGACCCGTCCTGACGGTCGGCAACTTTGACGGTGTGCACCGTGCGCACCAACAGCTTCTCGCACAGGCCGGTTTGTTCGCCGCAAACACGGGCGGACCCGTGGTGGTGCTCACCTTCGAGCCGCACCCGTTGACCATCGTTTCGCCGGAGCGAGCGCCCGCGCGAATCTCCACGCCGACCGACAAGCTGGGCTGGCTCGCCGAGGCCGGTGCCGACATCACGATCGTGGCCAAGAGCAACCCGGCGCTATTTGCGCTTGAGGCGAGGCAATTCGTCGAGGAAGTCATCGTGCGTCGGTTTCATCCGACGCACATCGTCGAAGGTCCTTCGTTCGGTTTCGGACGCGGGCGAACCGGAAACGCCGAACTGCTCAAACAACTGTCCCGCGACCTGGACTTCGAGGTCCACATCGTGGAGCCCGTGACCGTGCAGATCGACGAGGGCGAGACCTGCCTGGTTTCCAGTTCGCTGATTCGCCGCCTGATCCTCGAAGGGAAAGTTCGCCGGGCCTCTCTGTGCCTGGGGCGATGCCACGCGCTGACCGGGACGGTCGTTGAGGGTGACCGGCGGGGACGGACGATCGGATTCCCAACGGCCAACCTCGCGGGCGCCCGGCAACTCGTCCCCGGCGACAGCGTCTATGCCGGCCGCGCCACCGTCGGCACGGCCACTCACCTCGCCGCCATCAGCATCGGAACCAACCCGACGTTCGGCGGTAAGGGTCGGCGCGTTGAGGCTCACCTGCTCGACTTCGACGGTGATCTCTACGGCCAACCCATCCGGCTGGAGTTTGTACGACGCCTTCGAAGGCCGGAAAGGTTTGAGTCACCCGAGCACCTGGTCAGGCAATTGATACGCGACGTCGAAGCGGTTCGAAACGGCGCTAAGGGAACCGCGGAAAAGGTGGAACGCTCTTGACTGGTTTGGAACCCGACATCTACCGTGCCGCGGCCACCACCATCGCCTCCTGGCGGCGCCCGCTTCTGATCACGCATACCAAGCCGGACGGTGACGCGCTGGGGTCGTTGGCGGCGATGCGCGCCCTGCTGTCTACTCGGGGTGCCCAGCCGACGGTCCTTCTTTTCGACGCGCTTCCCGACCGCTACGCCCTCTTCCAGGCGTATCCGCCGTTCTTGGTCTTGGGCACGGACGTGCGGGAGGCCGACCTGGACCGACACGACGGCGTCATCGTACTGGACACCTGCGCGCTCAAGCAGATGGAGCCCGTTTCAGCCTGGCTCGCCGCCACCACCCTGCCCAAGCTCGCCATCGACCACCACCGCACGCGCGACGACCTGGCCGACCACTATCTCATCGACGAGTCCGCCGCCGCGAACTGTCTGATCCTCCATGAGTGGGCTTGCACCATGCGCTGGACGTTGGATCTGCCGACGTGTCGAGCCCTTTTCGTGGGCCTGGCCACGGACACCGGTTGGTTTGTACACGGCAACACCGACCAGCGAACGTTCGCCGCCGCCGCCGATCTGGTCTCGAAGGGTGTCGCCGCCCACGAATTGCATCAACAATTGTTTCAGCGAGACTCGCCGGCGCGGGTTCGCCTCCTGGGCGCAACATTGAACACGTTGCGGCTCTTGTCGGATGATCGACTCGCTGTCATGGAGTTGTCACAAGCTGCCATGGCCGGCGTCGGCGCAGGCCCCTCCGACACCGAGGGTCTGGTCAACGAGCCGATGTCCATCGCGTCAGTCGTTGTTTCCGCCTTGTTGGTCGAGCGGCCCGACGGCGTCGTCCGCATCAGCCTGCGCAGCAAGCCACCCGTTTCAGGGGCTGCGCAGCCATCTCCCGATATCGACGTCGCGCGTGCCGCCGAAGCGTTCGGTGGCGGCGGTCATCGTCGGGCGGCCGGTCTGCGCATCCACGGTTCCCTCAGTGAAGCCGGCCAGACCGTCGTCGAGCACCTCACGAAACTGCTTGACGCCTAAGGCGCCGGTGGACGGGTTGAACCAAGCCGAGCCGCGACCCGTAAGGGAGCGGTTGTCCGCGGAAAGACCGACGTTTGTATGTCCGCTCCCTTACGGTCGCGGCTCGGATAACACATCGATTGAGACGCGGCAACAGCCACCCCTGGAACAAGTGACACGGATTCGCAAGTCATGGCGCGTTCTACCTGAGTTCGCCGACCATGCCCACGATCGGGCACACGACGAACAGGACCAGATAGAGCCCAAGCCCGAACAGGCGGTGTCGGCCGAAGACCTCGCCTCTGGTATCGTGAAGGATCAGGCGGCTCCACATGACACCTGGAACGAAGAACGACTCGCCGAACAGAAAACACCACAGGCACCAACGGAAAAACTCCGTATCGCGCGGCGCGACTAGGATGAGCAGCGGCATGATCGACGCCCCGACCACGATCATGACGTAAACATAAAGGTAGACGGAGCCGAGGTGACGGGCGAACGTCAACGCGGCGCCTTGCCCGGCTCGTTTCGCGGCCACGGCGGGAATCCAGAGCAGGCGCATGCTCGCCCAGCCGACAAGCGACGACCCCACCGTCCACAAGACCAGTGAGAGCGATTGTCCAGGCCGATACATCCAACCTGAGCTACCATCCTCGCCCGCGGGAATCGTTTGAGCCCAGCCCAAGAGCGGGAAACAGAAGTCCTGCCCGTCGATGACGGCTCGAAAACCGATGCCGGCGAAGCCCAGCACCAACGCGACGGCCATGACGGCGATGCCCGCCATCGCCTGCCGCTCGACCCGGACGGCTCGGGCGTGGTCTTCCGGCCACGACAGCGCCGTCCAGAGGCCGACAGGCAACGGGCGCCAGACCTTGACGATGTTGCGCCGCACGGAGAACGGAGTACGAACGAGTTCGAGCACCGCAGCCCGCTTGTCGTCGTCTCCGGGCTGTGCATGGCCGTCGTCCGAGGCGCTCGGATTGAACTTGGTCGATACGTCCATGTCTGATGCTCGCCGCGTGGTACTCCGCGTACCCTTCATCAAGAACCGTTCACCTCGCGGCGCCGGATCGGGTACCCAGCGCCATCAGATTGCGCCGTCACCCAGCCGCTCGATCGCGTCGCATGCCGCCGCCCGGGCATCGTTTGTGGCCAGCTTCGCCGCAAGGCTGCGGCACTGCGTTTCGACCTTTGGCGAACTGAGCAGACGGTCGAGGCTATCGGCCACGGCGCGTCCACGATACGCCTTGGGGCCCAGGACGGCCGCGACACCAAGGTCCAGCAGGCGGCTCGCGTTGTCGGGCTGGTCGTTGACCATCGGCATCACCAGATGGGGTAGGCCGGCGCGAAGAACTTGTGCTATGGTCCCGACACCACCGTGGTGGATCATGGCCGCCGCTTGCGGCAACAGTGCGCCGAGCGGCACATAGTCAAAGTGGCGCACACTTGCGGGAAGCCTCGGCGGCACGTGGTCGCGGTACCGCGTCAGCAGGATGCCGCGTCGTCCGAGCAGTCCGCACGCCTCCACGGAGGCCTCGAAGAACGCCCGACCGGACGGCATGGCCGATCCGGGCGTAAACACGATCGGCGCCTCGCCCTGGTCGAGGAAGGCCTTGACGTCCTCGGGCACGGCCTTGGAATCCGATTCATCATAGAGCGGGAAGCCGGTGAGCCGCGTTTGCGGCGGCCAGTCCGGCTGCACCGGCCCAAACCAATCGGGAAACAGGCCCAGAACAAGCTGCGGCGACATCCACCAGTCATTGAAGATTCGCGCGACCGGCGCCAGGCCCAGCTCCGCGCGGAATTCGTTGGTCGTTGGGGCGATCAGACGGTCGGCGTACACATCGAGCAGGCGAAAGACGAGCCGTTTGATCGCCTTGGGCGCGCTCTGCGGCATGGGCAGCCAGCCGAACACGGGCGTACGGTACGCGCTGCGAAAAACCATGGGTTGAACCTGCGTGGTGATCAGCGGCACGCCCAGCTTTTCGTGCGCGATGCGCGCCCCGATGCCCAGACCACACGAAACGACCACGGTCTCACCGGGGCGATGCTGTTCCTCGATGATCGCGTAAACGTCCCGCATCGGACGGACGCAGCACTCCTGGATGACCAACTCCGTTCCTTTGCGCGGGTGGGTCAGGTCCGGGTTGGATACCACCTTGTGGTAGTCCTCGACGGTGCCGAGCGGGATGAACGCCAGGCCCGCCCGCTGGATCAGCGCTTCGAAGTGGCTGCTGGTGACGAGCGTGACCCGATGCCCTCGATCGCGCAGCGCCACGCCGATGCCGATCAGCGGGTGAACGTCCCCACTGCTGCCGATGGCGATCAGGATGGCGTGCATGAATCGTGTTTCATCCGGTTTGTGCCAGGAGGACGGACCCCGTGCGGCTCGACCGGCGTTCGGTTCGAGGCCATGATCCACGGGGGCGAGTCTAGCAGCGCCGCCGAGGCGCTGTCGAGCGTGACCGGTTCGAACGAGCGCGTTGGCGGTCGCGTTCCGACAAACACCCTCGACGGATTCGGCGGGATCGTTTATCCCTTCACGTGGTCAACCAGAGCGCGTCGATCGCGACCGAGGCCGGCACGCGCAGCGAAGCAACGCCATGAACCTGCTGGGACGAACGCTCTACAACTCTTTCGTGTTTTCGATCAAGGCGTACCAGTGCCTGTTCATGGACATGTACGTCTGGGGACGACGGAACATCCCCAAGGGGCCGAAGATTTACATAACCAACCACGTCACGGCGCTCGATGTCATGGTCACGTCGGTCTTCACCGAGCCGGTCCACATCGTCGTGGGTCCGGCGTACAAGACGCCGATCATGGCGAAACTCCTCGACCTCTGCGAACAGATCAACGCCATGCCCGACCATCGCCGGACCGTCGTAGCGGACGCCGTGAAGTATCTGAAGCGCGGGGAACCGGTGTACATCAACCCGGAGGGTGATTTTCAAGAGCCGTTTCAGATGGGGCGGTTCTATCCCGGCGTTGCGCGAATCTATCGACAGGCCCGGGTTCCCATCGTCCCCATCGCCCTTCTCGCCCCGAAGAGTCGCTTACGCGAGTATCCCTTCAAGGTGGAGGTCGATGGGCGCGTCTATCGAACGGTGATCACGCTACGCGGACCCTACTGCATCAACATCGGCGAGCCGATGATGCCGACCGTCCCCGACGGCACGGACAAAGAGCAGGACGAGTGTGTGTTGGCGGCGCTGAAAGAGCGGCTGGAGTTCCTGGTAGAGGATGCAAGAGTGAATCGATTCTGGCAATGAACCGTTCGACCACATCTTCACGCCGCGATCAGGACGTCGGATCAACCGGAACTACGCCGGCGCGGTGCGGAGCGGGCACAGATGTTGATGACAATTTATTACAGACGTTGGCACCCGCGACGAGATGAGGCCCGGCATCCAATCGTAACGGCGGGGCATTGCGTGTAAGATGTGGAGCCCACCCTCCGGTCGTGGGCTGCCGGGTGTTTCGGCACGGGGCTTGCTTGGATTTTTCGGCACCCGGGCGGGTCGGCAGGTGATCGCGGGACGAGAGGAGTTCGCTTGGCCTACTTCGTTGCAGAGGAGGAGACGCTCGATCGTGAGGGACTTGCGCTCCTCCAGCGCGACAAGCTGGCCGACATGCTCGCCGACGTTCTGGCGACGAACGAGTTCTACAAACACAAGCTCGCGGGAATTCGGTTCGATCCGCGCAGCGATCCGATGGATCGGCTTGGGTTCACCACGCGGGACGAGATCCAGCAGGACCAGATCGACCATCCGCTGTATGGCACCAACCTGACCTATCCCATGGAGCGATACGCCAGGCTCCATCAAACCTCCGGAAGCACGGGCACGCCGCTACGGTGGCTCGACACGTTTGAGAGTTGGCGCTGGTGGTATCGTTGCTGGGGCATTCTCTACAGAGCCGCCGGGGTGAAGCCGGGCGATCGGTTGTTCTTCCCGGTGACCTTCGGCCCTTTCATCGGCTGGTGGGGGGCGTTCGAGGGGGCCACCGCCCTGGGCAACATGGCGCTGTCGGGTGGCGGAATGACCACGCTGGCCAGGCTCGAGCATCTGTTGGCTCACGAGATTACCTTTGTTTGCTGCACGCCGAGCTACGCCTTGCGGATGGCGGAGGTGGCGGTTGAAGAGGGGATCGATCTTCCGGGCTCAAGCGTCCAGGGGTTGATCGTGGCCGGCGAGCCGGGCGGAAGCATACCGGCCACCCGAGCCAGGATGGAGGAGGCCTGGGGCGCTCGTGTCTTCGACCACGCAGGGCAGACGGAGGTTGGCCCGTGGGGGTTTGAGTGCGAAGAGGCCCCGGTTGGCGGGCACGCTATGGAGAGCGAGTTCATCGTCGAGTCGATCGACTCGGCTACGGGCGAACCGGTGGCCGACGGCGAGCTGGGCGAGCTGGTCGTGACCAACTTGGGTCGTTGGGGCAGCCCCCTGATTCGCTACCGGACGGGGGACCAGGCGAGATTGATACGAAAGCGTTGCGCTTGCGGGCGCTGGTTTGCGCGGTTGGAAGGCGGTATTCTGGGGCGCAGCGACGACATGCTGCTCGTCCGGGGGAACAACGTCTTCCCCTCCGCCGTGGAGGGGATCGTTCGGGAATTCAGAGAAGTCGCGGAGTTTTCGATGGAAGCGGTCTGGCATGGCTCCATGGCCGACCTCAACATCGCCATCGAGCCGGTCGCGGGCGCCGACGCCAACGGGCTGACCGATCGGGTGACGCGGCGATTTCGAGATCGATTACACTTCCGACCGCACGTGACATTGGTGAAGCCGGGCTCGTTGCCTCGCTTCGACCGCAAAGCGAAGAGATTGACGCATCGCGACCGCCCGACGTAGCGGGTCAAGTCCAGCGTCGGTAGGGCTCTTTGGGATACACAACATGATTCGACACAGAAACCTCGTTTCCGCACTCGTGGTCTGCTTGGCTGTTTGTCACGCCTCGGGCAGCGATTGGCCCAATTGGCGCGGACCCGAGCAGACGGGCATGACGCGCGAGAAGGCCGTCGTGACCTCCTGGTCGGAAGACGGCAAGAACCTGCTCTGGAAAGCACCGGTCGGAGGCCGAACCACGCCCGTGCTGATGAACGGTCGGCTATACGCGATCACGCCGGCGGGCGAGGATCAGAGCCTCGGCGAGCGAGTGATCTGCCTGGACGCCGCGACCGGGAAGACCCTCTGGGAGCACAAGTTCAACGTGTTCCACACCGACATCGTCCAGGCCCGTCTGGGTTGGACTTCCGTCGTGGGCGATCCGGAGACCGGCAACGTCTACGCGCACGGCACCGGCGGCGAGTTCTTCTGCTTCAATCGCGATGGCAAGGTGCTCTGGAAGCGCTCGCTCGGGGAAGCGCTCGGTCGCTACAGCGGCTACGGCGGGCGGCTTCACACGCCGATCATCGACGAGGACCGGGTCATCATCAGCTACGTGTACATTCTGTCGAGCTGGGGGACCGGTCCGAAGAAATCGGGCCATCGCTACGTCGCCTTCAACAAACGCACGGGGGACATCGAATGGTGGGGTCAGCCGGGTGTGAAGCCGCACGACACCACCTATTCCGTTCCCACGGTCACGGTCATCGACGGGCGGCGCCTGCTCATCGGGGGTAACGCCGACGGCAACGTGTACGGCATGTCGGCACGCACCGGCGAGCGTGTCTGGTCCTTCAAGCTTGCCAAGCGAGGGATCAACTCGTCGGTGGTCACCGATGGAAAGTACGTCTACGTCACGCACAGCGAGGAAAACCTCGACACGACCGAGATGGGTCGAGTCGTCTGCATCGACGGCTCGAAGACCGGGGACATCACCAAGACCGGTGAGGTGTGGCGGTACGACGGTCTGACGGTCGGCTACTCGTCTCCGGCGATCGCCAACGGCCGGCTCTACGTGGTGGCCAACAATGCCAACATGGTGTGCTTCGACGCCAATACGGGCGAAAAATATTGGGAGTACAAGCTGGGTCGGGTGATGAAGGGATCGCCTCTCGTGACGGCCGACGGGGTCATCTACACCGGCACGGTCAACGGGCGTTTCCACATTCTACATGACGCCGGTGACCACTGTGAGTCACTGGATCTGAAGGAGTTCAAGGCGCCGGACGGCGCGGTGGTTGAGATCAACGGTTCGCCCATCATGGCCGGCGGCCGGGTCTATTTCCTGACGGCGTACAACACCTACTGCCTCGGCGTGAAAGGGCATACGCCGGAGGCGGTGACGGTGCCGAAAATGGCGGTCGAAACCAAGCCCGACGCATCCAAGCCGACGACGCTCCAGATTGTACCCATGGACGTCACGGTGAGGCCGGGTGAGCGACTCGCCTTCAAGGCAAAGCTCTTCGACTCGAACGGTCGGTTGGTCGGCTGGCCGGAGGCGGAGTGGTCGATCAAAGGGGCCAAGGGAGCCTTCGTGCAACCCGGAATCCTTGTGGCCGCCACGGACAACGCGTTCTCCGCGGGGCTGGTGACGGCCAAGGCCGGCGAACTCACCGGGCAAGCACGGGTTCGCGTGAGCCCGGTGCTTCCGATTCACGAGAGCTTCGACGACCTCCCCGTCGGTAAGCAGGTGCCGGGGTGGATCGGGGTTGATCTGCGTACGGAGCTGATCGAGAAGGACGGCAGCGTTGTCTTCCACAAGATGGCCAAGAGTCCCTCGGCGCCGTACAGCCGCATGCGATCGTTCAGCGGCCCGCCGATCCCGACGGGCTATACGGTGCAGGCTGACCTGATGGCCACGCCTCGTGTGGGGCGACGCCCGGTGCTTTCGGACATGGGCCTGATCAACAGCCGCTACAAGTTGATTATGCTGGGTTACGAGAAGGCGGTGCGCCTGGTGAGCTATTCTCCGATTCCACGGATTCAAAAAGACGTGCCCATGGATTGGCAGGGTGACGTCTGGTACCACGCGAAGCTCAGCGTGGATCGGGACGGCGACAAGACCGTGGTCCGCGGCAAGGTGTGGCCGAGGGGCGAGCAGGAGCCGGCCGACTGGACCGTCGAGATGATCGACTCCAGCGGGAATCGCGAGGGCAGCCCGGGCTTGTATGCGTATTCGAAAGGAACGCGACCGGGCAGGCCGGGGTCGTCGGTCTTTTTTGACAACTACCAGGTGGAACGGAATCGATAGGGTAGGGATGCGCAGAGCTGGTGTACCGGTATCCTTGAATCTGTGGGTTGTGCTCGGTGGGTGGCCAACCTCTTTAGAGGTGGGGGACTCCAATGGTCATCGGATTCGACTCCCCCACGGCTAAAGCCATGGGTCACCCGACTTCTTTGTGTGGCTCCAAGAGGGGTTAGGACAAACCGAGCCACGACCGTAAGGGAGCGCCTTCGTTCACGAAACCGGACCGCTTCCTTACGGGCGCGGCTCGGAAGAACTTCTTTAACATGATCTTAGAGGAATGCCATGTTCAGGAAATTATCGTTGATGACCGTGTTGGGGCTGTTGCTGGGTTTCGTAACCAGCGTCGGCGCTCAGCAGTCCGCGAAGAACAAGACCGGCGACTGGCCTATGTGGGGCGGGGCGACCGACCGCAACATGGTGTCGGGCGAGACGGGGATCCCCAATTCGTGGGACATCAAGACCAGGAAGAACATCAAGTGGGTCGCGCCGCTCGGGTCGCAGACGTACGGCAACCCGGTGATCTCTCGGGGCAAGATTTTCGTCGGGACCAACAACAACGGGCACCTGCGTCCCAGTATTACGGGTGACAAAGGCGTGATGGTTTGTCTCGACGAAAAGACGGGCAAGTTTCTCTGGCAGGCGACGCACGACAAGCTGCCGACCGGGCGGGTCAACGACTGGCCGGAGCAGGGCATTTGCTCGTCTCCGTGGGTCGATGGCGACCGCATCTACTACGTGAGCAACCGCTGCGAGTTGGTTTGCGCCGACGTAAACGGGTTCACCGATGGCAAGAACGACGGTCCGTTCAAGGATGAGAAGTACAAAGAGAGGCAGGACGCCGATTTTATCTGGGTGCTCGACATGTTCACCGATCTCGAGGCGTTCCCGCACAACCTGGCGACCTGCTCGCCGGTCGGGGCCGGTGACATCATTTTCGTGGCCACTTCCAACGGCGTGGACGAGGGGCACCTGAACATGCCGGTCCCCGAAGCACCCGACTTCCTCGCCGTCGATAAGAACACCGGGAAAGTGCTGTGGGAGGGTTTGCAACCTGGAAACAAGGTGCTGCACGGGGGTTGGTCGTCACCGGCCTACGGGGTAATCGGCGGCGTGCCACAGGCGATCTTCGCCGGTGGCGACGGCTGGTGCTACTCGTTTGAACCGAGGACGGGCAAGCTGTTGTGGAAGTTCGACCTCAACCCCAAGGATTCGAAGTGGATTCTTGGCGGGCGTGGAACGAGAAATGCCATCATCGCGACACCGGTGATCGACCACGACAAGGTCTATCTGTGTGTCGGGCAGGATCCCGAGCACGGCGAAGGCGTCGGGCACTTGTACGCGATCGACGGAACCAAACGCGGCGACATCACCGAGACTGGTCGCGTCTGGCACGTCGGCGGCGATGATTTCCACCGGTCGATGTCATCCGTGGCCATCGCGGACGGCTTGGCCTACGCCGCCGACCTGAGTGGTTTCTTGTACTGTCTCGATGCCAACACCGGGAAGCGCTACTGGCGGTACGACACCTTCTCGGCCATCTGGGGTTCTCCGTTTGTCGTGGACGGCAAGGTGCTGCTGGGCACCGAAGACGGCGAAGTCATCATGATGAAGCACGGGAAGACGCAAACAAAACTCGGCTCTTTCGACATGGGCAACTCCGTCTACACGACGCCGGTGGTATCCAACGGCGTCTTGTACATCACCAACCGCCGCGCTCTGTTCGCGATTCAGGGGGCGAACTAGCGTTGCGACACACATGACGCACGCAATCCAAGCCACGACCGTCAGGGGGCGGTAGGGTAAGCGCCATCGGCACGCCGGCCGACGTCTCCCTAACGGTCGCGGTTCGGAAAGGCAGGGCGGGCTATTGCCCGCCGTTCGACTCGTCCGGGAGCGGGACGCTGATGACGCATGACGGGCAAGGCGCGAAGGAGAACCATCCCTTGGCGCGCATCGCGCGATTCGCGGAAAAACGCGACGTAATCGTATCCCGCCGGCGGACCGGGGCGAGACGCTGTCGTAACGAGTGCTCCGTATGAGCGTGGACCAAGGCGCCGGTGCCGACCCCGGGCGACACTCCCCCCGCGACAACTCCCTTCCGGGTGTCCTGGCGCATTCGCGCACGCGCGTGGTCTTTGGCAGCGGAAGCCTTCGCGAAGTGGGATCGATTACGTGTGCAGAGGGCGCGAAGCGCGTTCTGCTCGTGACCGACCCTGGTCTCGAACGGGCGGGCCACGTCGCTCGCGCGGTCGCCTCGCTGCGTGACGCGGGTTTGTCAGTCACTGTGTTCAACGGCGTCGCGGAAAATCCCACGACCGAGCACGTCGCCGCCGGCGTGTCGGCCGCTCGCGATGCGGATGTCGATTTTCTCATCGGGCTCGGTGGTGGAAGCTCGATGGACTGCGCGAAGGGGATCAACTTCATTCACACCAACGGCGGCGCGATGGCGGATTATTGGGGCGTGAACAAGGCCGCCAAACCCATGCTGGGCATGATCGCCATCCCCACGACGGCGGGCACCGGCAGCGAGGCCCAGTCTTTCGCGCTGATTAGCGACCCCGCAACGCATCAGAAGATGGCGTGTGGCGATTCCAAGGCGGCCTGTCGTGTGGCGATCCTTGACCCGGACCTGACGGCGACCCAGCCGCCGGCGGTCGCGGCGGCTACCGCGATCGACGCCGTGGCGCATTCGATCGAGACGGCGGCCACGACCAAGCGCAACGACGTGTCAATGGAATTCACGCGACAGGCGTGGCAGCGCCTGGACCCATCGTTCGAGACGGCCATGACCGACCCGTCGGACGGCGGCGCCCGCGCGAACATGCTTCTCGGCGCGCATCTCGCCGGAGCAGCCATCGAACAATCCATGCTCGGCGCCGCGCATTCCTGTGCCAACCCGCTGACAGCCCGCTTGGGCATTACCCATGGGGTGGCCGTCGGGTTGCTACTGCCGCACGTCGTGCGATTCAATGCGCAAACGGGCGACAATCCCTATGCCCTGCTGGCCGACAGCGCCGAAACGCTGGCCTGTCGGATCGAGGCGATGCTCGCGACCGCCCATCTGCCGCGGCGGCTGATCGAGTGCCAGGTGCCCGAGGCGCTTCTATCGACCCTCGCCGAAGACGCGGCCGGTCAGTGGACGGCGCAGTTCAATCCGCGCCCGGTAACGGCCGACGATCTGCTGCAGGTCTACCGGGCGGCGTTCGACTAAGAACTCATCTCAACAACAAGTGTGGCACGGGCTTGGCGCCCGCGAAAACACCGGCAAGATCCCGGTGCCACACAATTCCGGGATAGGCTCCCAGTTAAGCTGCCCGCCGTTCCCTTCGCTCGGATGCCTTTTTCAGGATGAACATGACAGGTTGTTACAGAGTCAACACGGAGTCGTTCGGGTATACTGACGGAACTCGGCCTACGGGCCATTCGCGACCGTTTGGATCGTACCGACGACGACTCTCGTGCCGTTTCCACAAAACGTGGCTCGATATTTCACGGCTCCGGTCGTTGGGTGACATGCCCAAGCGCAGTGCGGCCCTGTGCTGGGTGGCCCGACACATGCTCGCGCCTTCGGCTTGGGCAAGCCACCCGAAAAACGGAAGAAGCTTTTTGGAAACGGAACGGGTGTTGCAGGCGAAGCGGCTTGGTTCCGATCAAATCCACGGGGCAGCATGAATCTCGATGTCGTCAATGACAACGCCGTGACGGAAGTGGGCAGCTACTTTGTTGCCAACTACCCCCCGTTTTCGGCCTGGTCGCCCGATCATCTTCCCGCGGTGAACCGCGCGCTAAACGCGCCCGCGGCGACCAGCGGTTCCGTCGCCCCTCTCGGGCTCTATCTGCACATCCCTTTTTGCCGCAAGCGATGCAAGTTCTGCTACTTCCGTGTCTACACCGACAAGAACAGCGGCGACGTCGATGTCTATGTTCAGGCGCTGGCGCGCGAGGCCGAACTGTACGCTGACCGGGCAAATCTCCGTGGGCGCGAGTTCGACTTCGTCTATTTCGGCGGCGGCACGCCGTCGTTTCTCAGCAGCGAGCAGCTTCAGCGACTGATCGATCGGATTTCCAACCACTGGCAATGGGCGCACGCCCGCGAGGTCACCTTCGAGTGCGAGCCGGGCACTCTGAAAAAAGGCAAGCTCGAGACGATCAAGGCGATCGGCGTCACCCGGCTAAGCCTGGGCATCGAGCACTTTGATGACGAGATTCTGGCACTCAATGGCCGGGCGCACAAATCGCCCGAGGTGTTCCGCGCCTTCGACTGGGCCCGCGAGGTCGGCTTCGACCAGATCAACATCGACCTGATCGCGGGGATGATGGGCGACACCGAGGCGGCATGGAAGAAGGCGGTGGACCAGGCATTGGCCCTTTCGCCCGACAGCCTGACCGTGTATCAGATGGAGTCGCCGCACAACGCGGTCATGTCGCGCGAGGCGCTGGACGACGGCACGCCGCTGGCGATCGCCGACTGGGCGACGAAACGGGCATGGGTCGATCACGCGTTTTCACTCTTCGAGGGGGCGGGCTACGAGGTCTCGAGCGCGTACACCGTCGTGAAAAGGTCTGCGACAAATGGGTTCGTCTACCGAGACGCGGTGTGGCACGGCGCCGACATGGTTGGAACCGGTGTGGCATCGTTCTCGCACGTCGGCGGCGTTCACTATCAGAACGTCGATGGCTGGGACGAGTACGTCTCCTCGCTTGACCGCGGCGAGTTGCCGATCGGGCGGGCGCTGCCGGTCACGTCGCACCAGCGGCTCATTCGCGAACTCGTTCTACAACTCAAGACCGGCCGGCTCGACGCCGGCTATTTCCGTGAAAAGTTCGACGCCGAAATCGCAACCACCTTCAGCGACGCGTTCGCATCGCTCGTCAGCGATGGCATGGCCGAGGTTGACCGTGACTACGTCCGTCTGACACGCCGCGGGTTGCTCTGCGTCGATGCTCTTGTGCCACGTTTCTTCGAGCCTGAGTTCCAAAACACCCGCTACACATGAGCCCCGTGCAACAGAAACCAACCGACTATCAGAGCGCCGATGAGGCGCTCGCGGATCTTTCCAGCGGGCTGCTGCCGGCCGAGGCGCGGTCGATGAGCTGGCAAGTCGTGCCGGCCGGCGAGTTGCCCGACCCGTTCCGTACGTTGCTGGATCATCGTGAACACATGACCACCCGGCTGGCCGACTTCCACGGTCTGCCGGTGGCGCTGCACGTGCAGCAACACGAAGAAGACGGTGACACCTACCGTCGCCGCATCGTCTTGACACCTGCTGGGAGCGAGTTCGTCTTCGAGTTCGGCTTGGTGCGGATCGACCTTGCCTTCACCTCGGACGCGGTCCGTAAGGCGATCCTCGAACGGCGCGAGCCGCTCGGCGACGTGTTGATCCGGCACAACGTCCTTCGGCGCATTCATCCGCGATGGTTCCTCCGGCTACGGGGCGATTCGCCGCTACTGGTAGGCTCGGGGCTGGAGGCACGCGACGAGGTTTACGGACGCGTCGGCACGATCTATTGCGACGATCAGCCGGCGATCGAACTCCTGGAAATTGTCACCGGTGAGCGCTATACGCCATAAGCAATCGGCTATCCGCTGGCCTGTTTGAGGCAAACCAGCCACTGCCGACCAAGTAACTTGACTGTCAACTGATCACTGACAACCGACCACAAGCCGCGAAGCGGCGCTAAAGCGTATGACCGACAGCAACACCTACGACTGTGTAATCATCGGCGGCGGACCCGGCGGGGCGACCGTCGGGACGTTGCTTGCCGACTACGGACACAAGACGCTGCTTCTGGAGCGATCGATCTTCCCGCGCCACCACATCGGCGAGTCGCTCATGCCGCAGACCTACTGGAGCTTCAAGCGGCTGGGGCTTCTGGACAAGTTGCGTACGTCGGGTTTCCCGCTCAAAGAGAGCGTTCAGTTTGTGTCCGCGTCGGGCCGCGACTCCGAGCCGTACTACTTTACCGATCGCGACCCGAACGAGTGGTCGGTGACGTGGCAGGTGTGCCGCGACCGGTTCGACAAGATGATGCTGGACAACGCCGTCGAGCATGGCCTGGAAGTTCGCCAGGGCGTGTCGGTTGGCGAGGTGCTCTTCGACGGCGATCGGGCCGTCGGTGTTCGGGTGAAGACCGAGGGCGGCTTCGAGGACATCGCCGCTCGCGTCGTCGTCGATGCCACGGGCATGACAGCGCTGCTCTCGCGCCAGCTTGGCATCCGTGAGCCCGACGAGAAACTCAAGAACGCCTCGATCTATGCGTACTTCAAAGGGGCTTTGTGCGACGAGGGCCGTAACGCCGGCGCCACGATCATCATCAACACCGCCGGCCGCAAGGGATGGTTCTGGTTCATTCCCTTACCCGACGACACCGCCAGCATCGGGGTCGTGGCACCGCCGGCCTATTTATGCACCGGTCGCGGCGATGACCCGATGGCGACCCTCACCGAGGAGATCGAAAACTGCCCCGGAATCCGCAGGCGGCTTGAAGCGGCCGAGTGCGTCAGCCGGGCCTATGTCACCAGCGATTTTTCCTACCGATCACGCCGGGTGGCGGGTGACGGCTGGGTTCTGGTGGGGGATGCCTTTGCCTTCCTCGATCCTGTATACTCCTCCGGTGTTTTCTTGGCGCTAAAGAGCGGTGAGTTCGCCGCGGACGCGATTCACGAGGCGCTGGCGTCGGATGATCTGTCGAGCAAGGCGCTGGGCGGCTTCGGTCCACGGTTGGCGGCGGGCATGCACCTGATTCGCCAGCTCGTGTACGCGTTCTATGATCCGAGTTTCAGCTTCGGCCGGTTCAGCAGGGAACATCCGCGATATCACGATCACATCGTTCGGCTACTGATCGGCGATGTGTTCAACGACGAGGTGGGTGAAGTCTTTGACGTGATGCGGGAAAGCATTACCCTTCCCGCTCCGGTTCGGCTGGAAACAGACTGAGATTCCGCGGGCGGCTGTTCCCCAAAGGAGACCTCTTTCGTGAAACGATTCGTCTATGGTTTGATCCTGCTACTTGCCCTGGTCCACCAGGATTTTTGGTGGTGGGACCGGATCGATCCGCTCCTCTTTGGGTTCATCCCGATCGGGCTTGCGTACCACGCCGGCGTCTCGATCGCGGCCGCGTGTTTCTGGGCGATGGCGGTCAAGTACTGCTGGCCCGAGGGGCTCGAGGATGACGTGGGGCAAAGCGAAGATGCCGCGGGGGGTGGCGTATGAACCCGGGACAAATCGCGGTTGTTGTCGTCGTGTGCTATCTGGGCCTGCTCTTGGCGCTGGGGTTGTTCAGCAGTCGTTTTTTTCGCGGTACGGCCGCCGACTTCTTCCTGGCGTCGCGCGGGATCGGTTCGTTCCTGCTCTTGATGTCGCTGTTCGGCACGACGATGACGGCGTTTGCACTCGTCGGCAGCAGCGGCGAGGCGTTCAAAGGCGGCATCGGCGCGTATGGTCGAATGGCCTCGTGGTCCGCCATCATTCATTCCGCCTGCTTCTTCCTGGTCGGAATCAAGCTCTGGTCGTTCGGGGCGAAGTATGGGTACGTCACCCAGATTCAGTTTTTTCGCGATCGGTTCGAATCGGACAAGATCGGGCTGGTGCTCTTTCCCGTCCTGGTCGGGCTGGTCATTCCCTATCTGCTCATCGGCGTCATCAGTGCGGGCTCGGTGATTCAGAGTCTCACGGCCGGCTCCTTTCCCGAACTGTTCCCGGCCGCGGGTCGCCTCAACGGATCCGTGCCCTATTGGCTGGGGGCCGCGGTGATTTGCCTGGTCGTGATGATCTACGTGTTTTTCGGGGGCGTGCGCGGCACGGCCTGGGCGAACGCGTTTCAGACCATCGTCTTTATCATCCTGGGGTGCGTCACGTTCTTCGCCATCGCGAACAAGCTCGGCGGCCCGGTTGCCGCAACCCAACTGGTTCGCCAGTACAACCCCTCCAGGCTCAAGTCGATCGTGACCGAGGAGGATCAACAGGTCTACGCGAAACAGATGGCCGCGTGGGAGGCAGACAAAGAGACCGCGATCATCAAGCCGCACCAGCCCGAGTCCGTGCCGAAACTGGGATTCTTGAGCTACCTGTTCATCCCGCTGAGCGTCGCGATGTTTCCTCATCTGTTCCAGCATTGGCTCACCGCGAAGTCGGCCAAGGCTTTTCGATTATCCGTGGTTGCCCACCCACTGATGATTATGGTCGTGTGGGTGCCGTGCGTCATGATCGGCGTGTGGGCGACGTCGGCGGTGGCGAACGGGCACTGGGTCATCCCGCCGGACTTCGACAAACCGAACGTCGTGCTGGCGATGATGGTCAAGAAGCTGACCTCACCGCTACTCGGTGGGTTTCTGACGGCCGGTATCCTGGCGGCCATCATGTCCTCGCTCGACTCGCAGTTCCTTTGCATCGGAAGCATCTTCACCAACGACATCGCTTCGCACTACCTGGCCAAGGATCGTCTCGGCGATCGACAAAAAGTCATACTCGGTCGTGTGTTCGTCGTGGCCATCGTTGTGATCACGTACGTTCTCGCCCTCAAGCTCAGGGATCGCGGGGTGTTTTCCATGGCCGTCTGGTGCTTCAGCGGGTTTGCCAGCCTCTTCCCGCTTGTGTTTGCGGCGATTTACTGGAAGCGTGTGACCAAGCTCGGTGCCTATGCGAGTATCATCACGGCCGCCGCCGTTTGGCTGTGGCTGTTCCGCGAGTCCGGATACGCGGCCAACCGAAGCTATTTGTTCATGGACATGATGCCGGTGGCAACGATCATCGCGTGCTCGACGGTGGCGCTGGTGGCCGTCTCGCTGGTCACGCCGGCGCCGTCGGCCGCGACCGTCGAAAAGTTCTTCCCGAGGTCCAGAGCGTAAGGGCACCGGGTCCGACATCTAGGAGACGGGATGGCCCATGAGTTCGTCATCACGCGCCGTGTGCAGTTTGCCGAGACGGACATGGCCGGCGTGCTGCACTTTGCGAACTACTACCGCTTCATGGAAGAGGTGGAGCACGCGTTTTGGCGCTCGAAGGGAAGCAGCGTGATGACCACGGACGGCGAGCGCGAGATTGGCTGGCCTCGCGTGGCGACGAGCTGCGACTATTTCGCACCGGCCCGCTTTGAAGAAGAGATCGAGTTGGCGATGACCGTGGCGAAAGTCGGGGATCGGTCCGTGACGTACGAGGTTGAGTTTCGCCGAGACGGGCGTCGGCTGGCGCTCGGTCGAACGACGGCCGTGTGCTGCGCCATGAGCGAGGCCGGGTTCGAGGCGATTACGATTCCCGCGCGGCTGCGCGCGGTGCTTGAGGACTGTGTTGCCCTGAAGTAGCTGGTTTTGGGAGCACGTCGTTGGTTTCCGAGGCCTTCGGGCGTCGGGGTGTACGTTCGACAGACAGGTTGGATCACTCGTGGAGTAGCAAATGAAACTTTGGCCGATCTTTGTGTTGGTGACCATTTTGTGCTGGGGGGCGTACGTCCCGACGCTCCATCACGGGCAGGTCGCACTGGGCAAGAACAGCGCCCTTCGTGCGTTTCTGTTTGTCGGGCTGGCGTACTTCCTTGTTTCCGCGGCCGTTGTGGCGTATCTCTACATCTCGAAATCGGAGCCGATGGAGTTTAGTTCGTACGGCATGAGCATCTCGACCATTGCCGGTATCCTCGGGGCGATCGGGGCGCTGGGTATTGTCTTCGCGCTCAAGCCGGCCTCGGGCGGTAAGCCGATTTTCGTCGCCCCACTCGTGTTTGCCGGGGCACCGATCATCAACACGTTTGTATCCATGGCCTGGTCGAGGCCCGCCAAGGCGCCGAGCCTGTTGTTCTACGTGGGGATTCTCCTGGCTGCCGCGGGCGCGGCACTGGCTCTGCGATACAAACCCACGTAGCGCCGCGTTGTGGATCGGACGCCAGAGGATATGGAACCATGAATGACCGGAACAACGCGCTGGGCTACTCAACGAGCCACGAGGGTGCGACCCCGTTGCGCTTTCGTTCTAGGCGAGTTCTTGGACACGCGCGGTTCGGCGGGCTGTTTCTTACCGAGCCGCGACCGTCAGGGAGCGGAAGGACGAGCGTAATCGATCCTCGGGCAAACCGTTTCGTGACAAACCCGGCTCGTGGGGGGCGTCGATTCAGGTGTGTCGCACCGCTAGCCCTGGCCCTTGCATGTCTGGTGATCCCTTCAGTGGTGATGGCGGGCGCACAGCCGCGTGCGGCCACCAGCGCCTCGGCTCGCGACTGGCCTATGTTTAGGGGCAATCCGCGGCTCACGGGAGTTGCCCCCGGCTCACTCCCCAAAGAGCTCAAGGTTCGATGGAAGGTCGAAATGCCCGAGCCGATCGGGTCGTCGGCCGCTATCGTTGGCGGCGTCGTGTACGTCGGCTGCGATGACGGCTTCCTCTACGCACTTGATCTGGCCACCGGAAAAGAGCGGTGGAAGTACGAAGCCAAAGAGATGATTCGCTCGTCGCCCACGGTGTTGGACGGCGTGATCTACTTCGGGGACGACATCGGCAAGATGCACGCGGTCGATGCGAAAACCGGCAAGGCAAAATGGACCTTCGAGTCGGAGGGTCAAATCATCTCGGCCGCCAACCACGCCGGTGGTCGCATCATCTTCGGTTCGTACGACGGGTTCGTCTATTGCCTGGCGATGAAGGACGGCTCGCTCCTCTGGAAGTTCGAGACCGAGGGACGAGTGCATGGCACGCCGGGATTGGCCGGTGACAACGTCGTGGCCGCCGGCTGCGACGAATACCTTCACGTCATCCGCCTGTCCGATGGAACGTCGGTCGCCAAGACATCGCTTGGTTCGGTGTGCGGCGCGTCGGCGGCCGTCCAGGCGGGGCGCGCGTTCATCGGCACATATGGGGCTCAGGTGCTGGGGATCGAGTGGAAGTCCGCGACGACCGTCTGGACGTTCCAGGATCCGGACCGAGAGTTTCCCTATATGTCGTCGGCGGCCGTGACGGACCGCGTGGTGGTTCTCGGCTCGCGTGACAAACGGTTGCGGGCGCTGGACATCAAGACCGGGAAGCTCCGCTGGACGTTCGAAACCAAAGGGCGAATCGATGGGTCGCCGGTGATTGTGGGGAACCGAGTGTTTGTTGGCTCCGGTGATGGGAATCTCTACGCCATCGACGTGAAATCAGGCAAGGAAACCTGGCGATTCGAGTCCGGCGCGCCGTTCACGGCCTCACCCGCCGTGGCGGACGCGGCGCTGGTGATCGCCAACGAGGACGGTATCGTCTACTGTTTCGCGGGAAAATGAACGACGCGGACTCGGGCGCGGTCGGGGTTGGACCGGCGCGGGGCGCTGGGGAAATCAGGGCAACTTTCAGAGAGGATGGTCATGCGACGAATGTCAACAAAACGGGAATGCGTGCAGGTACGGTTGAGCGCGGTGCTCATGGGAAGTTTGGTGGTCGCTCTCTTCGCCTCGCCGGCCGCGGCGCAGTGGTCGCAGTGGGGCGGACCCAACAGGGACTTCACCGCGTCGGGCAAGGGCCTGGCGGCGAAGTGGCCGGAGGACGGACCCAAACAGGTCTGGAGCCGTCCGCTGGGTGCGGGGTATGCGACCATCCTACAGGACGCCGGACGTCTCATCACAAGCTATCGGCAGGGCGACGACGAGTTTCTGGTCGCGATGGATCCGGATACGGGCAAGACGATTTGGGAGCACAAGTACCCGGCCCCGCTGATCGACGGCATCGAGAAGCGATACGGCGTCGGGCCCCGATCGACGCCTGTGGTTAGCGGGAAGCACGTGGTCATGCTGGGTATGACCGGCCGACTGACCTGCCTGGACAAGACCAACGGTAAGAAGGTGTGGTCCCACGACCTGGTCAAGCAGTTCGGGGCCACGTCGCCCTATTACGGGTTCGCCTCAAGTCCCATCGTTCATCACGGAACGCTGATTCTGGCTGCCGGCGGAGACAGTGCCGGCCTGATGGCGTTCGACGTGGCCGGCGGCTCTTTGCTGTGGAAAAAGCATAGTTTCACGAGCGTCTATTCCTCGCCGGTTGCGATCAAGGTGGGTAACCAGTCGCAACTCGCGCTCCTGGTCGATCGGGAGATCGTGGGGATCAACCCGACCGATGGAGAGATTCTCTGGCGCCGCGAACACGTCAACCAGTGGAAGACAAACATCAACACGCCGATCCAGGGTCCCGGTGGGCTGCTGCATGTGACCTCCGGCGGTGACGCGGGCATGCATACGCTCAAACTCACCAACAGGAACGGAAAGACGACCGTCGAGGAGGTCTGGGCGAACAAGAAGATGGGGGTCGGTCAGGGAACGCTCGTACGCATCGGCAACCACCTTTACGGTCCCGCCGGCGGCCGGGCCGATACGCTGACGGCCATCAACGCCGAGACCGGTGAAATCGCCTGGCAAGAGCGTGGGTACACCAAGGCGAACATCATCAGCGCCGACGGAAAGCTGATCATTCTCGATGAAGACGGAACGCTGACGCTGGCAACCGCCACGCCCCAGGGGCTGACGGTGCGATCCAAGGCCAGCATCCTGCAGAAAAAGGCCTGGTCGGCGCCGTCGCTGATCGGCACGCGGCTCTATCTTCGCGACAACGAGACGATCGTGGCGCTCGACCTCTCGATCGGCCGGGTCGACTGAGCGGGTGGGCTATCGACCCCTTGAAGCAACCCTGAACTCGGTGTTGGCACGGGCCTCCGGCCGTAGGGTGCGTCCGGGACGCACCCTACCGCTTTGTTCAACAGGCTGTCAGGAAGCGACCAAGATCGACAAGGAACCGCTTCCTGACGGTCGCGGCTCGGTTTAAGACAACCAGCATGTACACATCGTCACAAGTGACAAGACGGTGTCCCCAGAGATCGGAGGAGTGAACTCGATGAAGCGATCCAACGCAAACAAGACCGCGGGGTGCGTTCTGGCGGCCTGGTCTTTGGTGATCCTCACCGCGGTGCTGATGGCGGCGCCGCGGCCGGCGTTCGCCCAATGGCCTCAATGGGGCGGACCTAACCGCGACTTCACCTCTGACGTGACCGGGCTCTCCACCGATTGGCCGGAGGGTGGCCCCAGGCGCCTCTGGGAGCGCCCCCTGGGCGACGGCTACTCCACCATCGCCGCCGTCGATGGAACGCTCTACACGATGTACCGCCGCGGAAGCGAAGAGGTGATCATCGCGTTGGAGGCCGACACCGGGAAGACCGTTTGGGAGCGAGCCTATCAAGCGAAGCTCCTTAAGGGGCTCGATCGCGGCTTCGGGGTCGGTCCGCGATCGACACCGTTGATCGACGCCGGCCGGCTCTTTACGGTGGGCATCAGCGGCAAGCTGCATTGCCTCGACGCAAAGACCGGCAAGGTTCTCTGGCTCCATGACCTGACGAAGGAATACGGGGCGACCAAGCCGACATGGGGCTACGCCTCAAGCCCGCTGGCGTACAAGGACACGATCATCCTTCCTGTCGGCGGCAAGGCCCACGGCGTGATGGCTTTTCGCAAGAGCGACGGAGCGGTCGCGTGGGCGAAGCATGACTTCGCCAACGCCTATGGATCGCCTCTCCTCATTGATGTGGACGGCCAGGTGCAGGTCGTCGTCCTGATGTCGCCTGCGGTGGTCGGGCTGAACCCTGAGAACGGCGAGCTGTACTGGACCCATCCGCACAAGACGGACTGGAACGTCAACGCCAGCACGCCGATCTGGGACGACGACAACAGGCTGTTCATCTCCTCGGCCTACAACACCGGCGGTCGAATGCTCAAGCTGACACGAGCGGAAGGTCTCACGAACATCGACGAACTCTGGCATCAGCGAAAAATGCAGATTCATTTCGGCAGTGCGATTCGCATCGGCGACCGGATCTTCGCCTCGACCGGCGGTAATGGTCCGACGTTCTTCGGGGCCGTCAACGTCGAAACGGGAAGGATGTCGTTTCGAAAGCGCGGGGTGGTTCCCAAGGCGCAGTTGCTCTACGCCGACCAGAAGCTGATTCTTCTGGATGAAGAGGGCGGGCTGTCGATCGCCACACCCTCGGCCAAAGGCATCAAGATCCACGCGACCGCGAAGCTGTTGTCCAAGGTCGCCTGGACCGCGCCGACCCTTGTAGGCCATCGGTTGTTCCTTCGTGACAAAAAGACGATCATGGCGATCGATCTCGGGTAAGGGCAAGACGCCCGCGGTCCGCCGCGGCATGAAAGAGGAACGTAGGGCGGGCTGTTGCCCGCCGCTTAACTGACCAGGCTCGCATTTGCGGGGCGACCGGCGCCTCGCCCGCGCGGGCCGCGAACAACGGAAGGTGATACCATGAAGACGGCTCGATGCTCACCAGTGCGCTCCCTGCATGCGGCTCTCGTGGCGGCGCTCCTCATTACGTTCGCAACCGACACCGCGCTGGGTCAGTGGCCCCAATGGGGCGGACCCAACCGCGACTTCCACGCCGATACAGGGAAACTCGCCGACAAGTGGCCCGAAGACGGCCCGCCACGCCTCTGGCGGCGGGAACTCGGTGATAGCTATGCCACCATCCTGGTCGATGAGGGGATGCTCTACACCATGTACCGCTCCGGCGAGAAGGAGTTCGCGGTCGCCCTCGACGCCAAGACGGGCAAGACTATCTGGGAGCACGGAAACGCTTCGCCGTTTACCAAGGTGATGGCCGAGTACGGCGCCGGACCACACTCCACCCCGTTGATCTTGGGCAATAGTGTCTTCACGATGGGCACCAACTCGGTGCTGCACTGTCGGGACAAGAAGTCAGGCAACGTGAAGTGGAAGCACGACCTCGTGAGTGAGTTCGACGCCGTGATTACTCAACGCGGCTACTCGTCAAGCCTGATCGCGTACAAAAACACCATCATCGTGCCCCTGGGTCGCAAGACCGATGAAGAGAAACAGCAGCAACAGAGCCTCGTGGCCTTCCGCGCCGGTGACGGAAGCGTGGCATGGGACAATCGCGACTTCGAAACCACCGAGTACGACAACACCTACTCATCGCCGATTCTGATCAACTTTCAGGGCCAAGACCAGCTGGTCTTGTTCATGTGTAAAGAGTTGGCGGGGATCGATCCCAGCAACGGCCGGCGTCTCTGGGGCCTACCTCACAGCACATCCTATGACGAGAACGTCTCGACGCCCTTGTTCAACGGGAAGGACCTGCTCTTTATGTCGTCGGCCTACAGCGGGGGCTCGCGAGGCGCCCGCCTGACCCGCGACGGCAGCCGGACGGTCGCAAGAGAGCTCTGGTACACACGCAAGATGCGCGTGCTGTTCGGCAGCGTGGTCGCCATCGGCGACTACGCCTACGGATCAAGTGGCGACTTCGGACCCACCCTGCTTGTGGGCATCAACATGAAGACCGGAAAGATCGCCTGGCGGAAGCGGGGCTTCAAGCGAGCGACGTGTGTTCTCGCAGACGGCAAGGTGATTATTCTCGACGAGGACGGCCAGCTCGCCCTGACCACGCCCACGCCGGACGACCTGACGATCCATTCAAAGTGCGACATCGGCGCGAGCCAGGCCTGGGCAACCCCGACGATCGCGGGCACGACGCTCTACGTTCGCGACCGAAAGCACATCATGGCCTTCGAACTGGGCTGACCCGGAGTACCAAGCGGTCGTAACTCCGCGCTTCCCTACGGGCTCATGCATGAGCATATCGGCCCAAGGGGGTTCGTTGCGCCGGCGCCGGCCCGCCCTCTGGTTTCTTAACGCCATTCCCTTTGTGATCGGGTCTTGGTTTTCCGAGTTCACCCGCGCTCCCGGACCGCAGACCCGTTCTTCTTGCCACCGCGTAGGCGGCATGGGTCTTCACGAGCACGATCTTGAGCCCAGCCGCGCCGGTGAGGAAGCGGACCGACGTTCCCGGAGAAAATCGCTCCCTTAGGGTCGGCCCTCGGAAAGTTAGGAAGTTTGAAACGCCCTCCGAGCGCAGCGAAGGCATGACCGCTCGCCCGTCGAAATCTGCGCGGGACACCCATGCCTGCGCCTTTGGGCTGGGTATGCCGCACGGGCCAAGACTCCCGATCCACACACCTTGAAACCGGTTCCGACGCCACGTCAGGTTCCGCATTCCCCCGTATGGTCGATGCTCACGCCGGCCGCGGCGGCGAAGCAGTCGTTCGAGTACGTCACGCCGTCGCAGCCGCAGACGGGATCGAAGATCTCGATGCAGACCTCGGGCCGCGGAACACAGATGCCCTGAAAGTCGCAACAGCACTCCGCAACATTCATCTTGCAGTACATGCGGGAATCGGTGCAGACGGTCCCCGCGATGCCGCCGCACACCTCGGAACACTCCGAGCCAACGGTGTCGCAGGTCGTCGTCGCCCCACTCTCGTTGCACCTCCATTGCCCATCGCCGCAGCAGGTCACGCCTTCGACGCACGGAGGATTGTCGTCGGCACCCGGCATGGTGGCCGGATCACAACACAGCCCGTCGTCGCACTCCCCGGTGCGCGCAACATTCACGCCGGCGGAATCGGCCATGCACGGGTTGGCGTAGGTCAGGCCGTCGCATCCGCACACGGGCGAGAACGCCAGCGTGCATAGGTCCGGGACGGGCGTGCAAACGCCCACCGCGCCGGGCGCATCACACGTAAGTTGCGAGTCTTGCGAAACCTTGCAGAACTGCCCCGCGGGACACATGCCCTCGCCCGAGCCCACGCACGGGGCCATCGGGTCGCAGCCGACCAACCCAAGAAGCAATGCCGCGGCAAGTCCCGTGGCCGTCAAGTCAACAACCGTGTGCCGAAACATCGCAGACTCCTCGCGATCATTGTCACCGGCGGCCGAACCGACGGCTCTTCCGTGCTCGTTTGTCATCATATACACATGGGAAGTGTCCGGGGAAGGCCGCTACCAAGCGTTGCTCTGGAATCGAGATCCCCGTCGTCCGCCGTCACGCCTTCCACTCGCCGGCGTAGTCGGCCACGAACTCTCCGCCCGCGTCCTGCGTCAGCTCGTACATCCGTTTGGCGATTTGCCGGAGGTGCAGCATGTCGTGGGCGGCCCAGGACGTCAGCAGATCGCCCGCACGGATCGCGACGCCCAGCTTGGGACGCTGGAAGGCCTTCGTCCAATCGACCTCGACCAGGCCGCGAAGCCAGACGACGGACTCGGCCCGCCGCCCCGTGAACTGGTCCACCGCTTCGTCCAAGCTACCCTCGTTGTAGTGACGCTCGACGGCCCAGCGCGGCGGGTCGATCGGCGGCCATGGAGCTTCCGGATCGCGTAGGATCGACTCCAGACGAGGTCGAAAGTCCTCGGCCTCCTCGTCGGCGAGGTGCCGGATGACCTCGAGGATCGACCAGGCCCCGTTTGACGGTCGCCACGTCGCGTGGTCAGCAGGAACCTCCCGAACCACACCCGGCAACAACCGGCCGAAACGGTCCAAAGAATCGATCAGACTGTGCGAGTTCATGTTTAGACTCCCGCCGGATCGGCCGTGCGATACGTCGCCAGTGGCTCGGCCGGACTGGAAAACCGCGCGGGCTTCAAGCCCGCGGCTCGGCACGGAAGAAAACGCGCTAGTCAGTGCCGCTCCCACCGATCGCGATGACGTGATGCCGCGTGCGATAAAAGAGCGTACCTTCTGAAAGGGCCGGCGAAGCCATGCAGATGTCGCCCATCTCGTTCTCGGCCACAAGCTCGAAGGTCGGCCCGGCCTTGATGACGGAAATGTCACCCTCCTCGCTGGTGAAATAGAGCTTGCCGTCGCCCGCGACGGCGGAAGCCGTGAAGCCCGTCGAGCCAGTGCCAAGACGCTGTCCGTATTGCTTCTTTCCGGTTTTCGCGTCGTACACGGTGAGAATGCCATTCCCACGACACATGTAGATCAGGCCTCGATAGACAATCGGCGTCTGCTGGTAGATGCCACGTTTCGGGTAACTCCAGGCAATGGCTTCGTTACGTGTTTCCCCCGGGGCAAGCGTGATGTCACCCCTGGCCGACGCGCGGACGGCGTAGAGAGGCTTAAGACGACCGTGTGCGTTCGTGATGTAAATGAGGTCGCCGGCGACAACCGGCGTCGGCGTCGGCACATCCCCCCCGCCGCTGAGTTTCCAGAGTTCCTTGCCGGTGGCCGCGTCATAGCCTCCCATGTGCTTGTAACCGTTGACGATGATCTGCGTTTGGTTCTCACCGACATGAACGGCCGGCGTGCCCCACGTCGGCACGTCCTCGCGAGCCGTGCGCCAGAGTTCCTTTCCGTCCTTGATGTCAAACGCCGCGAGGAACGCCTGATTTCGCGCGTCACACTGAACGATCACGCGCCCGTCGTGAATGATGGGCGAGCTGGCAAACGCCCATTGGAGCCCCGGCGCGTCGTACGGACCGGCGTCCAGGAGACCAAGGTCTTTCTTCCAAACCAGGTTGCCATCCAGGTCATAACAGTAGAGTCCTTCGGAGCCGAAGAAGGCCACCACGTGTTTGCCGTCGGTCGCGGGCGTGCAGTTGGCGTGGGTCGATTTGATGTGCCGTTTGACCTGCGGTATGCCGCGGTGTGCCGTACGCTCCCAGAGCACCTTGCCATTCTTCTTGTCCAGGCAATAGAGTCGAAAATCGTGCTCGAGGTCTTCCGGGTGGTCCGGGCTGGCCCCATACAGCCCGACGCGCAGATAGGGCTCTTTGTCGCTGCTGACGGCCGAGGTGACAAAGAGCCGGTCGCCCCAGATGATCGGCGACGAGTGGGCCAACCCCGGAATCGCTGTCTTCCAACGGATGTTTCTGGACTCCTTCACGTTCCATGTCGTTGGCGTGGAGTGCCCCTCGGAGACGCCGGACGCGCCCGGGCCGCGAAAGGACGGCCAGTTCACGCCCTCGTGCTGCCCGCGTACCGCCACGGCAGAAAACGCAAGAGCGAACAAGCTGAGCCCCAAAACGCTTGTGATTGATCGTTCGTACATCGTGTTCTCTTCTCCTCATCCAGTCCTGGTGTCGAGCCCGCGGCCCGAAACAAGAATTGGCAACAGTCTGGTTCTTTGACGTGTCCCGTTCGATGGGTGGTCTCCAACCCAGCCGCGAACGAAACCCGAGTAGGTCGGGTCATCGACCCGGCATTCTTCGAACGGATGTCTCATCCGAATACGTT
>CBDUXT010000044.1:0-46828 GCA_965371245.1 uncultured bacterium | reverse complement strand
CGTGGGCTTGCGCCCACGGCTCTGACGCGGCGTGGCGCCGTCAAGATGGCTTTGCCCGGCCCGCCAAGACTCCCACGCACCCGCCCGCGAACGCAACGCCAGCTGGCCGTACGTGAGGCACCTTCGATGCTGTCACTCCTCCGTCCGCTCGATATGACAACAGGCTGCTACGGATCGCGTTGTTGCGCCTGGGCAATCGCCGCTTCAAATTCGGGAGTCCGAAGGAACTCCACGTGTCCGTCGGCGTAGAGGACGTTCCCACCTTCGCCCGCATGGTTGGATAGCGGCTCCCAGGCGATGGGTGTTCGATTGTCGATCGGTGCGTCATCCGCGGGGGTGGAGAAGATGTACCCCTGGGTCCCGCCGGACGAAGGACACACCAGTTGCTGCGGCGTGACATCGCCCCGCGCGATCAGCATGTCGAAGGTCGGCATCCCTTGGCCTGGGAAATCGTTCTCGTAGATTTTGACCGACGTACCGATTCCCTTCAGGTTGGCCGCGCAGGCACTTCGCTTGGCCAACTCACGGGCGCGGGACAGCGAGGGCAACAGGATGGATATCATCAGCGGCAACATGAAGACAAACCACAACATGCTTACGCCCCCGCATACCAGCCCGCCGATGGCCATGCCTTGCCCACCGTACCGTTGCGGCTCACGGTTCGTTCGACCAATCACGATGATGCCCATGACGATGGCCGCGATCCCAAGCAGCGGGCACATCAACATCCCGGCGATGCCCAAAACGAGTGCGGCAATCGCAAGGCCGTTGCTAGTGGGCTGGGGCGGGGCACCGAACCCACCGGGATCCATGGTCGGCGGAACGGTCGAAGGAGGGTTGTCGCTCATGGCAATACTCCAGCTAAGGTGAGTCGCGTCAAAGGAACAGTATCGTTCAATGCCTTTCCCTAAGGCCGCGCGGGCCAAAGCCCGCGGCTCAGCACACAGAGCGACGCGCTACGGACGCTCTTTTACGAGCCGGCGGTCAGCTCGATGACGTCGGCCCGCGTTTCGTCGAACGCGAGCCCCAGGTTTTTCAGTGCCTTGCCCGCAACGCTGCCGCGCTCCTTCAACAAAGCCAGGAGCAGGTGCTCCGTACACACCTCCTGGGCATCCAACTGCTGACACTGGTTGATGGCGGTGGCCATGACGTTCTTGAAGTGCGGCGTTCCCGGCAGCCGACCGAAGACCCAGGTCTCCTCCATGCTCTTCTTGATCAGCCGATCGACCTCGCCGCGGAGCTTCTCCACCGTGATGCCGCGCTTGGCGAGCACCGACGCACCGACGCTGGAGCCCTCGCGCTGAATGGCCAGCAACACGTGCTCGGTTCCGACGTACTCCTGGTCGTACTCGCGAGCAATCTGGTTGGCCAGCTTGATGACCTCGGCGAGGCGCGCACAAGACTTCGGTAGCATGGGGCTCGAGTCCTCAACAAAGAGCGTAACAAGCGCAAGCGACGCGCGGCAGACTAAGGCCCATCGACACCGCCGGGTTGCACGGCCGCGGCGGGCGCCGCCGAGCCGGCCTCGTCGCTCCGGGTCTTGAGATAATCGTATCCGAGGCTGATGAGCGCCACAATGATGGCCGACACCAGCGTGATCTTAATGATCCGAAGCCGGTTCTTGATCTCGCGGTCCCGCCATTCCCCGAGGCGGGCATCGATGTCATCCAGCTTGGAATCGATGCGTCGCTCGATCTCGTCGAGCTTGGCTTCGATGAACTCGTCGGCGGCGCCACGAAGTTTCTGGGCGATGCCGCCTACGACGCCGACGTTCTGAATGTTGTCCCGGAGCGAGCCACTGTCCTCTTCCGGCAGGAAGCGATAGTCGCCGTTTTCGGCGGTGCCTTCCACCAGCCGGCTAATCAGGGATCCGACGACCTCGCGCCGCTTTCGGTGGACGCGGGAAAGGAGCCCCACGCAGCGGCGAACACGCCGCTCCAACTTCGGCCTGGGCTCGCCGGGCTTGACCGACACACCACGAAGACGGGCGAGGGTGGCCAGTCCGGCATCGGAAAGACCGTCAAAACGTGACCGGCTGATCGTAGCGATTTCCTTGACCAGCGCTTCCGTGCCGGCCGACCGACGCACGGGGCGGCGCGCCCAAACCACAATGTCGAGCAAGGCGCCCCGGTCCAATTCGACCAGCAATTCCTGGCGCGATCGGATCAGGCGGAGCAACTCACCGCGCGGGGTGGACGGATCGGGCGACAGACCGAGTTCGCGCGCATAGGCACCGAGCTCATCGACAGGCAGGTCGGATATCGAAACCTCGGCAGCAGAAGAAGGGCGCCCCATGATGGGGTCGTATTCTATCGCCAGTGCAGCCGCACCAAAAGGAACAAAACGTACGCCAGACCGCCGATCACGGACAACTCATAGAGGAACCCGCGCAGCCGCATGCGGAGGAGCAGCACGGTCACGTAACGGCGCAAGAGCGCCGAGCCCAACACGTCGTCCACGTCGCGCTGCAAGTGCCAGACAAAGATTCCCAGGCGAATCGCGGCATAGCAGCCCACCAGCACCGCCAGCAGGAACCGGTAGAACCCGAACAGGTCGAACGCAACCATGGTTCATCCCCCGCAACCGCCGGCTGCCTGGTCATCCACCGTCGGTTGTCCGCCCAAGCGCCCACTGACAACTGATTTCAGTTTACTGATAACTGAGTACTGAGTACTGCTACCGACGACGCATGAACCGCAGCGAGACCACACACAGCAACAGCGGAAGCAGGCCAAGAGCGCCGCAAGGCGACGCCGATCCACCATCGCCGAGGGGCATGGTGCCCGGCAAGGTCGCATCGACCGGTTCATCGGCGATCGATGCCCCCGGATGCACCGTGAGGAGCTGGCTTGCGCTGTCCAAGATGCGCGCGCCGCCCGGCGTCACCGCCGTAACCGTTGCGATCACGACGAAGGTCTGAGGAGATGTACCGTGATTGACGTAGGTGTGGGACGCGCCGAAGCCGGCCCGCCGCGTTCCATCGCCCAGGTCCCAGTCCACGCTCTCAACCACCCCATTGACCGAGTCGATGTCCAGCCTGAGGTCAACGTCGAGCGGCGACTGCCCCTCCGTCAACTCCGTCCCCGGCGACCCGGGAGCCGTCGCCACAATTCGCAGCCCCGTCGCCCCGGTGCCTTCCCCCTCGTCGGGGAGCGGGGGACCCTCGACGCGAATGAGCACGTCGGCCGTGCCCGACCGATTGTTCAGGTCGAACATCGTCAGCCGAGCCCGGAAGACCTTCGTTCCCTCTCCCGGTTCGACCACGTACGTGTGCTCGGCCTCCTTGGACGGAGCGTCGCGCGTGATGCCCCCATCGACGTCGAAGTCCCACGCAATCTTGTCCGGGTCAAAGGAAGTCGTAGGGTCCGTGGTGGCATTCCCATTGAACCGAACCGTGAGCGGGGACTTTCCCGACAGCGGCGACACGCTGATGGTGATCGCCGGTGGGCGGGTCGTGGATCCGCCGAGGGACGGATCCTCCGGCTCACCGGTCTCAATGCCGGCCGAGTCGATCCCCACGCCGAAGGAGTATTGCCCGAAGTCGTTCCGGCCGAACAGGGCGAAAAACTTACGCCCGCCTTCCGGGGGCACAAACTCAACACTCTGCGCGTCGCCCGCAGCGCACTCGCCGTCACAACCCACGAACAGGACGGAGACGTCGTCGGGCAGCGCCGTGGGCACGGTCGATGCGCACCCGAACTGGCTCGAATCGTAACAAGCATCGTCCGTGGGAATGAACCCGAACGCCGAATCGCTTTGGAGCACCAGGAACTCGCTGGTCCCGGCGCCCGGCCGCCACTGCAAGAGCGTCCCGAGCACCTGCAGGTTCTTCGGCGCATCGGGCCAGGTAGCACCGTTGTCTTTGGCTAGCCGTGCCGCGCGCACGGCACGGCCGGCGTTGACGCGACCGTAGCCGTAGGTCAGGCTGCGGTTGCCGATCGTGTTATACTGTGCGTCGTCGGGGCTGACCTTGTCGCAGGTGTGCTCGACGACCAACACGACCTCATTGGCAGTCAGTTCGGGATTGGCCGACAAGACCAACCCGGCCACCCCGGCCGCGACAGGGCACGCGGCCGATGTCCCGATGAACGTACCCGTATACTTGCCGCCAGGGTCGATGTCCGGCACGATCTGCCCGGTGATGGGATCAAAGGTGAACCCGCCCACATTGAAACCCGGCTCGATGTTGGTGTCTTCGTTGTCGGTCGTTGCGATCAGTTCGGAAAAGAAGTCGCCTCCCGGCGCGAGAACGTCCAGCTCGCGTCCGAAGTTGCTGAAGCTGGAACGCCGATCTTCACTGCTCGAAGCCCCCACGCTGAGCACCCCCGCCACCGTCGAGATAGCGAATCCGGCTCGGTTCTCGCGGTTGTCATTGCCCGACGAGAAGACGACCACCATGCCCAGAGGCGGCTCGGGACCGTTGCCGTCCGGATCGCGTCCGTTCGCGATGACAAACTCGATCGCGTCCACGAGGACCGGCGGCGTCGCGACGGGGAAAACGAAGCCCCAGCTGTTGATGTGGACGTCCACGCCCTGCTCGAGCGCGAAGGTATACGCCGACGCGACCGCAAAATCCTGCGAGAGGAACGTGCCCCGGGTCGCGGTGAAGCGCGCGTTGAAGGCCACGCCGCGCACGCCAAGGTTGTTCCCGGCCGCAGCCGCCAGGCCCATCACCGACGTCCCGTGGTACTCCCCGGGAAACTTCGGCGCCGGGTCCGACGCCCCGGCCACGCCGGGGGGCAGGGTGAGATCTTGTCCGACGCCGATGTAGTTGGCCCGAAGGTCTTCGTGCGTCACATCGCATGCATCGTCCGTCATGCCGAAAAGGACACCCGACCCGGTCGCAACCGTCCACGCCTCGGGGGCGTCAATGTCTGCGTCCTCTACAAGGCCGGGCCGTGACCCATTGTTGTCAAGATACCATTGGAAACCGACCAGCGGGTCGGACGCGACCACTTGCGTACTGACCATCACGTTCCGAAAGTTCGGATTGGCCCAGACGGTTCGCGCGTCACCCGCCATGCGCTCGGCGAGCAGCACCTCGTCCACGGTCGGATCGGTGGGCGCCACGCGATAGATGTCCGGCATCCCCCGTAGCGGCGTGATACTCCCGAGGCCATACGCCGTCCAAAGATCAGCCCGTTGTGCCGCCGTAAGATCGGGGCTGGTCCGAACAACAATCGTACCGGTCGAGATAGCCGGCGCACCCGAGTCGGCATAGCGATACAGCACGCCCACGTTCCGCACATCCGCCTGCTGACCGATACGATCACGTCGCGCTTTGGACACATCCGCGACACGAACGATCTTCAAACGCGACCGGCTCGCCCCGGCGATGTCCTTCATTTCCCCGAGCCCCGCGGCACGAAGCCGCGCCCCGGCCGCCTTGACTGAAGCGCCCTCGCGGAGCACCACGCCAAGTTCGTTTTCCGACCGAACGAGGGGAATCCTGGTTCCGTCCGGCATGACGTAGTGATGCTTGTCCGCCGAGGCGTTCTGGGCCGCGCCGCTCCACGCAACAAACGCCACGACCACGGACCCGACTCTCGTCCGATGGCCGCGCGAGTTCTTTATCAGTTTCATCGACAGTCCATCTCTGTATGTTGGTAGGGGTAGGATCGTCGCCCCTTCGCCCCGGCGACGCATTCGTCGGCCGCGGACGGCCAACAGCCATGCTACGGTGTTGACGCGGATGCCTCGTACAGGCTCATCGGCTCCAACATCCGACACGCACTCCGCCTCCGGCATGCTACATTGCAGTACTGTTTACATTGTCCGGATTGGGCGCGCGAAGTCAAGGCCCCGCGATGGCCGCGCGCCAAGCGACCTCGGCATCTGGATCGAACAACACCCACCGCACCAGGGCTGGACTCCTGTGTATCTTCAAACTTCGATGCACGGCAGCAAGCGACACCCGGGCGGCCTCATCCAGCGGATAGCCGTAAACCCCACAGCTAATGGCCGGAAACGCCACGCTTTGGCAGCCCTGCTTCCGCGCAAGATCAAGCGATAATTCGTAACACGAAGCAAGCAAGCCGGACTCCCCACACGCCCCACCGCGCCAGACCGGCCCCACCGTGTGAATCACGTACCGGCACGGCAGTGCGTACGCCTGCGTGATCTTCGCCTGCCCCGTCGAACATCCGCCTAGATCGCGACACACCGTGAGAAGTTCCGGCCCGGCCGCTCGATGGATCGCGCCATCGACCCCGCCCCCGCCGAGCAGACTCTCGTTTGCGGCGTTGACAATGGCGTCCACATCCTGCGTCGTGATGTCGCCGCGAACGATCTCAATCGTGCCCATCGACCTCGTTCCTCGATCACGCCGTCTCTACCGCGGCATCATCCTGCCCGCGGCGTGGCCGAATCAGAAACGTCGCGCGAACCAACCCCCGTTGCCGCCGAACGCCGTACGCCAGAATCAAGTCGCGCGCCTCGTCACGATGACGGGCTCGATGACAGTCCTCGAACTGTCTCCGGTGATTCGACCGGCTCCGCCCCGGCGCCAGGCACGAGAGCCACCCGCGAAACCGCCGGACCTCGACGTCGAGCCCAAAGCGCGCCGCGTCATCCTGGGCACAGCGACCCGCATCGATCCCATCGACTACACCCAAGAGAATGCGGCGCCACTCGCCGCGGCTTCGGTCCGCAACCTCCGGTTCACGGAAGAGATGCCGCCGCTCCAAAGCCAACACGACCGTGGCGGACCAGCCACCCGGAAGCACGACCGTTGCGAAGTACTTGCCCTGTCGCCACACACGCCGGTCGCGCTGCCTCGCGAGCCGCGCCGCATGGGCCGACGAGACACGAGGGAGCGCATCGACAAAGGAGCGCAGTTCAGAGTGTCCTTCTTCTGACACCTCCAACGCCGCGCCCGAGCCGAAGTACCGTCGCAGAAAGCGCAAGCGCTCACAGCGAGTGGCGTGGCGATGAAACGATTGGTCAAGCTCGGCCAGTGCCTCAAGCCGACGCGCCCGGGACACCGGACCCGACGAAAACCGAGCGCTCTGCACATCGACAAAGAGCGCGCGCCAACCCTGGTCAACGTCGGGACAAAGCAGAATGTTCTCGGGATGACCATCGCCGTGGAGGAACCCCCGAGCGTGGGCCTCCGACAAGAGCTTGGCGACGGCCGTGATGATCGCATCGCCCCCGCGGCGTCGCGCGGCGCCCGACAACCGCCCGACCTGCTCTCGCCACGCATCCAGTAGCCGCACGGCGCCTGGCAAGCCCTCCGACAGGAAGACCGTCCCAACGAATCGCCCATATCTGACGGCCACGCCGAGCGCGCGCGGAACGGCCACGCCCCGCGCCTCCGCCATCAACGACGCCCGCCACTCGCGCTGGGCAGCGTGACCAACAAGGCGGGCCTTCATCCGGCCGACCAACCCGTCCATCCGACCCACCTTGGCGTAGACCGCCTGGTCTGAGCACATCACCCGCCACACACTGCGATCGTGCCCGCTCTTGACAAGCGTGGCCCGCGGTTCATCTTCGAGCTTGAACCAATCGGGTGCGTCCCCCCCCTCGACGAGGTGTTCCCATCCCTTCCGGATTCGCCAACGGGGAGACGCGTCGGTGCCAGGCCGCACCAGTGACTCAGTCTGTATGACGGTCGTGGCCATGATCGGCAATAATTGCCCACAAGCCGGCAGGCTTGCGCACCGGTGCCCCCTGCGGCACACTCGATCGCATTCTAATAGCCATCGAAGGTTCGTACTATGCGTCCGATAGCATTCCCACCCAGGACGCGGCGCGGGGCACGATACCGCGGCGAACCGCGCTTTGCCGGTCTTGCATCCGTCTGAACATGTTTTTTTGGCGCCGCGCGCTATTGACCGCTGGCTCTTGACCCTGGTATCGCTATGGTTTCCGGTGAGTTCCTTGACCAAAACATCCTCCAAGCAGGGGTATCACCCATGAAGTCGATCATGCTCGGGTTCTTGAGCATCACGGTCACGCTCGCTGTCGGCTGTCAGACATCTCTGATCAACCGAACCGACCGTGACGTCTACGGGCTGATCCAAAGCGGTCAGATGGCCGCACTGGGCGTCACGACCGACACGAACATCGGCGCCGAAACCGGTGAGCTGGCAACGAGCGAGCGCATGTACAAGTTCAACCCGCGCCCCCTGGAGCCGGGCGTCCCGGAGGCGTTTCGAACGCCTTCCAAGACGGACGAGCCGCCCCCAGATCCACAAGCCGTGCCCGACGAGGCGCCGGCGACAGCCACGCCACCGCAAACTTCCGACGAATCAACCTTGCCGGAGTTGGATGTCGAGGACGAAATCCGCGTGAAGCCCGCGACCGACATATCGGCGAGCATTTTCGGCGAGGACGAGCTGGACCAGGTCACCGTGTTCAGTTTGAAAGATGCGATGGTCTATGCCAACCGACATGCCCGTCGGTTGCAGGACGCCAAGGAGGATCTCTACCTCTCGGCGCTCGATCTGACACTCGAACGACACCTATGGACGCCGCAGTTCGCGGCCCGGATCAGTGCAGACGTCACCGAGTTCAGTGACGACTCGGCGCCGCTGGAGCGATCCTTGTCCACGGTCAGTGAGGTGTCGGTCAGCCAACGCCTGCCCTACGGCGGCGACGTGACGGCCCGAATGATCCATTCGCTCGTCCGCGACGTAAGCGATCTCGTCTCGAAGGGCGAGTCGGGGCAGGTGATCATCGATGCCCAGCTTCCGCTGCTTCGAGGTGCCGGGCGCGTCGCCTATGAGTCGCGCTATCTCGCCGAGCGCGAGCTCGTGTACGCGATCCGCACCTACGAGCGGTTCCGCCGGGCTTTTCTGGTGGGCATCGCCGGCGACTACTTCAACCTTCAGCAGGCCAAGGCGCAAGTCACCAACACCTACCTGAGCTACGTCAGCAACAAGGAGGACTGGGTCAAACAGGACTTCATCCAGCGAATGGGGCGGAGCCGGGACATCTCCGAGCTACCGCGCGCGGCGGCCACGTTCCGCCGGAGCGAGGCCGGCCTGGTCAGCGGCAAGGAGCGGTACGAATCGGCGCTGGACCGTTTCAAGATTCGCGTCGGGATGCCAGTCGGTACACTGCTCGACGTCCTGGGTCAGGACGAGGATGAAGGGAGCCGAACCGTTGAAGATCTGTTGTCGGAGATCGATGCCGCCACTGCCATCGACGTTGCGCTGGAGTACCGGCTCGACTTCATCAGCAGCGCCGACCGGCTGGATGACCGCCGACGCGGTGTCGTCATCGCCAGGAACCGGATACTACCTGATTTGGATCTGACGGGGCGGGTTGCGATGGACTCCGACCCGCTACAGCTTCGCTCCACCTCCTTCCGGGAGGAGCGTCTGACGTGGCAGGGCGGCATCGAGCTACGAGTGGATGATCGCAAGGCGGAACAGAACGCCTTTCGGTCGTCTCTTCTGCGCCTTCGGCGGGCCAAGCGCGACCACGAGGAGTTCAGCGACGACGTGCGGGCGGACGTTCGCGCCGCGCTTCGTAGCGTCAAACAGCAAGAGAACCTTCGCCTGATCGAGACGCTCAACGTCAACGAAAACATCCGCCGGCATGAAGCCGCCCGTGCTCAAAACGAGCTGGGGCGATCCACCAACCAGGATGTCGTCGATGCCTCCAACGACCTGTTGAGCGCGCGGAACAACCTCGCCGCCGCGGTCGCCGACTATCGACTCGCGATCCTCGCTTTCCGGCTCGATACGGGAACGCTCCGTATCGCGGATGACGGAAGCCTGGCCATGGGCAACGAGCTAGCCGGCGCTCCCGACGACGGTGGTTGAACATGCAACCGCCATTCATGTAACGGTCCTGTAATCATTCGCTTCACGGAGACAAGTTCTGACGCATAGCGCTTTTGTAAAGAGCCGTCGTTACTGTTACCGTAACGGATTGTGTGTACGATGGATGGCACGCCTCATGCATCTTGAGCGCCCGACAGGTCCACTGGCACCACAAGGATGAAAAACGCTATGACAACGACCTTGAGTTCCGCACCCCACGGTGCAACGAACAACCCGGCCGGCGCGAACACAGCCTATGGTGCTCGCGCTTCGTCCGGACGCGGAAAGCTTTGGGTTCTCCTCGCTGTCATCGTCCTGTCAGGCGGTGCATGGGCGGCGAGCGCCACAATTGAGTCGGTCCGGACGGCGAGCCGGCTCGCCACCATCGACAAGTTCACGATCATGGAACGTAGCTTTTCCGTGGTCCTCCAGGAAAAGGGCGAGTTGCAAGCGGCAAGGCAAACACCGATCACGTCGCAGGTGGAGGGACGCGCCACGATCATCAGCCTGATCGACGAGGGTACGGCGGTTCAGGAAGGCGACCTGCTCGTCGAGCTCGCCAGCGACCAGATTGAAGATCGAATTCGTTCGGAGGAACTGAGGCAATCAAACGCCCGCACCGCCTTCGAGGCCTCCGTGACCGAACTGGAGATCCAACAAGACCGGAACGCCAGCGACATCCGCAAGGCCGAACTGGAGATTACGTTGAGCCAACTCGCGCTGGACAAGTACGAGAAGGGCGACTGGGTTCAGAGCCAAAAGGACGCGGTCATCGAGATCGAACGCGCAACGATCCAGCGCGATCGCCGGAACGAGGACTTCGCGGCGACGAAGAAGCTCTTCGAGAAGGAATACGAAACGAGCATCAAGCTCGAGGAGGATAGATTCAACAAAAAGAAGGCCCAGTGGGATCTGGAAAAAGCCGTGCAGGCCAAAACCGTGCTGGTGACCTACACGCGCGTGGCGGACCAGACCCGGTTCAAGTCAGATCTCGAGGAGGCCAGGCAAGAGGCCGGGCGAGTCAAGAAAAACGCCGATGCGGAAGAATTGAAGAAGCAACGGTCCATGGAGGGGAAGGAAAAAGAACTCGAACTCATCACTACACAACTGGACAAGTTCCGCCGCCAGAAGGCGAGCTGCCGAATCACGGCTCCAACGCAGGGCTTCGTCGTGTATTACGCCGGCAAAGGTGGCAGACACGGCATGTCCAGCGACAACCAGATCAAGGAAGGTGCCACTGTTCACGAGCGCCAGGTGTTGATGACCCTGCCGGACACGTCCGAGATGATCGTCCTTGTTCGCGTCCACGAATCCAAGACCGATCGACTGGCGTTGGGTCAGCGGGCGCGAATCCGTATCGAGGGGGTCCCGGATCATCAGTTCACCGGCGAAGTCACCCGCATCGCCGTGGTCGCCGACAGCCAGAACCGCTGGCTCAACCCCGATCTGAAGGAATATGAAACGCGCATCGTCTTGGACCCGACGAACGTGCCCATGAAACCCGGCGCGACGGCGTATGTGGAAATCCTCGTGAACTCCGTCGAAAATGTCCTGGCCGTCCCGGTCCAATCGATCTACAGCAAGGGCGGCAAACGCTATGTGTTCAAGAGCAACAGGCGCGAGGTCGAGCCCGCCGAAATCGCTCTCGGTGCCGTGGGCACGGAATGGGCCGAGATCACCTCCGGGGTAGCCGCGGGCGAGAAAGTACTGCTTGCCTTCAACGATGAGCACAAGCGAATGACACCGGACCTGCCCGCGGGCACGAAAGCTAGAGCCTCGAACCGACCCGGGCGTCAACCCTCGAACCGCCGCGATGCACGGCCCGCTTCCCGCGACGGGCAGCGCCGTAGGGGTCGTCCAACCCGCGACCGAGGCGCTTCGCGATCCGGCGACGAAAGCCCGCCCAGGACCACGGCGGCTCGCATGGGCGCGCCCGCCGCGCAGAAAACCGCTCCGTGATCATTGCCGCCGTTCAGGATCTGACCAAGGAGTACGGGAAGCCGGGCAGCGATGTTCGGGTCCAGGCCCTGCGCGGGGTGAACATCCAGTTCGTCGAGGGCGAATCCGTAGCCATCTGCGGGCAGAGCGGCTCGGGCAAGAGCACGCTGATGAACCTCCTCGGCTGCCTGGATCGCGCCACAACCGGAACTTATCTTCTCGGCGGCGTCGATGTCGCGCGTTTGGACGACGACCAGCTATCCGACATCCGCGGCCAGCGGATCGGGTTCGTCTTTCAGAGCTTCAACCTGATCCACCAACTCACGGTGCTCGAGAACCTCGAAGTACCCCTTTTCTATCAGGGCGTCCATGCCCATGCCCGTCGAGAGAAGGCGCTCGAACTTGCCGAACTCGTGGGCCTCACCGACCGCGGGCATCACCGTCCGAGCGAACTCTCAGGGGGTCAGCAACAGCGGGCGGCGATCGCGCGGGCCTTGATCAACGATCCGCTCATTCTCCTGGCCGACGAACCCACCGGAAACCTCGACACCGCCACCGGCGAGATGATCCTGGACGTTTTCGACCGCCTTCACGCTGAAGGAAAAACGATCCTCATAGTCACCCACGAGGCCCACGTCGCCGGCCGATGTGATCGCATCATCACGCTCAGCGACGGAAAGATCGTCGAAGACACGCGGACCGACCGCCGTAATCCGTACCCGAACGCGCGGCCGGCCGAAATCCAACAGCCCTCGCCACAGGCGAACTGAGCCGCCCCCGCCGGCGAAACGCCCTCCCCGACGCACGCTCCTTGGCGTGAGCTTCCCCTACCACGACCACGGAGCAAGGTCTGGCAAGCCGAGGACACCCGGTTTTCGGACGTGCATCCGGCCGACATCGACGGCGGAGTCACCCGAGCCTCCCAGGCGTCAACCCATCAGGCGCGTTTGCGGGCGCCGAAAGTTTCGTCAAGTTATCTTCTACCACCTGCCGATCTTATCTGAACGACCTACAATACCTATTCTACCATGATGTCTGCCCGGCGATTTCCGGGCCTTTGTCGCCGATTGGTTCGGCACGCCGATGCGCCGACCGCCGAAACGGACCACAGCAGGAGCAGCCCTATGTCGAAAAAGGCCGACGAGCCGACGATCAAACAGTTGTGGAAGCGCTATCTCAGCACCCGCACCGTGGAGTTGAGAAACAAGATCGTCGTACACTACAGCCCACTCGTCCATGCTCACGCGGCCAGGTTGTCGCGAAAGCTTCCGGCTCAAATCTCCTACGATGAGATCTGCAGTGCGGCCTTCGACGGCCTGATCGAAGCGGTCGAGGCCTATGACCCGGACCGAAAGGCCAAGTTCGAGACTTTCTGCCAGCAGAGGATTTCCGGTGCGGTCATGGATTGGTTGCGCAGTCTCGACCCGCAGAGTCGCACGGTGCGGACGTTCGAAAAGAAGCGTCTGCTGGCAAAGGAGGCGCTGAGCGCCGACCTCGAACTCGCTCCGACACAGGCGGCCATCGCCAAGCGGCTCGACATGAGCGTGGAGCGGTTCGACTACCTGGCACGCCTTTCCCAGTTGGGCAAAGAGGTTCATTTTAGCGCCATGGAGCCGCCGGGTGAGCGGCACTCCCAAGGTGGATCACACACCTGGGACATTCGCGCCGTCAAGACGGAAGACCCTGCGCTGAAGGTTTCACGCGAGCTTCTCACCGAGCACCTCACGCGCGGACTCGCACGCGAGGAACGCCTCGTTCTTCTTTTGTACTACTTCGAGGGGATGACCATGGCGGAGATCGGCGCCGTGCTCGATCTCTCCGAATCACGGGTCAGCCAGATCCACAAGGAAATCCTCCTGCGTCTCCGCCAGCGCTTTACGGGGTCGCTCTGCGAAGAACTCGTCGCCTGAGGCACCGGGACGCGACCGGCGACACCGCCGTCTTGTAGCGCGAGGAATCGTTCTCTAAGATCGCCGCGGTCATGGTACGCGTATTCCGCATGACGGCGGCGTTTGACGGGACGAGTTTCCACGGCTGGCAGCAGCAGCCAGGGGGCCTGCGAACGGTCCAGGAAGTCATCGAGAGCTCGTTGCGCCGCGTCCTCCGCCACCCGGTGCAGCTTCACGGCTGCGGGCGAACCGATTCGGGAGTCCACGCCGCCGGACACGTCAGCCACTTCGAAACCACTTGCCCTCTTCCACCCGCCCGGCTGAAGCACGCCATCGGTTCACCCCTGGCATGGGACATCTCCATTGTCTCGCTTCGCGAAGCGCATCCGGGTTTTCACGCCCGTCGTGATGCCGTGAGCAAGCTCTACCGATACTGCCTCTTTTCCTCGCCCGACCGCCCCGTCGAGCGGCGGGTCGATCGCTTCCGATACCATGTCTGGAAGCCGCTTGACGTCCAACGGATGAAGGCGGCCGCGCGCCACCTCGTCGGCGAGAAGGACTTCTCTGCCATGGCCGCCAGTGGGTGCGTTCGCGAAACCATGGTGCGTACGGTGTTGCGCTGCGAGATCGAACGCCACCTGGACGACATCCGTATAGACGTCGAGGGCACTGGGTTCCTCCATAAGCAGGTTCGCAACATGGTTGGAACACTCATCAAGGTCGGGCTGGGGCAATGGGATCCGGATCACGTCGCCTCCATCATCGAGAGCCGAGACCGAACGCTGGCCGGTCCAACCGCGCCGGCCCGCGGGCTGTCGCTCCAATGGGTCCGGTACCCAGCCGACCGGCTGTCGTGTCCGGACCGCATCACCGGGTGAGAACCGACAAGCCCGAGACCGGTAAGCGTCCCATGGCCAAGCGCCGGTGACGCCGCCCAGGAGCGCGACCCGCCTTCATGCACATCTGCCACGTCATTACGCGATTGATCATCGGCGGCGCGCAGGAGAACACCTTGCTGACCTGTCGCGGCTTGGTGGAGCGCGGGCACCGGGTCACGCTGATCGCCGGGACTGAGACCGGCGCGGAAGGGTCGCTGTGGGAACAAGCGGATGCCATCGGCTGTGAAGCGATCCGGGCGGTGAGGCTGAAGCGATCGATCCATCCCCTTGAGGAGCGGCGCGCACGGGCAGAACTGGAACGCCTGTTTCGCCGGCTCGCGCCCGACGTCGTCCACACACACAGCAGCAAGGCGGGCATTCTGGGGCGGTCGGCCGCGGCGCGCGCGAACGTGCCGATCATCGTTCATACGATCCACGGGATGAGTTTCAATCGCACGCAGGGTGCGTTCGCACGGGTGATCTATCGCTTTCTGGAACGGCGGGCGGCCAAGAGAACCACCGCCCTGGTCACCGTCGCCGACGCCATGATCGATCAGGCCGTCGCGGCCGGTATCGGCAAGCGGGATCAGTTCATCACCATCCGCTCGGGCATGCGGACCGAACGGTTCAAGCCCGACCCCGCACTGCGCGCGCGGTTCCGCCGCGAGTGGGGCGTAGCCGAGGACGAAGTGGTCGTGGGAACGATCGCCCGCCTCTTCCACAACAAAGGCTATGACGAGATCCTCGCCGCGATGCCCCTTGCCGTACGGCGTATGCCCAACCTTCGGTTCGTCTGGATCGGCGACGGCGGTCAGCGCCGAGAATACGAACGCTCGCTTCAACGAGAAGGGTTAAGAGACCGCGTCCACTTCACCGGCCTGCTCGGACCAGAAGCAGTGGCCGAGCGTATTAATGGCTTCGACCTGCTCGTGCATGCATCCCGCTGGGAAGGGCTGCCGCGCGCGGTCGTGCAAGCCCTGCTGACCGAAGTACCGCCGGTTTGCTTTGATAACGACGGCGCGCCGGAAGTGGTCGTTCCAGGCGAAACCGGAATCCTGGCTCCCCTCGGGGACGTGGGCGCGCTGGCCGATGGCATCGTGACGCTCGCGGGCGATCCGCGAAGGCGGGCGGCGTTTGGGCGGGAAGGCCGCAACCGTTGTCTCGCGCGATTCGACTGGCGGCGCATGGTCGATGAACTCGACTCGTTGTATGAACGACTCCGCGAGAAGGCGAACGCGCGCTTGCGCTGATCCTTTCGGCCCGAGGAGGACTCACCGACTCGGGCGGCGTCTTTTCTTGCGGCGATTTGGTTCGATTCGATTTCGCCACGCGACGCACAGAAGAACGTGTTCGGCTGCAAAGACGACATCACTTGCGGCGTTTCGCGAGTGACACAACATCAGACGGCGCCAAACTGAACCCTATTCCCGGACGAAGACTCTTCGCCGGGTTCGACATGATCGGCCGTCGCCTAGTTTGGAAGCGGCGCTTCCGAAAGCAGGAAGCGAGAAGTAATGAAGTGCTGTTTGACAAGACGCGTGAGCGTTTCTCGGACACGCCGTTGTATCGGGTCGCGGCAGCCATTATAATGGCTGCCCGCAAGCGTGCCCAGGCTAGTGCTTGGGCGGGTGTGCGCTTGCGTTGCGCTGCCGCGAGCATCGGGCAGTGTAATCGCACGTGCTTTGCTCCGCGCGACGGCGGGATGAACGAAGCACGGGTCGGCACTAGGGGAAGAACCTAGCGCCAACATCACAGGTAGAGGCCGTCGGTCCGCACATCGGGGTTTCCAGGCGGACGGGGTCCGGTTTTCACGCGAAGAAGCGTGGGTGGGGTCCGTTGCGACGCAGTCCGTATCTCGGAGCGGGTTGGCACTCGGAACAAGAACGGTATGAGTTGGGTGACCTTTCGGCGAGGACCGGAAGTCCGTTCCTTCTCGCAATCAGGAGACATGGGAGAATGAAGGCTATTCACAGGTTGAGTTGCGGATCGGGCGGCGCCGTGTTCATGTACGCCGCGCTTTGCGTGGCCGTTGTCGGCGGCCCGGCGGTGGCTCAAACGGGAACGGAGGGGGCGACCCGCTCCCCGGCGACGGATGTCCAAACGCAGAAACCGCAGCGAGTGGCACCGATCACCTTCGGCAGAGCCTTGCCGGATCATCTGGACGTGCCGATCCTCGACCCGGTCATCGTGGACTATCGCGACGGTGGCGGAATCATCAACGCCGTGGGCAGCGTGTCGGCCGTCGCGGCGCCCGGTGATGGTTGCCGATTCGACGCGCAGTGCAACGACTGCAACCCCTGCACGATCGACTCGTGCGATGATGAAGTATGCGTCGGCGGCAACAAGGACGAGTTCGCCTGCGAAACGGACAATGACTGCGAAGGCGTCTGCAACGGGGGCGTAAAGAACGGCCTGCTGTGTCGCGACGATCTCGACTGCTGCGGCGACGGAGAGGCGATTGTCGATGGCGCCTGCGATTTCCATCCTTGCATAGCGTTCACCACCGGCGGCGCCGAGGGCACGGGCGGCAATCAGTGCGTCAACGCTCTTATCCCTGATTTCGCTTGCGACACCGGAAGCCGGGAGGGACAGTTGTGCGATCCCAACATTGACCCGACTGACCTGAACAACGGCTGCCCTGCCTCCGCACTGGACCCCCTCAACCCGGGGACCTGCGTGCGGCGCTTCGAAGGCGGGGCCGAGTGCGATGACGGTATTAGCTGCAACGGCCGCGAAACATGTAACGTCGGCACAAGCACATGTGTGCCTGGTGATCCGGCCGAGTCCGTCTTCATCTCCGAGTTCCGGTGCGATGCCGGAAACCGTATCGGCTTGGGGTGCGACGAGTTGGGCGACCCGAACATAGAGTGCCCGCCGGCCGCGAATGAGGTAGACCCCGGCGCCTGCGTCAACACCCGCGTTGCGTGCGAAGACGCTGGGCTGGTCTGTCGAGAGGATGGCGCCACGTGTGCCTTGCCCTGCCTGTTGGACATCGACTGTGAGGATGACGGCTCGCCGTGTACGGTCGAGGTGTGTGACCCCAAGTTATGCGTGGGTGGGGCCACCCCGGACGTCCCATGCCGAGAAGACGCCGACTGCGGGGCTGGAACGTGTAGCGGCGGGGCCGACGGCTCTTGTTCCGTCGAAAACCCTTGCGGTGGGGGCGACTGCTTTAACGGCTCCATCTGTGTTGGTGGAGGTCTCGACGGACAGCCTTGCACCACGGCGGCCGATTGCGATGACGGCACACCAGCGGGCGGATCGTGCCCAACCCCGCCGAACGGGTTCAGTTGCCTCAAGGGTCGATGCTGCACGGATGGCGCCTGCGCGCGAGAGACGTTCGCGGACTGCGGGGGGACTTTCTTCGGGACCGCGCAGGCCTGCCAGACGACCAACAGCGGGAACTTCAATGTCTGCCCCAGCTACAGTGCGGGCATCGCCCCGCAGGACAACGCGGTCGTCGAGGTCGGCTCGGTGATTGCTTCTCAGGGGATCGCCTGCGATCTGGTCCTGACCAATCTCGGGGACGATTACAAGATCGGAGACGGAACCGGCTTCGTGACCGTCACGTTCGTAAGGTTCCTGATCAGCGTTCAGAGTGGGGCACGCCTGGCGTTTGGGTTCTGGGACGCCAACGGCGTTCCAATCGTCGATACGATCGTGGACGGAATCGGCGTAAGCGGGCCGTCCATCCACACGCTCGATTTCGACCCGCCGCTGGTTCTACCCGCCTCCGGCTTCGCCGGGCTCATCGTGAACGGCAACTTCTCCCCGAACGGTGCCTTTAGCTGGCTGTCCATCAGCGATCCCGTAGACGTCGGCATGAGTGATCCGAGCCGGATGTTCGTCAACGGCGTGCCGACCGACGGAAGCTCGTTCAACCTGGGCCAGTGCTCCGGCGGGGTGCGTGACGGACTCTGGTGCAACGCCGCCAGCGGCGACGCGGACTGTACCGATGGCGTCTGCGGCGACGTCAACGACAACCTGGCCTTCGAGATCGTGGCGATTCCCAACGGACCGGACCAGACGGGGGCTTGCTGCATCTCGGAAACCGGCGCGTGCGCGCCCAAGTTGCCCTGGGTGTGCAAGGCCGGCGGCGACACGTTCCAGTCTGTTGGTACCACGTGCGCAGCATGCGTGAATGACTTCACGAAGGCCTGCGCGGTGGACACGGACTGTCCGGCGTGCGTCGGCGGCTCGGGCGACGGGCAGGCCTGCTCGAACGACGGCGACTGCCCGCAGGGCACATGCACCGGGACGGCGACGTGCTTCCTGACGCCGCCGGCTTGTTTGGCAACGGCCTGCTGCAACCCCGACGGAACCTGCGACCCAACCGCGGGCGGTTTGTGCTCGAACGATAACTCGCCCTGCAACAACGATCTGGATTGCACGGGCGGTGCAACGTGTGAGGCGCAGTGCCCGGGCAGCGGAGTCGGCTCGGGTTTTGGAACCAAGTGCGATCCGAACGCCTGCCAACAGCCGGTCATGACCGGCGGCGACAACTGCTTTGATGTAACGGTCAACGTGATCACTGTGCCAGGGCAAGGTGAGCCCCCGGTCACGATCACGATCTCGGGCAACAACTCGACAGCCACCTTCGATGACTTCGGCGACGGCGTCTGTATCGGCGGGAGTGGCGCTGTCACCGACGCCGGAACGTGCAAGGATGGGACGGCGTGCAGCATCGCCGCAGACAACTGCGCGGACACGACGAACTGCCTGAGAGACCGGTGCGATCCCAACATCGGGATCTGTGTTGACGGGTCGCCGTGCAGCGTCTCCGCCAACGACTGTGCGGACCAGACGACCTGCCAGACCGACGACGCCCAGTGCCTGGGCATCGGCGGCGGTGAATGTACCCGTCTCTGCGGCAACGCTCGGTACAACCCGGCCGGCGCCAACCCTAACCCGGGCTGGTGGGAGGCCTTCCATCTTGACGATTGCGCCGACATCCGGCTCGATTTCTGCACGACCGACCCGTTTATGGAGCCAAACCTTAATTTCCTGCAGGCCGGCTGCCCCTGCGGCGCCGCTGTCGGATTCTCCGGCACGCTCCCGCCGATCGGACCACCCGGTGCCGACGAGGACAGCGAAGGCACCGAGCGGGGTCTTCCGTTCTGTGACGAAGACAATATCTGGTTTACCTATCGCGCCGTGCCGCCAGGCACCTATTTCCATCCGATCAACTCGAGCGCGAATAGCAACCTGGCGTCTCCACCGGGCAGGGACTACCAGTTCCACATCACGGCCGGCGCCTGCCGTCAGGCGGCCTGCTGCGTCAACCTCTGTGAGGGCGGAACTCAAGACGGTCAGCCGTGCGCTCCCAAGGTGTGCAGAGCCGGGGACACACCCGGTGCCGAATGCGTTGAGGACGGCCAGTGCGGCGCGGGCGGAACCTGCACCAACGGAGGCGTCACGTCATGTCCGGGCATTGCGGCAAACTGCGTCGATGGAACGTGCGTGGGTGGTGCGCTCGACGGGTTGCCCTGTGACGATCTGACCGGCGAGGTCGATCAGTGCCCGGGCGGCGGCGTCTGCGGCGCCACCGGCTGCGCGGTAGTCAACGAGATGCTCTGCGAAGCGGCCAACGGGTTCTGGCTCGCCGGCAGAGACTTCCCGGACAACATCTGTGACGGCGGCGCCAGCGCCGGGCAGGAATGCGATACCAATGCCGACTGCCCCTCAGCGAACTGTATCGAAAACCTGGAGTTCGCAGGCTGCGGTGAGGGCGGAGGGGCCAACCCCTGTGACACCGGCTCGTGTTGCGCCGGACCCGGCGCCTGCGAGGACCGAAGTCCCGACTCCGGCGAGCCGATCCGCCGGATCGACTGCCAGGCCCCGCGCGTGTTCCGCGGCGGTGGCAGATGCCTCTTTGTTCCCTCGCCGTGCCCGGTCTGCACGGTGCTGACCGACGATCAGTGCCAAAATCCCAACGGCGGGTTCATCATTGGCATGGACCGCCTCCACGCCAACATTGCCGGTGCGAAGGTTGCCGACGATTTCATTGCCGGCAGCCCGGTCATCGAGCAGTTCTGCTGGTGGCCGGCATACCTCGCTATCACCGGCGGGCCCTTCGACTGCGCCGATCCCGATGGGATCTTCGGTCCGCCCGAGGACGACTTCGAGATTCGCTTCTTCACGGACAAGAACGGGTTCCCCGACGCCCTTGTTCACGAACTGGCACCGGCTCGGGTCGCCGCCAGCCAGTGGCGGGCTGAGGGGCGTCGTTCATGGCGCTATTCGGCGGTCTTTGACCCACCACTCGGCGGCTTCATCGTCGGCGACAAGTACTGGGTCGAGTTCTCCGGTCGGGGGAACGACGACTGCAGGGTGACGCTGCTCACCAGTGAGGACGGCAACCACTTCTCCCTGCAGGAAGTGGACTTCTTCGACGAGTTTCCGTTCTGGACCTTCGAGGACAACGCCGGGTTCGATCAGGACTTTGCCATGTGCATCGGCGGAACCTCCACACCGTCGATCGTAACGCCGCCTCCTGTAACCGGCGCCTGCTGCCAGTGCGGCGGCACTTGCACGGACAACGTTGAGTGGACTACGTGCCTCGACTTCACCGACTTCATCGGCCCGGACGAGCCCGGCGGACTTATCAACCCTCCCCCCCAAATCAACGCCGCCATCCCGGACGGACAATTCTTCGCCGACCAGACTTGCGCCGAACTCAACGGCGGACTCGGCTGCATCAACGTCGGTGCCGGCGGGGGCTGCCCCGGCGCTCCCAGCGGCGTCGAGGGCGAAGACTGCGTGTTCCCCATGGTCGTCAACACGGGCGACAACGTTTCGTACAACACGGTCTGCTCGACGACGGACGGGCGAACCAGCTACGGGGACAACCCTGGTTGTGACGTGACCAACCCCAACAACTTCGTCAACGACCAGTGGTTCCAGTACACGGCCACGTGCAGTGGCAATATCCAGGTTGACCTCTGCGGCGACCATGACGATCAATACGACGTCATGTTCGCGGTCTTCTCCAACGGCACCAGCGAGTGTCCGACCGAGTGCCCACCGCCGCTGGACACGATTCTGGGTGGCGGATGCCGCGACGTTGAGTGTGGAGCCGACCTGCGTAAGCCGTCCTTCGAGTTCTTCGGCGACCCGGGTACGTGCTACCTCATCCGCGTCGGTGGTGAGGAGGACTCCATCGCGACGAACATCGGCGGCTCCGGGTCCGGCCTGCTGCAAATCGGCTGCGAGACGACGACGTGCAACCTGGCCGAACCGGTTGCGCTAGAGCAGGTCATCAACAGTTCCGGCACCAAAGTCACGAGCAGCAAGAACCGCTACCTCTCGTTCTCGGGGGGCGATCCGGGACGAAGCCAGGCGATCCGTATCCGCCTGATCGCCATGCCGCCGCCCTATGACACCTGGACGGTCGATGACGATAACGACGGACTCGGTGACACCGTTCTGTGGGTCGGCGCACCGTTCGCACTCAGTGAACTCAGCGGTAAGGATGACACTACGCCGCCGACGTTCACGGCGGCGCCACTCGAGTGTGATCTGTCGTCGGCGCTGTTTAGAGACTGGAGCGCGCTGGGCATCATCCACGTGTTCGGCGAGGCGATCATTCCGGGTGCCACCTACGACATCCAGGTGCTCGATACGACCTGTAGCGAGTTCATCCCGACGCACTTCTCCGATCCGGTCACCGTGGTCAACCCGAGATGGGCTGACGCGGTCGGGCCGTTCGTCGCCGGTCAAGGCGTGTGGTCCGCACCCAACGGATCGGTGGACGTCGGTGGTGACGTGGTGGCCATTCTGGACAAGTTCAAGAACACGCCGACCGCCCCGAAAAAAGCGCGGTCCGACATTCAGCCGCGGGACTTGGACTTCAAGATCAGCATCGTCGATGTGACCCGGGCGCTCGACGCCTTCTCGGGGCAGCAGTACCCCTTCGCCCCCAGTGGCACGTCGGCGTGCCCGTAGCCTAGACGGGTTGGTTAGCATGTATCGGTCGTCCGGGACCGGGGCGGGTCAACCAGGCCCGTCCCGCCCGTCGGCCTAAGGCAGTCACGAAGAAGCCGGACGCGGAAGCGCGAATCGGTCTTGAACCCCAAGAAAAGGGCCGCCCCTGGGCGGTCCTTTTTTTTGGCATGCGTCTCAGGACGACCGACGTATCAGCGCAAAAGAGAAGCCCGAAGCAGTATTAGCGGTTTCGGGCACGGCCCTGCTTCGGGCTAGAGAAGAGCGATCCGACGCCGCCGCCGGCCGGTCTTCCGGGGTGGTCACCAATGCGGGTGCCCCGCAAGCTATGACCCCGGCCTACCAATCCGGCACACGGTGTTCTTGCCAAGTAAACCCCGGACTGCTCAGGTATATTCCCCGCAACAAGAAAGTTTTCGCAAAAGGAGTGCGGATTCCGTAACTCTTGATATGACAAGACCTTATCGCAGGGCGGGCAGGGGTAGGGCTCGACGTACGATGAACCGGGGCAAGAAACTTGACCTCGCAAACCGGGTTTCCGGACCTTGGCCAAGGCCCTGTGCCCGTCTATCTGCCCGGAGCCCGACACGACGTCCCACGCCACGTCTTTCCCGCGAAGCATGCGAGCCCTGTTTTTCTGTGGCGGTCAGGTGTCAGGTCCGTGGCCGTTCCGACACAAGCTCTTGGAACCGGCCCCAGCGACCAGTGGACATGCCCTAGGCCCACGGCATTTGCACGTGCGTCGCCCCGACCTGAACCCGAAAGAGGCCGGACTTGACGTGCTCGACCACGCTCTCCAGATCATCCTCGGACAAGTAGGGGCAAATCGGCAGTGACAACAAGGCGTCGCAGGAAGATTCGGTGTTCGGCAATGGGTGGAGCGCCACGTAGCCGCCGGCGGCATCACCCTGCCGGTGAATGGGGATGGGATAGTGAATACCCGCATCCACGCCGTGTGCCTTGAGGTGTTTGAGCAGTTGGTCGCGCTGGGGGCAGCGGATCACGAACAGGTGGTAGGCGTGCTCGACGTCGGGCGATTCCGTGGGCAGGACGACACCGTCCAGGTCCGCCAGCAGTTCGCAGTATCGAGAAGCGAGCCAACACCGTCTGTCGTTCCATTCGTCCAGCTCGCGCAGTTTCACGCGAAGGACGGCCGCCTGCATCGTATCGAGCCGGCTGTTGATGCCGGAGATGGTGTGGCGGTGCTTGACCGTGGATCCGTAGTTTCTAGCCGCCCGAAGCCAAGCCGCCAGCTCGTCCCTGTCGGTCACTATCGCCCCACCGTCTCCCATCGCGCCCAGGTTTTTTCCGGGATAGAAGCTAAACGCCGCGGCGTCGCCCATGCTGCCGCATCGGCGGCCCTTGTACCGCGCGCCGTGTGCCTGGCAGGCATCCTCAACAACGACAATTCCATGCTCATCGGCGATGGTCCCGATGGCGTCCATGTCGGCCGCGTGACCATACAGGTGGACCGGCAGGATGGCACGGGTACGCGACGTAATGGCCGCAAAGATGCGCCGGGGATCCATCGTGTAGGTCTCTGGATCGTGATCGATCAAAACGGGGGTTGCCCCCGCCCGGCGGACGGCGATCGCCGTCGCGATGAAGGTGTTCGCCACGGTGATCACCTCATCACCCGGTCCGATGCCCAAACCCATCAGTGCCAGGGTCAAGGCGTCGAGCCCACTACCCACGCCGATACAATGCTTCACTTCACAGTAGTTCGCGAACTCGCGTTCGAACGCCTCGACGTCTTGGCCAAGCACGAAGTCGCCGCGCTCGATCACACCTTCGATGGCGTCGCGCAATGCATCGTACATTTCCTCGTGCTGGCGCGGCAGATTCACAAGCGGAATGGACATGGTTTGGGTCCTCTTCTTGAGTGTACCTCAGGTGCAAACATCGACGGTCGGTCTGGGTCGCAGAACCCGATGGCGACCGGGCAAACGGCCGGCACTGCCTGAAGTGCGTACCGTCCGCGGTCCGGTCGATTTGACGAACAGGATCGAGCGCATGGCCTGAAGGTTCATCTTGATTTCATCGAGGCTGCGCATACGAAGCAGGCGGCGCCAGAGGAACTTCGCACGAAAGTAGAACTCCCGATAGGCAACCTTGTACATCCGGTTGATCTCTTCCGGGCTGACCGTAGGCAACGTCATCACGGTGTTGGCCAGGTCGTAGTCACTCCAATCAAGCGTTCGCAGGTAGCCGTTGCGCTTGGCCCAATCGAACATCTTCGTTCCCGGATAGGGCGTGGTGATGTTGAAGATGGCCAGGTCCGGGTCCAGCTCCTTGGCGAAGTCGATCGTACGGCGCATGCTTTCGACCGTTTCTCCGGGGTTGCCGAACATAAAGGCCGCACGGACCGCGATCCCCGCCGCCTGAACCATCCGGCACGCCTCCCGCGTGAGGGCGATGTCGATGGGCTTTTGGATGGCCTCCAGGATTTTCGGATCGGCCGACTCGATGCCGAAGAGGATCTGATGGCACCCGGCGCGCTTCATCTTCTGCAGAAGCGACGGGCTGACACAGTCGGTCCGGGCGAAGCAGGACCAGGTCAGATCGATGCCGCGCTCGACGATGAGGTCGCAAAGCCGGGCGACGTGTTGCTTGTAAATGGTGAACGTGTCATCGTAAAAACTGACTTCCCTGATGCCATAACGCGCTTGCAGCCGTTGAATCTCATCGACCAGGTGTTCGGGCGAACGCGTCCGCAGCGCGGTCTCGGCCGAGTTGCAGAACGTACACTTTCCCGGACAGCCCCGTGTCATCGTCATGTTGACCGCGGGGAGCCGGCGAAATGCGCCCACGGCCGGCTTGTACCGTTCGAAGGGAACCAGATGGAAAGCCGGTGTCGGCAACGTGTCGAGATCGTTGATGGGCTCGGCTGGGGTGTTGTGCTCGATAGGCACGAGCGGGTTCTTCCCGCGATAACTCAGACCGCCGATCGATTCGAGCGGCTGCCCGTCGATCAGCGCGAAAAACGATTGCTCGCCCTCCCCGCGGATGACGAAGTCGATGGCGGGGTTGGCGAGCACCGCATCGGGCAAGGCCGTGGCGTGTACCCCCCCCACCACCACGCGTGTCTTTGGCGACACCCGCTTGATCATCCTGGCGATTCGATCCGTACTGATGATCTGGGCCGTCACCGCCGTAAACCCAACCCATGCCGGCTGGTTCTTACGCATAAACGCTTCGACCTCGTCGAACCCCATCTCCTCGGCGTTGACGTCCAGGACGGCTACCGAGCACCCGCGCTGTTCCGCAAATGCGGCCACATAGAGCAGCCCCAGCGGCGGCGAGGTACTCTTGACGCCGTGCCAGATGTTTCCGTCCTTCGTCTGCCAGGGCGGGCTGATCAACAAGACATCCACGAACGGGTCTCCGGTGGTTCTCGAACCGTGCAAACCGCACGGACCGCGCTCGCGCAGGGGGCGAGCCGACGGCAGCGATAACCATTCCGTCGTCCGAAAAACGGGGCTGGTGGACTTAAAAAACGGGGGTGTATCGACGTTGCGACGGATCGAGTCGTGGAGATCTGTTGAGCAAGCCCTAAATGCCTGACCTGAGTGTGTTTGGATATCGGACGATGAACCCTAATGAACCGAATTCAGGATTCCCAGCTCAAAGCTAGAAAGCTGAGACTCCGGCATCTCCGATAGACGATCGATAATTGTGCTCGTCCGCTGTCGCATCTCTGCTTCTTTGGATGTGTTTCCCGCAACCTGATAGATCGTTGCCAAGCATATAAGCGCCGGAACATGATGCGGTTCAAGCTTTAATGCCCAGTGGGCCAATCGCTCGGTTTGCTCGCATGTCATCGCGAAATCATCGAAATCCTCTGCGAGTCTGGATTGCATTCGCGCCATGAGTTGGGGTTTAAGCGATTCCCATGTTGAACTGTGTTTGTTTCCCATGTCGTTTCCCTTTTTTGCATTTTGGTCAGTATACCTGATCGAACCGACGACACCACTTCGGTCGCCGAGCCAGCACCGCGTCCGCACGAACTTATTTCATTCTATCGTACTCTTGGACGCTCACAAGGCTATCCTTCATGGTACAGCCGTGTAGGTCGAGTACCGCCCGACGTAACTTTCTGTGCGCGAATGTCGGGCAGAGCCTGACCTACATGGCTGAGTTGGATCGACACATGCCGCCAGGCGCCACATTCTTGCGAAGCAATGGTGATGAATGGATGGACCCGATGACGGTATGAGCGGATCGTCCGTCCCCCACCCTTCGCGAAAAGCGAAGGATGGGGCACCCCGCTCCCTGACGGTCGCGGCTCGGTTCAGTCACACTCGTCAAGCTGCATGAACGAAGGCGTCACGTGCGCAGGCCGAGCCCGAGGAGGAAGATAGGCCTCAGAATGCTCCACCAGCCCACGACCGGCTTCATCTTCGTGTATCCGGCGGCCTTGGACGGATAGAGCTTCGTGCAGGGCACTTCGGTGTGGCGATAGCCGAGTGTGAGCACCTTCCAGAGCAGGTACACCTCGAGCCCGTAGGCATCGAGCCAGGGCTGGTTGAGGTCGATGCGATGATCGCCCAGCAGGTCCGCACGGAAGGCACGAAACCCGTTGGTGGTTTCCGTCAATCGCTTGCCGGAAAAGCGGCTCATCAGCCATGGGTGCAGACGAGTGGCCAGTTTTCGATACGCCGGCATGTCGCCGCCGTGGCGCCCCCCTTCCATATATCGGGAACCGACGACGAAGTCGTAGTGTCCGTCACAAAGGGGGTCGAGCAGCCGCGGAATCTCGGAAGGATCGTCCTTGTTGTTGCCGGCCATGATCACGACCAGGTCGAACGCGCTTTGTCGGGCGAAGTCCATGCCTGCGCGAAGGGCGGCCCCTACGCCACTCGGTCTGGTCAACGTCAACACCTCGGCACCGCGAGCCCGCGCGACGTGAGCGGTGGCATCGGTCGATGCATCGTCAATGACCAGGAGCGTATCGACCAGGCGATGATCCGTCCGCTCGACGACGCGCCCGATCTTCGACTCTTCATTGTGAGCGGGAACCAGCGCGATGATCTTGTGGTTCTTGTACAAGGCGCTAGGCTCCCTGCCTCAGAAGCCCACCACTCAGCTCATACGCGCGTTCGCAACGCGGGCAGGAAAACTGGTCGTTCAGCGGAACACCGCACACACAGGCCCACCCCGCGTGGCGGGCCGGGTTCCCGACGAAAACGGCATGATCGGGAACGTCGCGGGTCACGACGGCCCCGGCACCGACGCTGGCATAGCGACCAACCGTCACGCCGCCAAGCACGACGGCCGCCGCACCGATCGACGCGCCGGTTCGAACCGTGGTTTCGACCAACCAGCGATTCTTGCAGCGATAGAACTCGGCCGCTTCGGGAAGGTGCCGGCTCCGCGGATAGGAATCGTTCACGAAGGTCATGCCCGGGCCAAGGAAGACGTCATCCTCGATGGTCACGCCTTCCCAGATCAGCACGCGGTTTTTCACGATGACACCATGGCCGACGCGGGCACCGCCTTCGATGTACGCGTGATCGCCAATGTTGCAGTCCCTTCCCACGATGGCCCCGTCGAGCACATGGGCGTACGCCCAGATGTGCGTTCCCGCGCCGATGTCGCGTGCTTCGCAAATAGCCAGGGGGTGTACGAACACGACGGGATCGATCGACACCGGATGGGGCTCTACAAGCGATTGGTTCATGGCATCCGGTTCCGTCACTAGGTCACCCGGTCGGGATCGTGACCGGTATGGTCGTCGCGTTCGGTAACGGTCCACTAACGAATGGTCCCGCCTCATGTTGCGGGTTCAGATCCACACGGTGTTGGGTGCCGCTGCTTTGAAGCAGCGCCGATCGCGGCTTTCGTGGAACCCACTCACTGCTCAAGAGCAGTGGCACACCCGTACCTTCAGGCGTGGGGATGTACTATTCGGCGACCTGGTGGTCCGGACCGGTTCCGGTCGCGGGCCGTGAAGTCGGCGCGCCGGATAAAAAGACCGGAGTCGGCGGAAACATATCCGGAAGGACCGAGGTTACCGTGCGACTGTCCGCCGATTTTGCCGGTCCGCAGGTCTGCGGCACCACCGGAAAAAAACGCCCGGCATTTTGCAGCGAGCGCTGGGCCGCCTGGAGGACGGCAATAATCGCCTCGGCCTCCGCTCCGCCCGATCGGCACGGGGCACCATCCAACACGGTGTCGAGAAACGCCTTGGCCTGGTTCACCAGAGGCTCGACCAGGTCGATCTTGGGCAGTTGCACGTCGGCGTTACGCAGCAGACATTGAAACTCCCCGAACGAGTCGTAGTACGGCGGCTCTTCAAGACCCTTGTCGTGCAGACGCAAGGTCTCCGACGGATCGACGTCGTCCCAGTGCGCCATCTTGCGCTGCCCGACGACCGTCATCGTGCGAACCTTCCGTGGGTTCAGCCAGCTCACGTGGATGTGGGCGAGCGTTCCCCCCGGGTATCGCAGGGCGGCGAAGCAGACGTCCTCGATCCCCCGTTGTGAGATGCAGCTTCCGTGCGCCGCCACTTCAACCGGGATGGCATCCAACAGGTAGTTGAAAATGCTGATGTCATGCGTGCCCAGATCGTACAAGGCGTTCACATCACCGCGGACCGGACCGAGGTTGGTTCGAACCGCGTCGAGATAGTGGATACGCCCGAGTTCGCCGCGGGAAATCAACTCCTTGAGCTTGATGATCCCGTTGTTGTAGAGGAAGACGTGGCCGACCATCAACACCAACTCGCCGGCGTGAGCTTTGTCCGTCAGTCTTCGCGCCTCGGTCGTCGTGAGCGCCAGCGGCTTTTCGACAAGCACGTGCTTGCCGGCATCCAGGGCGTCGCCCGCTATCTCAGCATGGGTGCACGTGGGGGTCGCCACGACAACGGCGTCGATGTTGGGATCGGCGAGGACGTCGCGGTAGTCGGTCGTTACGTGGACGTCTTTGAAGCGCTCCGCGATGCGCGTGAGCTGTGCCGGACGTGTGTCGGCACAGGCCACCACGCAAGAACGATCAAGCCCCGCGAACACCCGGATGTGGTTCGGACCCCAGTGCCCGCAGCCGATCACGCCGATGTTGACCGTCCGGCGTGCGCTGCCGGCGCCCGCTCGGGCGCCCGACGAGGGCCTCTTGTTTGGTTGGCTACGCATAGGTGGAATATCGGAACCACGCGGGGGGCAATCCACTTCCAACCCAGCGAGCGAGCAGGGGCCTCGGACTTCTGGACCGATAATCCAACTCGGGAATGAGCAGGAACGTGGGACGCGGTACGCGCGTATCGAGCGATACGCCCTCCGTTAGCCCCCGTGGCCGTTGTCTTGCTGGATAAACTCGAAGAATTTGCCGGTGGCAGAGCAGAGCTCGGCGACGTTGGCCCCAATGACAAACGTCCGGCGAGAGATGTCCTCCTCCTGGTCGAAGAGTTCTTCGCGCCGTTTGAGCAGGTCATCGATGTTGAGTGTGCCGGCGGTGAACTCCTCGAGCCCGGTCGCAAAGTCTCTTTGGAACCGGGGAAGGTTTCTGACAAGCTCGCCTCTTCCGGCGGTGAGCGTCTCGATTCGGACGATCGGCTCAAACGTGTCAACAAAAATGTCGTTTTCACGGGCGATGATGGCTTGTTTGAAGCGAGCGATTCGCGCGTCCGCCTGGGACGCGAGGCTGGTCGTCACGCGGGGATCGACGGCGCTGATGTCAATGCCGAACGAGGCCGACCAATCTGAGACGCCCTCGTCCTCACCGGCGCCTTCGAGGTTGGAGCGCCCATTGAGCAGCAACGTGACGTCCCAGCGTCCTCGCCTGGCCAGGTCGAGCTGAACCTCAGCGTTACGCTGCTCGTTTCGCAGCGTGGCGATCTCCGGGTCGGTTTCTATGCTGACGGCCAATAAGTCCTCGTGGGTCGCACCCTCGAAGGGGTTGAAGGGCTCGTCGATGAACTCGACGCGAGCATGAAACGGCAGCCCGCTGGACGCCTTGAGCCGTTCTCGCTCAATCTCAAAGCGCCCAGCCGTCTCGCGAAGGTCGGCCTGAACTTTGGCGAGTTCGGCCTCGACCCGGCTTCGATCGCTGGCCACGTCGCGTCCGACGACCGCATCGATTCGGGATTGCAGGTCGATCAAGTCGTCCCGCCATCGCTGCAAATTGTCGATCTCACGGGCGAAACTCATGACCTCGTAGTAGCGGAACAGCGTGTTTTGGAGGCGGCGGCGAACGGTCTGAATGTAGTCGAGCTGGGCGTCGTTCAGTTCATTGCGACGGAAGATGTCCTCGCTGGTTCGTTCAAGCTTGCGCCTCGACACCCACAACGGGTAGCGCAGATCGGCGGACACGAACGGACGGTAGCCGATGGCCTCGTTTTCGGCCTGGGTGTTGATGCCGAAGCCGACGTTCAATTCGGTTGTGTCGAAGAACAACTTCTCGATGGCGAACTCGACGACGTGACCTCGTCTACGCTCCACCGTCTCGTCTTCGCGTCTCTCGCTGACGACGTTGGATGTCGAAAGACTCGGGGTGAGCGAGTCGCGCGAAACGACAAAGAAGTCGTACCGCGACTCTTCTGACTTGAAGCGCTCGTAGCTGGACATGATGTCCGGCTGTCGGCTGAACGCCAAGGAAATCAACTTTCGCGGCGTCAGCCGAAACACCTCGCCCCGGTCAACCCGGGAGAGACGTTCGGGGCCGGGCAACTCCGCCGAGGTAAGCGGGACCGGCAGGCGAACGCCGCTCCGCAGCCTGGTTGACGGCATGGTGCTGTCACAGGCGGGGAGCACAAGAAGAAGTGCCGCCCAACAGCGAAAACGGAGCCGCCGGTTGATGTAAGCGTGTACGATGGTTCCGTGCATGTAAGTCCGGTGTGCGGCTTCGATCGCGGGTCACGTCTCCGATACTCGGGAACCACAAATGTACTCGCAAGTGGTGCATCGGGCAACGTCCGCTTGGGGTTCGCCGCATCTTTGTTACTTCGCCAATACACACCATGGCATCTGAGCGAAGGGATCATCCTATGGCTCGGCGATGCGCGGCGAGAACACCGGCGGTCGCGACCGGCGCGCTGATGCTGATGAAGCCCTAGTACATCGCCGCGCCTGAATCTGTGGGTGTGCCACTGCTCTTGAGCAGTGCTGGGATTCCACGAGAGCCGCCGTTGGCACTGCTCAAGAGCAGTGGTACACGGAACGGGATGGATCTGAACCCGCAAAATCAGGTGTGACCATACACTAGTCGGCGATCGACTCCGGTGACCGAAAGCCAACGGATGGCCCCGGAGGCATGCAGGCACGCCTGATAGATCGTTGCGGAGCGAACCCGGCACGCGTATTACCGGTCCTGGGAATCGTCGAGCGGCTCAGCCGCCCTGTATCGGACCCTTTACGGGCCGAAGTGAGCGCATAGAATCAACCGACGATCGATCGATGCCGGGCGGATCGGCCTTCATCGCCAAGGCACCTGTACGGCAGCCCACGCCGGACTCGGCACCAGACGCGACGAAGGATCGCGGGTCGATCACTGAACAGTTTTCGCGGGGACAAACGGGTCCCACGCTGGCGGCGTGCCCAAGTGGACCAAGGGGGCGGATTGCAAATCCGCTATTCGTGGGTTCGAATCCCACCGCCGCCTTTCGTTTTTTTCCCGCCTCAGTGCCCGCAAACCCCTGTTTTTGTAGTGCGAAACGGTTGTCGTCTTGAGCGCCACCCTTTGTCGCAACTTGGCCAATTGCGGACAATCTTACCCCCTCCCGGACAGGCTTATGGCATGCTTTTGACATGCGCGCCGGGGCGTCATCACAGGTGCCTGTCGCCCGTAGCTGGTCGGTCGCCGGTCGGTCATGCACGTCGGGCAACCCCTCGAGCGCCGCGGATAGCTCGCCTCGGGCCACATGGCTGTACCGGTCCATCGTCAGCGTGATGGTCGAATGCCTTGCCAGCTCTTGGGCATGCTTGGGGTGTACGCCCGCACGGGCCAGGTTGGTGATGAACGTGTGCCGCAGGGCGTGAAAGTCCAGGACACGGCCCGCGTCGTCCCGATAGGGGGTACTGGAGACTCGTAGGTCGGCCCGCAGCACGATTGCCAGCCGATTCGGGTGTGGCATGGCGAAGATCGGCTCAGACGGCTTCCGTCCCGCCACGTACGCCGCCAGGTCGGCCGCGAACTCCGGACGGATGGGCTGGACGTCGTCACGCCGCCGCTTGCTGTACGCCGCCGCAACCGTCAACGTCGATTCATCCGCATCCAAGGCGCCCACCGTCAGCCCGCGTATCTCGTTCGCCCGGAACCCAGTCTCGATAGCCGTTCGGTACATCATCGCCCGGTCCACGCCCAGCATGTTCCCACGTTCAGGACCAGCTTGAGCCGCCGCCAGCAACGCCCGCAGCTCATCGTCGGTGAGCGCGCGGCGCTCGTGGCGCTTGTCGGTGCTCGTGTTGTAGCTCGATAGATGCTCAAGTGAGTTGAACCCGGCACGCCGGTCCCGCACCATCCATCCGCAAAACGACTTGCACGCTCGCTGGTAGTGGTTCGCCCGTGTCGCACCCAGCCCGTTTGTCCGTACATCCGCCAACCATCGCGAGAACGTAGAGGCTATGATGTCCTTCCACGATTCGAACCGGCAGCCCTCGAAAGCCCGCGTCACCATCTGGACGCACTCCCGGACGTGCTTCGGCGTGTTGCCCTTGTCGGCCAGCGATACCTTCCAGTCGGCGATATGCTCAGCCAACGGCCGCCGCGCCTCATCGGCGTACGGGTCGGCGAGCCCGGCCTTGACAAGCGCCGCGTTCCTCATCGCCTCGTGCAGCAAGGTTTCCGCCGCCGCCTTGTCGGTCGTCTTCAAGCTCCGCCGAATGCGATGCCCGGTGTTCGGGTCGGTGTAGCTGCCCCAGTAGAACTTTGATCGTCGGTTTCGTCGTCCCATCGGTCGCCATATCGCCATCGTCTCAGCCTCCCAATTCCCGTATCTGCTTGTCCAGCGCCGCCCGTTGGTCGGGGTCGTCCGTTCTATCAAGTCGGTCGCGAAGCGTCATCCGCCAACCGTCCAAAGTGTACCCGTCCGGGCGACCGCCGGGGGTGTTGCTGCCAGCGACCGGGGGGCGTGCTCCAGAAACGCCACAAACACCACGAACACCACAATCGGCCTTGACAGCCTCAAAAGGCAGGTTTTCGTGTGACGTTTGTTGTGGGTGTGGCGTTTGTCCGGCGTCATCTATGCCCAAACGGGCAACCAACTCGGCCCGTCGATGGTCGCGTAGCTCGTACTTCGCGCCGTTCCGATCGGCCTTCAGCTTCGGCAGTTCCAGCTCGCCCTTGATGATCCGCCCCACCATCCACGGGTTGACGGCACGCTTGCCCAGGTGATCCACCTCGACACCGGCCGCCGCCGCGCGCCGCTTGTTCATGTCCGCAGATACCGCGTTCGGCCGAACGACTCCAGCCTCATCCACGACGGCCAACACGGAAACGAACGCCTCGCCCGCCATGCTGTCCGCCCTGTCGCTGGCGATGCGCCTTTGCTGTTGCAACAGCGCGTCCACCACGACGGCCCGCGCTTCCTCGGTCCCGGCGATGGCCAACAGGGGTAAGCCGAGTTGATTCCCTCGGTCCTCAAGTCGCGGGTCGGCGTGCGACTCATCGATTTCTACCCGCCCAAGGTTCCGGAACCGGTACGCCAGGCACCGATTGCGGATCGCAAGCGCGCCCTTGTCGAACTTCCGTCTCGGTAGACTCAGCCGAACGCCCGGCGCCCGGCGTTGCGTCATCCAAACGCTGATCATCCGGCTCTCAGTCGCGTCATCCCGGAACGTCTTTCGCAGCGCGAATATCTTCGGCGAATAGGTTCTGAACGCCCTCGGTTGGTTGTCGTCCCCGTCGCACTTCACCAGCGGACGGCCGCGCTGGAACCCGGCATTCAAGATTCGGTTCAACTCGCTCGCCAACTCGCTATCGCGCTGGTCGGCCTCATCGGAAAGCAGGGTGCCGCCGAACACGTCCAGCAAACGCAGCACCGCGTTTGGCGTGCTACCCCCTGAAAGCATAGTCGGCAACCGGCACAGCTTGCCGATGCTCTCCAGTGCCCGGCTCTTGCCCCGTCCTATGTCGGCCGTCCGAAGTGCCAGGTACGGGCACTCATCGAACGTGTCGAATACCCAGGTCAGCAAGACATACTCGACAGCCAGTCGTGTGGCATCACCCGGCAACGTCGCGTACGTGTTGATGAACGCCGCGATGTCCTCGCGCAGCGTGCTTTCGTCCTCTCCCGTTTCGTCGTGCTGGGTGGGTACGAACACCGTGCCGCCGATAGGGTCGCCCGGCGTAACAATTCCTGAACAGCACTCAGGCGGAACGATCGCCCCGATGCCGGTCTCAACTCGCTCCGCTCTGGAAACCGTATGCGTCGCGCGGTCGGAGACAACAAAGTCCACACCGCCCTTGCGGTCGTTCCATGCCAACTCGACTATCAGGTGCTCATCGACGTAGCTCGCCGCCTCGGTGGGCTTTTCCTTGGGGTCGGAAGCGTCCTCAGCCAGGTCGTCGGACGCTTGCGCCTCAGTCGCCGCCAGTGCGGCCGACACCTCGGACGCCGACAATGGCCGCCCGTTGCGAAGCGCTTCGTTCGCTGCCCACGCCGTCGCCGTGTCGCTGCGGCGCTTGGCGTTGCCGATCCCGTAGGTGACCACGTCGATGCACTCACCGTCACGAATTGCCCGGAACTCCACTTGTCGGCGGGGTAGCAACGTATACCGGAGGTCAAACGGCAATGCGTGAATCACGGGCTCTCCCTTTCGATAGTCTGGCGGGAACGAATAATGACTGTTGTCGTTCTTCGATGTGAACCGTGTACCTGTCAAGGTCAACGCACAGCTCAGCCAGGCCGCGTAGGTGTGCTCTTGCCACACCCTCCCGATGCCCGGCCAGCCGCGCGACAAGCTCGCCCAGTGCGTCGATGCTTGACGGTTCGTCTATCTCGCCGATCAGCCGAACGAACCAGCCACGGTCCAGCCGGTCCAGGTCCACGGTGTGCGTGCCATCGGCCAGCTTGAGGCACGCCGACTCCGACGGGTGCGTGCGGGCCTCCGCGCACTCGCACAGGTACCACGCGACGAACCCAAGCCGCCGATCCGCGAACCGTGCGGGCGCGATACCGTGTGCCAAGCATGCGCACAGGAACCCGTCTTCATCCCACCACGCCGCGTTGATGAAACGCCGCTCGGCCTCAACGGTGCGTAGGGCCAGGTCGGCGACAAGCGTGCCGACGCTCTTGACTTGTTCGATGCTTCGTGTAGGATTCCGCATGTTCATCTCTTTACCCGCCCTTACAGCTCGCCAGCTCGGGCGGGTTTTTTCATGTGCTGTCGGCCATCGCCGTAATAGCCTCACCGACGGTTGACTCTCGCCACCGCAGCGTTTTTCCAAACCGCACGTCCGCCTTCGGAAACCGGCCGGCACTCACCCATCGCCTCAGACACCGATCGCTCACGTCGAGGGCACGTGCCACGGACTTGGCACTCAAGAGGCGGTCGATTGTGTCGATGCGGTGTTCCATTAGCCTACGGCGCCGTGCCTCTTTTTTGTCCCGCCATTTTTTTGGTACTCTTCGCGATTTGCTGGTTCGTTGCCCGAATGGACGCCAAATCGGCCTGCGCACCACTGCGGACTAGCGCCCTCCGCGCGGTCAGCGAAAGTGCCAGGTTGGCGAATGCTTTAGCCACGAATCACACTCTCAAAAGCCCGGCACGGGACGGCGGGGTGGATTAGTTCCGCCGTCCCAGCCGGACGAATGACCGGGGCGAATCCGTCGGCGACTACCACGTCTCACGCGACGGCACCGACACGCCGCCGGATGGGTTTACACTGTCAGACCCGTAAGCTTGATGAAGTGGTTCGGACGTTCCGCATTAAACGCGATTCTCATCGTCAACTTGATGTGGACTTCGTGTTTGGAGAATGCGTCGTCACTCTGGGTACTGATTTCCAGCATCGGCCCGCTTCTCAGACCGAAAATAAACCGGCCCCACTCGCCCGCGAAGGCGATCGACTCATTCGAGCCCCCGCCCAGCGTCTCGGGCACGACAGACGACGAAAGCCACGGAACGTTTTGCGGCGCCACAAGGCTCGGCGGAACCAACGGTTGGTTTGTCGTGTCCTGCAGGTCGGCCAGCAATCGGGTATCCCGCACGCCGAATACAAAGCCTGTCAGCTCCGCGTTCTGCGCCGCCAGGTTGCCCCACGCAAGCGTAAGGTCACTGAATGCTAGGGCGCCGACGGACGCTTGTTCTTGAATGCCGGTTAGGTTTTCGAGCCCTACCGGTTCCGCGCTGCCGCTGCCAAACAGCGCCCAGGTATCGACTTGGCTTGCCATCTTCCGGGCGATGGCAGTTTCAACGGCTTGCTCATAGTTCGGCGCATCTTCGGCCAGTTCGCGTGACGACACAATGCGAACGGCCGCTTTCTTGGCGACAAGCTGGATGTTTCCCAGCGTCAAGTCCGATGCCGCAATCGTGGCACTTTCACCAGCCAGGGCCACCGTCCCGCCGTCATCGACGCGCGCAATGTTCAGCGTGTCGCTGCCGTCCCATTCAACGACTTGCCCACCCAACCGATCGATCAGCGTGCGGGCCAGGCTCTCTTCGATGACGCTGCTGGAAATCATCTCCGGCACCAGAAACCCACCTGCCCAGTTCACGCCGGTGGACATAGCGCGGATTTCTTCGGGTGCGTAGTCGGCGTTGCCGCACACGCCCGCACGGATCAACCGGCCCAGGCTGAAGTTCGCCGGGTTCTCACCGGTTCGCTCTTGGGCAAGCTCGGTAAACGTGCCGTCCGCGTCCTTGCCGATGCTGCGCACTTCCGTTCGGCCCATAGCGTCGCGGTAGCGTGCCCGCTTGGTGTTGCCGCCGTTCAAGTAACCCGGCCCAACGCCCGGCGTGAATTGTGGAACCATGCGCTTGGCGGGTTCGGCTGGCGTGTCATGGATGACCTCAAGCTCCCCTAGTTCCTTTGCGCCCCGGACGTACCGCGAAAACTCTTCCTTAGTTAAATCCCGGCCTTCGGCTTCAAGCTTCGCAAGGGTTTCCTCGTGTTCCTTGCGAAGGGCCTCGCGTCGGTCCGACGCGTACTTCGTAATTGTCGGTGGGTGTTGCATTGCGGTATTCCTCCGCCGCGTCTGCGGCTATTGTCGCCTTCAGTTCGGGTTGTAACCTTCACGTCGTTGTAAGTCGGCCTCTCGCGCGACACCAGCCATCGCAAGGATGCTGGCTTCGGCTGTCCCGACACGCGTCGGTGGTAGAATCAATCCGTCACATGAGAACGCCAAGTGCTTGGCATCGTCGTCTGTCCAGGTGCCACGATCATCCAGCCGTTCGCCCATGTCGCGCATCCATTCGGCGATCTCGACTAGCGGATTGTTGGTGAGTTTGTCGACTTCAATGCAGCCCGGTTGAATCAGGTTGGCGATCTCGTCCGGTGTCGGGCCACCGCGCAACTCATGGATCGTCAGCGCCAACGTCTCCGCGTCGTCAGCTTCCCATGCACCCGCCGCCTTGACGCGGATGGCCAGATCGTTGGCGAATGCCGCAATCTGTGCCAATGATGGGTTGGGGTTCACGGCGCGCCCCCCGCAGTTCTCAGGATGCTGTTCAGCCGCAGGGTTTCCCGGCGCGCCTGTAATACTTCCTCTGCGCTGGGTTCGATACCTTTGCTTAGATCGAACTCCGTCGTCAGAAATCGCGCCACCTTCAGCCGCTCTTCGATGGGCACTTTGCGTGACTTGAGAACCTTCTGGCCAGTCCCCGCCAACACCGCGAAGTCTCCGTTGAACCCGCCTTCGGTTCCGGCGTCCACAAACGCCTGCAGCCCGGCGCGGACACCCGCGATGGCCCGTAGATCGTCGTCCCAGGCTTCCACCGATGTCTGAAACCCGGCCTTCGTCCATGCGTCTATCGTTGCCTTGCTCCAGCGTAGCGTTCGGCCCGTTAGCGCCAACGGCGCCGGGAGCCGCCCATCCCGCTTCCACCGGAAGATTGTCTGCTCGCCAACGCCCAGGCGATCCGCCAGTTGGCGTGACGTTAGCTGATCGGCCGTGTCCGGCATGGTTGACTCCTTTATGAAAACCGCCATGAAAACCGCCTTGCGACCGTTCTATACTACCACGCACCTGATAGGAGTCAAGTCCTGTGACGAACTTTTTTTTCGGACGTTCAGCCGGCCCTGTGATATGATGTCCGAACACCCATGCGGCGCTTTGTTCAAGCTCCGGGAGCCCGTCGCACGCGCGGCGGGTTTTTTGTGCGCACAGAAAAGCCCCGCCGCCGGTTCGCCGCCGTTCGCCCGCTGGCGGGTGTTTGTCATTCGACAAACAAACCCCAGTGTACGGGAAGCGGTTCGTTGACGTCGCGGGCGGGTCGGCCTGCGCGGGTTGAAACAGTAAAGGCCTCGGCGCGTTGCCGGGGCCTTCGTCGTGCACAGAAAAGCCCCACGCCGCCAGTCCGTTGGCAACGCGGGGCTGTGCGTTCGTGCTACGCGGCTGGTCCCGGACAGAATCGAAGCGTCGGCGACGGTTCGCCGCTGTCCGCCCGTCGCCAAGGATGCCGGCCACCTCGGCCTCAAACGTCTCGGCCGGTATCCGGGCGATGGCCTGCCAGCGGGAGGACTGGTTCAAGGAAAGGCCTAAACCAGAAATGATACCACCGTGGGATGATTTCCCTGGCCTTCCCGAACTGAGGTTCATCGCCGCCAACAACTCACCGCACCGCCGCTCGGCGCGGAGCCGTATCTCGGCGGCGCGGTTGTGGGCCACGGGTGCCTACTGGTCGCGGTTATCGGCCCGGGATCTGTCAAGGGAAAAGCCGGGGCGGAAAAATTAACCCGTGACGATCGGTGTGGCTAACAGGTTTGGTGCAGCTTGGGCAGGGGGCCGCGTGTTGCGTTTGCAATCAGATCTTGCCGGGAAAGCGTGTGGGCCGGGACCAGTGTCTCGCTGTTGTCCTGACGGGAGAACACGCGGCATTCCTTGTCGAACGCGATCAACTGCGAAGCAAATGCGAACAAGTGCCGTAGGGGCAACTCGGTGTCGTTAGGTACCTCGACGTAGTCAACTAGGCCGGGTTTGTGGACCAGCGACAAGGCAATCGGAATCGGCGGAGAATCGTCGCTTACGTCAACGTAAACGTGTCTACCATCACCGCCCGCGAAGTGCAGCGTGTGCGCGGTTTTGGCGTTCGACAAGAAGCAGACGTCGTAAACGACTGCTTTGTCAGAAACAAGGTCCAAGGTTGTCGAAGGTTCGTTGGCCATGTCTTCTACGCTCGATTTCTTCCGACGCGGAGTACGTGATATTGTTCCTCAAGTTTCGTCGAAACACAGTGTATCTCTATCGGAGCCCCGTCATCCACCATCGCAGTCAAAACGAAGGCATCGTCGATATAGGGATCAAACGTCTTTCCGAAGTGGTTGTTGATCCCATGCATTACCTGCTGTTTTGTGACCTCGCACCGATCCATGGATCGGACGCCCCCGCTCGACCAGCTTACGTGTTCCTCTTCCATGTGGTGCGTTATTCTACGAGAATTCTACAATAAAATCAACCGTGAAGCTTGGCACCGCCACCACCAATGACGCAAGCATGACGATCGATGACGCAAGCCGGAATCCTTGCGTCATGGAAAAACGTGGCTGACAGCCCAGAAACGCGGTCCATGACGCAAGTGACGATGATGACGCAAATCCGCGTACCTCTGGCATGTGGTGACGTTCCTAGCGCCCGGAAATGAAACACAACGCCAAACGTCACACTAAAAGCGGCCCTTACAGCCAGCTACGGCGGGTTTGTGGCGTTGTGACGTTTGTGGCGTTTCTCAGAGACGCCCCCGGGCTCGGTGGTGCGCTACGGCTCGCCGTCGGCCTCGTCATCGTCGGCCCGGATGCACAGCACCAACCGGAAGGTGGCGCACAACTTGTCGAATGATGACGATATGAGCCTGTCGCCGCTCAGGAACCGGCTGACGGTTCGCTCAGCCACGCCGGAAGCCTGGGCGATCCGGTAGTTCGTGTAGCCGCTTTCCTCGATCGCACCACGTAGGGCATCCGTGACGCCGTCACCGTCGAGGATGACAACGTCGCCGCATAGATCGTCGGGCCAAAGGTCGGGCTCCGGCTCTGGTTCGGGTCGCTCTGGATATCCCGGAAAACCGCCCTTCGCGTCCAGTGCGTCGCGTTTTGCACGCCATGAGCCCCGGAGAATCGCCGTATCGTGCGACATGGGGTTTCGGCCTCGCGGGGACATTTGGTTTCATCGCCCATTTCGGTGATAAAAAGTGCGCGCTTACGACGCTGCCCCAGGGCGCGCGTCTCTAGCGATTGAACGCCCCCCTCCCCCTATCCAGCACCCGCCAGCGTCCGCCCGTGACACCCGGCACACAATGGCCGCAGGTTGGACGGTTGATCCCGTTCCTCACGGCCCAGGTGTTGCCGGTGGACGACGTGTGTCGCCGACGTCGTCTTCCCGGCCTCACGGCATGCCTCACACCACGGGTTGCTCCGAAGGAACGCCGCCCACGCCCGTCGTGATGGGTGCTGCCTACCTAGCGTCACGTCTCGCCCTCCACGTCGATCCGGACACATCGCACGCCATAGCACCGTAAGAGCACCTTGAGCATCCTCCGGAGCACGCACACCAAAGGCGCGTGAGTGTTCCGCACGTCCAGCTTGAGCGTGACGGTCACCGGCCCTGGATCAGCCATCGGTACCACCCGCCAGCTTCCGGGCGAACGCGAGCACCTTGGCGATATTCTCAGGCGTCATCCGGCCGACGATGGCCGATATTTGGCTGATTTCTGACATGCACGCCGGGGGCACGTCACGTAAACCATTGTCGCTACAGGTACTTAGCGTTTCGGGTGAACGGATTGCAAATCCGCTATTCGTGGGTTCGAATCCCACCGCCGCCTTCTTGCCTATCATCTCATTCCGGCACTGCCTTGCCCGTAGGTTATCGCCCTTCTTCCAAACAGCTCGCCTTTGAGACGTCGAACCCGCTATCGTGATGGGACGTTGCGGCCATCATCTCCTGGCGTTCCGCGCCTCAGAAACGTAATGTCAAAATAGGGAACTTCGCTCCGCCGGGACGCGCGAGTTGCCCGCGTGCCGTCTGCGCTTTGCGAGGAATGGCAGGCGCGGCGTCCAGTTCCACCATCGCCGAGAGGGGCCAGGCTGTGAAACAAAGACAAGGCCATGCGAAAACGCTTGGGCTCTGGTGGAAAGCGAGACCGCTGCACTCCCAGGACGCCGGGGCACGGGTGAAGGCGGTGGGCCGACTCGCCAAGACGGGAGCGAGCCAAGCCGTCGCGCCGCTTCTGGAAGCACTTGAGGACAGGGACGAGGAGGTCCGCCTGCGAGCGGCCGAGGCACTGGGACAGAGCCAAGCGTCCCAAGCGATCGAGCCGCTGGTTGAGCTGCTTCTGCATGAGACGGACACGGAGGTGTGCGAGGCCGTCACCGGGGCGTTGCAGTCCCTGGACAGTGAACGTGCGACCCGCCTCTTGTTCGCAGCCTTGGCCGGCGGCGATGCCGCGGTCCGGCATAGCGCCGCGACGGCGCTGCGGGACATCTGCTGGAACCGCCTCTCCGATGGAGAGCGGGCCCTCGTCTCCATCACCAAGCAGGCCTGGGAAGAGGCGGCGGCCTTCGGCGCTGCGGCCATCGAGCCCCTTGAAGTGACACTCCGTGAAGGCACGCAGAGCGCGAAACGCCACGCGGCCGAGGCACTCGCCTCGATTCCCGGAGCGGCGACCCCACAAACGCTGAAGCGCCTTCTGAATGACCGAACCGCGGACGCGACGACGCGGACGATCTCGGCTTGGGCGTTGCGGAGACATTTCTGGAACGATCTGTCTGCATCGGAGGGCGCAGCCGTATCCGTCGCCGAGCGTAAATGGGACGAGGCGATCGAGGCAGGCGAAGCGGCGGAACGCCCTTTGTGCGAGGCACTCGCCGAGGGAGGCCCGGCGGTCCGCGTTCGTGCGGCCGACGCGCTGGCTCAAATCGGGGGAAACGCTGCGACGGACGCCCTTTGCGACCTGGTTTTACATCCGGGAGACAACGTCGCCTTGACCGAAGTAGCAGTTCGAGGACTCGGTCTAATCGGTGGTGAGCGCTGCCTTTCAGCACTCGCGGCGGCACTCCGCGCGACGGGGTGGAAAGTACGGGCGACGGCGGCCGTCATCCTGCGAGACGGCGGGTGGACTCCGCCGACTGATGCGGATCGGGCATGGTTCGTCGTAGCACGAGAATCGTGGGACGAGGCGGTGACGCTGGGACCGAAAGCCATTCCCGCCCTGCTCGGCGCGCTGGACTACGTGTCGGTCAGTGAAGCCGCGGCGGGCGCGCTCACGCGGATCGGGACGGAGGGTGTGAACGCGCTGGTCGAACTCCTGAGTGATGACACACGGCCCATCGCGGTCCGGGAGGTCGTCACCAAAACGCTTGTCGATCGGGGCGATACACGCGTGATCGAGCCCGTGGTGAGCCTGCTGGAGGACCCCGACATGGCCGTCCGGCAATCCGCCGTCTGGGCCTTGGAGCAACTCGGGTGGCAGCCGCGGAGCAATCCCCATCGGGTCGCGGTCGCCATCGCGCATGACGACTGGGACAAGCTGGTTCCGCTGGCTCAAGCGGCCATCGACCCACTCCTCGCGCTGGTCAGCGAGGCCATGGCGCCGAAGGAAACGATCAGCACCCTGCGGAAGATTCTGGATGACGCCGCGGAAAGACTCTCGATCAACCAGCTTCGTCGGATCGCGGGCGTGGAAGACCCGGTCGCGAAGACCCGGAATAGCTGGCGTGACGACCATAGCGACAACGAGCAGGATGCCACGATCGCGGAGGAATGTGACAAACTTCGCAAGGCCGCGAAATTCGCCCTGTTCCGTCGCGGAATCCTGCAATAGCGCCACATCACCCCCCTACCGGGGAGTTCCAAAAGAGCCGGGCGATGCCCGGAGCAAGGCTATCCCGTCTCCAACGGGCGATTCGGATCCGTGATCCACTCACTCCATGAGCCCGCATACAGGCGCGCATCCCCCAGCCCGGCGTGTGCCATGGCGAGGAGGTCGTGGGCGGCGGAGACGCCGGAACCACAGTAGAGCACGCACCGGGAATGATCCCGTTCACCCAACAGTTGTTTGTACCGGGCGCTGAGTCTATCGGCCGGCAGGAACAATGCGTCCGCGCCAAGGTTTCGCGAGTGCGGAGCGTTTAGCGCCCCTGGCATTCGACCGGCTACCGGGTCGATGGGTTCCTGCTCGCCTCGAAACCGTTCAGGATCTCGAGCATCCACGAGGATCGCGGACTGATCGTGCACGATCGCGAGAACCTCCTCGGTCGTCACGACGAGGTCGGGGCGCGGGCGAGATGAAAACCTGCGCGGCTGTTGCTGCTCGGTACCACCGGACACGGGCTTTTGGGCCGCGAGCCACGCGGGAAACCCACCGTCCAAAACCGCAACGGCTTGGTGGCCTAGCCAACGAAGCAACCACCAGAGACGGGCGGCCATCACCCCACCCACGTCGTCATAGGCAATGACTTGAACCTCGGCGTCGATGCCCCAGGCTGAGAGTGTGCGCACAAGCGCGTCGATATCGGGCAACGGATGCCGACCGGTGCTCCCGGGTACGATGGATCCGGAAAGGTCGTGATCGAGATGGGCGTAGAGTGCTCCGGGGACGTGCGTTTCGAGATAGTCGCGTCTGCCGCGTTCGGTGTCGCCCAAGGAAAAGCGGCAATCCACGACGACGCGATCGCCGGTCGCGAGTTGCAGGGCAAGATCGTCAACCGAGATCAGGGTCGTGTAGTCCATCGGGGTATTGTACCGCAAGGAGTCACGGCGGGCAGTAGGGACGCGGGCGGGTCGGTCGCATTGTACCGGATCCGGTCGGCCCGCCTTGAGGACAAACGCCGAACCGCGCCGACGCTGCGACCTGGGAATGCCACATACATGACATTTCAACGCATGAAGCCGGCGACGACGGCACAGCCGTTCCGACCACACGAGGACGCCGAGAGCCCGCCCGGAGGGGCCAAATCGGCCCTGCGGGTCAAGACCGGCGCCCGCCCCCGCCGTCGATCCCACCTTCCCAACCCAACCGGTCACCCCCGATAACGGTTGATTCGCGCCCGGCGGCCCCGATATCCCGTCGAAGGGCGTTTCACGGCGTTCCTGGGCCACTCAATCTCTCCCTGAGCAGAGCCGGTCCTTGCGCTCTACGGATTACAGGGAGCTTGCAACTTGGCCTGGTCTTTATATAATGGCGGTTCACTGGGGTGAGTGTTCTCGGATCCCGTGGGGGATCCGCTTGGTGTCGAAGTCCTTAGCGAAACGTGGGTGGGCGGAGTTCGGATTGGGGAACAGGAACACGATGCTCGCCGCGCGAGCGTCCGTCTCTTTTCGGGGTTCATCGCACGTAAACCACTCGGCGGGCGTTTTTTCTTGCCACTGGGCTGTTCCCTGCGGCCGGCGGAAGCCGGGCCGCGGGTTGTGCTCTTGAGGGGAACGCATGGGGTTTAACGCGCGCTTACAAGTGATCCATCGATGCCAGAGATGTGGCACGAATCGGCCAGGCATCGGCGTGGATGTTCGTCCAGGTGACGACGATCGTAAGGCCCAAACAGGGGGTGGAGGGTGATGCGAAGCACATATCCAACCAACGTATGGAATCCGGGCACGGGCGACCGCGCGGCGTTCTGGGCACGGCGCGGTCGGGTGCCGGCCTTCCTATTCGCGGCGGGCATGACCATGCTGCTCGCGTCACCGGCGGCCGCGCAGATCACTCGTGTCGGCCCCTGGACCACCGGGCTGACGCACACGGCCGGCGCGGGGGGCGACCGGCTCCTCGTCTTCGCGGTCGGCTACGAGAACGGGAGCAGCCTGGACCCCGGGGTCAGCACAGTCACGTACGGGGGGCAACCGCTCACTCGGATCAACGGCACGGTCACGCTCTCTTCCAACGGCTTCCTGGCGCGCATGGGTCTCTGGTTCCTCAATGAAGCCGGCATTACGGCCGCCACCAACAGCACCTTCGTCGTGACCTTCGGTGGTGCTCTCCCCCAAAACGAGCATTATGCCGCCGCCACGTACGCCAACGTCGATCAGGTCGCACCGATCCTCGACAGTGCGGTCAACGGGAATAACACGGGAACACCCAACCCGATCGAAGCAACCGTGAACGTGGTTGACGGCGCCATGTCGGTCGCGGCCGCGCTCTCGGGGAACAACACCACGTTCACCTGGGGCAACGGCTGGACCGAGGGCTTTGACCAAACGGTTACGTCGAGTGCCAGTTCCGGGGCGGACAACCCCGCCATCGCAACGGGAACGGACACCGCCAGCGCCTTGAACTCGAACCCGAACCGCCACGTCATTGTCGCGGCCTCCCTCGCGCCTCTCGGGGGGTGTGCGACGGACCCGGACTGCGACGACGGGCTGTTTTGCAACGGGGCGGAGACGTGCGTGGCCAGTGTTTGTGTACCCGGCACGCCTCCCTGCGACGACGCCATCGGCTGCACGGATGACACGTGCGACGAAGTACTCGATACGTGCGGTAACACAACCAACGACGCCAACTGCGACGACGGGCTGTTTTGCAACGGGGTAGAGACCTGCAGCGCGACGCTCGACTGCCAAGCGGGAACGGCGCCCAACTGCGATGATCTGATCGGTTGCACCGACGACTCCTGCGACGAGGTGGGCGACACGTGTGTCAATGCGGTCAACGACGCGAACTGCGACAACGGCCTGTTTTGCGATGGAGCCGAGACCTGCGACGTGCTGCTCGACTGCCAGGCCGAGGCGCCGCCGTGTGTCGATGCCGTGGGCTGCACGGACGACACGTGCGACGAAATCCTGGACACCTGCTCGTTCACGCCCAACGACGCGAACTGCGACAACGGCCTGTTTTGCGATGGAGCCGAAACCTGCGACTCGCTCCTGGACTGCCAGGCGGGAACCGATCCCTGTGAAGACAATGTCGCCTGTACGTTCGACTCCTGCGCGGAGGCGACCGACACATGCACCAATACGCCGACCGACCTGGTCTGCAACGACGGAGTATTCTGCAATGGGGCCGAGACGTGCGACGCACTGCTCGATTGCCAGCCGGGCGTCGATCCGTGTACCGATCTGGTGGGTTGTACCGACGACACGTGCGACGAGGTTCTGAACAGTTGTTCGTTCACGCCCAACGACGCGAACTGCGACAACGGCCTGTTTTGCGATGGAGCCGAGACCTGCGACGTGCTGCTCGACTGCCAGGCCGAGGCGCCGCCGTGTGTCGATGCCGTGGGCTGCACGGACGACACGTGCGACGAAATCCTGGACACCTGCTCGTTCACGCCCAACGACGCGAACTGCGACAACGGCCTGTTTTGCGATGGAGCCGAGACCTGCGAC
>CBDUXT010000043.1:0-47541 GCA_965371245.1 uncultured bacterium | reverse complement strand
GAAGTACGCCGGCACGGTGATCACCGCGCGATCGACTTTTTCGCCGAGATAATCCTCCGCGGTTTTCTTCAGATCCTGCAGGATCATCGCGCTGATCTCCGGCGGGGTATACTGTTTGCCGCGTGCCTCGACCTTGACGAGTTCCTCCGATCCACCGACGACCTTGTACGGAACGGTCTTTTCTTCGGCGCTCACTTCGTTGTGCCGCCGACCCATGAACCGTTTGATGGAGAAGATGGTGTTCTCCGGGTTGGTGACCTGCTGATGGCGCGCGATCTGACCGACCAGACGATCGCCCTTGTCCGTGATGGCGACGACGGAGGGCGTCAACCGCGCGCCCTGGGCGTTGGTCAGCACCTTGGCCTGATCGCCTTCCATGACAGCCACGACGGAGTTCGTCGTACCCAGATCGATTCCGATGATCTTCGACATAGTTCGTCTCCTTGTCTGAGGCCTCGAACACGCCCAACCACGAGCGTCACTCGGCGGGCGCGGAGGCATCGGTAGTCCCTGGGTTCCATTCAGGTGGCGTGCCAGGAATCGAGAACGTCAATGTTCCGTAACCTATTGATACTAAAGACGTTAGGATCGCTCAATCGCGAAGCCCACCCTTCCCCTGCCAAGGTGACAGTGTTCGGCCCTGCGGAAATGGCACGCCGGGCGGTCAATTCTTCGACGCGAACCCCAGAAAAGCCTTGGGCGCACGGCGATGGCCGATACACTGGCACCCCATGGATATCGAACCACTCGGAACGGCTGAGGCGCAGGGGATTCCAACGGTCCGCCAGCAGTCGGTTTTCATCGAGAACCAGGTCGGGCAGCTCCTTCGGCTCACCCGGCTTTTCGACCAAACCGACATACGCATCCTGGCCGTCTCCGTCGTCTATTCCGTCGATTGCGCCATCTGCCGAATGATCCTCGACGACCCCGATCGGGCGTACGACATCATGGCCGGCGCCAGGTTCCAGGTCAGCGAGGCCGAGCTGCTTGTCGTCGCCCTGCCCCCCGGCAAACGCGCCTTGTTGCACACCTGGCTCGCCTTGCTTCGCGGCGAGGTCAACATCCACTACACCTATCCGCTTCTGGTCCGCCCGAGCGGGGCGGCCGCCATCGCCGTCCTACCCGACAACCTCGAGCAGGCGGTGACCGTCCTGCGCGAGGAGCGGTTCCACCTGCTCGATCAGGCCGATCTACTTGGGGCCGGGGGCAGCTGATCGAGCGTTCGTTTTCATGAACCGAAATATCCGCGGATGTTGCACCGCTTGCACGACTGAGCAACGGAAAGACCGGCGTAGAGTGCGTCCCGGACGCACCCTACGAATAGCCTTGTCCGGGTGCATGACCGAATCGGCGGGCAGTTTTCAGAGCACGGGGCGCGAGCCCTGTGACCGGTCTGCTATCGTGGAAGCCTTGCGCTTGTTCGCATCGTGTCCGTGGGCTTGCGCCCACGGTTCTGACGCGGCGTGGCGCAGTCAAGATGCCTCTGCACGTCCCGCCAAAACTGTCACGCACCCGCCTTATCCGATCGAATCGATCCGGCTGGCAGCACGACCGACCGGGCGTTAGAATCCTCGCCACGCTTGGACGCAGTTGGGTCATCGCGCCGCGGGCACGGCGTTGGGAGTGTATCGACGATGGAAATAACTCACGTTCTGGTCGGGGTTTCGCGGTGGCTTCACATCGGTGCGGCCATGGTTGTGATCGGCGGAGCGGCTTACACACGAGTGGCGCTAATCGGCGCCGCGGCCGATGTGCTGGATGACGACGCGCACACGCGGCTTCGTGAGGCCGTCCGCACTCGTTGGGTCCGCGTGGTCCACGGCGGGATCGCCATTCTCCTGTTGACGGGGATCGCCAATTTCATGCTCCTGGCCACGCCGTCCAAGGTCGAGCCCATGCCCTATCACGCCATCTTCGCGGTGAAGCTGACCGCGGCACTGGTGGTGTTCTTCCTTGGCACCGCGCTGGTGGGGCGGAGCCCGGCGCTCGCGCATGTCCGGGCGAACAGCTCCAAGTGGTTAGGCGTCCTGCTCGCGCTGGGTGCCGGCATCGTGCTGCTCTCGGGGACGCTGATGCAGATCAGAACGTCGAGCGCCAAGCCGCCGGTCACGCCCACAGTCGCGTCAGCAGAATAAAAAGCGCAGGCACAAAAACAGTAAGGGCTGCGTCGGCCAGCCACCAGCGGCGAAGCCGACGTACGCGTCGCCTACCGAGCGCCAATCCGAACGGTTCTCGCGTACGCAGAATCACGCCGGGTGATATCGCCAGAAACCAAAGCGTGCTGAGCACAACGCCGACGCCGGTCATCAGCCCTAGAAGAAGCGCGACGAACTGCCCCTTGTGAATCGCGATCACACTCACCACGACGGCCACGGCGCAAACGCTTTGCAAGACGGCGATCGACCATAAGTCGAGCATCCGTTGGTCCAGCCAGCGCGACGCATCAGAGATGGCGGCGCTGACGTGAACCTCAGCGCCGCATTCCGAACAGCGTGTATGATCCGGGTGGCCGCGCAAGTCGTATCCGCAGGCCGGGCAGGGTGCGGCTGCTTCAACCTCGGCATTTGGCGGGGTGCCCGTCATCGGCGTAAGTGTAACGGATTCACCCGTCCCGCGTGATTGTTGCCCGCTCCAAGGGCTTCCCTACAATCGTTGGGGTTCGCATCAACCGGACGCGGGGCAACCGAGTGGACAAGGCCGTCGTTCATCAACTCACCGGTTTCCCGCTCATCATCCCCCTGCGGCGAACCATCGAGCACGCCGCCGCGCTTCGCCGTGTGGCCGACCCGATCGTGGTCGCCGTCGAGTTGACCGATGGAACGATGGGCCACGGCGAGACCGTGCCTCGACCCTACGTGACCGGGGAGACCACCGAGTCGGTCCTGGCGGCCTTGACTTCCACGCTTGCCCCCGCGGTTGTGGAGTTCAACCCCGAGTCCTTTCCTGACGCGCTGGAAGCCATCGAAGCGCTGCCCTGGCACGACACCGACGGTCGGCTGCTCCCTGCCGCGCGGGCGGGCGTCGAACTCGCGCTGCTCGACGCCGCCATGCGCCGGTTCGACCGCGGCATGGACGCCGTCGTCCAGTGGATGGGGCTACCCGGCTTCGGGTACCCGGGAAGTAGTCGGCGCATCCGCTTCACCGGTGTGTTGGCGGCCGAGGGGATCGAGGCAACGCTTCGGGAGTTGCGGCTGATGCATTGGGGTGGGGTGCGTGACGTAAAGCTCATGGTCGGCCTGGAGCGAGAGATCACTCGGGTCGAGCGGGTCGCCGGTTATCTGCGGCGCCCCCTCGCCAACCGGCGCGCGACGCTTCGCCTTGACGCCAACGGGGTGTGGTCGCCCGACGACGCGGGCGACTGGCTCGCCCGCGTGTCGCACCTGCCCATCGCGGCCATCGAGCAACCTCTTTCGCGCGACGACATCGCGCAGCTTCCATCGCTTCGCGAGCGGTCCAACCTGCCGATCGTACACGACGAGTCGCTTGTCACGATCGAGGATGCCAAAGCGTTGATCGATCTGGGCGTGGCCGATGCGTTTAACATCGGGATCAGCAAGTGCGGCGGGTTGATGCCGTCGCTACGGTTGGCGGCGCTGGCCCACCGTAGCGGGGTCCGTGTCCAATTGGGCTGCATGACGGGGGAGACGAGCGTCCTCGCCGCGGCGGGCCTTCGGTTCCTGGAAGTTTGTCCCGATGTGGCGTGGGCCGAGGGGTGCCACGGATCGTTTCGGCTCACGGGCGACATAGTGGAAACGCCGCTTCGGTTCGGATACGGTGGCCAACCACCGCGGCTGTCGCCCCGCGCGCCGGGCCTGGGCATGACGGTCGATCCCAACCGCCTACGCGGCTACTGCGAAGGGGAACCCTTGGTGTTTCATCTGTGATGGCGCGACGACGGCAGGAGATCGACAGGCCACGCGCATGTGTTTCCAGCCTTGGAAGGAAAACCGCCATGACCGACAAACGGACCTCGCGCGACAGGCAGCTAGTGCGGTTTCCAACAAGGTTCTTCCGTTTTTCGGGTGGCATGCCCAAGCGGGAGGCGCGGGCATGGGTCGGCCCACCCGGCACATGGCCGCGCTGCGCTTGGCCATGCTACCCAACGACCGGAACCGCAAAGAGTCGAGCCACTATTCTGGGAACGGCACTAGGCTCTATCGTGAGCGCCATCGGCATGTCGGTCCTGGTCGCAGCGGGGCCGAGCGTTGCCCGGGCGCAGCAGCAACCGACGAGCCCTCCACCCACCCCGACCACCGTTCCGGACGATGCGACGGAAGAAACCTTGATCAAGCGGATACGCCGTATGGCGGCGTTGACAGACGGTGGGCCCGCCACTGCTCGCGAGGTCACACTCCGGATCGTCGCGAGGCAAGAACTCCTGGCCCTCCTGGATGCGCTGGCGGCTCGCTTCCCCGGCTCCGCGTTCGAGGGTCAGGCGCTTGTCATCAGGCTTGGAACGCTGGCTGCTCTGTCGCGCACCGACCCAACCTACCTGGGTCTTTTGCTATCTGAGACAACTAGAATTGCGGCCAGCGATCCGGAGGAGTCGCTGGCGGCGGAAAACGATTTCTACGCGATTCAGGGATTTGTGCTGGCCGCTCGGCGCGAGGGCATGCCCGCCGAGCGACGGGTGCTCGGAACGATTGAACGCTACGAAGCGTTTCTGACCGACCATCCCAAGTCGGACCATAAGCCGGTTATACGGGCGAGCCTCGTGCGCGGTCTGCTTTCCAAGAAGCTAATCGATCGCGCGGCCGCGCAGGTGGCGCTGTTGCGGCGCGAGTTCCCCGACCACAAGGCCACGCACCGCGCGGCCGGCCAACTCTTCTTGGCGACGGCGGTCGGGAAGCCTTTCGCGTTCACGCACACCACGTCGGACGGCCAGACGATTCGAACGGCCGACCGGCTCGGCAAGGTGCTCGTCGTTCACTTCTGGGCGGCGAGCGAAAAACGTTCCACGGCTGCGCTGTCTGAACTGGTTTCGCTCTACCAGGCGTTCCACGACAAGGGGTTGGAGTTGATCGGCGTCAACGTCGATCCGGATCGCAGCCGGATGGCCAGGGCGATGAGCGAACACGAAATGCCCTGGCCGCAGTACTTCGACGAGAAAGGGGTCGAGAACGATGTGCTCGTTGCGACCGGGGCGGTGGACATCCCGACCTATTTTGTGGTCGATCGCAAGGGTATCCTTCGGGCCATTCCCCCGGCGAACCGACTCCACGGTTTGGTCGAGCAACTCCTCGCGGACAAGTAGTGTACGGACAACCTTGAATCTGCGAGTTTTGCTCGGTGGGTGATCCGCCTCTTCAGAGGTGCGGGACTCGAATGGTCACCGGATTCGCGTCCGCCACGGCTAAAGCCATGGGCCACCCAACTCGCAAGTGTACGAGTGGCGATGCACCAGGTGCGTGTCGTCGAGTTCGGTCCGGCGGACGGACCAGGTTATTTCCAGGAGTTCTTTCATGAAAACGCGATTCCAGTGCCAGGAACGCAGTTGGCTTTTTGGTCTGATCCTGTTCGTAGTCCTGGGGACGTGTGTGCGCGTCTGGGTCGGTCCAATCTCCTTCACGGAGGAGGCCCATGCGCAAATCCCCGACAGCGGCATGCAGCGCAAGTTGCTTGTGATCGAGGCGATGCGGACGACCGCCCTGCTCACCGAAATCAGAGATCTGCTCAAGACGCACACGCTTAACGTGCGGATACAAGGTGCCGATAACCAAACGGATACGCCTTCGCGGAAGCGGGGCGGCGCTGGGTAGCCCGCATGCTGCCTGACGGCTCGTTACCCGTCCGCCGGCCGCTCGACACCGCGGCCGAGGGTGACTGGGACAGCCGACGGGCCGCAGCCTTTCGTGGCAGTTGGCTCGCGTACAACGGATCTGCGCATGTTTGGCATCGGGCTTCGGATCGTCGGAACGCATCACGCCGCTGGTCGATGCGCGCGTCACCCGATAGGTGTCGTCACGGCGGCACTGGCGATGCTGGTCTTGCTACCCGTTCGTACAAGCGCCCAGGATGCCCTGCCGCCTGTATCCGGACCGCCGACCGAAGTCTCGGTGACCAGCCGTGGGACCGTGCGACTTCACGCCGCGGACGTCCCCCTTTCCACCGTGCTCCATCTGCTCTCTCTCGAGGGGCAGCGAAACATCATCGCTTCGCCAAACGTGACCGGCACGGTGACGGCGAACCTCTACGACGCAACCTTCGAGGAAGCGCTGGAGGCCATCCTGCTGGCCAACGGAGCCGGATACCGACAAGTCGGCAGTTTCATCTATGTGTACACCAAGGACGAACTGCTGGAACTGGAGGAGGCGGAATCGCCTGAACCGGTGACGCGCGTCTATCGGCTCAACTATGTGTCGGCGAAGGACATGGCGAGCTACCTCAAGCCGGTTGTCGGCGAGGAAGGGGCGGTCGCTTCTCCGTCCGTCGCCTCCTCCGGTTTGGTCAGCCAACCCGAAGACGGCGGCGGCAACAGCCACGCCGGCCAGGAGTTCGTCGTCATCACAGTCGCGCCGGCCGTGCATGTGGCGGTGCAAAAAGTCATCCGCGAGATTGACGTCCGGCCTCGGCAGGTGCTGGTGGAAGCCAGAATCCTTCGGGCCGAGGTGTCGGAGGAAAACGCCCTGGGGATTGACTTCACGCTGGTGGGCGGGGTGGACCTGGAACTGCTCGGGGCGACTTCCAACGCGATTCAGGATCTCACGCTGGGGCAGCTTCCGCAGGCTCGCTTCGAGCTGTTCAACTCGTTGGTTTCGACCGACTTCAGGGGCAGCGTACCCAACGGCGGACTGAGCGTGGGGATCATCAAGGATCACGTTGCGTTGTTCATCCGGGCGCTGGAGGGCATCACGGACATCACCGTGCTTGCTAACCCAAAGATGCTGACGCTGAATCGCCAAAAGGCCCAGGTGATCGTGGGGCATCGCGAGCCCTTCTTGACCACGACGGTGACGGAGACCGCGGCGATCCAGACGGTGGAGTTTCAGGAGACCGGCACGCAGCTCATCTTCCGGCCGTTCATCGGCGACGACGGCTACATCCGCGTGGAACTGCACCCGGAGGACAGCAGCGGGAATCTCAACGCCTTGAATCTCCCCGCGGAGGACACCACGGAGTTAACGACCAACGTGATGATCCGGGACGGCGAAACCATTCTCATCGGCGGCTTGTTCCGCGAAACGACCACGGACAGACGGTCGCAGGTTCCGGGTCTGGGAAGCCTGCCGGGCGTTGGCGCACTGTTTCGATCGAAGTCCGACAGCACCAGCCGAGAAGAGATCATCATTCTGCTGACGGTACACATCGTCAAGGATCAGCACGCCTACGCCGAGGCGTCGGGGGAACAACTCGAACACATGGAACGGATTCGCGTCGGGGCGCGACAGGGGTTGATGTGGCACGGACGTGAGCGTCTCGCGCAGACTCACTATCACAAGGCGATCAAAGCTCTCGCCGGCGGCGACAGGGACAAGGCACTGTGGCACGTGAATCTCGCCCTGCATAGCCTTCCCCGGATGATACCGGCCGTCCAACTGAAAGAGCGTCTTCTGGGCGAACGCGCGTGGGACGAAGACGGCACGGGCGGCCGCTCCTTTCTTCACTCGGTCATCACGCGCTCGCAAGGCTATGCGATCCCGCCGTTCGGGCGGCCCGACCGGAGGATCGAGCCAAGCCATCCGCCGACCGCCGATGGGCCGGGTGATGCCGCGCCGTCCGACCGCTGACACGCTCCTCGAAAAGAGACACCTGATGATGACACGATGTTTGCGATGGACGGCACTGATCGCCCTACTCCTCCCGATCGGCTGCCGGTCGATGTCGGCGCCGGACAGCCGGAGCCAGGGGCAGCGGCGCTGGAGCGACATGCGCGGACGTGTTCAGTTGCAGCTGGCGACGCAGCAGTATGAGGTCGGCGTGTTCGAGGATACGGTCCGAACGGTGACGGAGTCTCTGACGCTCAACCCGGACCAGCCGGATGCGTATGTCCTGCTGGCAAAGGCAAATCTCGAGTTGGGCAAGTCCGCCTCAGCCGCCCGGGCAATCGAGGCGGCCGGGCGCGCGGGCGTCGATTGTGCCGATCTGCATTACCTGCGCGGTGTCATCCTCGAACAGCGTGACGAGCTGTCCGCCGCCGTTCAACAATACGATCAGGCCCGGAAGCTGGACTGGACCCATGTCGATGCGCTGATCGCGCAGGCCGAGTGCCTGGTTGGGCTGGACAGACCCTCCGAGGCTTTTCGTCTGCTGGAAGAACAGTCCAGCCACATCGACGATGACGCGACGGTGTCAGCCCTGGCGGCTCACATCGCCACGCTCATCGGCGAACCGCAGGAGGCCTATCGCAACTATGGTCGAGCGCTGGAAGCGAGCGGCGGCAGCCGCCTGGTCGCCGAGGAGCTGGGGCGATTGCTTGTTCGCAGCGGGCGGTACGAGGAGGCACTCAGCATCCTGACGCCGCTGACCGATTCCATTCAGGAGGCGACGGGCGGGGCCGCGCGACGGGCGTTGGCGACGTGCCATTTGGTTCTGGGCAACCCCGGCGCGGCCAGGGCGGTGTTGGAGCCGTACGCAGGGCAGCACCCGGACGACACACTCGCCCAGTTGCTCCTTGCCAAGGCCGCTCTCGCGGAAAATGACATGATGACGGCACTTCGAGCCATCGACCTCGTCCAGCAGCGCGAGCCGGAGCGTCCCGAGTTGTGGCTGGTTCGCGCGACCGTCCGGTGGAAACGGGGAAAGCTGACCGAAGCCGCCGCCGATCTCTACGACGTCCTGCAAAACGACCCCAACGACGTGGAAGCCCACTGTCTTCTCGGCGAGGTGCTGCGTGAGAAGCGCAAGTTCCTTGCCGCTCGCACCCACTTCGAGCGGGCGCTGGAGATCGACCGGACGTGTGCATGGGCCACAGCCGGTATGAAGGCCCTGCGGGCAGCGCGCCGCGCCGAACCCATCGACCCACCGGAGGTCAAGCTGACCTCCGTTGGCGACGATCGGGCCTCACGCCCCCGTTGATCCTCCGTGCGTCGCTGCGAACACCGCCTGGTACTCCCTCACGCGTAGGTGAGGGGTTCGACCCAACCGAGCCGCGCCCGTAAGGAAGCGGTCCGGCGGCGTAGCGGTTGCGCTTGCCCCTCCGCTCCTGACGGTCGCGGCTCGGATTACCCTCGCTTCAAGCGTGCCGTAGGGCTACAGCCCATAGACCTCGGTGTACTTGTCCGTTACGTATTCAACGAACGGTTGGATCGAAAGAGGTTTGCCCGTGACGCGCTCAACAAGCTGGGTTGCGGGGAAGCGTTGCCCGTGGGCGTGGATGTTCGTCCTGAGCCACGACAACAGCGGCTGATGATCGTTGGCCGCCGTTCGTTGGTCGAGGTCCGGGATGTCCTTGCGGATTTGCTCGAAGAACTGGGCCGCATAGAGGTTGCCCAGCGCGTAGGTGGGGAAGTAGCCCAGCGCCCCCATCGACCAGTGGATGTCCTGCAAACATCCCTGTCGATCATCCGGCGGTGTCACGCCCAACAGGCTCCCCATTTTTTCATTCCAAACGTCGGGCAGGTCGCTTGCGCCGATCTGACCGGAGATCAGCGCACGCTCAATCTCGAACCTAAGGACGATGTGAAGGTTGTAGGTCAACTCGTCGGCCTCGACACGGATCAGGGACGGCGAAACGTTGTTGATCGCCCGGTAGAACGCGTCGGCCGACACATCCGCCAGCGACTCGTGAAAGAGATCTTTGAGCGCATCAAAGTGGCAGCGCCAAAACGGTCGGCTGCGACCGACCATGTTTTCCCATAGGCGTGATTGGGACTCGTGAATACCGAGTGAGACGGCCTCGCCCATGGGCGTGGAAGCATGCTCGGGCAACAGGCCTTGTTCATAGAGGGCATGTCCCGTTTCGTGTAGCGTGCCGAACAGCCCGCTGGGCAGGAAATGCTCGTCGTAACGCGTCGTGATCCGAACATCCCCCGCACCGCCGATGGAGGTGCAAAACGGGTGGACGGTGACATCGAGACGTCCCGACTGGAAGTCGAATCCCAAGCTTTCAGCCATCCTTCTCGACAGCCGTGCTTGACGCTCGCGCGGAAACGATCGACTCAGGATCGATGCGTCGGGCTTGTGCGGCGCCGCCTTGATCCGATCCAATAGTTCGACGGTCGCGGCGCGCAGGTCGGCGAAAAGCGGCTCGATGTCCGCCGCCCGCGCGCCCGGCTCATACTCGTCTATCAGCGCGTCGTACGGCTCCGTCTCGTACCCCACAAGCTGAGCCACCTGCTTCTTGAGTTGGATCACCTCGGACAGCAAAGGCACGAAGGAGGGGAAGTCGCCAGCGGCTCGTGCCTTGCTCCACGCGTCCTTGGCCAGGCTCGTGGTGACCGCGATCCGACGGATCAGATCGCTGGGAATGGCCACCGCGCGAGCGAGCGTGCGGCCGGTCTCGCGCAAATTCGCCAGGCCTGCGTAGCCTTCGACGTCGGCGGCCGCGCTCGCCAACAGGGCACGCGTTTCGTCGGCCACCAGGCGTTCGTGGGCTATCCCGGCGATCAGACCGACCTGTTCCGCGCGCGCCTTCACGCCGTTGACGGGCATGTAGGTTTCCTGATCCCAGTCGAGGAGCTGGCCCACCGCACCCAACCGGGCGATGTCTCGGACGCGGTCCATGAGCTTCGTGTAGGCATTCTCCGTCGGCATGATACTCCGTCGTTTGGGGCATGCGGCTCGGGACAGAGGTAAGAGGCGCCTACGCTACCCGGCGTACCTCGGACCGTCCACGCTTGGACGACGGCTCACTCGTACGCGTCAAAGCCCACTGATCTGCCGGCCAGAGCCCACCTCAGGGGCTGGGAACGCCGTCGGGCGCGGTTTCGCGGGTCACTTTCCGCAGGTGGCGGACGCTCCCGTCGGATCGTGTTCGGAATTGGTCAGAAAAAGCGGGCGACATAGTTTGACACCAGCCGCCCCATCGGGTATAGTTTACCGGACGAATTTGAATATCGGCGGTTTTTTGGATGAGCAGGGCTTATACGATCAGATAATCATCATAACTGTTACATTATCTCGTAATATCGCTGTACCGTTTATCTATCGCTTTCGATCTTTTTGATCTTGCCCTCTTACTCTTTCATAACCACACTTCTGCCGTCTAGGCCGCCCCTCGCAAGTACATCTCGGGTTCGCGTTTGCGCGTGACGCGTGCGTGTCATTCTTGTGAATGGCGCTGCGCGACCGTCGGTCTCTTGCCGAATGGGTGCAAGACACCGGCGAAGAGCGAAGATTGCGCAGCGCTCCCGTGCGTGGGTTGTGGTTATGCGTCAGCTTCTAACAACCAAGCTACCGGTCGCGTCGGACTCGGACCACGGTCCGCAGCGCCCCGGCAAGATCGCCTCGGCTTTGACACACGGCCTAGATCCGTGCCGGGCTTTGTCTGCAGCGCACCAGAGGGTCTCACGCCCCTCCACCAATCCTTTCCTGTTCTCGCCTCGCCAGACCGGCGCGGGAGGGTGGCTCGGGACTCGCTTCCCGAGTCCTCCCCGTCGGCTTTTCCATTTCTACGCTGAAAACAGCCACGCCAAGTCCGTTTGGGATGTCTGCCCTCCCCGGCCTGTCGCCTTGCGACCGGTCCAATGCGCCCCAAGAGGCCTCGCGTGGTTGCGACTTGTCGTTTCGCCGGGGCCTGCCCCCCGGCTCAAGGGAGTGTCCGTACCTCCTCCCTCCTTTCCTCAGGCAGCGCTCAGCGTCGCGGGTTTTCGGTCCGGTCTCCCCACGACCCGTACCGATGACGTTGGCCCGCGTGCGCTGGCGCCGCCGAGGGGGAAGACGACATCCGATTGGACTGAACTCAACGAAGTAAAAACGGGTGGAACGGCCGCTCGGGGCGCCTTTGGGGAAAATAGAACACGGAGACCGGCAGCGGTGGGGACCGACGAGCCTTATCTGTGGGAAACCAGGCGTCCTGGCGGCCACCACCCTTTTGGTCTAAAGCAGCGTCGATCCCAAGGGTGGTTGGGTTCGACGTAAGGACGTATCGCCACCACAACGTCCCGCCCAGGTCCCGCGACCACCTGTTCGGAGGTTCGTAATGCCTCCGGCGCCCCACAACGCGGGCCGGGCGGATGCTTTTTACTCAAGACCTGTTCTTGCAACCTTGTCGTCGGCAGCCGGTTTTCGTGGAAATCGTGAGCCCGCGCCCCGGGACGACCGAGCATCCAATCGCGACGCGGCCGCCTCGAATTCCCTTTCGATTCAGACCTAGTGCATGGTCACACGTCGTTTTGCGGGTTCGTTGCCGAGTCAGAGCCGCAGGCGCTAGCCCGCGGACTGGTCCCGCCGCTAGCGCGGCAGGCTCTGATTAGCACGACCGGTCGCGGCGTTCCGGGTAACGAAAACCCGCAGATTCAGGAGTGAAGATGCACTAGTGCATCTCCACGCGTAACCTTGCGAGTTGGGTGGCCCCTAGCTCTCGCCGCTGGGGACGCGAACCCGGCTCGACCTCCTCCTTCATAGTTTCAACCTTGCTTCGTATGGACGGGGCAACCGGGTGATTGGAGTTTTCCCGAGGAACCCGCTCTCCTATGCTCGAGGCGCGGTTCCAAGCCACCGGGCCACACCAAGCGAGGCCCGTCGATCACACGCCAAGTTACGGCTGCGATCCGCGCATGCCATCCTCGCCGACGAGGACGGTCTCCGACAAATTCGTAATGGGATTGGGAGGCCCAAGTGTGCGCGAAGAATCGAAACTTCTTGCTTTTCTATTCGGGTAACAGGTCAACGGTCTGCAATGCGTGAGGGTGGAAGCTGTGCAATGTTGAGATAGGAAAACTTGCGCGCTCGCTTTGATGCGGGTATGTAGACCGACATGCAGCCAGGGAAGGCAAAGTCGGTCGGCGCGAGCATCGATGCCGCGGTACGCGGCAAGCTCGGCAGAGCGCAGACGATGCGACTCCGCAAGGACAATCCCGATGTCTTCACCCTGGCACTTCTGGCTGCGGGCCGGCGCATCGCCGAACCGGAAGGCCGGAAGAACGGGCGGAAGCCATCTCCGTCCACACCGTCGGGCACCCGTCGCTTGACGAAGCCTCTGCGTACACACGCCGAGCACATCTTCACGCTCCTGGATTACGCCGACGTACCGTTCGAGAACAACTTCGCCAAGCGTCAGATTCGCGCGGCCGTCATCCTGCGAACGAACAGTCAATCGAATCGATCAGACCGCAGCGCCGCGACGCAAGCGATCCTGACGAGCGTCTACCGCACGCTGAAACTCCGCGGACTCAACCCCACCAAGACCATCGCCCACGCCCTGCGCACCTACCTCACCACCGGGAAACTCACACCGCTACCAAGCGAAACCATTGGACACGGCTGATCTCTACCGAACCGGCTTGCCGGATGGAACGAGCCCGGTGCCATCGTGACGCAGGGGTCCGCGGGCTGGCGCCTGCGGCTCTGACTCGGCGCAACCGTCCCGCCGGAAGTCTCACGAACCCTGAATGCCGTTGCATAGCCGTACAGCGCGGACATAGCCCATCCGCGCCTATATCTTCCGCGGCGCCGCCAAGGAGATTCCCCCGGCCTGGTTTATCGCCAAATGGTCACGCGCCAAGCTGTCCGGACGCGTCGCCGGCCAAGAGCACTTTATCGACCTGTGCCGATTGCCGGGGCAGCCGGCTCCGGTTGAGCATGACGCCTCGGGTGACGGAACCGGCGCGACGGTAGACATGCCCGCGTCTGTGGCTCGGGCACGCCGCCCGCCGTTATCGCTGAGGCGGCGAGGGGCGTGGCAGGATTTCGCCGAGCCCTCGATCAACACGCGCGGCTCCAGCTTCGGCTGGTTCTCCTTCTGAATCCAGGTCAATGCAAGTCGCGTCTTTTTGCTTGGCCGTGCGATCTACTCTTGTTCGGGCTCTTGCAGAGGGCTACTCAGACACAGCGGCCACGTTACCCGTGCCCACTGCTTGCGGCGCAGATTCCCGCTAGTGCCGTTTCCAAAAAGGTCGGCTCTCTTTCGAGCCAACCGCTCCCTGACCGTCGCGGCTCGGGAAGAGCGTCTCGGAAGAGTCGCGCCGGCACAAAACGTTGCGGTACCTCACGGGGAACGGCACGAGAATGTTCGTTTGGCCTACCCCGGCTGGGGCAACACCGCCGGAGGGCGTGCGTTGGGTCACTCCTCGTGCCAGGCGCCGGAGGCACGATTACCCGGGATGTTCGTGCAGGCGGAAAGGACGCGCCTTACGCCGCGCTAGTTGGTACAATCCGGATTGCTGTTTGAAATCGGTTGCGGCCGCGTTCTCGTGAGGTCGAACCCGTGGGTCTGCCTCGGGAGACCAGACCCCGCGACCGTGTGTTCCTCCACCCACACCCGGGAGGCCGCCATGAAGCAAACGGACAAACTCGTCGTCAACGGCAGGGAGCGAACGTTGGACCGGGGGCGAGGGCGTATGCTCTTGTCCGTGTTGCGAGAGGACCTCCAGCTAACCGGCACGAAGTACGGTTGTGGGGAGGGGCAGTGCGGCGCCTGTACCGTGCTGATTGACGGGCAGGCCACCAGATCGTGCGTCACCTCCGTCGATTTTGCGCTGGGAAAAGAGGTGCGCACCATCGAGGGCCTCGCCGAAAACGGGCAGCTCCATCCCGTCCAGCGCGCGTTCGTCGAGGAAGCGCCGATGCAGTGCGGTCATTGTACTTCCGGCATGATCCTCACCGCCGTTGATCTCCTGGCACGCAAGCCCGGCGCGAGCAGCGACGACATCGTGGCGGGCATGAACGGGAATGTCTGCCGCTGCTGCGCCTATCCCGGGTACCTCTCCGCCGTTCGTCGCGCCGCGACCATCATGATGGAGGACCGGCCATGATCGATCAACATGAATCCACGGACGAACTGGTCGCCCCGGAGCGCTACGAACTTGGTGAGCGACCGCTCTATCAGTTCGACGTCAGCCGGCGCGAGTTCACACAATTCCTCGGCGCAGGGCTATTGATCTCGTGGACCGGTCGTGCTTCCTTTGCACAACAGCCAAGAGGACGACGGCGGCGCGGTCGCCGGCGCGATCCGGTGACCATCGCCCAGCGCCTGCACGTCGGGGCCGACGGCACCATCACCGTCATGACCGGCAAAGTCGAGGTCGGGCAGGGCTCTCGAACACAGTTGACGCAGGCGGCGGCCGAAGAGCTGCACGTTGCGATCGACACCATCCGACTGGTGATGGCCGACACGACGCTGGTGCCCAACGACGGAGGGACTTCCGGCAGTCAAACAACGCCGCGGACGTGCCCGGCGGTTCGTCGAGCCGCCGCCACCGCGCGCGAGGTACTTATTGAGTTGGCCGCCCAGCGATGGGATGTGAACTCCGCGAAGCTGATCGCCCGGGACGGATGCGTGGTCGATACATCCGCGAACCGTTCCCTGACCTATGGCGAACTCGCGGCCGAGAAGCACGCGCCCGATGCCTTTAAGCGAATCGTCGGAAACGATATGAAGGTGACGCCGGTTAAGAACTGGAAGGTGCTTGGGACGCCGGTTGCCCGTGTCGGCCGCGAGGACCTTGTCACCGGCGCGCACCGTTTTCCTTCGGACATCGTTCGACCGGGCATGCTCTACGGTAAAGTCCTTCGGCCGGCATCGTTCGGCGCGACCTTGGAGACCATCGATCTCGAGCCCGCCCGCGCGATGAGCGGCGTGGTAGTCGTGCGTGACGGCAATTTCGTCGGCTGCGCCGCGCCGAGATCGGATCAGGTCGCCTCCGCCGTCGAGGCCATCTCCAGGACCGCCAAATGGAACCGGCCGGCGCACCCATCCAGCACGGAACTGTTCAAGCATCTCAAGACGCACGCTTCAAACGAGCGCGTGCGAACCGAGACGAAGGGCTCGATCAAGGCCGGACTCGCGAAGGCCGACTCGAAGCTGCGCGCCGAGTACCGCCTACCCTACATCGCACACGTTCCGATGGAGACGAGGGCCGCAGTGGCCGAGTGGAAAGAGGGAAACGTCACCGTTTGGACGGGCACGCAACAGCCCAGCCGCGTTCGGTCCGAGGTGGCGCGGGCGTTCGGGATCGAAGAGCGCCGGGTGCGTGTCATCGTCCCCGACACGGGAGGCGGATTCGGAGGCAAACACACCGGTGAGGTTGCGTTGGAGGCGGCGCGACTCGCCCGAGCGGCGAAGCGTCCCGTCAAGGTCAACTGGACGCGCGAGGAGGAGTTCACCTGGGCCTACTTTCGCCCGGCCGGTGTGATGGAGATGGAAGCCGGGCTCGATGAGGCGGGCCGCATCGTGGCGTGGGACTTCACCAACTACAACTCCGGCCGGTCGGCGATTGCCCCACCCTACAAGATTCCCAACATCCGCACGCGGTTCATTCGAACCGATTCGCCCCTGCGGGAAGGTTCGTACCGAGCCCTCGCGGCGACGGCCAACGCCTTCGCCCGAGAGTCGTTCATGGATGAACTCGCCGCCGTAAGGAAACGCGATCCGCTCGCGTACCGGCTGGAACACCTCGACAACGAACGGCTCCGCGCGGTCTTGACGGCCGCCGCGGAGGGCTTCCGGTGGAAGACGCGCCGCGCTGACGCCTCGCCTCGGCGCGGGGTCGGGTTGGCGTGTGGAATTGAAAAGGCTTCGTACGTGGCCGCCTGCGCGGAAGTTGCGGTGGACCGCAAGAATGGGCGGATCGAGGTTCGCAACGTCTGCCAGGCGTTCGAGTGCGGCGCGATCCAGAACCCGGCGAACCTTCGCGCCCAGGTGGAAGGGTGCATCATCATGGGGCTCGGCGGCGCGCTGTGGGAACAGATCGATTTCCAGAACGGCAAACTGCAAAACCCCAGACTCTCACAGTATCGCGTTCCGCGGTTCGCCGACCTCCCCGAAATCGAAACCATCTTACTGGATCGCCCCGATCTTCCGTCACTCGGGGGTGGCGAAACACCCATCATCGCCGTCGCCCCGGCCATCGCCAACGCCGTGTTCCACGCCGCCGGCATCCGGCTTCGCTCGCTTCCTCTCGAGCCGGCGTTGCGGCAACACGGTTGAAGCGTCGGATCTTCACCTGCGCGGCGGGCGCGAAGTGGGACGGGGACGGCACACCACCTGGATTGTGGGCGCTACAAAGCGCGCGGGCGTACAGGCCCCGTACGCGCCGCTGGGATTTCGGCTACGAACAGCAACCGCACAGCTCCATCATACGCCGACTTCGTCCGCGAGAGCCCGAGGACCGTCTCCGGCTTTACCTCCGGGTTCATCCCGGTCTCCAAGAACGTGCGTGACAAGCCACTTCAGCCAGGGCTGAGGCTATGAATCATCAGGTTGATCATCGTGATGAGAATCACGGCCTCACTCCTCGGCGTCAGTGTCTCGTAGTCCTTGGACAGGCGGCGGCATGGACGGCTTGATCAGTCTCCACTGATCATCCATCCCGTGCGATCACTACGCCACTCGTTCCATACGCCTGCGTCGGAAAGAAAGGGGCTTCTCGCAGACGTTCTAATAGGGGAAATGTCGGTCAGAGCATGCCCTATCTCGGCCTTTCTTGCGAACGAGCGCCACACCGGATATCGGACACGGTCAAGCGTTATCGGGTTCTGTATGTGGATTGTTTGCGGCAGGATCGCGGTGGAATCGCCGGCGTTTCTATTGGATACTCTACCCGGAATTGTGTCCAAAGGGGAGAAACCATGCTGTCGCCGGTGTCATCGGGGAACTCGTTGCCTGCCATCTTCGCGCTTCAGCGAACGCAGCGGTCGATGGATACCGTCCTGGCGCGACTGTCCAGCGGGCGACGAATCAATTCAGGCAAGGATGATCCCGCCGGTTTGATCGCGTCGGAGCGCTTGGGCTCGGAAATCAGGTCACTTGAGGCCGAGAATCGATCCATACAACGGGCCGACGCCAACGCTCGAATCGCCGAGGGGCACGCCGTCGAAGTGTCTTCCATGCTCATCGAAATGCGCGGACTGGTCATTGCCAGCGCGAACACCGCGGGGATGTCCGATGCGGAACGGGCAGCCAATCAGATGCAAATCGACAGTCTGGCCGTGAGTATCACTCGTTTTACCAACAACGCCGTCGATTCGCTCGATGGGTTCAACATGCCCAACGATGGAAACGCCATCGTCGAAGGTCAATTCGTTCAGGCCCAAGCGGGCGCGATATCGCTGATGTCCGGCGGTGCGAACGACCTTGCCAGCGGAAACTTTGCGGCGGCTGATGCCGCGCTATCAGCTGCGATCACCGCGGTGGCGACCGGTCGGGGGCGCATCGGCGGCTTTCAAAAAGACGTGTTGATGCCCACGTTGCGATCCAACGGGGTCGCGCTGGAAAACCTTTCCGAAAGCCGAAGCCGGATCGCGGACACCGACTTCGCCGTCGAAACGAGCAACCTCAACCGCAACCAGATTCTGATGGCGGCAGGCATCAAAGTCCTCGTGCTGAGCCAACAACAGCCGAGGTCCGTGCTCGCTTTGCTGGGGCTATAGTCCCGAACCCCAGCGCACCGTCATGCGCCCATTTCTGGGATAGGCTCCAAGCGAAAGCTTCCACGGTACGGCGGATCAGGGCGGAACCCCTGGGCATGGAGCGAGACAGTGGTCTGGGCTACTTCTCGCGGCCACCGCGGTGGTTCATGAGGCGTCGGCGAATTCGCGATGCGCTCGTCACTCCCGCTCGGAGACGACCCGGCGAGCGCGGGTGACGGCGTAGGGCTCCGGGTGGCACGTCCGACGGAAATGAGCTTGAACCCGGGAAATAGCGGCGGACCACTCGTAGACGATCAAGGAGCCCCGTCTTGCGGGTTCCTGGCAGTCAGTGTCGCGGGGATCGTTGTCGAAGTGGCTTGCGAGCGACGCTAGCGATCCATAAGGCTTCCGGCCGAACCACGCAGCTAAGCCTACCATGTAACCCAGTTTCATCTCTCAAAGACGCGGCGTTTGCTCGACGCCACCAGCAAAGCCTTGATCGAAACGATCGGCAATGTTGGATTCACGGTCACGCCGGGGCTGACACGGTCCGGCACTTGCTCGAAGCCGTCGATGAACGATCCGGCGAGCGGGCCGCTGTGCGAGGCGACGACCCGTACCGCGCGGCGGTCGAGTCGGCGCACCGGGTTGGAGTTGAGTTATCGGGCGGGTAGAGGGCCGGATTGGGCAATTGGAGCGGGCAAGGAGGTGGGATTCCGGGCTGAAACGTGGTTCTCGCTTGAATCGAGCGGGTCATCTGGGATACGATGACGGCTTCACGTCTGACAGGTAGGGGATTCGAACACGGAGGTGGTTCAGTGAAGCACTGCCCAATGACAGAAGCGTGGTTTGCGGCGGGATTGAACCCGCTTGTCGTGTTGAGCCCACTTGCGGGTATCGCCGCGAGTTTGGGGGTGGCGCTGCCCGCCCGCGGCGCTGACGTGCCCTTCACCGAGCATGTGATTTCGACAGTCGCCGACCGCGCCTGGTCCGTGTTCGCAATGGACGTGGACGGCGACGGGCACATGGACGTTCTGTCCGCATCAGCGAATGACGGCACGATCGCGTGGTACGAAAGCGACGGCGGGTCGCCCCCAAACTTCACCGAGCACCTGATCTCGACTAGCGCGGACTTCCCCGTTTCTGTTTTCGCGACGGACTTGGACGGCGACGGGGACACCGACGTCCTCTCCGCGTCAAACTTTGACAGGAAGATCGCGTGGTACCAAAACGACGGCGGGTCGCCCCCTGGCTTCACCGAGCGGGTGATCTCGACCACGGCCAACGGCGCCAACTCCGTGTTCGCGACCGATGTGGACGGCGACGGACACACCGACGTTCTCTCCGCGTCACGGAATGACGACAAGATCGCGTGGTACCAAAGCGACGGCGGGTCGCCTCCCGGTTTCACCGAGCAGGTGATCTCGATCACGGCCAACGGCGCCAATTTCGTGTTCGCGACGGACTTGGACGGCGATGGGGACACCGACGTCCTCTCCACGTCAAACTTCGACAACAAAATCGCGTGGTACGAAAACGACGGCGGATCCCCCCCTGGTTTCACCGAGCGGGTGATCTCGACCACGGCCAACGGCGCCAATTCCGTGTTCGCGACGGACGTGGACGGCGACGGAGACACCGACATACTCTCAGCATCCGTAGGTAGCGACACGATCGCGTGGCACGAAAACGACGGCGGCTTGCCACCGACCTTCACCGAGCGCGTGATCTCGAGCACCGCACTGGGCGCCCGTTCCGTGTTCGCAACGGATGTGGACGGTGACGGGGACCTCGACGTCCTCTCCGCGTCACAGCTTGACAACAAGATCGCGTGGCACGAGAGCGACGGCGGCTCGCCACCGGCCTTCACCGAGCGGGTGATCTCCTTGTCCGCCCTCCAGCCCCTTTCCGTTTTCGCCGCGGATATGGACGGCGACGGGGACACCGACGTCCTCTCCGCGTCACAGAATGACGACACGATTGCATGGTATGAGAACACGACTCCGCTGTGTGGTAACGCCCTGCTTAACCCCGGTGAGGCGTGCGACGATGGGAACATCGACGACGGCGACGGGTGTTCCGCGGCCTGTATCGTCGAAACCGGGTCGATATGCACCGGCGAGCCCAGCGTCTGCATCACCGGCATCCCCGCCGTCTCCCAATGGGGCCTTACCGTGCTCGCCCTGCTGCTTCTTGTCGCCGGAACGCTCTGTGCCACGCAGGCACACTGGCGGCGAGAAAGAGTGACACCCGTCTGAGTTGGATCAGCGCGCGCTCATGAGAAGAATCTATGCCAGCAAAGACCGTGTAGCGATTGAGATTGTTCAGGGTCTTCTCGATGAGCAGGGCATCGAGTCGAGGGTGTTCAACGAAACGGCGTCGGCGGTTCTCGGGGACATCCCGTTCCTACACGCCATGCCTGAAGTATGGGTGCTGCACGAAGAGCACGTGGCGACGGCCAAAACGATCGTGCAGTCGTTCGAGTCCGGCGAGGCACTGGAGGACCGAACCGGTCCCGACTGGATTTGCGACAGTTGCGGCGAGGCGATCGAAGGTCAGTTTACGTCCTGCTGGCGTTGCACGGGAACCGATCCGCAAGAGGACGAAGACGCCACCTGCGAGAACTGATGGGTACAGTCGCGAAGGCTCCACCACTGTCGCGTCGGATCGTAGCCATCGTCAATCCAATGGCCGGTCGCCGGGACATGCTTTCCCGCGTCGAGGAGGTCGGCAAACACGTGGAGCGCGGCGGCGGTAGCTTCACGATTCTCCACACGCAACGGGCAGGGCACGCGGCCGACTTCGTCTCGCAGGTGGGTGATGACGTCGATGCCTTCCTGGTCGTCGGTGGTGACGGAACGGTCAACGAGGTCGTCAACGGGCTTGGCGAATCCCGCACACCGTTTGTGGTCTGCTCCGCGGGAACTGAAAACATTCTCGCCCGTGAGCTTCAAATGCCGAAAACCCCGCGCGGCATCGCCGGCACGTTGCTTGAGGGCGAGCCCGTTGACTATGACCTGGGCGCAATGAACGGGCGACGGTTTCACACCGTCTCGGGTGTCGGGTTCGACGCGGAATGCGTTCGGCGGGCGGGCGCGGCGAGGTCGGGGCACATCACACGGTTGGACTACCTCGGACCGACCTGGCGAGCGTTTCGGGGTTACACTTTCCCTTCGATCCGTGTGGAGATCGACGGCAACGCGGCGTTTGAAGGTCGGGGCTTCATCCTGGTCGGCGTGAACCGCAAGTACGCGGGCTGGATTCGAATCCTCAAGCACGCCCTCTGGGATGACGGGCTCCTGGATGTTTGCATCTTCCCCTGCGCGTCATGGGTAGACCTCATCGCCCACGGGTGGCGTATGATGTTGGGTTGCCATGTCGGACGCGGCGGCGCTCTTTACCGGCAGGCACGCCGAATTCGGGTCCGCTCCGACGAGCGCGTGCCGATCCATCTGGATGGAGAAGTCGCCGGTGAGCTCCCGGCTGACTACGAGTCCTGTGCCGGGGCCGTGCGTTTCCTGCGGCTGGGCGCTCCATCCAGAGCGTAGGCACGCCGAGGCTTGCGGAGTTCCTTGAGGTTCCGGTCTTGAGGTCAAGACTTCGCTGAAGCCGGCGCTGCAAATGGGTGGCGCAGCCTTCTGCGCCACATCCGCGAGGCTGACGAACTCATCCGGGTGACGCCGCCGGTTGCCCCTCCCGGCCGCTGACGCGGGCCGTTTTACTTCGTTGTGGCTTTGCATGGTCCGCGGGTACGATCTGATCTTCAACACGACCGGTACTTGTTCGAAATGCGAAGCGGAGGCGGTGGCAGCGTGATCGATAAGCAGCGTGCGGCAAACGGAAGTGTCTGGTGGTTTCTGCTCATTGCGATCATTCCGACCGGCTGTTCGGTCCCGGAGGCGGTGGTCGATGCGCGGATCGAGCCGCTTCCCCCGGTGGAATACCGCCTTCTCCCCCCGGTTGCCTTCGCGGGTGGCGCGGGCAAGCCCGATGCGGCGACTGCCACGCCGAGCGGGCGACCCGCCATGTTGTTGGGGCGCGTGACGGTAGAGTCTGTGACCGTGGGTCGGTCCGTCCAACGTCGTCCGATCGAGTGTCAGGTTCTTGGCAGCGGCTCGGATGTGACCATGATCATCGCGACGATCCACGGAAACGAGTCGGCCGGCACACCGCTACTGAAGATGCTCGTCAAGCGGCTCAAAGAGCGCCCCGAGCTGCTGACCGGCCGAACCGTGGTCCTCATCCCGGTGGCCAACCCGGACGGCTTCAAGCGTCGTCGGCGCAACAACGACCATCATGTTGATCTCAACCGCAACTTCCCCGCGGGCAACCACAAGAGCAAACGCCGTTATGGCCGCTCGCCGCTTTGCGAGCCGGAGAGCCGCGCGGTCTTCGACGCCATCAGGCGCTTCCAGCCCGGTCGCGTGATCAGCATCCACCAGCCGGTGGGCTGCGTGGACTACGACGGCCCGGCCAAGGGGTTGGCGGCGGCGATAGCCGGTGCGGGCGACCTGGCGGTCAAGCGCCTCGGTACGCGGCCCGGGTCGCTGGGAGCTTACGTAGGCGAAACGCTCGGTCTTCCCATCATTACGCTCGAGCTGCCGGGACGCCTGCGCCGCTGGTCACCGGAGCGCCTATGGAACGAGTTCGGGGCGATGCTCCTGGCGGGTATCGAGTGGAGAGGCTAGAGCCGGAGTAGCGCAAGGATCGTCTCAAGCGTCACCATCCCCGGGGATGGCCGCACGCTGTCGGCTCCGGCGGTTTACTGCCTGTATCGTTGGTTCAGTGCGTTCGGCGTTCCGCCACGGATGCCGAGGCGAATTCCACGCGGTGTGGTCCCAAACTCTTATCGACCTAGTTTCGTCAAGTGGGCGTTGTGGTCCCAATCTTCTATCCGGGCATCGTTCGTTGCGGCGGCGGCAGTAGCCCCGTGGGCGGTCTCGACGAGCGAGCGTCCGAGTGCGGCGCCGGTCTTGGCGATACTTGACCCTTCCGCCGCCGATGCCATAGTGGCCGTTATGGACGAGAAGAAACCAGCAACCGTCGGGATCAACCTGATTCACGACCCCCGCCTCAACAAGGGCACTGCCTTTACGGAAAAGGAGCGCGACACACTCAAGCTGCGTGGCCTGCTCCCGCCGCGCGTATTCACCCAGAAGGAACAGGAGGTGCGGATCCTGGAAAACTTCCGGCGGAGGACTTCGGATCTCGACAAGTACATCTTTCTCGGCTCGCTGCAGGACAGGAACGAGACGCTCTACTTCCGGATCATTCTCGACCATATCGAAGAAATGATGCCCATCATCTACACGCCGACGGTCGGCGAGGCGTGCAAGCGATTCGCCCACATCTTCCGGCGCTCGAGGGGGCTGTACGTGTCTGCAAGGGACGCCGGTCGCGTGGAAGAGCTGCTTCGCAACTGGCCGGAGCGGGACGTCGCCGTCATGGTGGTCACCGACGGCGAGCGAATCCTGGGGCTGGGCGACCTGGGCGCAAACGGCATGGGCATTCCCATCGGCAAGCTGGCTCTGTACACGGTGTGCGCCGGGATCGCGCCCGAGCGGTGCCTGCCCGTCATGCTCGATGTGGGAACCGACAACGAGGAACTCCGCACCGACCCGCTCTACCTGGGGATCGCCGAGAAACGCCTGCCGCGCCCAGCGTATGATGCGCTCGTCGAGGAGTTCATCCAGGCCACGCAGAAGGTCTTCCCCCAAGCGCTCATTCAGTTCGAAGACTTCGCCACGCGAAACGCACTCCGCCTGTTGGACGAATACCGAAACCGCGCCCGCTGTTTCAATGACGACATTCAGGGAACGGCATCCGTGGCGCTGGCCGGCGTGTACTCGGCCATCAGAATTCAGAAGCGCAACCTCGTGGATCAGACGTTTCTTTTCCTCGGAGCCGGGTCGGCCGCAACGGGCATTGCGGACCTGCTGGTAGCGGCCATGGCGAAGGAAGGTCTTTCTGAGCAAGAGGCGCGGCGGCGATGTTGCTTCGTCGATTCGACCGGCCTGGTGGTCAAGGGGCGCGATCGACTCGCGGAACACAAGGTTCCCTATGCCCACGAAGCCGAATTCGTCCCCGATCTTCTTTCCGCGGTGACCAGCGTGTCACCGACGGCGCTCATCGGCGTCTCCGGCCAGCCCCAAACCTTCACCCGCTCGGTCCTCGAAGCGATGGCAAAACTCAACGAAAGGCCGATTGTCTTCGCGCTCTCCAATCCTACGTCCAAGGCCGAATGCACTGCGGAGCAGGCGTACCGCTGGACCGACGGCCGGGCCGTGTTCGCCGGGGGCAGCCCCTTCCCTCCGGTGACGATCGACGGTCGAACCTTCATCCCCGGGCAGGGCAACAACGCCTACATCTTTCCGGGCATGGGCCTGGGCATCGTTGCCGGCGGCGCCGACCGGGTCACCGACGACATGTTCCTGATCGCCGCCCGAGCCCTGGCCAACCAGGTCTCGGACGAACATCTCGCGCGGGGGCTCATCTACCCGCCGTTGAAAGACATTCGCGATGTGTCGGCGGTCGTGGCAGCCAGCCTGGTGGAGGACATGGAGGGTTCCGCTGACACACGCGGCCTACCCCGTGCCGATACGGTCGAGCGGATGAAGGCGCTCATGTACGAGCCGGTGTATGGCGTTTGCGAATCGGTCCGATGAACGTCGGCTCGTAGCAACCGGTCCGTCGGTTGCAATCATCGTCCCCAGCCGGATAATCGAGCGACTCGGCACACCGTTCCACATCGAGAGTCTTGTTGCGCAACGCAAGCGCGAAATGTTCGTCGAATCCAAAGGAGATCCATGTATGAAGGCTACCCAACGCTTCCTCGTAACGCTGACACTTGCGATTCCCTCACTTTGCCTTCTTGGATGCCCCGGCGTTCCTGCGGATGGCACGGGAGATTCCGCAACACCCGCACCGTGTACCGCCGATACGGATTGTCCGGATGGAATCGCGTGCGTCTTCGCCAACGAAGCAGACGCCCAGGGCTTCTGTGACGTGGACGAGACCCAGATCTCCACCGGTACGCCCGCCCCGTGCAACGCGGACGCGGATTGTCCCGACGGTATCGGGTGTCTCTTTCCAAACGGTACAGACCAGGCGGGCTTCTGCGACGTGGACGAAACGCAGGCCCCGTGATCAGGCCGAGCCACCACGCCCCTGGCTGGAAACATGAGGCAACGCATGGACAGACGTAGACAAGAGCTTGCAAGGAGTTGGGCGATCGGGGCCGTCCGCCTCGGATGGTTCTTCGCGCTGCTCCCTTGTTTCCTGTTTGCGGGGTGCGCACTCGTTGCGAGCCAACCGACGGGCGGGATCAGAGGCACCATGCTTTCCGGGCCGACGTGTCCGGTCGTCGGACCCGACACCGGGGACGAGTGCGACGATCAACCGTTCGCGGGCACGGTCGTCGTCAGAACCGAAGACGGTAGCCGCGAGGTGGCTCGGGTCACGGCCGATGAAAGCGGCGTCTTCGAGATCGCACTGAACCCAGGGACGTACCTGCTTGTCCCCCAGCCTGGCGAGACCGGTTTCCCGATTGCGGAGCAACAAACGATACAGGTGCGGCCGGACGCCTTTACCGACGTGACGATTCTGTTCGATACCGGGATCCGCTAGCGCCGCGACACACGTGAAACGATGGGTAAACCGAGCCGCGACCGTGAGGGAGCGGAAGGGCAAGCGCAATCGATGCGGAAGCAGAGCGCTTTCTGACAGTTGCCGCTCTCGGGCGGCTTGAGTCAGGTAGTCCGGTAGGGCAGGTCGTCGGACCTGCCTATACCATCCGGCTCCAAGTTAGGGGAATGTCAAATGGTGCGGCATTGATACAGTGAAGGCAGGTGAATCACCTGCCCTACGCTTGTCGCGCGCAACGGCGCTTTGGCTTGACCCGGCGAGGTCATACCGAATCATCCGGCTCACGGCAGTACGGTGCCGTCGCCAAACGTGTTCTTCGGCTCGGTCTTGATGTACTGCTTGCGCTGCTCGGCGTACGCCTCGGGCGTCAGATCGTTCAGGGCGAAGGCGTCCGGGTCCTCGGCGATCTTGACCAGAAATGGGATGCACCAGCCGCACCCGGTGCCTGCGCCGAGGCACTCCGTCATCTGGCTGGGCTTACTGGGGCTTGTGCGACGCGAGAAGCTGACCAGCTTTCGCATCGGCACGTGGTAGCAATAGCAAATCTTGTCGTCGGGCTGCATGGCGTGGGTCAGTGTACGGCGGGAAGCGGGTGGTTAACAGTTGTCAGTGAACAGTTGTCAGTCGTCAGTTTACAGTCGGCATCGGGCGACCTCGCGGGGGCGATACGCTGGCGACTCGGGAGCCGTTGCGGGCGCTGGGCCTGCCTGACCGCCCGAACCTTGCAATTGCGGCCGACAACCGGTATTTGTTCCCCCCATGAAATGGACAGAGTTCTTCATCCCGACCACGAAAGAAACGCCGGCCGACGCAACCGTGCCGTCGCACCAGCTCATGATCCGTGCCGGCCTGATCCGCCAGGTCGTCGCCGGGGCTTATACGTACCTTCCGCTGGGCTACCGATCGCTGCGCAAGGTCGAGGCCATCGTCCGCGAGGAGATGAACGCGGCCGGTTCGATCGAGCTGAACATGCCGGCCATGCATCCGATCGAGTGGTGGCAACAGACCGGGCGCGTCGAGGCCATGGGCGACGTGTTGATCCGGCTGGGCGGGCGTGGCGGCGACGACTGGCGCTCGCGCACCGTGCTGGGTCCCACGCACGAGGAAGTCATCACCGAGATCGCCCGAGCGTACATCAGCAGCTACAAGCAGTTGCCCATCAGCCTCTATCAGATTCAGACCAAGTTTCGCGGCGAGGCGCGCCCCAAGAGCGGCGTCCTGAGAACCCGCGAGTTTCTCATGAAGGACGCCTACTCGTTCCACCTGACAAAGGAAGGACCGGGCGGCCTCGATGAAACCTATCAGCGCACGTACGACGCCTACCGCGCCATTTTCAGTCGCTGCGGCCTGCCCTACGTCGCGGTGGAGGCCGAGTCCGGAGCCATCGGCGGCGACGCGTCCCACGAGTTTATGGTTCCCACCAACGCGGGTGAGGACTATCTCGTTCGGACCGACAGCGGTTCCTACGCCGCCAACCTGGAACGAGCCGAGGTCGCGCCGATCGACGATGCCAAGGATGGCGGCGGCGCGCCGCTAGCCGAGGTCCACACCCCGGGCCTGGCGACGATCGACGAGGTGTCGAAGTTCCTCAAGTGCGATCCGGCCCGGATGATCAAGACCATCATCTACGAAGTGGACGGCGAGGCGCTGGTCGCGCTCGTCCGCGGCGACCACGAGGTCAACGAGTCCAAACTTGCCCGGGCGGCCGGCGTCCGCGGCGTGACCGCGGCCGATCCGCAACTCATCGAGAAAGTGACGGGGGCAAGCGTGGGCTTTGCCGGGCCGGTGGGGCTTGCCGGGCGCGTCATCGTGGACCAGGCCGTGACGGTCATGCACGACGCCGCTACCGGCGCGAACAAGACCGACTATCACATAACGGGCGTAAACCCTGGGCGAGATTTCGAGGTCAAAGAGTCGGGCGACATTCGCATGGCCGTCGAGGGCGATCGCGCGCCGGACGGCTCGCCGCTCGTCTTCCAAAAGTGCATCGAGGTGGGCCACGTCTTCAAACTCGGCACGAAGTACTCCGAAGCGATGGACGCGACGTGTCTCAACCGCGACGGCAAGCCCCGGCCGTTCATCATGGGCTGCTACGGCATCGGTCTGAACCGCATCATGGCCGCCGCGATCGAAGCGTTTCACGACGAGAAAGGCATCTGTTGGCCGATGGCGATCGCACCGTTCCACGTCGTCATTTGCGCGCTGGACGTCCGCGAGGAGGCCGTTCAGTCGCTGGCGATCAAGCTGCACGACGAGTTGGCGGCCGCGGGGGTCGACGTTCTGCTGGACGACCGCGATGCCCGCCCCGGCTTCAAGTTCAAGGACGCCGAACTGATCGGGTTCCCGATTCGCGTCACGGTGGGCAAGCGAGGGCTGGCCGATGGGATCGTCGAAGTGCAAGCTCGGCGGACGGGCGAGGTGCAGAAGCTCGCGCCGGATGCGGTCGCGACCACCGTCACCGATATGGTTCAGGCCGCCATCGAAAACGAACGGACGTGAGACCGACGGTCGGCTCTTGTGGATCCTCCAATAAGCAACCCGTTTTCATGAACAGTGCGACTATGATCTCGCCCCTGAGCCGCGGGCTTCAGCCCGCGCGGACGTCCGTGCATGCTCCGGTAGGTCGGGTCATCGACCCGGCACGTCCAGGCTACGTTCGACGTCATACGGTCTCGACGGTTTCACGGCAGAGCCTTCGCGCGGTCGGGTTGCAAAGTAGCAGTGCGCGTCGATGGGTGATCAGCGGGAAGAAGATGGTATCGCCAAGCGGGCATGCGCGAATGAATGGTGACACGCAGAACGACTTATTGGGATGAGAACTCCGTGCCAAGCCATGCCGGGTCGATGACCCGACCTACTTGCCTCGGAAAGATACGCTCGAACAAGTCCCCGGTTTGCATCGCCAACGTCTAAAGCCATGGGGGTCCCCAGCCGCAAGTCTGCGCGCGACGCTGTGCTAGCTCGTCGCCGCGAGCCGGTGGTAGAAATGGGCCGCCGTCTTGGTGCCCCGGTGAAAGTCCGACAGGCTGAAAAACTCGTTGGGGCCATGGGCGTTGCAGTTCGGATCGCAGAACCCCATCATCAGCGAGTCGGCCCCGAGCACCTCCTTAAAGAGCGGCAAAATCGGCAGCGTTCCGCCTTCACGGGTGAACACCGGGCGCTTGCCGAAGCCGGCTTCCATGGCGTCCGCGGCGGCGGCCATGCCCGCCGAATCGATCGGTCCGACGTACGGACCGGCGATCGCATGCGTGAGGATCTCGACTCTCACACGTTTCGGAGCGGCCGCGTAAACTGCGTCATCGAAGGCCTTGGAGATTGCTTCCGGATCCTGGTCGGGCACGATCCGCATGGATACCTTGCCCATCACCTTCGCGGGAATCACCGTGGATGCGCCCTCGCCGACGAAGCCACCCATCAGGCCGTTGACGTCCAGCGTGGGCCGAACCCAGCGGCGCTCGAGGGTAGAAAAACCCGCCTCGCCGTCGAGCCCCGGCGCCCCCATGGACGCAAGATAGGCCGACTCGTCAAACGGCACCTCTTTCATGCGGGCTCGCTCGTCGTCGCCCAGCGAACGAACATTGTCGTAAAAACCAGGGATCGTGACCCGGTTCTCTTTGTCTCGCAGTGACGCGATGATGACAGCCAGCGCATTGCCCGGGTTGGTCAGCGTGCCGCCGAAGGAGCCGCTGTGCAGATTCTGCTTGGGACCGGTGATGACGATCTCTTTGTAGATCATGCCCTTGGTGCCATAGGTGATCGCCGGCGTGTCGGCATCGAGCTTGGGCGTATCCGAGATGACCACGTAGTCGCAGGCCAGCCGGTCTTTGTGATTTCGGATCAGCGACTCGAGGTTCGGCGAGCCGATCTCTTCCTCACCTTCGACAATGAACTTGACGCGCAGGGGCACGCTACCCGCCGCTCTCATCCATCCCTCGACCGCCAGCATGTGCGCCAGCACCTGCCCCTTGTCGTCGGCCGCCCCGCGCGCGTAGAGCACCCCGTCACGGACCGTGGGTTCAAACGGTGGCGAGTCCCACAGTGCCTCGTCGCCCGTGGGCTGCACGTCGTAGTGCCCATACACCAGCACGGTCGGCGCGCCATTGGCAGTGAAACCGGTATCCGCCAACACACAGGGATGACCCGCGGTGTCGATGATCTCGCTCTGAATGCCGCAGCCGACGAAGAGCCTGTGGACCCACTCGGCCCCCTGCCGCATCTCGGCCTGCCGCGCTGGGTCGGTCGAGATGGACGGCACGCGCAAGAGGTCCATGAGCCGATCGGCGTTAGCATCTTTGTTGGCATCAATGTGGGCAAGAACTTTGTCGATCACGGATTCATCCTCGTCTTCTAAGGGCTCGGAGTCGCTTCGAAAGGCTTATCCTAGCGAAACAGCGCCCAAACGCCACCGTCGGCGACCGACCTGCATGGCACGGCGTGCGTGACGGAATCGGCGTTGGGCGGTTTTCAGAGCACCGGGCGCGAGCCCGGTGACATCACTGACACGGGGTCCGCGGGCTAGCGCCTGCGGCTCTGACTCGGCGTACTCGTCTCGCGGTGGAAGTATCACGGGCGCAATGACGCCCCAACAGGGCGCTTGCATGCACGGCGAGCACCGAAACGTCCGCTGGCGATTTGACCAGCGCCTTGCCGCCCTTGAGAATCAGGAATGGGAATCGGGCATCCGAACGAACCATGAGCGACACCACTTCATCGTCGATAGCCGCACCCGATTGGGACAACGTCCCCTTCGACGTCGGCTGTGCGCGTTGCGGGCACGACCTCAAAGGGCTGACCGACCCGACCTGCCCGGCGTGCGCGCTTCAGTTCGATTGGGCCGACGCCGTACCGATCGAAGAGCTAACCTGCATGACGTGCGAGTATCATCTGTTCGGCCTGAAAGAGATGCGATGCCCGGAGTGCGGCACGGACTTCACCTGGCGCGAGGTTCTCGACGAGTTCTATCGCCGCAAGAAGCCGCTGTTCGAGTACTGCTGGCGAAAGACCCCGGTGCGTTCGCTCTTCTTGACCTTTCGGCTGGCCACTCGCCCGCGCGTGCTGTGGAGCACGATCGAGATTCACGACCCGCCGCGCCCCGGTCCGCTGGCCGTCCTCGTGCTACTGGCTTGCCTGGTCTTTTTTGTGCTTGCGCCGCTCTCAGACGTTCTGTCAGCCTGGAACACACAGCGACGGCTGCCCATCTACGGCAGTTTCGGTCTGGCTCAGTTCATCCCCTTTGTGCGGCTGGGGCTGTCACAAGGCTTCATCTACTATTTTCCGCTGGCCGTCCTCGTCTGGGCGATGGCCGTCCTGATGGCCCTGATGATCTTCCGCCAGTCGATGCGCCGCTGCCGCGTGCGCACCGCGCACGTCGTCCGCGTCTGGGCCTACGCCCTACCGCTCATGCTTCCGATCGTGCCGGTCTTCCGCTACATCTGCCGATACGGAGAGGGCAGCATTCGTCCGTATTGGTTCCCCGATCCGCAGCCCTACGCGGCCGGTGTGTTCATCGCTTTCGTGATCTGGTCGTTGCGCCAAGGCTATCGGCGCTACCTCCGCATGCCGCACAGCCTGGCCGTCGCGGTCGCATCACAGGTCGTGGCCCTGCTCGCAACGGCCACCTTCGTCGTGTGGATGAGCCTGAAATAGCGCATCTCCCGAGCCGCGGAGCGCATGACCGAATCAGCGGGCAGTTGCCAGAGCACAGGGCGCGAGCCCTGTGACTGGTCTTGTACCAGAGAAAACGCTGTGCGTGTTCGCATCGTGTCCGAGGGCTTGCGCCCACGGCTCTGACCCAGCGGCGGGTTGGCATGCTCCATGCTACTGCTACCGCTACCGATACCCACGGGGTACGATGCCCCCGCAGCAATCCTGCATCCCAAGCGCATCGCCCCAAGGAGAACCGTGATGGCCACCGACACACGCATCGAAAAAGACAGCATGGGCGAGATGACGGTCCCCGCGAAGGCATACTGGGGCGCCCAGACACAGCGGGCCGTCGAGAACTTCCCCATCAGCGGATACCGCTTCGGACGACGGTTCGTTCGCGCGTTGGGGCTCATCAAGCAGGCGGGCGCGATGGTCAACAAAGACCTCGGCAAGCTCGACCCGGAGCGCGCCGACCTGATCGTGCGGGCCGCCCAAGAGGTCATCGACGCCAAGCTCGACGACAGCTTCGTGCTCGACATCTTCCAAACCGGCTCGGGCACCAGCTCGAACATGAACGCCAACGAGGTCATCAGCAACCGCGCGATCGAGCTGGCCGGCGGAACCATCGGCTCGCGCGAGCCGGTCCACCCCAACGATCACGTCAACATGGGTCAGTCGAGCAACGACGTCATCCCGACGGCCATTCACGTCGCCACGGCCGAGGCCATCAAACACGACCTCACCCCCGCGCTCGAGCACCTTGCGGCCGCCCTCGGCGAAAAAGCCAAGGCGTTCGACCACATCGTCAAGATCGGCCGAACCCATTTGCAGGACGCCACCCCGGTTCGTCTGGGGCAGGAGTTCGGCGGCTTCGCCCGGCAGGCGACGCTCAGCGCGATGCGGGCGACCAAGGCGGTCAAGGCCCTCCGCGAGCTTCCCATCGGCGGGACGGCCGTCGGCAGCGGTATCAACACCCATCCCGAGTTCGGCCAGCGCATGTGCGTCGTGCTGAGCCGCGCGACAAAGATCGACTTCGTGGAGGCCGACGACCACTTCGAGGCCCAGGCATCGAAGGACGCCGTCTGCGAAGCGGGCGGGCAACTCAAGACCATCGCCGTGGCGCTTTCCAAGATGGCCAACGACCTCCGCATGCTGGGCAGCGGCCCCCGCTGCAGCATCGGCGAGATCAGCCTGCCCGCGACACAACCGGGCAGCAGCATCATGCCCGGCAAGGTCAACCCGGTCATGTGCGAGATGCTCATTCAGGTCTGCGCGCAGGTCATCGGCAACGACGCGACAACCACCATCGCCTGCCGCGACGGGCACTATGAACTAAACGTGATGATGCCCGTGATGGCCCACAACGTGCTTGAATCAGTGCGACTACTCTCCAACGCGGCCAGGGTGTTTACCGATCGCTGTGTGAAGGGCATCGAGGCCAACGTCGATCGGGCGAAGGAGCTGATCGAAGGATCACTGGCCATGTGTACCAGCCTGGCACCCATCATCGGCTACGACAAAGCCGCCGCCATCGCCAAAGAAGCCTTCGCCACCGGCAAGACAGTGCGTCAGGTGGCCAAAGAGATGAAGGTTCTCACCGATGAAGAGCTGGACAAAGCCCTGAACCCGATGTCCATGACCAAGCCGGGGTAGGGAGGGCGAGCCTGCCAACAAGAAGGGCCGCCCTGCGTGGCGGTCGGGCAAGACGCCGAAACCCATCTGATCCGCAAGTCACACCAGGGCGATAGCCGCGATCCATCGCTGAAACTTCCCGAAGACAAAGTGTAGAAAACGCCCTTGAACTTGCGCAAGGTTGGCCGTAACTTGAGCAAATGCCCAAGGTCAGGAGAAGTCACAAGGCAGTCAGGTGCGTGGGTGTGTCCGATCCGGCGATTGAGGAGTATGCGTGATGTCGATCACTCGCATAGATCGCATGCGGAACTACGGGGTTTTCCGCGACTTCACGTGGGGTGGCGATCTACCGGAATTCGGCCGGTACAACCTTATCTACGGGTGGAACTGGTCCGGCAAGACGACTCTCAGCCGGTTGTTTCGCGCCTTGGGGGACAAGATCGCGCCTAGCAAAGGCCAGGTCACGGTGACGGTTGAGCGGCAGCGGATCAGAAACGATGATTTCGGCCAAGTGACCGTGCCCGTCAGAGTGTTCAACCGCGATTTCGTGGCCGAGAGCGTCTTTCCAACCGACGGTGGCGTTGCGCCGATCTTCATTCTTGGAAAGCAGAACGTCGAGAACCAGAAGCAGGTTGACGGGTTCAAGGCCACACTCGGTCAGAAACAGACTGAGCTGGGGCGTCATCAGGCGAACAAGGCCGGTGCGATCTCCGCGTTGGACAAGTTCTGCATCGATAAGGCAAGGGTCATCAAGGATACGCTTCGGTCTAGCGGCTCAAATCCATACAACGACTACAATAAGGGCGATTTCCGGTCTCGAACTATGCAGATGGTTGCGGCGGGTGACCGCCAGCTCCACGAACTCGAAGAGAATGGCCGTGATAAGCTGCTGGCTCAGCACTGCGCAATCCCAAAGGAGAAGCTCGAGCCGCTGACATATCGACTGCCAGACCTCAAGACTCTGGGGAAGACCGTCGCTGACCTTCTGTCCACCACGGTCGTCTCAACGGCAATCCAGTCGCTCAGAAGCGATGCACCGCTGTCCTCATGGGTGCATGCTGGACTTGGGCTTCATCAGGAACGCGATGGCGCGAAGTGCTTGTTTTGCAACCTGCCCATGCCGAGAGATCGGCTGGGCGAACTGGAGGCGCATTTCAACACGGAGTACACCCAATTCCTTCAAACGATCGATGACCAGATTCGACAGATCAACGGCGCGTTGAATGCCGCTAATCAACTGACTACGCCAAGGCCCGCTGATCTCTACCATGACCTTTCTGAGGACTACCAGGCTGCAAAATCAGGTCTTAGACGCGCGCTTGGCTCGGCAAAGAGCTATCTTGATTCGTTGACGGAAGTTCTGACGGACAAGAAGGGGCGCGCTTTCGAGCAAGTGACTCTTCGTGAACGTCGAATTCGCACAAGGCAGCGACGCGTTGATCGTCTGAATGATGGCATCCTGAAGCACAACCAAGCCTGCGACGAGTTTCAGTTGCGCATCGACTCCGCACGGAAGCTGCTCGAAGCTGACTCGATTGCTGCCAATCTAGAGGAGTTCGAGAAACTCAAAAATGCTGTCAAGAATGCCAAGACCGCGGTGACAGATTCAGCCGGCGAAATCAAGAAGCTCGATGGCAAGATCGCAGAATTGGAGCGCCAGATCGTCGAGCACCGTCAGCCCGCCGAAGAACTGAACAAGGATCTTCACAACTACCTCGGGCATGACGAACTTCGTTTGGAAATCAAGGAGACCGGTTACACGGTGATGCGGCATGATGTCCCGGCGAAGGATTTGAGTGAAGGAGAGACGACGGCGATCGCGTTGCTCTACTTCCTTAAGTCCCTCCGAGACCGTCGGTTTGACTTGACGACGGGCGTGGTTGTTCTCGATGATCCTGTGTCGAGCCTGGACGCAAATGCGCTTTTTCTTGCGTTCGGCTTCATCCAAGAGCGCACGAAGGACGCACGTCAACTGTTCATCCTGACTCACAACTTCAGTTTCTTCCGTCAGGTGCGGAATTGGTTTCACTATCTCCCGGGGAAGAAAAAGCGTCTAGCTCGGCTCTACATGATTGACTGTACACACGAACAGGACGGGCGGTGCTCGACCATCCGACAGCTCGATCCGTTACTTGAGAAGTACGAGTCGGAATATCATTTCTTGTTCGCTTGCATCTACCGGGCTGCGACGGCTACGCCGAAGGCGTGTTTGGAGCAAAACTACATGCTGCCCAATCTTGCTAGGCGTCTCCTGGAGGCCTTTCTGGCTTTTCGGCAGCCGGGTCTGTCGGGTAAGCTGTGGCAACAGCTTCAAGGGTTGAAGTTCGACGAGGCGAAGAAGCTTCGTATTTTGCGGTTCCTGCATACACACTCTCACGGCAACGCTGTTGGAGAACCGGAGCACGATCTGTCCTCGTTGAGCGAAGGACACTCGATTCTGAACGATCTGTTGGAGATGATTAAATCAGAGGACCCCGCGCACTTCTCAGCGATGGTGTCGCTTATCACCCAGTCCCATGCGGAAGACGAACCAAAGCCGGCCCTCACGGCGACGCCAGCATAGGAACGTGGAATCCGCTGCGGCGCCCCGAAATGCCCGGCGAGGGCTTGGACTGCCGGGTCGAGAAGCTGCGGCTCCGCAAGGACAAAGAATCGACCGAGGTCATCGACCCCGACCTGAAAGCAATCCGCGACGGAGTAGTTGTCAGTTATCAGTTGTCAGTAGGCAAAACGACCCCGGCCTGGAGGCGATCCGCAACCTCGGCGGGTCGATGACCCGCCCTACTTTCTGATCACTGACGACTTCCTTGCACAGCGCGTCGCCCGACGTTCGCTCCGGCTGTCGGTACTTCGCGTGACAACACGCCCGCCAGGACCGCGGCCTCTTGCCGCATCTCCAGTAACGGATCTTCGAACAGCGTCGCCGCGGCGTCGTTGGGTGGGTCTATTGGGTCGAGGTGCGAAAAGAAGCGGTAGCGCAGCTCCACCGTTGCTTCGGGCGAGGCACCTGGCGAAGCGTCGAGGTCCGTCGTGGGGTCGGTGGTCACACCCGTTGCCTTCCATACCTCGATGACCCGACCTTGCTGTGGCGCGTCGATGATGGCGCCGGTCACCATTTCCACGTATCCGCCGCGATCGAAGACCGCGTTGGTGTGCCAATGGCCGCAGAGGTGCAGCTTCACACAAGGGTATTCGTTGAGCAGGTCACGGAAGCTACGCGGTGACAGGGCCGTGCCATAAACAAGCTCGAGCGATTCGCTCGGGTGGTGCGTTGCGACGATCACGACCTCGCCGCGTGCGTCGGCCCGACTGAGCTCGCCGCGTAGAAACTGCACCTGCGCCAACGAGATCGCCCCTTCGGAAAAAACGAACGTCGGGCGTTCGATCAGCGGGGTGGCCGAGTTGAGCACGATCAGCCGCAGCCCGGGGTTCGGTGACACGCTGTACCACGTGCGACCGGGGTCGGCCGCGTCGAAGCCATGCCCCGGCGGCTCGCCGGCGGCCGCGAGATGGGCCGCGACGAACTCGCGATCGGTGTAATACCGGCGATCGGGGTTGGGTTGCACCAGCGTCGGCAAGGCAATGGGCGGCGGCGGACCGGGGTTCTCCGGCATGATGGCGCCGAACGCCAATCGACCGACCGGGTCGAGCACAACCGGGAAGGTCAGCGGGATGCGGTCTTGCAGGGGGAGCGGGCTGGTGCGCCGACCGGACAGGTCACTTACGATCGGGAATACGCCGACGGCGAAGCGGTCGTGGTTTCCCAGAACGCCGTACCACGCGATCGTTGGCGCATCACCGTGAACGCCGTTGCGATAGAGCCCCTGTGCCTCAAACGGCCGGTGCGGATCGAGAAGCGGTTCGGGGCGGTCGGCCGCGTCGCGCCCGTCGGGTCCCGTGAGCGGATCGATCGTTCCGCCATCGAACGCGGCCACGAACCAGCGCAGCTCGTTGATCTGTACGTTGTCGGTGGCGTCGCCGGTGTGGATCACGAAGTCGATCCGCTGTCTGGCGACGTGGATCTTGTTGATGGTCCGTACCATGCCGTCAAGAAGCTGCGTCGAGTAGGCCTCGTAGGCTCGCCACGCGCTGCCGGAAAACTCGGCGGCCACGGTGAGGCGACCGGGCGACTCCTCATCGACGATCTGCGCATCGGAGATATGCACGAGCGTGGTCAGAAGTTCGAATCGCGGAGAGTCCACGGGCGCGGTGGATTCGTTGGGTAACCGTACGTCGGGGAGCGTGCCGCAGCCGGCGACGACCAACAGACCGCCGAAGGTGAATCCCGTGATCCCAGCGGAGGATCGACGCACGCACCGCCGGCGTGATCGCAGTGGTGTGGTTGCGCTGATCGACATGCCGGACACCTTTACATCCTAGTGCCGTTTCTAAGAAGGTTCTTCCGTTTTCGGGTGGCATGCCCAAGCCGGAGGCGCGAGCATGCGTCGGCCCACCCAGCACATGGCCGCGCTGTGCTTGGCCATGCCACCCAACGACCGGAGCCGCGAAGAATCGAGCCACCTTTCTGGGAACGACACCAGGTCGATCCGCCGTCATCGTTCCAGGTGCAACGGACGGCCGCATGATACGGGCGATGGTTGCGGCGTGCGCTGCCGGAGAAGATAGAACGTGGAACGACGGCAGATCCCGCGCTCTTAAGAAGAAGGGTGGGCAATGGTCGGGCACGATGAGGGTACTGGGGTCTTGTCCGTCCCCCACCCTTCGCCAAAAGCGAAGAACGGGGCACCACCGGCAGGTCCGCAGGCTGGCGCCTGCGGCTCTGACTCGTCGCACCGATCGACGGCGTCCGCGCTCGTGCCTTGTGACCGCCCCGGTCGCTTTCTATACTCTGCCGTCAGTGTGCCGTGTGCGCAGGATCGCCCGTGTTCGGAATCGGTTGTGGATTGAAATGAACGCAACGGACATTACCTGGCACGAAGGGCACGTCGGGCGCGACGATCGTGAGCGGCTTCTCGGCCAAAGAGGAGCACTCGTGTGGCTGACCGGGCTGAGCGGGTCGGGCAAGAGCACGCTTGCCTTCACGCTTGAGCACGCGCTCATCCGGCGAGGTCGCCTTGCCTACGTGCTGGACGGAGACAACATTCGGCACGGGTTGAACGAGAACCTCGGGTTCAGCGCCGACGATCGCCGCGAGAACATCCGGCGCATCGCTCAGGTCGGCAAGCTGTTCGTCGATGCCGGACTGATCACCATTGCGTCGTTCATCAGCCCCTACCGCGCCGACCGGGCGGCCGCTCGGGCCACCATCGGCGACGAGGACTTCTTCGAAGTTTTTTGCGACACGCCGCTATCGGTTTGTGAAGAGCGCGACCCCAAAGGACTCTACAAGAAGGCCCGGGCCGGACAGATCCAGGGCTTCACCGGTATCGACGATCCGTATGAACCGCCCGACGCCCCCAACCTTGTGATCGATACGTCAAGGGTGGCGCCGCCCGAGGCTGCCGCTTCGATGTGCGAAATGTTGGAGGCGGCCGGCAAGCTGGCACCGGCCTGACACCGACTCACTTCGCCCGTTTGGTTCGTCCCGCAACCGGAAGCCTTCGCGTGGTGCGCAAGAAAAGGGAACCCAGGCTCGCCGAAACCGGGGTTCCCATGAGGCAGCCGTCACCCGTACGGGCTCCGACCGTTACCCTCATGCTTTGTATCGTCGGCGCTGGTCGCGCTCTTGAGCAAGCCGTTCGTTTCCGCACAGCTCGGCGCTTCGCTCCGTGCGACCGTCTCGATCGCGCGATCAAGGCGAGCGCGGCACACGATGCACGCGCCTTCACCCGGCTCCCAGCCGCGCTGATCTCAGGCCGGCGATTCCCCGTTCGGGTTGGTCCGATTATACTGACCGGTTCGGTTCTTCCGAACGGGGCGGTGCGACCGGCCCGATAAACGAAGTCATCCGGCAGCGCCCCATGAAGCACCCAACCGACGCGGTCCCAGGAGCAGTCCATGGCGTTTCAAAAAGTTGATCCGAAGGTCGACTTCCCCGCACTCGAGCGCGACATCCTTTCGTTCTGGGAAAAGACGCAGGCGTTCGAGACGCTTCGCGAGCTGACGAAGGGCATGCCGCCCTGGTCGTTCCTGGACGGTCCGATTACGGCCAACAACCCGATGGGCGTGCATCACGCGTGGGGACGAACCTACAAGGATGTCTATCAGCGCTACCACGCCTCGATCGGTCGCGAACTGCGGTACCAGAACGGCTTCGATTGTCAGGGTCTGTGGGTGGAGGTCGAGGTCGAGCGGCAACACGGCTTTGCGAACAAGAAAGACATCGAGACGTACGGCATTGACAAGTTCGTCGAGGAGTGCAAGGCCCGGGCGACCAAGTTCTCGGCGATCCAGGCGGAGCAGTCCAAGCGACTCGGCTACTGGATGGACTGGAACAACTCCTATTTCACGATGTCGGACGAGAACAACTACGGAATCTGGGCGTTTCTCAAGAAGTGCCACGAGAAGGGGCTGGTCTACAAGGGGATCGACGTGATGCCGTGGTGTCCGCGCTGCGGCACGGGCATCAGCCAGATGGAGATGAACGAGGGCTACCGCGAAGTGCCCCATACGTCGGTGTTCATCAAGCTGCCGCTTCGTGAACGACCCGGAGAAAACCTGCTCGTCTGGACCACGACGCCCTGGACGCTCAGCTCCAATGTGGCGGCCGCCGTCCATCCGGAGATGACCTACGTCAAGGTCGAGCAGGGCGGCGAGTTCTACTACGTCGGCAAGGCCAACCTGACGGGGGCGCGGTCGCACCCCGTCCAGAACCTCGACCCCGGAAAGCTTCAGGGGCTGATGGCCATTAGCGCCATGTTCAAAAACAACGGGCCGTTCGAGGTGGTCGATGAGCTGTTCGGGTCCGCGCTGGTCGGGCTGACCTACGACGGCCCCTTTGACGGGCTTGCCGGCGCCGCCGAAGCCGTCGCCGCCCACCGGGTCATCGCCTGGAACGAGGTCACCGAGGCCGAGGGAACCGGCATCGTACACATTGCGCCGGGGTGCGGCGCGGAGGATTATCACCTGGGCAAGGAGCTCGGGCTGCCGCAGATCGCGCCGCTGTTCGAGGACGGCCGGTTCCGACCCGAGTTCGGCTTTCTCGGCGGTCGCCACGTCGGCGAGGTGGCCGGGGATGTCGTCGCGGACCTTAAAAAACGCGGCGTGCTGTTCGCCAAAGAGCAGTATTACCATCGCTATCCTCACTGCTGGCGGTGCAAGAGCGAACTGGTCTATCGCCTGGTGGACGAATGGTTCATCAACATGAACTGGCGCGACGAGATCATGGAGTCGGCCCGGCAGGCGACTTGGATCCCTTCGTGGGGCCTCGATCGCGAACTCGACTGGCTGCGCAACATGGGCGACTGGATGATCTCCAAGAAGCGCTACTGGGGTCTCGCCCTGCCCATCTGGGAGTGCCACGCATGCGGGCACTTCGACGTGATCGGCAGCCGCGAAGAGCTTCAAGCCCGCGCGGTCGCCGGGTTTGATGAGTTCGACGGCCACTCGCCGCATCGACCCTGGATCGACGGCGTGAAGCTGCGCTGTGCCCAGTGCGGCGGCGAGGATGTGTCCCGCGTCAAGGAGGTGGGCAACCCCTGGCTGGATGCCAGCATCGTGCCCTTCTCGACGATGGGGTACTTCTCGGACAAAGAGGAATGGAAGAAGTGGTTCCCGGCCGACTTCGTCGTCGAGGCTTTGCCCGGTCAGTTCCGCAACTGGTTCTACGCGATGCTCACCGTCAGCACCATGATGGAAGGATGCGCGCCGTTCAAGGTGCTCAAAGGGCACGGGCTGGTCATGGACGACGTGGGTCGACCGATGCACAAGTCAGACGGCAATGCCATTTGGTTTGACGAGGCGGCCGATCAATTCGGCGTTGACGCCATGCGCTGGCTGTACGCCGGAACGCCGCCGGAACGGAACGTCCACTTCGGCGCGAAACACTGTGACGAGGTTCGCCGCGCGGTCATCCTTCCCTGGTGGAACGTCTACGCGTTCTTCTGCAACCTGGCGCGCGTGGACAACTTCGACCCCGTCGAACACCAGGCCGACGCAGACGATCGCTCGTTGCTGGACCGCTGGATCATTTCCGATCTGCACAAGCTGATTGCCACCGCCCACGAAGCCTACAGCGGTTTCGACGTCGCCCGGCTCTGCCATGAAGCCGCTCGATTCATTGATGTGTTGAGCACCTGGTACCTGCGCCGCTCACGACGGCGGTTCTACGACACCGGTTGGCCCGCCGACAAGCGCGCCGCGTACGCCACCCTGTACGAGGTGCTCACGACCTTCAACCGGATCATCGCCCCGATCGTGCCGTTCATGGCCGAGCGGATCTTCCAAAACCTTGTGGGTGAACAGACAAACGACGCCCCGGCAAGCGTGCATCACGTGCCCTTCCCCGCGGCGAACGAGAGTCTGATCGACGAGGCGCTTTCGGCGCGCGTGGCTGCTTCGCTACGACTGGTGTCGCTGGGTCGATCGGCACGGAAGGAATCCAAGCTCAAGGTGCGGCAACCACTGGCAGAGCTGATCGTGGTTCCCGGAAACGACGTGGAGCGCCAGGCGGCCGAGATGTTCCACGAACACTTTCTCGAGGAGCTCAACGTCAAGAAGGTCACCGTTCGTGAGTCGGCCGACGACCTCGTGAGCGTGTTCGTTGAGGCGAACATGAAAACCCTGGGCCCCCGGTTCGGTAAGAGTGCGTCCGCCGCCCGTGAGGCGATCCAGCAACTGGACGGCCGAGCGATCGAAAGCGCATTCGCGGCGAGAGACCTGGTGTCGATCATGGTTGACGGCTCCGAGGCTCCCATCACCTCTGAAGACGTGACGACCGTGCGACGCTACGGCGCTGACTGGGCCGGGGCGAGCGATGGCCCCACGGTCGTGCTGCTCGACAAGCGACTCACACAGGGACTCAAGCACGAGGGACTCGCCCGCGACATCGTTCGCAACGTGCAGAACCTGCGCAAAAAGGTCGGGCTGGAGATCGACGATCGAATTGTGCTGAGCCTCATCACGGAGTCGGAGGCGGTGAGGTCCGCTATCAGCGCGTGTTCCGACTACATCAGGCAGGAGACCCTCGCGGCAGAGATCACGGCCTCATCCGTAAGCGGCGCCGCCGGCTCAGTCGAGGTCAAGATCGACGGCGACCCGCTCGGGATCGCGCTGGTCAAGGTCGGGTAGAGGTCCGCGCCGCAAGCCCCAGCAAGAAAAGACCGAGCGCCGCACCGGTTTGGCGCAAACGCTCGGTCCGGTTTGTGTCAGTCATCGACATGCCGACGAGGCCCGCCAAGACGGGGTGTCGGGGCGATGTTCTACCCCGTTGTGGTCAATCCACCGCCGCCGGCGTTGTCCTGGAGACCCACAAAGAAGGCGTCGATCAGCGATCCCGTAAGGGCTTGCGTGCTGCTCTGGAGCCCATCGAGCAATGTTTGGCGCACGGCCGGATCGCACCCGCTGAGCTGGAACGCGGAACCGCCGACCGCCATCGCCATGGCGGCGCGAATGAATCGTTTGCGAGCTGTTCGCTTGGTCATCCCTATCTACTCCTAGCCAGGTGCATCCCGGGTAAAATCCGCGCCGGTCAACGCGACCTGACGGCTGCCCTGATCCGGCCATATCGTATCGGCGGACCATGCCGCCATCCACGAACCGATCGACCGAACCGGACTTATCGGTTCTTTGTACCCATCGACCGTATGCCGGCGGCGGTTTAGAACACCGGACGCTTTCAAGCGGGCGGACTGAGCAAGGCCGCCACGAGGCGCCGTAACGGCCGGTCCGGAGCGCCCTTGGGCTCTGTCCGGAAACTCCGCCTTGTTGGGCCAAGTCCCTGAAGATCGACGTGGGGGGCCGTCCTTAGTTACCGCCACGAGCCTGCGGGCGAGCAACAAGCGTCGATTGGGTCGCTGATGCACAAATCGGGGCAGGTCACCGAACGGCCTTTGGGCTCAAGGGCATTGCGACCTGTTCAAGGAGAATTGCTGTGCAGGTCCGAGAATTCATCCTACAGTATGGCGCAGGTTTCCGGCGCGAGAGAACGCCGGCAAGATACCGGTACGACACCATTTTGAGGTAGACTTTCGGTCGTAAGCAGCGACATCGCTGAATCAGCGCGTAACCATCTGACCTTGACCGGCATCTACGTCGTAGAACGAAACAGCCGAACGAAATCAAGGAGATAGAGCGAAATGAAGATCCTCGTTTCGATCACGGCCGGTCTGATCCTAACCGGAGCCGTCGTGCTTGGTGCCCTCAAGGGTGGTACGCAGGAGCGAGCAGCCATGCAAAAGAACGCTAGTGATGTCGCCCGGAAGGACGGTAGTCCTCGGTACTCCAAGAGCGGATACGACATCGCTCGCCTGAGCGCGGACCGGATCGAGACCCTCGCCGGGAAGCTCTCCCCGGAACAGCACGGCATCATCCTCGAACAGGGAACGGAACGCGCGTTCACCGGCTCGTTGTACGACAACAAGGACGACGGCCTCTACACCTGTCGCCTTTGTGGCCTGCCGCTGTTTTCTTCCGACACGAAGTACAAGTCGGGGTCGGGTTGGCCGAGCTTTTTTCAGCCCGTGGATTCCGGGCATGTTGCCAGGAAAACCGATTCCGGCTTGGGGATGGTCCGTACGGAGGTCGTGTGCGCGCGATGCCAGGCCCATCTCGGTCACGTGTTCGACGACGGGCCAAAACCCACGGGCCTGCGCTACTGCATGAACTCGGCCGCGTTGCGCTTCCACAAGAGCGGCCACGAGCTGCCGCCACCTTCGCGCCCCGTCAAAACCGAAGTTGCTTACTTCGCCGGTGGATGCTTTTGGGGCATCGAGGATCAGTTCCAGCAGGCACCCGGCGTCGTCGATGCCGTGTCAGGCTATATGGGTGGCGACGCGCCGAACCCGGCGTACAAGGAGGTCTGCTCCGGTACGACGGGCCACGCAGAAACCGTTCGCGTCACGTTTGATCCGATGCATGTTGGGTACGGGGCATTGCTGGAAAAGTTCTTCACGATTCACAATCCAACGCAGCTCAACCGCCAGGGTGTCGATGTCGGCAGCCAGTATCGCTCAGCGATCTTCGCTTCGACCGACGAACAACTCAGACAAGCCAAGGCGTTCGTCCAAGAACTCCAACGTTCCGACAAGTTTGCGGGTCAAAAAGTCGTGACGCAAGTGGAACCCGCCGGACCTTTCTTCGAGGCCGAGGAATACCATCAGGACTACCACGCAAAGCACGGCGGCTCGTGCCAGGTACCACCCGGTTAAGGACCCATCCCACAGGGGTGTGGCACCGGCATCTTCCCGGTGTTTTCCCGGGGTGGAAGCCCGTGCCACATCTGGTACTGGGGCAGGTTCCGGGTATGCGTCGGAGGGCGACTGGAAGGCGCCCCGGGGCGGTGCCAACCCGCTCGGGTCGATGCTCATCCAGTGTATGGTCACACCCCATTTTGCGGGTTCAGATCCACACCGTATGGTGCGCCACTGCTTTTACGCAGTGCCGATCGCGGCTTTCGAGGAGCCCACTCGCTGCTCAAGAGCAGCGGCACACCCGCGGATTCAGGCGTGGCGATGCACCAGGCGGCTGCTGCGACTCCTCATCGTTCGTTGTCGAACGGCTAAAGCGCGCCAAGCGTCTCGTCCACCTCATCGGGCAGGGTGGACAGGAATGATACAAAATCGTCCCGCTCGGCGAGATCCAGGTCACGAATGACCGGCGTGTGCAACAGATCGTACGGAACGTAGGGACTGTAGCCGAAAAGGGCGTTGATCATGTCGGCGGCCATCAATTGGAGTCGATCGATCCTCAGCGGATCGTCGGAGGCCGGATAGGTGTGATGGTTGCAAATGAGCGACTTGACTTTTTCCGGAAGGCGCCATGAATCGGCGATCAGTTCCCCGAACTCCAGATGCGACTCGTGGCAGAGATACTCGAACGTCTCGTCGTCCATGTCGTAGTTGGCGAACGGCGACTCGCCATGGACGACGCGTAGCACGACGATGTTCCCGATGTCGTGCAAGAGTCCGATCAAGAACGCCTCCTCCTTGTCCGTGCCGGTGAAGGCGGAGAGCCCGCGGTTGATACACGCGCTCGCCAGCGATCGAGCCCAGATGGCTTGTGCGTGTCGGTTCCCCTTGGCGTTGCGGAAGAACATGGCCGCCCGAAGTGACTCGTGCATCATCAACGTTCGCAGCGCCGTCGTGCCCAACCGCGCGATGGCCGGCTTGATCGACGTGATCTTGTCGAGCCCGCGATAGAGCGGGGAATTGGTCATTCGCAAGACCGCCGCCGCGATGACCTGGTCCTCCGAGAGTTCGTCGGCGACGGCGCCGAGGTCGAGATCCTTTCGACCGAGGCGCGGAAGGATCGTCTCGGCCACATGCAAAAGCGGCGGCAAGGTCAGGTTGTGTCCGTCGAAGTGGGAAATCAACAGGTTTTCGATGGCTCGTGCTTCGGTACACAAGTCAGGGCGCTCGATCTCCGGCGGGTCGATCACGGCGCCTTGTTCCGGAGCCCACCAAAGCTGGGAACCGTCGCTGTCCGCGGTGCGATCTGCCGTTGGCGGCGCGTCCAGGACGGCCACCGCTTGGTTTGATGCATTCGTCTCTGACCCGCGCCCACCGCTTCCATCCGGCGATGCCGCGCGAGGCGGCTGCGTCAGTTGGTCGATGATCCAATTCCACAATCCCATGACCCAAACCCCCGGATTTCGTTGCCAGTTCCAAGACGGCTCTATCCCAACAGGGAATCCGCTCCGCCACGGGGCATCGCCCCATTTTCTTATCGTGTATCTGGCGGCGCCAGTTGCGGACCGCAATCGCACTTTGCCACGGTGACCAAGAGCCAAGAGTGGTTCTCGGACGCTGCCCCCGTGTGAGCCGATCGCACCGCCCGTTCACGTATTCTTTAGTACTCGACATCCGACCCCACGCGCCCTCGAGAACCTCGGCGAGTCGACCAGCGCAGACTCACCGAGCACGGTCGGCCGTGAATGCCGTGGACCGATAACGGATGCGCCCGAGGGCATCCTTGACTCTCGTTGGCTCGTATCGCACATTAAAGTGTCAGCGCGGGTGAACGCGGGGCATCGACGCGGAGCAAGCCCATGAACCGGCACGGTATCCACAACTGTGTTACAGAGACGGAGCTGGCGCAACTCTTCAACGACGCTTTCGAAACCTGGCACGCCTGCGCGGCCAATCCGGATGGTTCCCGTCAAGCGCCTCGGGTCATTGCGACCGATGCCAAGCCGCTCTTCGTCGTCTCGTATGCGTTCGACGGACAGGATTTTCCTGTTTGCCAAGGTGCCGCCATCGCCGACATTTCCGCGGATGGATTGGGTATCATTCTTCCCATGGCAATCCCCATCGACGCCACGCTGCGCTTCGCGTTTGAGAATCCGTCCGGTGAGAGTGGTAGCGGCGTAGCGTCCGTCGCGCGCGTCGCCCGGCACGAGGACGGCTATCTCATCGGGCTGACTTTCGAGGAGCAGGCCGGGACGCTCAACGTCGATGAATCTTCCAACGGCGCACAAGCACCCGCGCGCTGGACCGACGAGCTCGTGGGCGTCGTCGTACGGGCCGCGACCCGCGCCTTTCGCGTCGCGATCTGTCGCCGGAATGCATCGAGGACATTGGTGCGAACCATCGATGGCCGCGAGGCGTGCTTTGTGATCGATGCAAAGCTCTTCCGCTATACCGCCACCCTCCATGTCGATGGCCGGAGAGAAGCCGCCCAGACCGGCACCCTCCGTGACCGATTGCTCAACCTTGTCTCGAACAGGGCGTTTCCCACGATGATCCACATCGAAGGCGGCGGGTTTTCCGCCTGGGCGACGCTACGACCCAACGCGGTGCTCAACTGCACGCTCGAACAGAGCGTCGGTGTTCGCGGCAGTGGCTTCCTCCGTCCGATCCCGGAACTGCCGCCGGCGAAACCGGGTCGCCGCAAAGCAGTGAAGACGGGTCTCGCCAAGGTCGCCCTCGTAGCTTCCCAGGGGGCGTAGGCATCTCTTCTGACCACGGTCCGCCTCGAGTGCGTGAGACCCGATGACGCCTCCGGCGAGCCGGTAACGCCGAGCCAGAGCCGCGGGCGAAAGCATGCCCCAGGGCCGCGCCCGGTCCGAGGGGAACCTAGGTTTCGCGCAGGTTGGGGAATGGCGTAAGTCGTTGC
>CBDUXT010000042.1:0-47656 GCA_965371245.1 uncultured bacterium | reverse complement strand
ACACGCAGAAGTGCATCCGCGCCGGCGGCAAGCACAACGACCTCGACGACGTCGGGCAGGACACTTACCACCACACTTTCTTCGAGATGCTCGGCAACTGGTCCTTCGGCGACTACTTCAAGAAAGAAGCCATTTCGTGGGCGTGGGAGCTTCTCACCGAGGTGTGGGGCATCGAGAAGGACCGGCTGCACGCCACCTACTTCGAGGGCGATGTCGCCGAGGGGCTCGAGCCCGACAGTGAGGCCGCCGACCTTTGGAACCGCGTCACCGACATCAAGCCGGAGAACATCCACCCCGGAAACAAGAACGACAACTTCTGGGAGATGGGCGAGACGGGTCCGTGCGGGCCTTGCAGCGAGATTCACGTCGATCTGACGCCGGACAAAACCGGGGCCAAGCTGGTCAACGCCGGCGACCCGCGGGTGATCGAGCTGTGGAACCTGGTCTTCATACAGTACAACCGCAAGAGTGACAAGACGCTGACGCCGCTGCCTGCCAAGCATATCGACACCGGCATGGGGTTCGAGCGTCTCTGTGCCATCGTCCAGGGTATGGACAAGAACAAGCTCGGCGAGATGAGCAACTACGACACCGATGTCTTCACGCCGATCTTCGACGCGATTCGGGATGTCACCGGCGCGCCGAAGTATCAAGGCACGTTGCCGGGCGACGAGACCACTGACACACGTGAACAGGTCATGGTCGACGTGTCCTACCGCGTCATCGCCGACCACCTGCGATGCCTGACGTTCGCCATCACCGACGGCGCGATGCCCAGCAACGAAGGCCGGGGCTATGTGCTCCGCCGCATCCTCCGCCGCGCGGTCCGCTACGGCCGGCAATATCTCGACATGCACGAGCCGTTTCTGTGCAAGCTGGTCGAGCCGCTGGTGAAGCACATGGCCGGCGCCTTTCCGGAGTTACGCACGGCACACGGGGGTAAGAACGTAGAGCACGTGGTTGAGATTGTTCGTGATGAGGAGGCGTCGTTCCTCAAGACGCTTGATCGGGGAATCAAGTATTGGAATCAAGCAGCGATGCGGGCGACTTTCCACGCCCTGCGCCCGGGGGTAGAGATATCGGATCCCATCCCAGGAGCAGGTCACGGCCCCTATGTCAAGAAAGTAACCCGCGATGACGTTTTTTCCGGTGATCCCAATCAGATGTTTGACGTCGACGAGCACTATTTCAGCATCGGTAGCTTGACGAGCAACGATGTACGATCGCGACTCGCAAGGACGCCCATGATAACCGCCGCAGATGCGTTCAAGCTCCATGACACGTACGGCTTTCCCATCGACCTCACGACACTCATGGCCGAGGAGAAAGGGCTGACCGTTGACATCGTCGGGTACGAAGGGTTGATGAAAACGGCGAAGGAAAAAGCCAAGCGGGCAGCGAAGAAAGCCGTGACGAGCCGAATGTACGGCAGCTCGCTGGAGACGGATGATTCACACAAGTACTCGACGCTAGAATTGGATGCCGAAATCGAAGACTGCACTACACCCAATGGACTCATGCCAATAGTCGATCGCATAGATCTCCTGCCTGGTGACAAATGTGAGATTCATCTCGACCGCACTTGCTTCTATGCGGAGCAAGGTGGCCAGGTAGGGGATCGCGGCGAGATTCTTGGAGAGGGCTGGACTGCCGAGGTTCTGGATACGCTGTGGGCAGGCGATTCCATCGCGCACAAGTGTGTGATTAAGACCGGAGTATTGCGGAGCTGCGTTGACAAACCCGTAGTCTGGCGCGTGACGGCATGTGTTTCGCGTGAACACCGGTGCAGGACGATCAACAACCACACGTCCACCCACCTGCTCAACTGGGCGTTGCGCGAGGTGCTTGGCGAGCATGTGCAGCAGAAGGGTTCGCTGGTCGATCCGGAAAAGACGCGCTTCGACTTCTCGCACAACAAGCCGGTCACCGACGATGAGCTGACGCGCATCGGGTCGCTTGTTTCTCAACACATCGCGGCCGACCACGCGGTGTACACCGAGGAGGTCGATCAGAAGGCCGCGCTGAGGATCAAGACGTTGCGGGCCGTCTTTGGCGAGAAGTATCCGGACAGGGTTCGCGTGGTTTCGATCGGCGTGCCGATCGGGGTGGAGGGCGTCGAGGACGAAAACACGCTGCTCGGCAGCCCCGAGAATCCCAAGTGGATGAACTACTCCGTCGAGTTCTGCGGCGGCACGCACCTGAAGACAAGTGCCGAGGCGGGTGCCTTCGTGTTGACCACCGAGGAGGGGGTAGCCAAGGGTGTCCGCCGGGTGGTCGGCGTCAGCGGCGACGCGGCGAAAGCGGCGATCGCATGCGGCGACGCATTGCTTGCCGAGGCCGATGCCTTGGCGGGCGAGCCTGTCGGACACCGCGCCGAGCCGCGGGCTTCAGCCTGCGCGGACTCAAAGCAGTCCGGAGCGTCGAAGGCTAAGCAAACTCCGCGCGGGTTGAAGCCCGCGGCTCAGGATGCGGCCGCCTGGGGGACGGGGAAACCCGACGGTAAGGAATCCGAGACTCCGCGCGGGCTGAAGCCCGCGGCTCAGGATTTGGCGCCTCTTGTGGCGGCGTTTCAGAAAAAGGTCAACGACTCGATCATTCCCATTCTCGTTCGGCGACGGCTTCAGCAGCGGCTCACTGGGTTGCAAAAACAGGTCAAGGATCAGCAACAGCAGCTCGCGTCGGCCTCGGCGGGCGCGGTGATGGACCGGATGACGGCTTTGCTTGGTGAGGCAACGACCGTGGGCGGCGTGACGATCGTCGTCGGCGAGGTTCCTTCAGCCAATGCCGACGCCCTGCGCGGTGCCATCGACTGGGTTCGCAACAAGACGGAGGCGTCGGCTGTTTTCCTGGCTACAGTGGGTGACGAGAAGGTGACACTCATCGCGGGCATCAGCAAGTCGGTGGTCAAGACGGGTGTGAAGGCCGGCGACCTCATCAAGGAGGTGGCGCCGCTGGTCGGCGGTCGCGGCGGCGGTCGATCGGACATGGCCCAGGGCGGGGGGACCGACCCGAGCGGCGTACCCAAAGCCGTCAGCCATGCAGGAGAGTGGCTAAAGAAGCGGCTGGAGTCGGGTGAGTGAACCGCTACTCCGCTGAGCCGCAGCGAGTAGGTCGGGTCATCGACCCGGCATGGCTTGGCACGCGTAGCCTGTCTGAATGCGTTGGTCTGCTCGGCGCAATGCCTTCCCGCACGATCACCTGGAGATACATTCTTCTTCCCGTTTAACGTGCATCGCCGCGCGCCGCCACTTGGCAACCCGACCGCGGGAAAGGCCTGCTGCGAATCCGTCGTGTCCGTACGACGTCGAACGTAGCGCCGGGTCGATGACCCGACCTACCGAACTGCACGTGTGTCCGCGCCTTGGCGGTTGGTGCCGGAGTCCGCGCGGGCTGAAGCCCGCGGCTCGGAAAGAGTGGTGCCAGGCGCTCGAAGGCCGGTGAAGGCCTACCCGGTCTGCGAGGCATCCTCGCGGAGGGCCGGGTCGTTCCGCTCGACGATGAGCGCCTTGCCCGGTGCCACCGGGGCGAAGCCATCGAAGCTGACCGGCACGGGTCGGCGGTTCACTACGATCAAGCCATACTGCAGGCCGATCACGTGCTCGAGCACCGTCGCCACCAGGTCCGTGCGGTGAATGGAGCTGGCGGCGAAGTCGGCGTCGCCGCCCGGTACCTCGATGCGCACCACCTGCCCGCCGGCGGCGAGCGCGTCCTGGTGAAGACGGCTCCCGAACGCCTCGGGATCCACGATCACCTGAACCTCGTGATCCGCCTCTCGCCAGGCGAAGGTGCTTCGGTCCGCGAAAGGCTCGCCATCGTCCACGCATGGCAGGAAACAGCGAGCCGGACCAAACGCGGCCAACGTCTGCGGGAGCCATTCGATATAGCGCCGATAGACCCCCTCGTGGCTGGGCAGGACCACGCCGACACTATTCGTCGAGCAGGAGACCACATCGATCAGAGCGGCCACCTCCGCGCCGTCGCTGTCGATCGTCGTTTCCGTCGTGGGCGGGTCGGCGCCGCGGCGCCAGCCGTCTCGGCTGTCCCATGGGGCGGCCAGCGGCACCCAAGCCAACCGAAATCGCGAGGCGAGCTGCATGGCGTAGGGGCAAGGGTAGGGCGCCATGCGTACGAGCTGTTTGAACCAAAGCAAGGCGCCGTACGCGCTCTCTACGTCGCCCGCTTCCAACCCGCTGCGAACGAGAATCACCGGCTTGGGCGTCAGCGGGAGGCCGTAGGTTCGGTCTTCGCGACCGATGGTGACGAGCTGCTCCGTGACCTTGTCGATCGGCCGGTCCTCGCTGTGTACGACGAACGGTTCGAACCGCGGCGGCATCTCGGCGATCGCGCCACGAAAGTCCGACTCGCGTTGTGCGGGAACGATGTATTGCCCCAACCCTGCGAGCGACTGACCGAGGACATTCAGCAGAAAGTGCATGGCCAGCGCCGGCTCGCCGAACGTCGATGCCGTCGCCTCGACCGGCTCGATGTCGAGCACGTAGAGCCCACCACGAGGCGACTCCTTGTACAGGCAGATGGGTCGATCGGAGGTGACGTCCTGGTCACAGACCGACGCCAGCATTGTGGTCAGCTTGTGCTTGGCGAAGAATGCCTTCTGGCTCGCGCCTCGCCGGAAATGGTGCTGAACGAAGCTTCCCGCGCGAGCGCCTGTCCAGGAATAGGGAAACACGTCGTCCAGCGCGAACCCCACGGTGGCGTGGTTGGCGAACACAACCTTGGCGTGGATCGGGTCGTCGTCCTGCTCGATCCGGCGAAGGGTCAACGCCCGCTTCGACAGGGCCGCCATGGCCGGGAGCGATATCACCACGATTCGCTTTTCGGCCAGCTTCAAAAGCGCGGTCACGGACGAGATCGACTCTGGGGCTGTCGCGTCGGGGAAAAGAATCGCATCCGCAGTCGCGTCCCGGGCGATAAACGACGCCGGCTCGCAGGTGGAGACGTTTGACTCGCCGAAGAACTCTTTCAAGCGTTGCGTGACGGGTCTTTCGCCGGCGGTGGCCGAGCATACGCAGACCTTGGATGCCGCACGTGGAACCTTTAGGGCGTAGGCCGGTGGGGGGATGGCCACCGGGTTGCACTCAGCGTCGGGCTCAAGGATCTCGATGAACCGCACCTGGTGGATGGCGGCCCGCCCTTTCGCGGCATGTACACCGACCGAGATACGAAGTTTACGCACACCCTCGGGGGCCTCGTAGTAGGTCCGGACCGAGACGAGGTCGCTCGCTTGGAGCAACCCCGGTGTGATGCGAACACGACCCTTGGGGCGACCGCCGACAAGGGGGCCTACCGACAGGGCGAACCCGGACCGGGCGGCTTCGGCTTCGGCGTCATCGCCGGCGAGGTTGCAGGTGACGTCGACCTCGATGCGGTAGATTTCGCCCGGCTTGCAGGTGACGGTCTGCGACCATTGGGCCGAGCCGCTTGTCACCTTGCTGAAAATGGTGACGCCGGTTTTGCCGGGGCCGCGCTTGGATCGTGCTTGTCGCCCGGTGGCGCTCCACGTCCAGCCGCGTGGGTCCGGTTCTCCCAGCGAGAACCCGGCATTGCGGATTTTGTTGACCGTTGTGCTCACGATACAGCCTATCAGCAACAGGATTCGGGAAGGGTATAGCGACTTGGCGCTGGTTCTGCAACGGCTCGGTATGCCGTGAACGTGGTTGCTGGTGCATGACCGAATCGGCGGGAAGTTTTCAGAGCACGGGGCGCGAGCCCTGTGACCGGTCTGGTATCGTAGAAGCCCGTGCTTGTTCGCATCGTGTCCGTGGGCTTGCGCCCACGGCTCTGACGCGGCGTGGCGCGGTCAAGATGGCTTTGCACCCCCCGCCAAGAGTGTCACGCACCCCGGGTTGCCGGCTTCCGGAAACCGGGGGGCGGAACTGCGGCAGCGGAAAACATCACTGGATCGGCAGAAGGTGCGTCCGGGACGCACCCTACCGACTCGGCAACGCCTTGCGACGCCCTGCGCGCAAGGAACCGAACGGACCGCTTGGTCGCACGGGCTGATCCGTAGGTGTCGCCATCGGGCGGTGGTTGCATTATCATTCCCGCCGCTATGGGAAAGACCACGCAAACGACCGAATTGACCGCGGCGACGCCGGTGGATGTGACGCCGGAGTCGATCGTCGAGGCCCTGTTGTTTTCCGCGAACGAACCGTTGCCGGGTGGCCGCATCGCTACGCTCATCGGCATCGGAGATGCCGGGGACGTTAAGCGCCACGTGGAGACCTTGAACGAGCGGCTGGCGCAACAAGGGGCCGCCTACCGGATCGACGCGATCGCCAGGGGCTATCAGATGCAGACCCTCCCGGCGTATCACCCGTGGGTCAGCAAGCTTCACAAGACACAGGCCGACTCCCGCCTTTCCAACGCCGCATTGGAGACGCTGGCCATCGTCGCCTACAAGCAGCCGGTTCTTCGGGCCGACGTCGAGTCCATCCGCGGCGTGGCGGTCGGCGACATGCTGGTCCGCCTTCGCGAGATGAACCTGGTCCGCATCGTCGGGCGCGCCGAGGAGATCGGCCGACCGCTGCTGTATGGCACGACGACCCGGTTTCTCAAGGTCTTCGGGCTGCGCGGCCTCGACGAGCTGCCCAAGCTCGACCCTGACCGCCCCGACGCGGTTCCCGCGCTGAAGGTGGTGAACGACGCGATCGACGATGCGCCCGAGCCCGCCCCGGCGGCGGTGTCCGATGACCCCGCCGATACCGAAGGCTAACCCTCTATCTTCCAGCAGGCTCACGGTGCGTCCAGTCTCTGTGCTGGAAGAAGCCGTGGGCTTCGGTTCTTGCGTCGCGACGGTAGGCTTTCTGTACTGGTAACGGCGACGAGCGTTCCATCGGCGCCAGCCTGAAGGAGTTGTCATTTCTTGTGGACTCAAGAGAGGAAATCGGCAAAAACCGAAACGGTGCATTTAATTCGGGAGGTCGACCGAGTATAGTAGTGCTGGAGGTGGAGCAAGTGTGAACCGCGGCACGACACCGTTGCGGTGACGACACTCCCCCGGCTTGCTTCTTGGAACGCGTAGGAGGCTCACTTCGTGGCCGCCGGCGAGCAGGTTCTGTCCCGGAAGCGAGCCTGGACGAAGAGGGTGCATAAAAGAGGGTTAGGACAAACCGAGCCGCGACCGTAAGGGAGCGATTTTCTGTCCGAAAGTCAGACCGCTTCCTTACGGTCGCGGCTCGGAAAGAGCCTTCTTGGACGCGCTCTTGGCGACGTAAGCGTCCCGCGAGGAAGAGATGCCCGAACCGAGCTGTCATGATTCCTTTCCCTGGTGCCCATCCTGGATCGCAAGTGCCGTAGGCATGGCACTTTTGGCTTGGCCCGGGCAAACGGCGGTGGGGCAGTTCCCCAGCCGGGGTCTTGTGCTTCGCAATGCCCGGGTCATCACCGCACCGGGCGTCGTCCTGGACAAGGCATCCATCAAGATCACGGGTGATCGAATTGCGGCTGTCGGCCCCAAGGCGTCGGCCGGTCTGCTCGATCGCAGGGTCGATCTGGCGGGTAAGACCGTCACCAGCGGCTTGATCGATGCGTGGAGCGCCCTCGGTCGCCTCGGCGTCGGCGGCGGGGCCGACCCGACCACTACGGCTCTGGACCTGTTCGACCAGTACGCCCGCGACGATTTCCGCGAGGCGCTTCGGCACGGAGTGACCACGGTCTACCTGGGCGCGGGTGCCGCCCCGGGGGTATCGGGGATCGGAGTGGTCATGCAGCTTGTTCCGGTACGAGGCGGACGCGCCGGCGTTGCCCTGGAACATCCCGAAGCCCTCACGCTGAACCTCGCCTCCAACCAGTCGCCGATCGCCCGGCTCAAACTGTTCGACTCCATTCGCGCCCAGTTCCGAAAGGCCATCGACTACCGCGAGTCGCTTGAGGACTACGAGGAGGAACTCGAGGAGTACGTCAAGAAGCTCGAGGAGCGCGCCGAGAAGGAGGCGGAAGAAAAAGAGGGCGACGACAAGGAATCGGACGAGAAGAAACCCTCCGAAGACAAGCCCAAGCCGGATGAAAAGGGCGAAGAGGACAAGCCGAAGCCCGAGCCGAAGCCGAAGCCCGAGCCCAAGCCTGAACCCAAACCGAAGCCCGAGCCCAAACCCAAACCACAGCCGGAACCGGATGGCAACCTTGCCGTCCCCGATGACGACGTTGCCCGTCGCCCGGGTCGGCGTGGGCGGGCCGCCAACGGCTCCGACGACGAGGACAAGAAAAAGGACGACAAGAAGAAGGACGAAGACGAACTCAAGAAGCCCAAGCAGCCAAAACCCGATCGAAAGAGCGAAGTGCTGCTGCGGGCCATCGACCGCAAGCTTCGCGTTCGGGTTGAGGCCCACCGCAGTGAGGATATTCTCAACGCTCTCCAACTGGCGCAGGCGTACAACCTCGACATGGTGCTCATCGGGGCGACCGATGCTTACCTCGTTGCGGACAAGTTGAAGGACGCCGATGTGCCGGTCGTGTTGGGTCCGGTGACTCGTTCGGCCCTCTTCCAGGACAACCAGTACCGGCGGCATACCGAGCGAAACGCGGCCGCACTCGACGAGGCGGGTGTGCTCTGGACCGTTGGAAGCGGTGGGGTCGTGCCGCGGGCGGCGCGGTTCGTCGCCCTCAATGCGCAACTCGCCGCCGCCCACGGCGCCTCCGGGCACGACTGGCTCGCCACCGTAACGACCCAAGCCGCGAAGGTTCTCGGGCTGGAGCGGCAGATCGGCCGGGTTCGACCCGGCATGCGGGCAGACCTGGTGGTGTGGTCGGGCGATCCGGGGGATCCGGCATCGACGGTCGAGCGGGTCTATGTCGCCGGTAAGCTCGCCTATCGCGCGAAGGGGGATCGATGAAGCGCCGCGACACCATGGGTGATGTGGTCGGTCTGTTTGGCGAGAGCCTCGTCGAGACTCCGCGCGGGCTAAAGCCCGCGGCTCGGAACAGAAAAAAGAGACACGCACTAGCCCGCTCACTCTCACGCCGATCGGTGCGGATGTTGCGATCCTTGAAACACTCGATGACCTCAAGCAACGGTGTTGCGGTTGCCTTGCTGCTGGCCGTCTCGGTTCCCGCGGCGACGCTCGCCCAGACCCCGTCGGCGATCGTGGCCGGTCGATACGTCGCCCCCGACGGCTCACTCCAGGACGGGACGGCCCTTGTGCTCGCGAGCGGAAAGATCAAGAGCGTCCGCGCGGAAGCCAAGCTCAACGTCAAGGGCGAGGTCGTGCGTCATCCCAGCGGTGTCCTCTGCCCGGGGCTCCTCGACGTTCGTTCGGTGATCGGCGCGTACGGTCGCAACCAAGAGACGATGAGCGCCATCGATCCGGGGGCCTCGGCGATAGACGTCGTCGATAGAAGCCACCGCGACTTTCGCTCGGCCGTTCGTGCCGGAATCACAACGGTCATGATAGCACCGGCACCGACCAATCTCGTGTCCGGAGCGGCCGTGGTCGTGAAGACGGCGTCGCCGGATGGTTCCGCGACCATCCTTCGCAGTGACGGCCCGCTGGCCTTTGCCTTGGGCGGTGGCGTGCTTCATCCAAGCCGTATGCCCACCTCGCGACTCGGTGCGGTCGGCATGCTCCGCGACTTGCTGGGTCGCGCCCAACAGGGTAACGCCCACCAACGACTGGTCGATTTTGTCGGCGGCAAGCTGGACGCCGTTGTCTATTGCGAGGATGCCGCCGATCTTGACGCGGCTTTGCGAACGTTTCAGCGCGGAACCTACTCGATCGTCCATACCGGTGACGTGCATGAGCAGGCCATCCACCTGGAAGCTCGCCGGCGGCCCATCGTCATCGGCCCGTACGGTTTTCACACGCCGCCGCGAACGTTGGCGACAGCCGGCGCGTTTTCAGCGGCCGGTGTGCCCGTGGCGTTCGCAGGCGACATGCCGCGACACTCCGGAGATGCGCTGCGTCTGACGGCCGCACTGGCGGTTCGTTACGGGATGGACCCGGCCGCGGCACGCCTGGCGATGACCGCGGTCCCCGCGAAAGTGGCCGGCGTGGACGACCGCGTCGGATCGATCCGCCCGGGTCTCGATGCCGATCTTGTCATTTTCTCAGACGATCCCCTTCGACCGGATGCGTATGTGGTCGAGGTGTACATCGACGGCGTGCGGGTTTACGGCGCCGACCGCGCCTCGGGAGAGCCAAAATGAGACTTGATGCCAACAACCCAGTGCCACGGCGTGCGGGGCATGCGCTCGTTTCGTTTCCAGAAGGGCGGCTCGACTTTTCGCTGCTCCGGTCGTTGGGTGGCATGGCCAAGCGCAACGCGGCCACGTGCTGGGTGGGTCTATGCATGCCCGCGCCTCCGGCTGGGGCATGCCACTCGAAGAACGGACGAACCTTTTTGGAAACGGCGCTAGTTACCCGCGCTACCCGCGCGTCGTTTACGGCTGGACTCGCCCTGGCTGTTGCTTGTACGTGGGCTTCGCCTGCCCGGGCTCAGCAGGAGGCTATGGTCATCAAAGCGGCCGCGGTTCACGTGGGCAACGGCACCATCGTGACCGATGGGGCGATCCTGATCCGCAACGGGCGGGTCGTGAAGGTGGGGAAGAATCTGGCGATCCCCGACGGCGCGACCGTCATCGATGTGCCCTCCGGCACGATTACCCCCGGCCTGATCGATGCCAACGCGGCCATCGAACGGTCGGACATGATGACCGGTGGTTTTCGCGGGCGGTTTGGTCCCAAGAGCCCCCGGGCGGTGCTTCACGATTTTTTCTGTCCAACGCATGCCCAGGAACCCGTGGCCGGCTGCTGCGGCTCGTCCTGTTCACGCGCCCATGAGCATATCAACATCACGCTCGGCGAGGCCCCGAAGTGCAGCGAGTGTGGGTTCCCGGACGCGCCCGTGGCACTGGTGGTGGGAACGCGAATCTTCCCCAGCCCGGCCGAGCACGCCGCCGAGGTCGTCCCGCACATGCGCGTACTCGACACGGTCAACCTTCGTTCGCCGGACTTGGACCGCCTGCTTTCCGGCGGTGTGACGACGGTGTTCGTCGCGCCGGATTCCGCCTCGGTCATCAGCTCGCAGGGGGCGATCATTCGCACGGGTGGTCCGGTCACCCGGCGCGTCGTCAGCGCTGCCAGTGCGGTGAAGGCCTCGATGGGTACCGACCCGTCGTGGCGGGGGGCGCGTAACCGTCCGCCGTTCCGCAGCTTTGTGGACTTCCACACTCGCCGACCCACCACCCGGATGGGTGTTACCTGGGTGTTCCGCAAGGCGTTCCACGACGCGATTCGTCAACGTGACGGTTTGGCGACGTACGGAGCGGATGTGCCGAGCGACGCGGCGCTTGACGTGCTGAATCAGGTGCTTGCTGGACGAATCCCACTGCGAATCCAGGCCCGCCAGCAACAGGACATCATCACGGCCCTGCGGTTGACCGAAGAGTTCGGGCTTGCGTTCGTCCTGGAAGAGGCGACGGAGGCCTATCGCTGTCTGCCGGAGCTGTCCGCCCGGAACGTGCCGGTGATCTTCGGTCCCATCTATATCAGTGCTCCAGGCTACCGCGCTCGTAGCGCGGAGACACAGCGCGCCCGGCTGCACACGTTGCGCGCGCTGTTGGACGCCAGGATCGAAACCGCGCTGACCGCGCATGAGCTTCGCGATGAGGACGGCCTCGCCCGGCAGGCGATGTATGCGCTTCGGTTCGGCGTACCGCTTGACCGGGTGATGCGTTCCGTAACGCAGACGCCGGCCAAACTGATGGGCGTTGCGGATCAGTTCGGCACGCTCGAAAAAGGCAAGCGGGCGGACGTGTTGGTATGGAGCGGCGAGCCGTTTGCGGCCACGTCGCGTCCGGTGTTGGTGGTGATGGACGGATCGGTGGTTCTCGATCGGCGATGAAGCCTACCTGGCGAGGGCGGTGGTGATGAACGGGCGACAAACCCGTGCCCCGTTCGTGCGGTCTTCGCTTGCAGAGGATGAACTCCACTCGATTGCGAGTTCTTATTCAGAACAGGTCGCACCGGTTTTCAACGGTTGCGGACGTTAGGAACGGAGATGCGTGTGAAGGTTCCACATGGTGTGCAATGGGGTCGCGGGGCGCTGGTCGTGGCCGTGCTGGTGGGCGTCGCGGGGCGTGCAGTCGCTGCGCCGCCGGCCAAGGTGGCGCTGACCGGCGGGCGAATCATTCCGGTCGTCGGCGAGGAGATTCCCAAGGGGACGATCCTGATCGAGCACGGCAAGATCACCGCGATCGGGGCTGACGTCAAAGTGCCATACGATGCCATGGAGGTGGACGTCTCCGGCAAGGTCGTCATGCCCGGTCTGATCGACGCGCACTCGTGGCGCGGGCTGGACGTCCCCAACGAGAACCTGCCCGTCTCGCCGTTTGTCGATGTCTACGACGCCCTCGATCCGTCACGGCTCTACTTCGAGGACGCCCTCCGCGACGGGATCACCTCCGTACACGTCATCGTCGCCAACAACTGCGTCATCGGCGGGCAAAGCCGGGTCGTCCATCCCATCGGGCTGACCCCGGATGAAATGACGCTCGAAGGACCGGTCGCGTTGAAGCTCAGCGTTTCCCCGAAGCGCGGCTTCGACCGCATGCTTCAGATGGCCACCTTGCGAGAGACTTTCCTCGAACTGGGCGACTACCTCGAAACACTGGCGGAGAAGAAGTACGAAGAGTCGCTGGAGAAGAAGGACGAGAAGATCGACGTCGCCCCGGAAGAGGCCCGCAAACGCGGCAAGCCGCTCATCACCAGCAAGGACTACGACGACAAACACGCCAACCTGGTCAAGCTCACCACGGGGAAGATCGGGGCCTTCGTCTATTGCCAGCGGGCGACCGACGTGCATCAGGCGGTCTCCCTGGCCAAGAAAAACGGCTTCTTCGAGCAGACCGTTCTCGTACTCGGCGCCGACACCTACAAGGCCGCGGCGGAACTCAAAGCCGCCGGTCGGCCCGTGGTGCTCGACCCCGTGCTGCTTGCTCGGGAGCGCGATCCGATCTCCGGTAAGCTGAAGGAAACGTTCGTGCCCAAGGTCATCGCCGACGCCGGCTTGTCGTTCTCGCTCCTCCCAAGTCCCGACAGCTCGCTGGCCGAGCGCTATCTCACCTATCAAGCCGCCCGCTGCGTGCGCAACGGCATCCCGCGGAGCGCGGCGCTCGAGGCCATCACCATCAACCCCGCCAAGGCGCTGGGCGTCGATGACCGGGTCGGCTCGATCGAGGTGGGCAAGGTGGCCAACTTGGTGGTGATGACCGGCGACCCGTTGGCGTTCGATTCCTGGGTTGATCTTGTCTACATCAACGGCATCCGCGCCTACGAGCGGGCCACCGATGTGCGGCTCAAACAGCTTTTAGGTGACGAACCGGGGGAAGTCGGCGAACCCGACGCGCCCGACAAGGAAGAAAAGGCGGAACAGCCGAGTAAGGAAGGATCGACCGACAAGCCCGGTGCCGACGAATCCGGCGGCAGCGGCAAGTGAAACGCACCATGACCGTGACACCAAAGCACTTGTCCGTTCGTCTCGCGTGTCTGTTCGCGGCCCTCACAATGGTTGGCGCCGCGCCGGCTGTCGTCCGTGGGGCCGGGTCGGACCGTTCCTTCGCCGTTCGAGCCGGACGTGTCATCACCATGTCACCCGACGGTCCCTGGGAGATCGAACAGGGAATCATCATCGTACGTGACGGTCGCATCGAGGCCGTCGGACGCGACCTCGCGATTCCCCCTGATCTGACGCTGATTGACCTGCCCGATGCGGTGATCATGCCCGGGCTGGTGGCGGCGGCCAGTGGGCTCGCGCGGCCCCATACCGGGGACGAATCCATCGCCGCCGGGTATCGCGCGCTGGACGCCTTCGATCGCTACGCCGACTACACGCTGCTGCTTGCTTCCGGGGTGACCACGGCCCATCTAAGCCCGGGCGATCATCGACTCGTGACCGGGCAGGGTGCGGTCGTCAAACTCGGTGGCCCGCTCGACGGTCGCGTGCTGTCGGCCGCGGCTGACTTGACCGTCACCTTCGGCGAGCCCGCCCTGAACCCGCCCAACGACGTCACCTTCAGCACGCCGGCGTCCGCGGACGTTCCCATTCTACCGGGTGTGAGGCAGCGCCCTGATTCTCGGCTGGGTCAATACCTGGCCCTCGCCGAGGCGCTCGCCCGCGGCGAGCCGACTCGCTTCGCCGGCATGCATGCGGCCCAGCTCGTTCATATCTGGCGAGAGGAACGGCCCATTCGCATTCAGGTTCAGCGAGAGGCGGACATCGCCGGTGCCCTGGCCTTCATGCGACGCCACGACCGCAAGGGCTATCTGGTGGGCGCCGCCGAGGCGAATCTCGCCGTCGATGCGATCAAGCGGGCGAGCTACCCCGTGGTCTTCCGGATGGCCGAGCCCTTGCGCGGGGCCGGCTTCGACATTGGTTATGACCCCGACGCCCTTGAGGCGGACTTGCAAGCCCTTCGCACGCTGACAGATGTAAAGCTCGCGCTGGCGGGCCCGGCCGACGAGCCCACGTCCGACCTGCGGTTGGCGGCCGCGCTGGCCCAACGCGCCGGACTGTCGCGTCGGCGAGTCCTTGAGGCCATCACGCGAGTACCCGCCGAAATCCTCGGCGTGGCGGCTTGCGTCGGAAGCCTTGCGCCGGGCAAGGATGCCGACCTGGTGATTCTCTCCGGCGATCCGCTGGCGACGACGACACACGTTCGCCGCGTCTACATCGGCGGAGCGCTGGCGTTTGACGCGCCCGACGTTCACGCCCTCGTGGTTCGAGCGGGCACCATCTGGATCGACGAGACCGAGCGTATCCTCGATGGAGCCGTTCTGATCGAAGACGGTATTATCAAGGTCGTCGGCCACACCGTGCCCACTCCGCCCTTTGCAAGGCTCATCGACGCCGGACCCGACGGGTTCGTCACGCCCGGTTGGATCGACGCCCACGGACATCTCGGTCTCGACGGCGATCGGGCGGCCACCGCACCGCAGCTTAGCTTTGCCAACCTCGTCGGCGTGGCCGGCGCGCCGGAGCGGCGTGTGGCACGGGCGGGCATTACGACGGTCATCGTCTCTCCCTATGCGGCATCCGGTTCGGGCTCGCAGGTTACGGCCGTCAAGACCGGCGGTGACGATCGCACGTCACGCGTGGTGCGACGCACGACCGGCGTGCTGTTCGACGTTCGCAGTGCCGACCCCATGAAGGCCGGGGAGCAGATCAAGAAACGACTCGACGTGGGCAAGAAGTACGTCGAGAAATGGGAGAAGTACGAGAAAGAGCTGGCGGAGTGGAAAGAGAAGCAGGCCAAGGGTGAAGAGGTCGAAGCGGCCGGGGCAACCGAAGAGGAGCAGCAGGTCGAAGGTCAAGAGGATCCCATCACGGGCACCTGGGAGGTGACAATCTCCGGCGGGCCGATTCCGGAGCCGGCGACCGCAAGCCTAAAGCTCAAGCTCACCGGCAACGACATCGAGGGGTACATCGAGGTTCCCGGTGCTGGGGAGACGGGGAAGGTCGTCGCCACACTCGACGACAAACACATCTCCGGAGTGATTGAGATCGACACCGGCGGCATGGGCTATCCTGAGATCGAGGCCGACATCGTCGAAGAAGACCATATCGTCGGCGAAATCAGCTTCCAGGGCATCGCCGTGGAACTGGACGCCAACCGCACGGACAAGAGCCCCGTTGAGTTCAAGGTCGTCAAGTCGCGCAGCCGCGGCAAGGGCGGTCGGCCGATCCCACCGAAGGTCGATGAAGCGCTCGAACCGCTTCGCGCCGTGCTCGGGCAAGAGATTCCCCTGGTCGTCTCCGTCCGAACGGCCGCTCAGATCTCGGCCGTGTTGAAGGTGGTCGAGGCCTTTGAGATTCAGACCGTGCTGCTCGACGCCAACGAGGCGGCCGCCGTCGCCGGCGAGCTTGTTGAGCAGGACATCGGCGTCATTGTTCCCACGCGGATCGTGCGCCGGCGCAACAGCCGTGCGTATCATCAGGCCGACGACTTGTGGCGCAAAGGTCTGCGGGTCGCGTTCCAGAGTGACGCCGAGGACGGGGCGCGTACGCTCCCACTGATCGGGTTGCACGCGGTGGAGCGGGGTCTCTCGCCCGACGCCGCGCTCTCGGCGATGACCACCGGCGCCAGTCGCATGTTCAACCTTGACGACCGGATCGGTTCGCTCGAAGCCGGGCTGGACGGTGACCTGGTCATCTTCAACGGACACCCGTTCGCGGCCGGTAGCGCCGTGCAGCGCGTCATCATCAACGGGAAGGAGGTTCGGTGAACATTCAACCACAAGTACGCCTACGCAGAACCGACGGAACCCGCGGGTTGCTCGCCCTGACACTCGCCGTGTTGCTGGTCATGCCGGTTGTCGCCCAAGCCCGCCCGTACGCCGACGGTGCCACGCGCCTGGCGCTGAAGGTCGGCAAAGTCGTCACGATGAATGCCGAGGATGAGATCATCAACAACGCCGTCGTCCTGGTGCGCGATGGAAAGATCGAACGCATCGGGCGACAGCACGAGGTCAACGTCCCGGACGGCTACCGCATCATCGAAGCCAACGACAAGTGGCTCGTGCCCGGATTGGTCGATTGCCACAACCACACCGCCGGGTCGCTGATGGACCTGAACGACATGGTCTATCTCTCCAACCCCGGACTGCGGACCCTCGAAGCGATTACGCCGGACAACTCGCTCATCAAGGGTGCTCGGGCCGGCGGCGTCACCACGGTGCTCTTGATCCCCGGCAGCGGAACCAACCTGAGCGGGTTCGGCACCATCGCCAAGACGGCCGGCGCGACGGTTCGCGAGGTCGTGCAGCGAAGCCCCGGCTCGCTAAAAATTGCCCAGGCGGGTAACCCCGAACGATACTGGTACGGCGTCGGTCGCAGCTTCATGAACTACAACACGCGGCAGACGCTGGAAAAGGCCAAGGCGTACCACGAGCGCTGGAACGCATACGAAGCGGGCGATGCCAATGAGAAGCCGGCGTTCGATCTCTTCTACGACGAGTTCCGCGGCCTGTTCCGCCACGAGTATCCGGTGTCGGTTCACACCCAAATCTATCAGGTCGTGATGACCACGATCGACATGCTCGCCAAGAAGTTCAAGGTCAAGACCGTGCTGGACCACTGCACCTTCGACGGCTACAAGACCGCACCGATGGCGGTCGAGGCCGATGTATACACCATCAACGGCCCCCGGCAGTACCACTTCGACCGCACCCTGCGAAAGATGAACGGGAACGCGGCCCGCTGGTGGCAGGGGGGTGTCCGCAAGCTGGGCATCAACACGGACGCGCCGGTCGTGCCGGAGAAGGAACTTTCGTTTCAGGCGGCGATGGCCTGCTGGTATGGATGGAAGCCCTACCCAGCGCTTCGAGGGCTCACGCGCATCCCGGCGGAGGCGCTGCTCGTCGATGACCGTGTCGGGTCGATCGAAGTAGGCAAAGATGCCGACCTCGGACTTTGGACCGGGGATCCGCTCGATCCGCGCTCCTCCTGTGAACTGACCATCGTGGACGGAAAGATTGTGTACGACGCCTCCGTGCGGCGCCGATTCTAAGAGGGCGTATGAGAAGGGTTATGACAAACCGAGCCGCGACCGTGAGGGAGCGGTTTTGTGTGCGAAACCGGGATCACTCCCTTACGGTCGTGGCTCGGAAAGAGCCTGCTTACACGCACTCTAATGATCGCAGGCGTGGCTTTGCCACACGCCCCAACAACTTTTGAGAGGTTTCAGCGCCGACATGTCTGACCTTCATACGCTCAATGCGATGCCCCGTGGGCGCACGCAAGCCACGGCTCTGGCGTGTGTCGCGGCCGTCTCGTTTCTGTCCGGGCAGGCGCGCGCCGGCGATGGCGACAGTGAGTACGTCGTCGTCAAGGCCGGCCGGGTCATTACCGTATCCGGGGCGGAGCTAACCCCCGGCATTGTGGTCATCGAGGACGGCAAGATCACGCTGGTCGGTGGCGGGGAGATCGAGTATCCCCCCTCGGCCAAGGTTATCAACGCCCCGCGCGAGACGGTCATGCCCGGACTGGTCCATCCGCGCAGCCGATACCGTCTGCCCGCCTATCGGCGCAGCGGCGTACACGGCGATCAAAAAGCGGCCGACGAGGTCTTCCTTTCGCAAATGGACTTCACCGATCTGCTGGAGGCGGGCTACACCGCGATCTGCTTCGTGCCGGCCGGCACCGGCATCCCCGGTTACGCCTCGACCTATCGAACGGCCGGACCCGACGATGTGCGGCAACTTTCCGACACCTCCTATCTGTATGCGCCGCTTGTGTGGCGGGCGAAGGGCAAGGCGACACTCCGCAACGCCCTGAAGAAAGCCAAGCAGGAAATCGAGAAGGTCGAGAAGGCCCGCAAAGAGTGGGATAAGAAGCAGGAAGAAGCTCGAAAGAAAAAAGAGAAGGAAGAAAAGGGGAAGGAAAAAGAGGAAAAGCCCAAGGAAGAGGGTGACCAGGGCGGTGGAGACGACAAGGGAGCCCGTGCCACGGGCGACGAGGAAGAAGACAAGCCCAAGGGCGAAGAGGACAAGAAGGAAGACGAGCCGAAGGAGTTCGAGCCGCCGCCCATCGACCCGAAACATCAACCCCTCGTCGATCTCATTGAGCACAAGGAGGGCGCCGGATTGCTGATCCAGCTCAGCAAGGCCTCTGATCTTCACCATCTGGATGACGTACTTCAGCCCTACGATGAATTGGTCTACCGGTTGGAACTCGTCGGGTCTCGGCAACCGGATTTCCATCACGTGATCGATGTGTTGGGCGAGCGAAAGGCACAGACAATCGTTCGACCGCAAATTCGGAACCTGCCGTTGACCGCGTTTCGCTACAATCTGATGGCCAAGCTCGACGAGGCCGGGTGCGAGGTGTCGGCCGTCCCGATCCGCGACACGCGTGACGAGTTCCGCCGAATCTGGTCCCGCCTTTCCGACCTGATGCGGGCCGGTCTTTCGCGCGAGGCGGCCATCAAGGCGATCACCCTGCACCCCGCCCGTGTGATCGGCCTCGGCGATCGCCTGGGCAGCGTGGAAAAAGACAAAGAGGCAGATCTGATCTTCCTCAGCGGTGATCCGTTCGACCCGTCCACCAAGGTCACGCGCGTGATGATCCTCGGCGACGTTGTCTGGACGCCGGAGAAAACGAGATGACGAATCGGGAGCTGTTCGCGTTACTGTTTGGCTGGGCACGGAACCTCACGTCCTCGTCACCGTGGAGTCCGCGCGGGCGGAAGCCCGCGGCTCGGGAAACCGCAAGAGAAAACGCAGCCATGACTCGCGTACTTCTTGCGACGTTTGTGCTGCTATTGGCGACCACCGGTTTCACTCGCGCGGCCGCGGCTCAGCTTCCTTGGCCTGTCGTCTCGCAGCCGGAGCCCAAGCCCAAACCCCCCAAGCCCGAGAAAGACGACAAGCCCAAGAAAAACGGCGAGGCCGACGACAAGAAGTCCGACGAGGACGAGGACGAGAAGGAAAAGGAAGAGGAAGAGAAGGACCGGTACTTCGCCGTCACCGGCGCCACGGTGCATACGGTCACCAACGGCGTCCTTGAGGGTGTGACGATCCTCACCAAGAACGGCAAGATTCACCAGATCGGGCGGAACCTCGATCTGCCCGAGGAGACCGAGACGCTCGATGCGACCGGGTTCCGCGTCTACCCAGGATTGGTTGCCGCAGGCAGCCGCGGGATCTCGGGCGGCGAGCCGCCGGACGACTCCACCGACGTCTATTCGCTGAACATGACGCTGGCGCTGGCCGCGGGTATCACGACCGCTGTAACGGGCAACACGGCCGCCAAGACCACGTTTGGCAGCGTCGATGACATGATCGTGAAGCGTAACCTCTTCAAGAAGCTCAGCTACTCCTCGCGACAGCCGAACGCCCGGCGCAAGCTTCGCGCCGCGTTCGAAAAATGCCGTCAGTATCTGCGCGACGTCGAAGCCTTCGAGCAAGAAAAGAAGACCGACCCGGACGCCGAGGAGCCGGACAAGAAATGGATCAAGGGGCAGTTCGACACCTGCCTCAAGCTGATCAAACACGAGGTCGTCGCGGTGTTCGATGCCTCCAGGGCGCACGCCATCCTCGACATCTGCCAACTGGCCGAGACCTACCGCTTTGACGCCGTTGTGCGGGGCGCCTATGAGGGCTGGACGGTGGCGCCGCGGATGGCCCGCGCCGGGCTGGCGGCCGTGGTTTCCGCCCGCGTCGATGTCGATCGCAACGAGCGCGTCAACCGAGAAAACGGCTCATCCATCGAAAACGCTGCCGTGTTGCACGACCACGGCGTTCCGGTGGCCATCACCCCGCAGAACACGTCGATCACGACCTGGGGCGTGGCCGGTCGCGACCTGTTCCATCTTAACATGGAGGCTGCGTTTGCCGTCCGCGGTGGTTTGTCCAACGCCGCCGCCCTTCGCGCGATCACGATCGATGCAGCGCGCATTCTGGGCATCGATCACCGTGTCGGGTCGATCGAGGTGGGCAAAGACGCCGATTTCGTCATCGCCGACGGTGACCTGCTTCACTACATGACCCACGCCCGATGGACGGTGGTCAACGGGCGGGTCGCGTATGACAAAATGAAGGATTCCCTCTTCGATCACATCCGCCCCGGCGGCGACCGGGACGCACCCCCGCCGGATGACTACTGGCCCCGCCGCCTGGGCGCCGGTCAGTAAACGCTATACGAGTCATCTTCGGGTCCGTGGAACTTCCGGCGGGACGGGTACACCGAGTCAGAGCCGCTGGCGCCAGCCTGCGGACCCAAGCGCCAGCATGTCACCGGGCTCGCGCCCGGTGCTCTGAAAGCTACGTAACGCCGATTCTGTGACGCACCCGTCAGCTTCCCCTCTTCGCCATTATCTCGCCAGGAGTAGCGCGAGAGACATGTAGATGGTGACTGACACCATGTCGTTCATCGTGGTCACCAGCGGGCCTGATGCGATGGCCGGGTCGATGCCAATCCGCCGGAAGCCGAACGGCAGCCCGATCGCCAGCACGCCCGCCCACAGAATGGCCGCAACCATCCCGCAGCCGACCGAGAGCGCCAGGCGAACGGGGTCGGCCACCGGGGTGACGTCGATGCCCATCCCGTGTAGGGCCGCGGGGCCCGCGAAAGCCAGCCCGAACGCAACGACGCCGCAGATGGGCGCCATCGCCAGGGCGATGCGCCCCTCGCGCCAGAACACGCGGGCGAGTTTCGTGGAGGCCAACTCGCCGGTGGCGAAACCGCACACGATGATGGTCGAGATCTGGATTCCGCTGTTACCGCTCATGGCTCCGATCATCGGCGCGAAGGCCACCAACGCGGCCGCGAGCGCCGGATCGAACTTCGCCTCACCAACCAGCAGGACCGAAGCCGTCGCCAGCATCCCGCCCATGCAGGGCAGCAGCCAGGTCAGCCGAACGCGCGCCGCACGAAGGACGGAGTGGGTTTCCAATTCCGCTGCGTCGGTGCCGGCCATTCTGAACAGGTCCTCGGCTGCCTCCTCCTCGGCCACGTCGAGCAGATCGTCGTGCGTGATCCGCCCCAGCAGCCGATCGTTCTCATCGATGACGGCCGCCGACATCACGTCGTACTTGCGGATGATCTGCACGACCGTTTCCTGATCGTCCTGGGCATAGACCGTGACCGGGTCCACGTTGCAGATGCTTCGAAGCACCGTGTTCGGGTGGTTCGTGACCAAGCGCCTCAGCGGAACCGTTCCCACAAGCCTGTGGTCCGCGTCGATGATGTGGATCTCGTGCAGGTCTTCGTCCTGTGTCGCCTGGCGTACCGACTCCACCGCGTCGGCCACCGTCTTGGAGGCCTCAATCGCCACCACGTCGGGCGTCATGATGCCGCCCGCGGACTCCTCGTCGTACTCGAGCAGTTCCTCGATCTTCTCGGACTGCTCGTCCGCCATGTGCTCGAGGATTTCGCCGATCTCGTCCTCGGGCAGCTCGGACAACACGTCGGCCGCGTCGTCCGGCGGAAGCTCCGCGACGATTTCCATCAACGACGCGGTGTTCATCTCCTCGACGACGTCTCCGCGGACCGCCTCGTCGAGCATCACGACGACCTCGGCGGCCGTGTGCGGTGCCAGGGCAAACAGAACCCGTGAGCGCTCCTCGTCTCCGAGGAGTTCAAACGACTCGGCGATGTCCGCGGCCCGCGAGCCCGACAGCGTTCCTGCAAGGGAGGCGGCGTCGTTGGAGGCGAGCGAGGCAACAAGCCGCTCGTGCAGACGATCCTGCTCTGGTCTCATGCCGATCTCGGGGTCATGTCTGGCGACGGTGGAAAGGCGGTATTATGATCCGGGACGGAGTTAACGCAACGTTTGTGCATGCGCGAACGTGGCTTTCGAGACGGACCTCGACGGACTCGCGCGGCTGATCGCCGCCGTATCCACGATCGCCGCTCGTAGCGAAGGCGTGGCCGGCCGCCATCACCGGATGCACGGCGCGAGGCTGAACAGGTCAACGAAGACGCGGTGGCGAAGCGGCGCGCTGCCGGGCGGATTGCGTAGCGGAGCGCATCATCCATGGCACTCACCATTTATCGCGAGAAAGACGCCGACCTCGAGGTGATCCGATCGTTGCGCGTGGGCATCCTGGGCTATGGCAATCAAGGTCGAGCCCACGCCCTCAACCTCCGTGACTCGGGCATCGACGTTGCGGTCGGTCAACGTGGCGGGCGCGGGTCCGACCGCGCCATCGGTGACGGCTTCGATCCACGCCCGCTGGCGGAGGTTGTGTCGCAGGCCGACCTCGTCATCCTCACCCTTCCGGACGAGTCGGCGGCTGACATCTACGCCGAGCACGTCGCCCCACACCTTCAGGGCGGCCGGACGCTGGGCTTCGTCCATGGGTTCAACATTCGCTTCGGGTTTATCGATCCGCCATCCAGCGTCGATGTCGTCATGGTGGCACCGAAGGGCCCCGGCACGTTGCTTCGTTCGCTTTTCGTTGAGGGCAAGGGGCTGCCCGCGCTGCTCGCCGTACACAAGGATGCCACGGGAAACGCCAAGCGGACCGCGCTATCCTGGGCGGCCGGAATCGGCGCGACCCGTGCGGCCGTGGTCGAGACCACCTTCGCCGACGAGACCGAGACGGATCTCTTTGGCGAACAGGTCGCGCTGTGCGGCGGGCTGACCGCGCTGACCAAGGCCGCGTTCGAGACGCTCGTTACGGCCGGCTATGAACCCGCGCTGGCCTACCTCGAATGCGTTCACGAACTCAAGCAGATTGTCGATCTGCTGTACGAACGCGGTCTATCCGCCATGCGTGATCGAATCTCGAACACGGCCGAGTGGGGCGATCTGTCCGTCGGACCGCGCCTGGTTAGCGACGAGGCACGCAACGAGATGAAGCGGATTCTCGAAGACGTCCGCAGCGGCAAGTTCGCCCGAGAATGGATCGCCGAGTGCAAGAGCGGCGGCAACAACTTCCGCCGGCTCCACGACGCAGATGCGGACTCCCTCTATGAGCGCGCCGGAAAAACCGTGCGCTCGCTGATGCCCTGGCTCGAAAATGACTGACGCCTTGTTGGTTTTTGCGTGCCGCCCCGCCTTGGGCAGCCAAGCCCCGCTCGCGCGCCGAGCCGCGGGCTTCAGCCCGCGCGGACTATGGGCTTGTGCCGCACCAGTTCTTCGACAGGCCTTATTCGACGGGTCAGGAGAAACCGAGCCGCGACCGTCAGGGAGCGGATGCATGAGACTCGGTCTTGCCGCGGAGAACCGCTTCCTGACGGGCGCGGCTCGGATTGCCCGTCGTGCGCGGTGTGTCGCCATGCTCGTCGCCCTCACCGCAGCGCACACCAACGCGGCCATCGCACCGGACCCCGATGGAACCGCTCCGTCAGCGACCCTCCGTGTCGCCACCCTGAACGTCGCTCACGGTCGCGGGCTCGTCGCGAACCAACTCCAACTGAACAAAGGCGAATTCGAGGCCAACCTGGATGCGGTGGCCGAAGTGATCCGCCGAGAAGACCCCGACCTGCTCGCGATTCAAGAGGCCGACGCGGTCTGCGCATGGAGTGGGGGGTTCGATCACGTCAAGCGTGTGGCCGGGGCAACCGACTTTCCCCATATCCACCACGGCCTTCATTTCAAGGCGGGTTTCGGTCCGCTCAAGATCGAATACGGAACGGCCCTGCTTTCCAAGCGGCCGCTCACCGCGCGAAACTCGCACCGGTTCTTCTTTGGGCAGGTACATACCAAGGGATTCGTCACGGCTGAGATGCAGTTCGACGGCCGACCCGTGACCGTTGTGTCCGTCCACCTGTCCTCCGGCTCTTCGGCCGCGCGGCGCGAAGAAGTCGATATGATGGTCGCCCGGCTCGCGAAGGTGGACCAACCGCTCATCGTGCTGGGCGACCTGAACAGCCAGTGGGAGAATGAAAACGACGCCGTCCGCCTGCTCGTTTCCAAGCTGCGCCTAGAGGCCTATCGGCCCGTGTCGAACGAGCTGAACACGTTCCACGCGTCCGCGGCGCGCAAGCGAATCGATTGGGTGCTCATCTCGCGTGAGCTGGAGTTCGTCGGCTATCGCGTCTGGCCCGACCGCGTGTCCGACCACCTCGGGGTAGCGGCCGAGCTGCGCTGGCGAAAATGACCAAGCGGTTGCTCTGGAGCCCGAACGCGCGAATGCTACTGCGCCGGCCATGAAAATGGGCGACATGACCAAGCGTTGTGTGGCATGGCCAAGCAAAGCGCGGCCATGTACCGGGCGCTACACAGTGGATTCATGAGCTTGCGCTGGCGCCTAGTGGACGGGGGCGGGCACGCGCGATAGGCTCATCGTGCGATGCTTGGTGCCGGCTGTTGACGTTCCGGGCACGCAACGGTTGCACACACCCTTGGGAAGCCCAGCGTTGTTCCTGCGCTTGCTACTCTTGCTGACGGTCGTTCCGTTCGTCGAGCTTTGGATTCTGCTCTGGCTGGCGGAGACGTTCACCTGGCAGCACACGCTCGCGCTGGTCATCGTGACCGGGGTGGTGGGGGCCTGGTTGGCGCGGCGCGAGGGGATCCGGGCGCTGACGCGCATTCAGGTCGATCTAAACCGCGGCGTCGCCCCCGCCGGTGCCCTGGTCGATGCCGCCCTGATTCTTGTGGCCGGCGTCGTCTTGGTCACGCCCGGCGTGCTGACCGATCTCTTCGGTTTCATGTTGCTTGTGCCGCCGGCGCGGCGCTGGGTCGCGCGGCGCGTGGGGGCGGTCATGCGGAAAAGAGTTACGATCATGCAGGCGGGCGCCCAACCCACGAATGACCCTTCGCCCACCTTTATCGACGTCGAGGCCACCAGCCGCGAGGCGGACGATGCAACGGAAAACGACCATGCACCGTAGATGGGTGATGATCGGCGCGATGCTGGGTATGACCGCCGTGGCCGGCGGTGCCTTCGGCGCGCATGCGCTGAAGGATCGGCTGGACGCCGAGTCGCTGGCCAACTTTCAGGTGGGCGTTCGTTATCAGATGTACCACGCCTTGGCGCTGGTGGGCGTCGCCTGGGTCGCATCGCTTGGACCGTCGCGCGCCGCTAACGCGGCCGGTGTCTGCATGTTCTGCGGCGTCCTGTGTTTTTCCGGCAGCCTCTACGGACTCGTGCTGTTGCAGTGGCGATGGCTGGGTCCGGTCACGCCGCTCGGTGGGGCGTTGTTGATAACCGGCTGGCTGCTGCTTGCCGTAGCGGCCGCCAAGGTTTCGCCACGCCGCCCGCACGAGGCTTGACCCTGCCGTTGGCCCCGGTGACGATGCGGTCGAGCAGATCGTTTCGGTTCATGGACGCGCTCCCGATGCAACGCGCGGAGGCCTTTGATGTCGGCATCCCTTGACGAAACCGACGTTCGACACGTCGCCCATCTCGCCCGGCTGACACTGACGGATGAAGAACGTACGCGGTACGCGGCGCAGCTATCGACCGTTTTGGCTTACGTTCGTCGTCTCAACGAACTCGACACGGATGACGTGGAGCCATTGGCCCACCCGCTGGACATGACCGACGTCAGCCGGGAAGACACCCGCGGAATCTCGTGGGATCCCCAGCGTGCCCTGAGGAACGCTCCGGAGCACAAGGACGGATTCTTCAAGGTTCCCAAGGTCTTGGATCAAGGCGAGGCCTAGCGAGCGCAGGACCATGGGTGCCGTGGCTGACATCGTAAGGGCCGTCGCCGCTGGGGATCGCTCCGCGGAAGAGGTCGTGCGCCGCTCCCTGGATCGACTCGAGACGGTGAACCCCGGGCTGGGCGCCGTCCTAAGCCATGATGCGGATCGCGCGCTCGCCGACGCGCGGGCGGTGGACGCGATCCGCGCCGATGGGGGCGCCGTTGGCGCGCTTTGTGGCGTGCCCGTGGCCGTCAAGGACAACATCTGCACGGCAAACGGGCCAACCACCTGTGGCTCGCGCATGCTCGAGTCATTTCAGTCGCAGTACGATGCCTTCGTCGTCGAACGACTCGCGTCGGCCGGGGCGATCATCCTTGGCAAGACCAACCTCGACGAGTTCGCCATGGGCAGCTCCACCGAGAACAGTGCCTTTGGGTCCACGGTCAACCCGTGGGACGTGAGTCGGGTGGCCGGCGGCTCGTCCGGGGGATCGGCGGCGGCCGTCGCTGCGGGGATCGTGCCGGCCGCGTTGGGAAGCGACACGGGCGGCTCGATCCGCCAGCCGGCGTCTTTTTGCGGCGTTGTGGGGCTTAAGCCCACCTACGGACGCGTGTCGCGCTTCGGGCTGGTCGCCTTCGCCAGCAGCCTCGACCAGATCGGCCCGATCACCACGGATGCCGAAGACGCGGCACTGCTACTTGGCGTCATCGCCGGACACGATGCACGCGATTCGACCTCGGTGGACGTTTCCGTGCCTGAGTATGTTACCGAACTGGCCGCGACGCCGGCACGGCTTCGCATCGGCGTCTGCCAGCAGCACTTCGACGAAGGGCTTGACGGTCAGGTTGCGTCGGCCGTCCGGTCCGCACTAAAAGCGATGGAGTCGGCCGGAGCCGAGATCGTTGCGATCGAACTTCCTCACACGGCGTATGCCGTGGCGTGCTATTATCTCATCGCCTCGGCCGAGGCCTCCAGCAACCTTGCCCGGTTCGATGGCATTCACTACGGGCGAAGGGCGCCGAATCCCGCGGACGTGTTCGACCTGTACGCCGCGTCGCGTGGGAGCTATTTCGGGGATGAGGTGAAACGGCGGATCATGTTGGGTACCCATGCACTGTCCAGCGGCTACTACGACGCCTACTACCTCAAGGCGCAGAAAGTACGACGCCTGATCCGCCGCGACTTCGAGAGGGCTCTGTCCCACGTTGATGTGATCGCGTCGCCCGTGGCGCCCACCACGGCCTTCGCCATCGGCGAAAAGGCGCACGATCCGCTGGCCATGTACCTGAGCGACATTTATACCATCGCCGCGAACCTGACCGGCCACTGCGCGGTCAGCATTCCGTGTGGTCAAAGCGCCGAGGGGCTGCCGATTGGGTTGCAACTGACCGGCGGTTTGTTCGAGGAGGGGCGACTGTTGAGCATCGCGCATCACTTCCAGGGGATGACGGACCACCACGCGAGCCGACCGCCGATCCGTACCACCGCCTGAGACCTTGCCATGGAACGATCCACCGTGGGTTCCTTGCTGCGATCGACCCAGGCGCTTTGTACCCAACTCTCGGAGAAGGAGACGCTGGAGCATGGCATCGCGTATTACAGCGAGCGGCTCGCCCTGGCTCCCGAGGCCAACCAATTTCGCGAAGTGGTGATCGACGACCCGGCTGCGGCGGACCGCGCCTACGCGGAAGCGGAGGGTTGGTTTCAGGCTCGCGGCTTGCGCTGTCTTGCATGGGCACCGGCCGGCGGAGCATCGACGCCCGCGCTTGATGAACTTCTCAAAACCCGCGGATTCATCTCAACGGAGTACACCGCGCTGATCCTTTCGCGATGGGTCGAGTTCGAACCGGTGGAGGGCGTGCGGGTGCTGCCTGGGCGTGCCATGCGCGCGGCGCTGGAGCGGACTTTCCTCGATCACGATGCGCCTCCGGGTGAGCCTGCCCCGGCCATGTCGGCCGCGGTCTGTACGCAACGGATGGACGATCCTCAGTTCGACATGTTCGTCGCCATGCACAACGAATCGCCGGCCGGTCGATGCGCGTTCTACCAGGTCGGCGACCTCGCGCGGGTCATGGACCTGTTCGTTCTGCCGGACCATGCCGGCGACGGTGTCGAACAGGCGCTGATCGCCCACGTGCTTGCGATGGCCAAACGGCTTGCCATACGCAACATCCTCGCCCAGATCGCTAGCGGCGACCGAGCGGCCTTGGGTTGGTTCCAGCGTGCGGGGTTCGAGGCTGATGGGACGATCGTGGAATACCACCGCAAGACCCCCGCCCGCGAGGACCCGGCGTCATGATCCTTCGGGCACGCTACGTCTTGCCCGTCGAAGCGCCGGCGATCGAAGACGGGGCCGTCGTGATCGAGGACGGTCGGATAACCGCCGTTGGAACAGCGAGTGAACTCGCCACGGCATCCGCAACCGACTACGGGCAGGCCGCTGTCTGCCCCGGATTCGTGAACGCCCACACCCATCTTGAACTGACCGACCTGCTCGGGCGCGTTCCGCCGACTGCGGATTTCACCGACTGGCTGACGCGGCTCGTGGCCGTTCGCCGCTCGCCGCCGCCGGCGAAGGCCGACGTCTTGCGCACCGTGCATGCCGGGATGCGCCAGTCGCTCCTGGCTGGTGTCACGACGATTGGTGACATTACTACGGCACCATCCTGGACGCGCGGGGCGCTATCGGCGTGGCCCGGGTTGGTCGTATCCTTTGGCGAGGTGATCGCGATCGGGTCCACGAGGGATCAGCTCGCCCGTCGGCTTGAAGAGGCCGCGTCGGCCGGCCCGTCAAGCGGGCGGCTCACGCGAGGCGTTTCTCCCCACGCGCCCTACACCGTTGAGCCGGACGCCATGCAGGCCTGCGCGGAGCGTGCCCGGGCGGACGCCCTGCCCATCTGCATTCACCTGGCCGAGACGATCGACGAGGACAGCTTTACTCGAACCGGCACGGGCCGCTTCCGCGACTATCTCGCGGGGCTCGGGGTGATCGACGACGATTTTGAGGCGCCGGGGTGTGGGCCGGTCGAGTTGGCGGTCCGCACGGGGTTGATGGGCCGGGCGACGGTGCTGGCTCATGCGAACTATGTCGATGACGACGATCTGGATCGCATCGGGCGGGGCGGGGCGAGTGTTGCCTACTGCCCGCGCACGCACGCCGCGTTCGGGCATCCACCCCACCCGTTCAAGCGGATGCGTGCCGCCGGCATCAACGTCTGCATTGGAACCGACAGCCTCGCGTCCAACCCGTCGCTCTCGGTTCTGGACGAGCTTCGCGCGTTGCGGCGGGCGGGGCCCGAGGTTCCGCCCGACGAAATCCTTGCCATGGGGACGCTGTGCGGCGCACGGGCGCTGGGGCTTGATCACCTCACCGGTTCGATCGCCGTGGGTAAGCGGGCCGATCTTGTGGTCCTGCCGATCGACACGCCGGCTCCTACTGCCGGTTGCTGGTCGATTCTCGATTCGCAGGTTTCGCCCGTGGCCGTATATGTGGGCGGACGGCAGCAATCCCTGGATCGCGTCGGCGAGTGATCGGTGCCCAGAGCGCGTCTCTTTCTTCGTCCCGAGCCGCGGGCTTCAGCCCGGCCGGTCTTCCAGCGGAACAGGGATTGAAACAGCGCCATCATTCGGTACGCGAAATCGAGAACAGCTCCAGGCAGTGCCGGGTTTATGACACCTCGGGCGTTTCATGCCGCGCCATCCGGCAAAAGAGAATCAGACTGACGGTTGCGCACGCGATCGCCACCACCCACACGCCCCAATCGATCACGCTGAAGAGCCACATGCCCAACAGCGGCGACGCGATTCCACGCAAGCCGGTCAGGAAGACGTGGATGCCCATGTAGACTTCGGCATCTTCCGCCTTGGCGAAGTGGAGGTGCCCGATCGTCCAGGCGATGGCCCCGCCGCCGAAGCCGACGCCCACGCCGATTCCGCGTATGGCAAAAAGAAGCGTAGCCAGCGGCAGAGCCATCGTCCCGAAGCCCTCGCCGTGCGTGGCGACCAGCGTGGCCGCGAGCCCGAGCAAAAGTGACAACACCCAGCACGACACGTTCACCACGCGAAACCGCACAACGCCGACGCGATCGAACAAGCGGGCCCAGCGACGGATGCTGCCGATGCGGAGGAGCCGGGGGATCACCTCGACCAGCGCCGTGCTGATCCAGAATCCCCAGGCGAAGCCCAGATCGATCCGCCGGGTGACGACCATTACGACGACGGGGATGGTCATCAGATTCGCGACGCCGGTGAACGACTGGGCCAGGCAATACTGCGCGAATCGTCGGTCACTCCTGAGCACCTGTAGCATGCGTCCGAAGACGTGGCCCGGTGAAAGCAAGGCGGTCAGGCTGAACGGCTCGGTCAGACGAAAGCGCACCTCACCGTCACAGGCCGTCCCTTCGTGGCGTCGAAGCTCGCTGCGTTCTCCGCGCACGTGGATGTTTTTCAATAGCAGCACGCCGAGGGATCCGAAGACGGCGGCCGCGGGAAAGATGAAGCGGTAGGCCATGGGGTCGCGGTCGCAGAGTCGGGCGGCGACCAAGACGGTGACGATGCTCAGGATGAACCGGACGGTTTCCAGCCGCGCGGTGATGCGCCCGCGCACGGCGCGCGGATAGTTCGAGCGCCATACGGCCGAGCGGACCGTCACGACGGCCGAGAGCAGCACTTGCGCGGCCGCCATCTGGCAGATAAACCAGATCGCGCCGCCCGGCGTGGCAGGAATCGCCCCGATCGTGCCGGCGAGCAGCACCGTTCCGCCGGCGAAGAAAGCGAACAGGCGAATCTTCGGGCGCCCCACGCACAACATGCCCCAGAACAGACTGAACAGGTAGGCGGCGGGGGGGGTGGCGCTGGCGATGGCGATCAGCCGCTCGCTGCCGTGGAAGGTCTTCGAGACGACGATGCTGGCGAAGTACCCCTCGACAAGCCCCGCGAGGATGCCCCAGGGAAGCAGATGTTTGACCTCGAAATAGTAATTTCGTCGTGTGAGAAAGGGCAAGGAACGAACAGAAAAAAGATCCAAGCGGCGTGTCCTTTCGGCGCGAAAGAGCGAGCCACGCAGTGTAGTCGGATCAGGCGCGCGCGACAAGCGCGCGGCGCGCGCCGGTGGGCTCTGGGGTGCGGGACAGAATCGGCGACCTTCAAGAACGTAGGGCAGGTCGTTGTTCCGCGTAAGCGGAACGTTGACCTGTCAAGGGGCGAGGCCGGTAACCCCCCGGCATGGCCGGGAGAACCACCAGCCCTACGTTGATGCCGCTCAAAGTGTCAAGCACCCCGGGCTTTCAGGGGTGCGACCCACGGGCCGGTGACACGGTGTGACGGAGAATGCGCGCCAGGTGCTGCCTGTTGGGTGCGTCCGAGCGGCGTAGCGACACCCGGGGGGTCACATCCGCCGGATCACGCCGATCACCACGCCTTGGATCTCGACGTTGCGAACGTAGATGGGCGCGTAGGCGTCGTTGGCGGGTTGAAGGCGGATGCGGTTTCGCTCTTTGTAGAACCTCTTGAGCGTGGCCTCCTCGCCGTCGATGAGTGCAACAACCGTGTCACCATTGCGCGCGTTGGAGCGACTCTCGTAGACGACCCAGTCGCCGTCGCAGATTTGATCATCGATCATGCTGTCTCCGGCGACCGTCAGGATTCCGACCGGGTATCGGCTGGAGAACACCTGCTCCAGATCGACCACGTCGGACGTGGCGACGGCTTCGATCGGGTAGCCGGCCGCGATGCGCCCGACCAGGGGAATCAGCGTCGTGCGCTCATCGGGAAACCGGGCGGAAGCCGTCGGTTCCAAAGAGCGAGCCCTGTTGGACCGCTTGGTCAGCATGCCTTTGGCGATGAGTGCGCCGACGTGTTCGAACACCGTGATTTTGCTTATGCCGAGTTCGTCGGCGATCTCCTGCAAGGTCGGGGAATAGCCAGAGCTCCTGCGCGTGTCGCGGATGCAGGTTAGGATTTCTAGCTGACGAGGTGTGAGGCAGTTCGTTTCGCCTGCCCGCCTTCGGTTCTTCCTGGCCATGGGTGTTCTCCGCGTACCGGTCAAGACCTTGGGGTCCTAGAGCTACGAGCGGCAGGCGACCGTGCGTGGAAAGGGCACGAAGCCGTGCGAGGCGACGAGCCTGCGAGCAGAGGTCACTGAAACGCGTGGACACCCGCAGGAGCCAACTGCCAAGAGCCGCTGATCCGCCGACGTGCTGAGGCAGGCAGTCGGAAAACGGCACGGTCCGCAGTGTTGGGCCGCGCGACGCAGCGGAAGAGGGCGGTCCGGGGACCACGGCGGTCCGGAAGTCGCCGCCGGGACCAAAAACACACAAGGGGTATGCCCGTTCCAGATCGCCGGCACCCGCGCCCATCGCCGCGCGCTTGCCCGTTTGTTTGCCTGTCCATGACACCATCGTTCACCTGTTCGCTGTTTGTTTGGTGCGTATAGTATCCGAACGAAAACCGAACGTCAACGGAAATCTCGATCTTTTTTGTTTGCCCGGACCGCCGGATCGACCGCGCTATCTGGCGGGTCCGTGGCATGGGCTAACTAGATGTAGGGGTATCGGTTGGATCGCGCCTGGCCGAACAGCGCAACACGGGGCGCCATCCGCGCATTTTTTGCGGGGACGCCTCGCTGGTGTCAGCGCCCATGTCCCGGGGCGCTTCCCGATGAACGATCAGCCGCGAATGACCCAGCGGAGCATTTCGGCGAGGTTGGCCCCTTTGCCCTGCATCAGGATACCCACGCGGAAGATGCGGCTGGCGACGAACACCATGCCGGCCGTCGTCACAAGCACCAGGGCCATGCCTGCGAAGGGTTGCCAGGTCGGGATGCCCGGCGGGACGGCCTGGCGAAGGACCATGAGCATGGGGGTCGCGGGCGGGAAGAAAGAGACGCCCGTGGCGAACGCCGAGAGCGGTTCTTTCACCACCGGCATCCACACGAACAGGGGAGCCATGACAATGATCATGATCGGGGTGATCATGCTTTGTGCCTCTTTCATGTCACTGACGGCCGCCCCCACGGCAATGAACAGCGACCCGAACATCAGCACGGCCATCACCATAAAGACGACGAACCAGACGATGAGCGACTGGGGGAAAAACTCGGCGAAGCCCGCCTGCCGCGTCGCGTAGTACGCACCGACGAGATAGAGTGTCGCAATCGTCAACGTCACGCCGACGGTGCCGAGGAGTTTGCCCATCAGCAACTGGAACGGGCTGACGCTGCCGAGCAACACTTCGGCGATGCGCTGCATTTTCTCTTCCAGCACGCTCTGCATCAGCGGCGGCGCCCCGATCATCACCACCATGAACATCAGCATCATCATGCCCATGGGAACCAGCATGCCGGCGACCCGGTTGGTCTCTTTGGCCTGTGTGATCTCACCCGTCTCGGTCTTGGCGACGAGCCCGAGGTTGCCGACCGCCACGCCGCGGGTCGCCTTCTGGACGACCTCCGGATCCAGGTCGGCGGCCTCAAGTCGAAGGCTGCGAATCCGGTCGTTGAGAACGCCGGATGCCCACTGCTGAAAGTCTCGATAGTTGGGGCTGTTGGAGTGATACGCGACGTAGCCGCGATCCGTGTCAGCGTCGGCATCGACCACGTCGGGTCCGATGAGTACAAAGCCCACCAGGTCGTTGGTCCGCACGCGATCCGAAAGGACAAGCGTGGTCTCATCGCGGTCTGTTCCGGTCATCGTGGCCCGCTCGACCAGGAAACGCGGGCGGATCTGCTGACGATCCGGTCCCTCTCCGCGGAAAATGGCCGACTCGTTGTGCTCGCGTGCGTGCTCGGCGATGGTGTCGTACAGCACGCCGCTCTGGTCCACGACGGCAAAGCGCTTGTCGCGCGTATCGACCTTGTCCTCCATGACTTCCTGGATCAGGATGCTCCCGCCCATCAGAATCGGCATTAACACGATGCTGAAGATGAAGGCCTTGGTCTTGACGGCCGCCTGATACTCCCGGACGGCGACGACGATTATTCTGCGCATCGCAGTAGCCTTTGCATTGGGATCGACTGTGGCATGGGCACGGCCATGGTGTGGCTTCCTGGGGGCGGATCGATCCGCGCGTGGTTAATCGAGCGCCTCAGCCGCCTCGGGCGTCGATGCGGGGTTGGCGATTCGCACGAAAATGTCATGCAGCGACGGCGTCGTCTGCTCAAAATGAGTGACACGACCCGACTTCATCAGGGCGCCCAAGACCGACTGGGTGTTCGTCCCCGACGAAATGCGGAGATCCTGGAATCGGCCGAAGTCGGTGACGTTCTCGATGCCGGGGATTGCGTGCGCGTCGTACCCGTCGCCTTCAACGCGGACCCTTAGCGTGTCGTGCCCATAGGTCGCTTGAATCGATTCGAGCGTTCCATCGAGAACCTTCTTGCCCTTGTAGATCATGAAGATGAAATCGCACAGCTCTTCGGCGACAGCCATGTCGTGCGTGGAAAAAATGACCGTGGCACCGTTCCGCCGAAGCTCGAGGATCGCGTCGCGTATCACGTTGGTGTTCACCGGATCCAGTCCGCTGAACGGCTCGTCCAGAATGATCAGGTCGGGTTTGGCGAGCACGGCCGAGATGAACTGCACCTTCTGGGCCATGCCCTTGGAGAGCGTTTCGACTTTCTTGTCGGCCCAATCCCCCAGATCCATGCGGTCGAGCCAGTCGTGGACGGCTTTCTTGAAATCTCGGCAGCCCTTCAGCTCGGCATAGAACCGAAGGACGTCGCGTACCTTCATCTTGCGGTAGAGCCCGCGCTCTTCCGGCAGATAGCCGACGCGGTCGTTGGCCGCCTCGAACGTCTCCCCGCCCAGCACGCGGATTCGCCCCGCGCCGGCGTCGGGGTGGTGGATGCGCATGATCATGCGCAGGGTGGTCGTCTTGCCGCTGCCGTTGGGTCCGATGAAGCCGTAGATGGACCCTTGCGGCACGGACAACGAGAGATCATTGACGGCTTTGAGGGTTCCGAACGTCTTGGTGACGTGTTCGATGTGGACGACCTGGTTTTCCATGACGGCGTCTTTGGTTACTCAGTGGCGCGCATCGTCGCACGGCCAGTCGAAACGCATTGTCGTTATTTGTCGAGCGATACAGTGACGCGGGTCGGTCATTCGATCCGGACCGATGCTAAGGCATCCCGTACCCACCCTCAACTGTCGGTACTTGTGCTGAGCAACGGTAAGATCGGGGTGAGATGCCTCCCGGGCGCACGCGATCCTCGTCCTGCCAACACCTAGGAGAACGTAGGGCGGACTATTGCTCGCCGTTCGACTGCGTCGCCGCGAGGCGGGGTGGAGAGCAACCGGAGGTGAATCATCGGTCCGTAGGATGACGAACGCGATTCGGCCGGGCGTTGCGGCGAGCCAGCTAGTGCATCGTCACGCGTAAACTTGCGGGTTGGGTGGCCCGTGGCTTTAGCCGTGGGGGACGCGAATCCGGAGACCATTCGAGTCCCCCACCTCTAAAGAGGTGGGCCACCCACCGAGCAAACCCGCAGATTCAAGGTTGACCATACACTAGGGAATGGTGAAGCCCAGACCCGCGGAAGCGGGAAGCCCAACACGCTGATGGGCAGCGTGGATGAAGCGATGCTGGGGCGCGTCAGGTGGTTGGCGACCCAACGATGGGAAGGTCGGGTACATGAATCAGGGAGACCTGGCTGGTGTATGGGCGGTGTTCATGCTGGACAACCGGCCGAAGAGCCGCCCGCGTAGCGGGTTCAAAGCGGCTTCGCCGCCCGCTCAGCGGTGAACCACCAACCGGAGAGCCGTGTGCGGGAGATCCGCGCGCACGGTTCGGAGGGAGGAGGGGCCGGGAACTCAACCGGTCCTTCCTACCCCTATCCGGGATAGCGCCCCCCCCCGTCTCTTAGTCCCGAGCCGCGGGCTGTTAGCCCGCGCGGTGCCTCGTGCTCCGTCCCGCGCACGTTGACGGGTTTGACCAAACCGAGCCGCGACCGGGAGGGAGCGTCTTCGTGCGTGAAACCGGACCGCTCGCGGCGGGCAATAGCTCGCCCTATCCACGATGGAAGAGTCTCCATGAACACGCTTTCAGGGAGTTGGATCGGGCACCGCGCGGACGCCGCGTTCGTCAAGCCGGGCCACCGACACGTCTTCAAGCAAGGCGCGCAACGCCGTAACCATCGTCTGTGCAACAACGACGTTGCCCTTTTTGTTGAGATGAAAGTCGTCGAAGAAGAGCCTCGCGCGGCCGGCGATCGCTTGTTCGACGTCGGCCAGCGGCACCGAATGCGTCGCGGCAATCTCGATGGTCTTTTCTCGCACGGCTCGCATGGCGGAACGTAGGCTCGTGGGCGAAACGGCCGCTCCCGAGGGCGTCCGCATGTAGACCTCGCGCATCGTGACGTCCAGCTCCGACGAAGTCGAGAGGTCGCCGTGGCCATAGACGTGGGCCTGCGTCGCCAGCACGACCCGGCCGCCGTCGTCGAGAACCAGCCGGGTAAGATATCGCAGATGCTCGCCGAATGATTCGAGCGTGGGAAACATGTCGAGGCCGACCTCGATGCTTTCCGGGGTCTCCGCTTCGGTGTGCTCGAACGCCAGGCGGTAGATGGCCGACGCGGTCAGCAGGCGCGCCGGGTGCCAGCTCGACCAGCTTCCTTGGCGAAGGCTCTTTCGATAGCCGGACAGCACGTTTTGCATGGGGCCTTGATACGACCCATAGTCCCACTCGGGTGGCGGCTCGCCGGGCATAGGGAAGCCTCGTGCCAGATCGTTGACACCATGCATGACGATCACGATGTCCGGATCGTAGTACCGCATCTCGGTGGCGTAGAGGGTGACGGAATGGGCGGTGGTGTACCAGGTGCGACCGGCGTTGATCACCTCGACGTCGTACCCGACCGAACGGAGTTGTTCCTCGAGCATGAGCGGCCAGGTCTCCGCGGGCTCGAGGCTTTGGCCCCAGGTCGTCGATCCACCCAGGCAGACCACGCGCGTCCTTGTACCCTTGTCCCGGTCGTAGACGCGACCACGGTAGGCCCGAACGAGACCCCCGTTTCGCTCTATGCGACCACTGTGTTGCAGCAACGCGTGAAAGCCCCGCGCCGTTCCCCCGGCCGGTCGGAACGCACGGGGCGATGCCGGGAACCAGAAGTGTCGCAGCCCGAGCTCGGCGCCGAGGACGACCGGGGTGATGAGCAGCGTGGCAAAGGCGGCTTTCCTGGCGGTGGACAGGCGGGCGGCGCTAACGGGCGTGGATGTGCGGCGCGTCCATGCGTAACGAATCCACGCAACCGTGACGCAGGCGATCAGGACGTTGGCCACCAGCGCGCCCACGAACCACTTGACGCTGTAGCGTCCGAGTACGGCCGTGCTCCACGTCGGCGCACCCAGCCAACACGCGAGGCAACAGCATCCGGCGATAGCGGTGGCGAGTCCACACCGAAGCAACACGCGTGTCTGAGTCTCACCGACCATGCCACGCAACCTTCCGATTCCCGCGTCGAGAGCGCGAACGATTCACGCCACACTCCGGTAATATCGACGCTCCCGCGGCCGGAATGAACAAAAAGGCACCGCGAGCGGGCCCAGATCGCGCCGTCGGGGTCGCGCGGAACGCCGCCGTTGCCAAAGGAGCGGTCGGCGTGCCCGGCGACGACGGCCCGGTACCGCCTTTCTCAGCGAACCTCGCGCGCAGACCCGGTAATCACGATCCCCATAGCACGTCAAGGATGTGCGGCGTATGGCGCGGTCAAACCGGTTCGCAGTACGACCCGACGTATTGCACACTGTGAGTGGGAGAATTGTGTTACTATGGGTAAGCCCCTCAACTACGCACGAATCACCATGGCCGCCGCACAGGCGTTAGCGGACCAAGGCGCGGCGGACTTCGCCATCTACTTGCCCGGTCCGTCGGGCGAAGCTCCGCTCCTGTACCGGGATGCAGGTGCGGGGCTGTCGTTACCGGACTTCGACAAGCTGCGCGAAAGCGGCGTCCCACATCTGTACGTGCAGAGCGCGGACTTGGCGAAATGTGAGGCGGTCCTGGAGCAGAAACTCGCCGGTCTGCTCGCCAGTACCCACCTTCTTCCGGTTCAAAAAGCCCGCCTCGCACACCAAGTCGGAACCTCGGTGGCGCGCGACCTGACCACGAAGCCCATCGATGAGTCCAGCCTGACCCGCGCGGCTCAGATCAACGAGAACGTCATCGGATGTATTCTGCGCGACCCCGCCGTCGCCGCCCACATGCTACAGATGTCCGCCCACGAGCATACGACGGCGACCCACATGTTCGTCGTGTCGGCGTTGGCGGTGATGCTGGGCGCCGAGGTGTATGGGGCGGATCAAGAGATGCTGCGGAACCTCGGTCTCGCCGGCATGATGCACGACCTGGGCAAGCTCTCCATCGATGCCGCCATACTGAACAAGAAAACGCCGCTTACCCCGGATGAGATGCAACTGATGCATCAGCACCCGGTCGAGTCGGTACGACTGCTGGGGGATGACCCACGTGTGACACCCGCGGTTCGGCAGATCATCCTCCAGCACCACGAGCGAGTGGACGGAGAAGGGTATCCGCTGGGGCTCAGCGGCGACGATCTCTTCTCCAGCAGCCGCATCCTCACGATTGTCGATTCGTTTCACGCCATGGTCGGGCGCCGCCCCTACAAGGATCCCTTGACCCCACCGGAAGCCAACCGCGTGTTGCAAACGCAATCCGGACGGCAGTTCGACCCCGACTTGCTCGAGCGCTGGAACGCACTGTTCGAGCGATGCTGGGCTCAACAATCCGAGGACCTACCCGTCTCGTTGACGGTCTCCGGCCCAGGCCCATCCGTACGCCACGAGCATCGAGCCAGGCGCCCAGTGAAGAAGACCTTCGGGCAGCGCGCGCGGCGTCTTACCTGCAACACAACCGTCAAGGTTCGCTGCATATACGTCGATCGCCTTCCCGACGCCACGGCCGCGGCAGACGAGTTCGATGCCAAGGTTTATGATGTTTCGCGTAACGGCATGTGCCTCCACGCGCAGCACCCCATGTACCAGGGGGAGGTCGTCGATGTACTGGTCGCACGAGCCTCGCGAGACGGCTGGGTCCGAGCCGTGGTGGCATGGTGTCGCCAGCACACGACCACGTCCTATCGGATTGGCTTGAAGTTCGAAGAGCGCATGGCCAAGCCGGACCGGAACCCGCCGATGCCGCGCCTGTGGGAAACTCAGTTGCGCCGCAAGCCCTCCGTACCCACGAAGATCGATCCAATCCTCACGCCCGACGCGCCGCCCCGGACCGACGATCCGGTCGAGATCATCCGGGCGCGGGCCATGCGGCAACTGGATGCGGTGGCGGCGATGAGACCGATGACAGCCGACGGAGAGCGATCGACCATTGCGCTGGCCGGCTCGCCGGACGCGCTCGTCCGCCAAAGGGCCGTCGATGTGTTGGCCAAGATCGGGACCATGCCCGCGCGGAAGGCGCTGCTGGGGCTCCTCAAAGACGAAGACCCCGACGTTCGCGGCCACGCGATCGGTGCGGCCGCTGCCCTGCGCATGCAAGAAAGCGGCTACCTGTTGCGGATGTTGCTGAGCGACCCGGAAGAGGGAATCGCCCTGCGAGCCGCCGGTGCGCTGGGACGCGTGGGCGACCGAGATGGGCTGCCACTCGTTAGAAAGCACCTCACCCACGAAGGCCCACACACGCGCCTGGCCGCCCAAGTCCTCGGCGAGATCGTCGGGCACCGCTTCGCGGCCAACGCCGAAGGCGTAAAGTCGGCGCGGCGGTACCTGGAAGCCCAAACCCTACGAGCCAAGACCTGAGCCGGGGCGCGATGCCGATGATCTCCGCCGCACGTGCCCGCGGACGCTTCAAGGCGAAGGCGAACCACGTTGCGCGCCGGGGATCAGGATCCGTCTAGTCGCGGTTCTGGCTGACGATCGGCGGAAGCGGGCCGAGGTAGAAGTTTTCGATCCGGTCGAGTTGGTCCATGAACTTCGTGTATGCATCAACGTTGTGCCACGAATCATCGACGCGCTTTCCGTGCTCATCGATGACCCAGCCTGCGACAATCGGGTCACCGTCTTCCGGGCTTCGGTAGTAGCAATTGAGGTTGCAATGCGCTCCGTCTTGGTAGCGTCGCTCCGGCTGCACCGGCTCCACTGCCCCGAAGACATCGGAAGAGCTTGCGGGAAGCAGACACTTGTACCAGGCCGGCTCGATGCAGCCCTTGGCATCGTCGGTACAGATGTACTTCGCGTGAACGCCGCCAAGCTCGGGTCGCACTGCCCAGAGAACGTGCGGCAAGTAGGCATCGACTTCCGGATGCCCGCGTTGCCACCACTGGGCGAGTGCATTCGTCCCGCCGAAGACGAGTAGCCCGTCGCCGACCATCCAGAAAGGGTCCAATACGGCTCCGTCATGCCACACTTGGTAAAGCAGCTTACCCGAAAGGGAGTAGATCTGAATCGCCCGACGCGACCAGCGGTGATTGAAGATAACGACGATCTCGTGGCCGAGGCGTTCCGGAAAGATGTCCAACGCTGTCATTTTGTAAGCGCCAAATTCTTCGGCGGACAGTTCCCGGGTGGGATCCGTTGGAAGATGACTCGCTTTCATGCCGGCGCACCAAACCGGCACATCAAAGTCCCCTTCCCTCACGTCAAACGCACAAACCTGGCCCCGGCGAGGACCGTCGCCGGCGCCGTTGTAGCCTATCACCGCGATTTGTTTGCCCTCTGGCGTGGATGGATCATCAAGGAGCGGGACCGCCGTGATCAATCCACCAGGATAGGCCTTCCATCGATGAAGCCGGTTGCCGTCGGCCGCCAACAGCCACACCTCGCGAAAGTCTACCGACGGTTGCGTCCGCACCGGCGTCGCGTGCAGACGGATTCTTGTGAAATACGCCGTGGACAGGATCGTTGCCGCAATCGTAAGCGACGCCAGCGCCGACGATGCCACCGGGTGTCGAGCGACCCACCGCAGGTATCGTGTCCAGAGGGTCGGTGGCGCGGCCTCGATCGGTTCATGATGGAGATAGCGCTCAACATCGCGCCCCAGAGCGCCGGCCGACTGGTACCGCGCGTCGCGATCCTTCTCCAGTGCCTTGAGCACGATGGTTTCCAGATCGCCCTTCACATCGCGGTCAACGGTGCTGGGCCGGTCGGGCGACTGCTCGCAGATCACCCTCGCGGCGGAGTGCATCGCTCGATGGGTCACGTCGTACGGTAAGCGCCCCGTCAGAAGCTCATAGAGCACGACGCCGAGGCTGTAGACATCACTTCGCGTGTCGATGCCGAGCGGGTCGGCCTCGCACTGCTCCGGGCTCATGTACTGGAGCGTGCCGATGAGCTGGCCCACGTCGGTATGCATCGTCGTGACGGCCACGTCGGAGTCGGTGCAGCGGGCCACGCCGAAGTCGATGATCTTCACGCGACCTGAAGCGTCAACGAGAATGTTCGACGGCTTAAGGTCGCGGTGGATGACGCCCTTCTGATGGCCGTGTTGCACCGCGTCGCACACTTGCTGAAAAAGGCGTAGGCGTTCACGTGTATCAGTGGCCCTCTCGTGTGTGTAGTTCGTGATCGGCTGCGCGTCCGGGATAAGCTCCATGGCGAAGAATGGGACGGATCGACCGACGGCCTTGTGCGTCCCCGCTTCGTAGACCTGGGCGATTCCGGGATGGCGCAGCCGGGCGAGAATCTGGGACTCATGGTCGAACCGCCGCAGCATCGACGGGCTGGCGAGACCTTCCCGAAGCACCTTCAGCGCCACCGTACGTTTGGGTCGCTCCTGCTCGGCCAAGTACACCGTGCCCATCCCGCCGGAGGCGAGGACGGCGTCGATGCGGAACCGGCCGACCGTTGTACCGATCATGGGGTCGCCATTTGGCATGGCGGGCTCGTCCGCCATCCCAGGACGATCGGGCGGACGCAGAAAACCCCGCGGGGCCTCCTCGTCATGAGACAAGAGCCGCTCTACTTCAGCCCGAAGCTCCAGATCAGCGCCGCAGGCTTGCTGAAGAAACGTTGCCCGGTCCTCGGGACATTGCGTGAGCGTTTTTTCGAAGAGTTCCTGAGAGCGACGCCATCGATCTTCAATCATCGCCGGTACTCACGGTATCGCCCGGTGAAGCGCCCGTGTTCCCGCCGTTCACTTCGAGTCGCCATGGTCGTCCGCCGACAGCTCACCGTGCAGCCAGGCACGGGCGAAGCGCCAATCGTTATCGACCGTCTTGGGCGCCACGCCAAGCACTTCGGCACACTCGTCGATCGTTAGCCCGGCAAAGTACCGTAGCGTCACGACTTCCACCTTGCGGGGATCCTTCTGTCCGAGAGCGCGTAGCGCCTCGTCGATGGCCAGCACCTCGGTCGGGTCCGAGTCGACCACCAGAGCGCCCTCCCGTAGGGCAACGGTGTGCTGGTCGCCGCCGCGCTTCAGTCTCTTCCTCTTACGGGCGTCATCTATTCGGATGCGACGCATCGCCGTTGCGGCGGCCGCGAAAAATTTCCGGCGGCTGGACCATTCGACCGCTTGGCCTTGGGTCAACCGCAGGTACGCGTCGTGGACCAGGGACGTTGGCTGTCGGCGGTGCCCGCATGCTTCGTCCGCCAGTTGGCCTCGGGCAAGGGCTCTAAGCTCGTCGTATATCAAGGCCCAGAGTTGCTCGTGGGCCGAGGCGTCCCCCCGCCCGACAGCAGCCAAGAGTTGCGTCACAGGACTTCGAGAATCCGTCATCAGGTACTCCAAGGAGTCGCCCGCTCGTCGATTCTACTCTATTTGGCGTTGCAGCGAATGACCGTCTTCTTGCCCAGACCCTTTCCAGCCTTTCTGAGCGTGTTTCACAAGGCTCTTTCAGAGCCGCGCCCGTAAGGAAGCGGTCCGGTCTCGCACACGAAATCGCTCCCTCACGGTCGCGGCTCGGTTTGTCCTGACCCTTCTTAGACACCCTCTCAGGCCCGGCCGTAGCCGATCCCTGAGTCTCGGGCGGTACGGCGTGCCACAGGCCTGCCGGCCGGCTGGCGCCATCGCACCGATCCGCTTTACCCACGAAGCACGGTGACGCGCGGGCAAGTTTTCCGATTTCTTGTTACGCCTTTCGACCCCCAATGACGCCCTATCTTCCAGACGCCGATCGTCGGGGTGGCCCATCCATCGCACAGCGATGGGTGGGGTCACGATGATGGAACGTCGAAGGTCTTACGTCGGCCCAATCATCGTGACCCCACCCTTTGCTCTCGCAGAGTACGGGCCGCTCGGCGGAATCGTGGCGCATGGAAGCGTCGCTTCCAGCACTGGACCTTGTTACGCCTGATCACATGCTACGACACCTAGTTGTGTCGGGGCAATCGTCATTGAGTGCTCTTGAAAGGAACGAACGGTGAAGCTCACGAGATTCCGCTACAACAAGATGGTATGCGCCGTCGCGGTGATCGGAACGGTCTCGGTCCTGACGGCCGGAGACTTGAACCCGCCGCCTGGGCCGGTCGGGCCTACGGGTCGATTTGGGCCACGAACAGAGATCAGCGATACGAAGACGCCAGGCGATGCAGATTCGCTATTCAAGATCGCACAACCTGGCTCGTACTACCTGACCAGCCACATCACGGGCCTGTCCGGGAAGAGTGGGATCAAGATCGCGACGAGCGGCGTGACCGTCGATTTGATGGGCTTCGAAATCGCCGGTGTTCCGGGTGCGCTTGACGGCATTAGTGCTGCCTCCGGTGTAGGGAATGTGGTTGTTCGGAACGGTACGATTCGAGACTGGCCGCAAGTCGGTGTTAACCTCTCAAACGTGACCGGCGGCTGCGTAACCGATGTGGTTGCCGATCAGAACTCCGGAGGTGGTATCAGGGTCTTCGACGCATTCCTCGTAAGGGCATGCGTCGCCCGTCGCAATGCTATCGACGGCATTAGCGCCGCGCGGAATAGCAGGATTGTAGACTGTTTGGTCGACTCCAACACCGGCTTCGGAATACGCGTCGGTCAGGGCGGTGGAGGGTGCGCTATCACGGGCTGCGTCGCGTCGAACAATACTAGCATCGGTATCTTCACCTCGACGGCGGTTGTCACCGGCTGCTCTGCGTTCTCAAATGGATCGCATGGTATCAGGGCAACGGAGGGTTCCACGGTAGTGCGATGCTCGGCGAGCCTTAACGTGTCCGACGGGATTAGCGCGGAACAATCGACGGTCGTCAACTGTACCGCAATCTTCAACTCAATCGACGGGATCGATGCCATCGACTGTTTGGTTCAGTCCAATACCAGCGTTAGTAACTCCGTCACCAATATAAGAACAACGACATGCACGGTACTGGACAACCACGCCTCCCCATGAAGGGACGCCGACGACGACAGGACTCCGAATGCTCACGAGACAAGTGACGGGAAATACACAGAAAAGACTCACACCGAGACATATCCAACGAATCCGGATACGGATGGTGATGGAATCTGGCATGGCGACGAGGCTTACGGAACGCATGACGGCCTCGACCTTCCGGCCACCGACTCGTTGGTCACGGGAAACACCGCGACAAACAACGTGGGCGCGAACATTAGCACGACAACCTCGACCGTACTGTAGAATCCGCGCCCTAGCGCTGCGTGAGGGAGGAAAGCAAGCAATGCGAATCGTGATCGCTTTGACAATCAGCATCAACGTGGCCGTTTCCACTGCGGCGTTGGGGCAATCTAACATCGATTCCGGGCATAAGTTCTCCTGGGGCGAAAACGTGGGATGGGCGAACTGGCGGGACGCGGAGGGCACCGGACAAGGTGTGGTCGTGAGCGCCACTTTCTTGTCGGGGTACATCTGGGGCGAGCACGTCGGGTGGCTCAACGTCGGTAACGGCCCGATGAATGGCGATAGCTACGCGAACACCGACAGCACGAACTTCGGCGTCAACATTGATTCGAACACCGGATCCCTGTTCGGCTTAGCGTGGGGTCAGAACATCGGATGGGTAAACTTTGATACCTCGACCCTGGGCTCCGACCAGGCCAGGTTCGACACAGTGGATGGTCGGTTCCGTGGTTATGCCTGGGGCGAGAACATCGGCTGGGTCAACCTTGACCATGCCACGCACTTTGTGGCCACCGGTGGCAGCGACATCCCCACGGTCTCCGAATGGGGGATGATCGTGATGGCACTACTTGTGCTAACCACCGGCACGCTCGTTTGCGCACGGCGACGACCGACTCTATCTTAGAGCCTAACGCAACAACACGTAGACTATCGGCAACCGTTCTCAGGATGAATTCCGACACGCCGGACATCGACGGCGCCCTGACCGGATCGGTCCTTGTGGGCGACCACCTCAAGGGCTCGGTCGGCCGGTTCCGGCTCGAGGCGAGCTTCGACGGGGCGCTGTTCCCTGCCGGCTCCGGAACACTTCCCAGAACGCTGGCCATGGATGTCACGGTCGGCTCCCAGGCCTATCCGGGAAGTACTTCGCTAGGCCCGGACGATCTTCGCGTCAAGCAGGACAACTGGCAGGAGGCGAAGGGGCGTTGATTCGCGCTAACCGGGCCGCTTCCCGCGGAAACTACGTACCGCAGTCTTACGGCCTGGGTGGGGTCACGATGATCCAACGTCGAAGGTCTTACGTCTGCCCGATCAAGGTGACCCCACCCTTTGCTTTCGCAAAGGACGGGCCACCCAGCCAGACGCTGCGGTCGTCGTGCGAAACGGAGTGGTCGGAGGAGTGTCCTGCGCATGCCGCGGCCGCGTGGCTCGGGCACGGCGAGGCGGTTGCACGCAAGCACTACCTCCAGGTGCCGCTGGAGTGGTTCGATCGTGCGGCGGGAATCGGAGCAGAGCGCCCCTCGCAACCCGGCCGTAAGATCTCTGCAAAATGCGCTGCAGCAAACCCTCGCAAGGACTCGCACAGCCTCGCAACGGGCACGGGTGCCACGAACGCGGCACACCTGGGAAACCCAACAAACGCAGCCTCAAACGCTCTCACAGCCACTAGCGGCGCCCGGGATCGAACCGGGGACCTTGGGATTATGAAGCCCACGCTCTGACCATCTGAGCTACGCCGCCTTCGTTTTGTCGGCAGGAGCATAACGAAAGGCGGGGCGCCTGAAAAGCGCCCCGCCGGATCGTACAGCTTATCAAACGTCCGCCGGTCTTCGGAAGGACGCGCGGACGTGTTCTACTTGGCGTCCTTGACCTCGAACTCCGCATCGATCACGTCGTCGTCTTTTTTCTCTTCGGACGGCTCAGCGACCACGTCCGGCGCGCCGTCGGCAGCATCCGCGGCCGCCTGTTGCTTGGCGACCTCTTCATAGATGATCTTGCCGATCGCCTGGGCCTCGGTCATCAGCGCCTCATGGGCCTTGCCGATCGCTTCCGCGTCGTCACCTTTGAGCGCCTCGCGGACGCCGTTGACGGCCGACTCGACCTTGCCGCGCACGTCCGCGGGAACCTTTTCGCCGTGCTCCTTGAGCTGCTGCTCAACCTGGTACGCGGCGCTGTCGGCCTCATTGCGAAGCTTCACTAGTTCGGCCTTTTTAAGATCGTCGGCCGCGTGCTCCTCGGCCTCTTTCTTCATTCGTTCGACGTCGTCGCTCGACAGGCCGCCGCTGCCTTCGATCTTGATCGACTGCTCCTTGCCGGTGGCCTTGTCCTTCGCCGACACCTGGATGATGCCGTTCTTGTCGATGTCGAACGTGACTTCGATCTGCGGCAGACCGCGCGGCGCCGGGGCGATGCCCGTCAGGTTGAATCGACCCAACGTGCGGTTGTCGCCCGCCATCGGACGATTGCCCTGAAGCACGTGGATCGAGACCTCCGTCTGGCTGTCCGCGGCCGTGGAAAAGGTTTCTCCCTTCGACGTCGGAATCGTCGTGTTGGCTTCGATGAGCTGCGTCATCACGCCCCCGAGTGTCTCCACGCCCAGTGTCAACGGCGTGACATCAAGTAGGACGATGTCGTCCTTGTCGCCGGACAGCACGGCGCCCTGGATGGCCGCCCCGACCGCGACCACCTCATCCGGGTTGAGACCCTTGTTGGGCTCGCGACCGAAGACCTCCTTGCACAGCGCTTGCACGGCGGGCATCCGAGTGGATCCGCCGACCAACACCACCTCGCTGACCTGCTCGGGCGTCATCCGCGCGCTTTTCAAGGCCTCAAGGACCGGGCCACGGCAGCGCTCCGTCAGGGAACGCGTCATTTGCTCGAACTCGCTGCGCTTCACGGTCACCTGAAGATGCTTGGGACCGCTTTCGGTGGCCGTGACGTACGGCAGGTTGACCGCCGTCTCCATCATCGTGGACAGCTCGCACTTGGCCTTCTCAGCGGCCTCTTTCAAGCGTTGCAGCGCCATCGGATCCTTGCGCAGGTCGATGCCTTCCTGTTTGCGGAAGGTTTCGGCCAGGTGATCAATCAAGGCCGCGTCGTAGTCGTCTCCGCCCAAGTGTCCGTCACCACTGGTGGCCTTGACCTCGAAGGTTCCGATCTCCGGATCGATCTCCAGGATCGAGATGTCGAAGGTTCCGCCACCCAGGTCGAACACGGCCAGGGTTTGCTCCTTCTTCTTGTCGAGCCCGTGGGCAAGGGCGGCCGCCGTGGGCTCGTTGATGATCCGCTCGACCTTGAGCCCGGCGATCTCACCGGCGTCTTTGGTTGCTTTGCGCTGCGAGTCGTTGAAGTAC
>CBDUXT010000041.1:0-47762 GCA_965371245.1 uncultured bacterium | reverse complement strand
CGTCATCGCCGGCGTTCAATTCGTGGATGGAGTAAGAAAAAACGCCGCTTGAAAATCCCTCATCCACAAGACTTGGTCATATCTCCAAGGCTGCTCGTGACACCGAAGACTGTTGTCAGCTTCGACGCGAACAGGTTCACAACCAGCAGGTAGGTGACGACCAGGCCGACCAGGCAATGTGAGCCCAGGCGCAATGCCAAGAGAACCAGAGAGAGCGCAATGACGGTTATTGCAAGGAAAAGAAACTCATTCACGATGGAGTCCTTCCTGATCTTGTAGAGGGGAAACTAAGGGTGACGTACAAACTCCTCTAGGGTCTGGACACGAAGCTCTCGCTCGCCCGCCGTCTCTATACTGCTCATGTCGGACGAAGAGTCCGGCAGGAGTAGTCCACAATCCGCTTGTAACCATTTATGGAGATGTGTCTCGAACCCCTTGTCAAGGGGAGCCCACCAATGTTTCCCGTCCCGATCGGTGGTCAGAGACCAAAGCCCTGAGTCTTGGTCTTTGGCTTCGCGACGTCGAATTAGATAACATGTCGCGCCGTAGGCTCGTAGAAAAGCAAAATCCTTGGGATCCGGTTTGCCAATAAGTAGATACTTGACTCTTTCCGCTGGCTCAAGGGTATTGGCCGCAACTACTGTTGAGAGAAGTCGAGCGTTATAGGCATGATTGTTATCCCATTGGGGTACATAGAGTTCTTGCGCCTCGCCCGGAACGTAGGCCACATAAGTAAAATGCGCTCCAGAGCTTAGCAGGGCGCTGAATGGATCAACTAGCTCAGGTCTCTCGGCGATGATGGGTTTTTGGGAGATCACAACTAGATGATCTCCTGATCTAGCGCTACCTACGGCGTTCAAGAACTGCTCCTGAGGAAAAGCGCCAGCTATGACTTGCACTGTAGAGGATAGATAATGCGAGCGCAACTCCTCCAGAGGAATCCTGTAGCCATTAGCCAAGGCCTGTAGCCTATCTTCTGCTGGTAGCGCCAGCCCTCGCTCGTAGTTGCTCAAGGCCTGTTGGGAAAACGGCTTATAGCCAGCCGCCTTCATGGCGGCCGTAACGTCCTTGAGCGACCTGTCGCCCCTTGTCGTTTGCAGCAGTCTAGCTAGGTCAGTCACGCATTTTCTCCCTTCGGTTGTTCTTTTTCTCCCCATTCTCCATGTTCACCACGAATAGCCGGATGTCAAGCGATGTATCCCCGGACCGACGATCCATGGCATGTGTCTACCGCAAAGTCGGCGAAAGCGGGCTTAATAAAGCTATGCTTTATCCAGATATCTTGGGTCAGCCTTGACTCTCGGGACACCATGGAGTACGATGTATCCATGGAAGCAGCGGATTTCAGGCGGAAGAAGCCGAAGGGGGTTCGGCGTTTCACCGAGGCGACAGCAGATCAGCGACCCAGGTTACATCCGACACGCTGACGCAAGTGGCCCACAAGGCCCGGCCTATGACTCAAGCACGTCCCGCCGGGGTGGCTTGAAACCTGGGAATGGTGCGGAGCGATGGACGAGAACGCCCAAATCATCGGGACAAACCGTCGAGCCCGGCCGGTCCAGGCCAGCATCGTCAAACCGCAATATACGACTTTGACGCCGGAGACCCGATTCGTGTCGTGGAACCACGAATTCGCGTCGCCATCTGAGGGCGCCACGACGACCGCCGATCAAGCGAACTCTGTTGATTTTAAAGTAAACAGGTGAGTACCAAGAAGATGAAAACTGAATCGGAAGCGATCAACAAACAGGTTCGTTCTTATCAGCTGTCGGCCGAGTGGGACCACCGCGATGAAGCGGAGTTTCAGCACGCGTTCTTCGACGTGATCAACAAACGGTTCTTTATCCCTACAGGAGAGTCTCTCCCACAGCCGGTCATTTCGATGGAGCCGTCTCGGCGTCGCGTTGAAGAGGGCTTCTACCTAGAGACTCCGAACAGCATCGGGCTCTGTCATCAGATCAACATCTCCGAACATACGCTGGACACCCTGACCCGTTTCCAACGAGCCGAGACCTTGCTACACGAAGCTGTCCACATGTGGCAAGCGGTCCATCGCCCACAAACGCTTCCCAAGACTTCGTGGTATCACGGCAAGGTTTGGGCTGCGAAGGCGGAAGAAGTTGGCATCGTCGCAGACCAGCGAACCGGTTGTACCTTGACGATTGCGGAGCCGTTCATTTCGCTTGCTCGCGAGTTTGGAATCAAGGATCCGGTGCCGGACTACACCACTGAGGACGATTTCCAGAGCTCTGGAAGCATCATCGTATCCCCGCCTCGCAAGGGAAGCCCATTGAAACGATGGGTGTGCGACTGCAAGCCTCCGGTGAACCTCCGCGTTGGTCGAAAGAGGATCCGGGTCAAGTGCCTGGAATGTCATGGTGTATTCAGGCTCTCTGAGTAGGGGAAACACGAGTAGGAGGTTCTAGAGGGTGGTTTCGGGCTGGCAGTAATTCAGATCAATGGCGGACCGGGAATCGGGGTTCGGACGGATGCCACGATGACGCGCGCACCCAGGATAGAGGAAAAGCAGAAACATGAGTCGTACCCAAGACGGCACCGCGGCAACCACGGAAGACGGATGGCTTGTCGTCAGCGAAGAAGACAAAGCCGCTATCGAAACAGGTCTGTCAGTCCTTAAGCGTTACGCTGTCCAATACGCCGAGCAAAAGGGCCTGGCCATCGCCACACAACCTGACCTAGTCGCGAGGCTCCTACATCTGTGCGAAGAGGCGGTCGAGTTCGCCCAGGCGTTCCGGGAAGGTAATCCAGAGGCGGAGCAACTGCCGGGCTTCAAGCACGCTGAAGAGGAGGCGGCTGATGTGCTCGCCGTTCTAATGATGATCGTCTCGGCGACCGGCTGCCGTCTCGGCGAGGCGTTCATCGCCAAGTTGGAAAGCTGTTCGATGGCCAGACCGCGACTGCATGGGAAGCGCTGGTAAAAGCAGTGCCCGCAAGGCGCGGCGATGGGATTCCGAGTGTCGCTCAAGGTCGATGCCGCCGCTCACCCGGCGCGTCGAATCCACGAAACCCAGACGGCCTGTTCGATGTGCCATCGTGCAGGTGCACTTGGGGTGTGACCTACGCTCCGATGTCCCGGCCAGGTCTCGTCGGTTTCTTGAGGCCTAACTGCTGGGATCGAGCGCGGGCCGGCCGCACCGGCCATCTTCCGTCGGCTTCCGCTTCGGCGCGGATGGAGATGGGCAATGCCGGGGAGATCAGGCGAACACAAACGATGCTCGGAACGACCGTAGAAACGGAAGACGTTGTGCCTCGCGGCGAAAATGGGCCCGTTCGGCCCGAAGAGTCAGCGGGCGACCTTGCAACTGAGTTCGACCGCACGCGAGGAGAGAGCCAATGCCATCAGGTAAGGAACGAGGTTCGAGATCGCTGAAACTGAGAATCACCGGTGATTTCGAACGTCAGAACTCGGACGCCGGCGACGTCGCTTTCATCGGACGCCAGAAAGTACTCCTCAGCCTAGCCGAGTTCGAGACGCTAATTGTGATCGTGGCGGAAACTCATGGAAAACCAAGCCCTGAGTTTGCGATCAACACAATCGCCAAGCGTGTCTCACGCTCCCCCGACACAATGTACCGACGACTCCGTGCGCTCAACGAGGCGTTCAAACCGCTTGGGCGTGATCTCGTCGAGCCCATGAACGGCGGCTGGTGGCAGCTAACGGCATCCGACGACGCGATCGACGTGAATCGTGAAAGGCTGCGGCACCACCGTCTCACGTCGGTGCAGGACGCCATTGCACGCATGGACGCGGCGGACGATCCCGACCGGCGCGCCGGCTGATTTCCGAGCACATTCCTCCTGCCGCAGACCCACTTCCGTCCACCTCGACGCTACGTTGCCGAGTATTAGAGCGACAGCGTCGGGTCCATGTGCCAGGCGTCCGTGGCAAGGTTCGCCCGATCGAGAGGCGGACAGTTGATGTTGCTGGCCCTCGCAGTGGTTGCGTTCGGCGAGAGACCCAAACGGACGGGCGACGATCGAGAATCGCCTCGGCGATGATCGGGGCAAAGGGCCAAGGACAACACGGCGCTTTGTTACGTGCTGACCAGACTTGTGGCGTGCGACGACTTACTTGAACTCGGCTCGAAGCGAGAGATTCCGGACAAAGATGCGATGGAGGACGAGATGGCTTGGGCACAGAAAACCATCGATCGGATGGCCGACATCCTGCGGTTCGCTGCGCGAGGGGCGCTGTTGATCGCAACGATCGCGGTTTCGGTTGCGGTGGCCTACGTCGTCGTGAAGGTTTGTTGGTATGGAGCAAGGTGGCTCGATCGCATTTGGTTCCGGGAGCCGTGGTAAGCGAATGACAAGCATCTTCGACATTCTGTTCGGCAAGGGCGACCGACCGATTCGACGCGACGTCCAGCTCCGGATCACCACCGACGAAGACGGGAATCCCAAGATTGAGGGTGTCGATGGTACGGGCGTCAGGGTTTCGCCGGAGGGCTCCCTCGATCGGGTCATCATTACCTCGGATCGCTTTTTCCATTGCGGGTGCAGCGTCGAACAAGCCCCGGGCGGTCGTTGTGGATGGCCTGGTTGCGGAAGAGTCTCCTGCCAGAAACACGAAGGAAGGTGCCACGACTGCTCGGTTCCGCTCTGCCTCGAACACTCCGTCTTTGAGGATACGCAAACCGGCCGGCTTCGCCTGTGCCATAAGTGTCACGACGTAGGCAGGCGCAGGCGGATCCTAGGTGCGGGTCTGCGTTTCCTGGCACGGCCGTTTGTCGACTTCGAGAATGGTAGGGAGAAGTAGGGACGTGGCCCGACGTCGTTCGACAACCGATTCCGTGATCTGGGGTGTGCATCACGACGCATTCACCGATCCTCTTGGCAAGATCCTTACCGATCTTTGGCAACGCAACGTCGAGGACGATCTCGTCGTGGAACTGATCGAACAAAGAGTCGCTCCGCTCCAGGCTCGAGATGCCTTGGGCGAACTCTCTCCGTTTCGCAAACCACAACTCCACGAGGGTGAAATCCTTCCAGGATTTGATCGCGATGGTGATCCGGTTTGCGTTCCCTTACAAACCTTTGCCTCCGGAACCCTGATCGCCGGAAACACTGGATCCGGCAAAAGCAACCTCCTTTTTCGGATCGTGCCCCAGATCGCAGCTGCCGGCTGCCACGTCTGGGTTACCGAAATGTACAAGAAACAGATGCGGTGCCTCTGGCACGTTTTTCAGGCGCTGGGACAAATCCTGATCATCCTGCGACCCTCTGACTGGAAGTTCAACGTCTTGCAGTGCGGGTCCATCGACCCCAGGGCCTACCACGCGATGGTCGTCGACTTGTTGGTCCGGATTCTGAACCTGCCGGGACGCTCGGCATCCATTCTGTATCAGGCCGTCTACGTGCTCTATGACAAGTTCGCCATCTGGCGGCGAGATTCGGTGGAAGAATGGCCCTGTCTCTTCGACGTCTACGAATGGATCCACGATCAACCCGGGCTCAACCCCGCCGCACGCGAGGCGCTGCTGGATCGGCTCGGTAGCCTGCTTGCCGCGCTAACCCCGCAGTGCGCTGCATGGCGTCGGGCGTATCACGCCGAGGACCTCTCGCGATTTTCGATCGTTTTCGAGATGGCGGGAGCCCAGGAAACCGTCAAGCAGACCCTTCTCGCACCACTCTTGTTCGCCGTTCTCCATTCGGAAATTCAACAGGGCGGCTTCAACAAGGATCTTTCCTTAGTGACGTTCTTCGAAGACGCCCAGAGGTTCTTCCATTCGGGCAACCACTCTGGGGAGTTCCTGCCGATGGACGAGCTTGCGGGCGTTTCCCGAGGTCTGGGCCAGGGCTTATGCCTTAACGTGCAATCGCTCCGAGGCATGTCGGACATCGTTCCCAATCTCGCGACCAAAATCATGGGACGACTGGGCGGACATGACGATTATCGCCGACTCGGCGCCGACATGGGCATGACGGCGGAGCAGATCGAGTATGCCAAGCACAACCTGCGCCCCGGCCGATTCATCCTTCAGTGTGCCGACTCCGCCTGGCGACGACCATGCATCGTCAAGGTTCCGCTCGTGCGTCTTCCTTCGTCCGTGACCGAGGTTCAACTTGCCCAGAGCATCGCGCCACTCAACGCGATCAGGACGATCCCGGCAACGGAATACAAGCACTGGCAGCCACGGCATCTCATCGCAACGACTAGCTCATCCCCGGGTCTGGGTGACGTCGAGCTTCGGTATCTGCGAGCGATCGTTGATGAACCCGGAAAGCCATCCAGCACCTACACGCGGAAAGTCCGCATCGGCGGCAAGAAGGCCGCAGACATACGCAAGAAGCTGGTCGAGGACGGATACCTCCGTGAACACAAGGTTGCCACCCAGGCGCGCGGGCGGTCGGCAATCGTTCTTGAGCCGCTGGATCCAGCCGTTGCCGCGATCAGCCAAGTGGAAGGGAAGACATAATGCCGCGCGGGGGATTCCTTCACAACCACGTCCTGCTCGGCGAAGTGGCCGAGTTGCTTTCGGGTTACCAGGCTCGTCTCCGGTTTGAACACCCAGTTCGAAAGGAAGGTCGCACCGTTGGGTTTATCGATCTGTTCGCCATCGTCGAGGACCGTCGCCTCGCGATCGAGGCAGAATGTTCAACCCAACGGGTCGGCAATGACATCAAGAAAGCTAAGGCCCTCGGCGTGGATCTGTTGGTGATCGTCATGCCGAACCGCGAGCTGGCCCGCCGAGTTCAGGGCATCGTCAGAGCCCCAAGCGGCAAGAGAGATCGATGCGAATCCTTCGAGATTTGGATCTTGCCCTTAGGTCTTGCCATCAAACGACTTAGAGATCGGTGCGAATTGTTGACATCTTCGTTGGCAACGAGGTCATCAAGTCACCAACCACACCCGAGGCCCGAGAAGGATGAACGGTATTCCCCGGGGCCGCCGACGGCGGATGGCAACCTGGACAACCGGGGCACACACCCGAACGGAGTCTGAATCGATGCGCATCAAGTGGGCTAATGTTTTCGTGTTGTTCCTGGCGGCGCTCGCAGTTGCGCTGGCCGTCTCAGATCCGCGACCGCTGGTCGGCGCGATCGGTTCGATCCGTCACATCGGGGCGAACGCAACCGTCGAGGATCGGGTCTACGGGCTGTGTGTGCTCGGCGTGATTTCGATCACGATCGTTGCACTGGCCAAGGTGCTCACTCGCGATCGGGGGCAAGATTCATGATTGGCACGGCCATATACCAGGACGTCGGCCCACGAGAAAACCTCGAGGACAGCGCTCTCGCCGCAGTCATGCTAGCGCCCGACGGTCAAGAGGTTTCAACCCTCGTGCTCTGCGACGGCGCCGGCGGCGAGAGGGCCGGAGAGGTCGCCAGCATTCTGGGCACGACGTACGTGCAGGTAGCCATGTCCGGATTCTTCACAACAAGCTTTCTTCAAGTGATCGACGGACCCGTTTGCCTGGAGCGGATTGGAAAGGCCCTCACGCAGGCACTGTACGACGCCAACCAGGCGATCCTCGCGGCGGCTGGCGGACAACCTGATAAGACCGGCATGGCTTCCACCGTGGTTTGTGCGGTCGTGGCCAAAGACATGCTCATCACCGCCTGGGCCGGCGACTCTAGGTGCTACCTGTTTCACGAGGGCACGCTTACGCGACTCTCTCGGGACCATAGCGAAATCGCCGAGTTGTTGGCCCTCGGGATGATCACGCCCGATGAGTCGGCATTCCACCCGTCCGCGCACACGATCACACGCTACCTTGGCCAACTAGAATCGTTTCGGCCCGAAGTGCGATTCACGCCGATCTCGCCGGGCGATCTCGTACTGCTGTGTACCGATGGCCTTACCGACGTCCTCACCGACAAGCAAATAGAGCACATCCTTCAATCGAATCCAGAAGGCCATGTTTGCCTGAAAGAGCTTGCGAACGAGCTCGTTCGCTCGGCGTTAGCCCGCCGAACGCAGGACAACACAACCGTCGTGCTCTACGAGCACCGCGCCAACACCGATAGCCCCGGCCCCACCGACCCTCGAACCGTAACCCACGGCTACGAACTCGCCGTTGCCAACACTCTTCGAATCCTTCGCAAGGAGCATCAGGATGAACACGCACTTATCTACTCGCACAAGTGAAGAATGCCCGGCCTGTGAGGTCGCCCGTGCGTCGGGCGCTCGCTTCTGTCCACAGTGCGGTGAAGCGCTAACGCTGGCTTCAGCCGAGGTGCCGGCGCCGGACACAGGCCTACCGGAAGAACCGTCGGTCCGATCAGATAAGCCACCTGACGTGGAGCCTTGTGTCACTCTTGAGAACGGGGATCCGTCCGGCGGCACGGGGGAACTCTCGCTCGCGTCGGCTCCCGAGCCGCCGGATGTGTGCTCTCATTGCGGCCATGAGGCGGAGTCGACGCTGCGGCTCGTTCTTGACGACGGCAACGGGAATCGGATCGAGCGGAAACTGGGCGAATCGCCCATCGTCATCGGCAAAGACGAGACCTGCGACGTGGTCATCCACGCCGACACCTACGTTTCGCACAGGCACGCCCGGGCGAGTCTGGATCAAGGCCTTTGCTTCCTCGAGGACCTCGGGAGCAGCAACGGCACGCTGCTCAGGATCCAACGGCCCGTCGTCATCGAACCCGGCGATGAGATCGTCGTCGGGAGCACGGTGATTCGTCTCGTGAACTCAACGAGCAAGCAGGCCTAGCGGAGATTCACGATGTGGCAGATCGGTGATGTCATCCTCGGTCGCTACGAGATCGACGACCTCCTTCCGGAAGGCGGCCAGGCGAGCCTTGCGACGGCAAGAGACGGCACAACCGGTCTTAGAGTCGTCGTACGTGCGCTGGCTGCTTCGTTGGAGGCTTCGAACTACGATCAGGAACTGGCCCGTTTCGATCGCGCCGCGTCACTGCTCATCGGTCATCCCAACGTCATCGACCCGATCGACAGAGGCGAAGAGGGCGGTCGGCACTACATGGTTCTGCCGTACGTCGAGGGGCCCACACTAGCTCAATACGTGGTCCGCCTGGGCGGCCGCCTTGATGCGAACGAAGCAGAACTGATCGTCCGCCAGATCGCCGAGGGGCTCTCCGCCTGCCACACCAAAGGGGTCACCCACCGCGACATCAAGCCGGAGAACATCCTGATCGACGATCAGCGGGTGATACACATCATCGATCTAGGGCTCTGTAGCCTCTCGTATGAGGCCACCATCACGCAAGGCAACGGCTTTCAGGGGTCGCTTCATTGGGTCGCCCCCGAACAGATCATGGACCCGCGCTGCGGTGATCATCGCATCGACCTCTACGCTCTCGGAGCTATCTACTACTACCTGTTAACCGGCCAACTCGCCGCCCAGGGGGAAACCCCCGAAGCCGTCATGCTGAGCGTTTGTCAATGGACGCCGCCGACGCCCCGCCAACTCCATCCATCGATCCCGGAACACGCCGACGCGGTTTGCATGCAACTGCTCGCAAAGGATCCACGGGACCGATTTCAAAACGCCGATGCCGTCTTGAAGGCCTTGGATGGCAAACGCGACGCTCCAACCCCCGGTGCGGTCTGTCGATCGTGCGGGGCTCGAATCGCTCCCGGAGGCGGCTATTGCCCCCGGTGCGGCGCATCGCTCAATCACACGGGGCCTCAGTCAGTCCGGTGTCTTGCTTGCGGCCGGATCGTCGGTCAGGCCGCGGCGTGCCCCGACTGTCTGCGTCCGTTTGGTGCAAGGGACCATCGACTTACGTTCCGCGCCGGCCCGCTCACGGGCGAGACGTTTCGCATTCCGGAAGGGGATTACTACGTCGGACGGGGCGCTTTGGCACCGCGCGACTACCACGTATCCCGACGTCAGCTTCAGCTCGCCTGCGCCAACGGAACGGTTTCCGTTCGCGATCTGGACAGCGCCAACGCGACCCGCGTGGATGGCCAAGTCGCCGACCGCCCATGCCACCTTGCTCCTGGCGCGGAGATTCGTTTCGCCGGCAATATCGGCATCTATACCAACCAATAGAAACAGGAAGGAAACCCCATGAACCCAAACTGCCCAAACTGCAATCTCGCCCGTAGTCCTGGATCGCGCTTCTGCCCCGGCTGCGGTACGGCACTCGACGCGACCATGATCCAGGGTCGCACGGTCGTGATGCGCACTCAAACCGGATCGCCCCCCGTACGCGGCTTCGACACCAAGACCGTCATCGATCGGGCGCGGGCAAGCTTCGACGCCGGCACCGTCGTACACAGCCCCGTCACCGCCGTGTCGGAAGCCCGTGACCAACCTGAAGATACTCAACTGGTTGTGGATCACTCCGGAAGTATGGGCGACGAGTTTGACTCCAACGTTACGAAGCTGGAAGCGGCCATCCGCTCCTGCGTGAATCTGGTTGCGAACAAGTATCAGATCGATCCGAGCGATCGAATCAGTGTCATCGTCTTCGATGATCGCGCCAAGCTCCTCCGTGGTCTGTCGCCGTTACATTCGCAGAAGCGCGAGATCATCCAGGCCATCCAGTCGGTGACGATCGGTGGAGGAACCAACATCGACCTCGGGTTGAAAAAGGCGGGGAAACACTTCGACTGGTCCCGCCAGGGCACCGTTCGGCGAATAGTACTTCTGACTGATGGCGAGGGCGGCGATCCACGGGCAACGGCAGAACACCTGAAATCCAGAGGCGTCGTGATCGATGTGATCGGGATCGGCCCGGAGCCCGGCGAGGTCAACGAGGATCTATTGAGAGAGATCGCATCGACGCTGAACGGTCAGCCGCGGTATCGGTTCATCAAGGATCACCGGACCTTGGTGCAGCACCATACTCAGCTCGCCAACAAGACGCAGCTTGCCCGTTAGTGTGCCCGTGAAATGGCTTCGGATCACATCCACCGTTCGTGAGGAGAATCGGTATGAACGTCGTCACCATGTCACTAGTTGTGCTTTGTCAGGGGCTCACGGTGCTGCTCGACTTCATTGTCGTGCTCATCGTCGTCCGAGTCGTATGTTCACGATGGAGGACGCCCTGGTTGAGCGAGTTCGATGAAGCGGGCAGGCCGCTTGTCAACCGCGCGCTCATGCAAACCACGCGGATGTGGAGCCGCCTGGCGCCGAACCGGCCACTCGCGGGAGCGTGGCGACTGCGTGTTTGCGTCGTTGCCATCGCGCTGCTCCGCGTGTCGCTCCAGCTGCCCCTAGCGTTGATCGCAAGATCAACATCGTGAGGTGGGCGGTGCAAGCTCTTTACTCGAGCGATTCCGCAATCGTGGACGTCAAGATGACACCACCCGGATCCTGAGCCGATGAACGAGCCGTCGAAGACGCCTAACTTCACTCTCGTTGTTTCCGCGATCCTTCCTGGCAACCCGCCTGAGCCGTGCCCGGAGTTGCTTACCGAGAGCGAGGCGATCCGTTATCTCCGCCTTGATTGCGACGGCCCCGAGAAGCCCGAACTCACGCTGCGACGCTACCGCGAGATAGGCATGCTCCACGCCGTGCGCGTAGGAAGGCGGATTCGGTACCGTCGGGTGGCGCTGGAGAAGTTTCTTGCCCGACAATCTGAGAATCATGCGGATTCCGGCTGAATCTTGCTTGACTTCCGCGTGGAATCGATATCCTCAACGATACAGGAGTGCCACATGATGACACTGCGGTATCGCGCATCGGAACCGGTTGAAGTGTCAGACCGTTTTCAAGAACGCCTTCGGGTGGTCGAATGAGCCGTATCAACGGAACGACGAAGATTGGTCTCTATCGGGACAAACGACGCTGGGGCGTGCGATGGAACGGCGCGATCGATCCCGAAACCGAGAAAGCGAAGCGTCACTGCGTGTCGTTCCGCCTCAAACGGGACGCGGAGAGATTTCGTGCCCAACTCCAGGCGGAGTTTTCGAGAGGGAGGCAACGAGATCCGCCGCCAAACATAACGATTGGCGAGTTCTGCAAACTCTACCAGGAACGCCGGCATCACGAGTGGCGGGAAAAGACCAGGCGTGCGGTAGGCGTTACCTGTCAACGCCTTCAACAACACTTCGGGAAGCGCTGCAAGCTGTCAGACATCACGCCTGAGATGGCCGCTGAGTTCTGGGCCGGAGTGCGGAGCCTGCGATCCGACCGCATAGGCGATGAGCTGAGCCGGTCGGCACGCAACGCCATTCTCCGCTACGCCAAGACGATGTTCGAATATGCAGTTCGGTGGAGCTACCTCTCGGCGAATCCGTTCGCCTCCGTGCAGGCCCTCCGCGTCGGACGGCGCGATCGCAAGGACTGGCACTACATCACGCCGGAAGAGTATCTTCGACTTCTTGACGCCGCGCCGGACCTACGCTGGAAGGCGTTCTACTCTTTGGGTTTCACAACTGGTGCGCGCTGCGGCGAGCTTCTGAATCTGCGTGAAGCCGATGTCGATTTCGAACAGGCCATGTTGCTGATCCGCGGCCACAAAGGCACTTGGGATCTCCCGCCCTTTCATGTGAAGGACCACGAAGAGCGCCAGGTGCCAATTCCAAGGCACACTCTATCGATCCTGACCGACTGGCTCCGCGCCCGACCGGCCGGATCGCCGCTCATCTTGCTCACACCCGAGCGTTACCAACGCGTGCTTGAGCGTTGGCGTCGCCATCAAGAGCAAGGGGTGCCGTGGTTAAACGACTATCTCGCCAACAATCTGATTCGTGATCTGCGCGTCCACGCCCGCCGTGCCGGAATCGACGGCCACGAGAAGCTAACAATCCACGCCCTACGCAAGTCGTGCGGCACGAACTGGGCGGCGCATCTCCCGATGCACGTCGTGAAGCAGCTCCTCGGCCACTCGGACATTTCGACGACCGCCGAGTTCTACTTGACGGTGGACGACTCGATGGCGGACAAGGCGCGGTGGGTCGTTGATGCGGTGTTGGGGACGGCTTCCGAGAACATGACAGGGGACAACGAGGTGTCGGTTCGTGCTGGATAGGTTGCCTCCTGGTCATGCCAGGGCTGCGTTTTCCATGTGTTCGACATGTGAGCGGCCGCGCAATTCAGGTAAGGATCCGTCAACAAGAGCCGGAAACGTTCCTTCCGCGATCGTCGCAGCAAAAAGTCCCCTTGCGTGACCTACGTTTGCCAATCAGCGAGGCGGATCCTTGCGACCCAAGCGAGGTGACCAGTCAAGTCTTCTTCGATGGGAGATCTTGCCTGTTGAGCTACATTGAGGCGCGGCGCGATTCCAATCGATGGAGGCACCAATCCCGTTCAATACTCATCGCCTCGGTGCCGCGGTCGCGGCGCCACTGGGTCTTGTTCAGGTATTGGTCAACGAGCGTCAAGAACGGCTTGTGCCTCGCCTCTGTCAATCAGGTATCCACATGAACGATAGGTGTGGTGGATCGTCATGACAGGATCAAGTGGATGTTCTTCGTGCTCTGCGTTTTGCTCGCAATAGTCTGCCACACAGTTCAGTCTAGTGAGGATAAACGTGATGAACTCATCGACAACACTCCGTGGGGGGTCCGGCGAAGAGAAGAACTCGGGATTGATGAACATCTTAACGAAGAGGCGAACATATGCGCCGTTCTCCTCGCTAGCAATGAAGAACAGGAAGTGGGGCGCAATCTTGTCGAGCTTACGGAAATACGTCTTGACTTCTGGAATCTCGAACAGCTCTCGGTCGTCGTCATTGTAGCCGTCAACAGCGAAGGCAATGCGACCTTGAATTCTTGAAAGACCTCCTGCCTTGTCTGCCTTGACGATGATCTGGTGAAGAAGTCTCTCGCAACGCTGTGCTTGTATATCGTCGCGTGAAATGATCATCCCGCCAAGGAGTTCCGGCGGAAATATCGCCAACCGCCCGTCCGCTAGCATCCATAGTAGCGACATCAACAGTGTGTTGCTCTCGAGGTCGCACAAGACATGCCCAATAATGAACTGATCAACGAAATCTGGTGACATCTCCTCCGGAACCGGCTGTCCTGTTGTCAGCTTGTAAAGATCAAGACCCTTACCGTCGTTGTATAATATGCCGGCCACATAGTCCTGGTAGGAGTCGTAACCGAGCTGGCCCCAGTGCTCCTCAAAGTGGGACGCCGATGGTGTGCATCCGATCTCGAAAACGGTGAAGTTCGCCGCTGATCCGCTCGTCGGACGACCGATGATCGCGTTGTGATACTCACCATCCGCCTCTGTTTGCGCGGATTTCTTTGCGAGAACGGCGCCGACCTGCTCCACAAGGCCGGGATGAGTCAGCACGCTGCGGAGAGTTTCATGGTGATGAAGGGGCATCCCGGCGATGGCACGGTTCAGATGGGCTATATACGCTGCCTGAAATCGAGTTACTCGCTCAACTCCGCTCATCCTGATCCCGCGCTGCTCTCGGCGTTTTCACCCCGCCAGGCGTACCGAACTCGACCGACGCCACCTCGCCTCGAGCGGCATTCGATGATCGGCTCCCGAGAAGTGTACCGCCTTCAGGGCAGCTTGACCACAATTAGGTCGTAGGTCAACGGTGGGTCGGTTTGGCTGATTTCGCCGCCGCGAACCGGACAGCCGCTCGTATCGACCGACGGTCGAGCTGTCGATACACAGTTCGTGCGCAATCCGCTAACACTCGAAACAAGCGTGCGTTAGCGTTCTTGTCGACATGGCGAGCGAACTCCCACATCTTCTAGCAAGTCGTCCGGCGAAAGGGAAGGGCAACTTCGCCGGCCCAGCGGCCTTGGACGCCCGGTTTGGTACTGGTTATGGATTCGCGGCAGCGATTCGTGCCTGCTTGGCCGGTCCATCGTGCCAATCTTGCCGCGGCCGCATCGGGGGCGGAATCGCTAACGGATTCCGAGTGCCATCAGCCTCTGTGGCTGATTCGCCCATCGCCAAAGCCGGAGGAAGTGCGCGACCCTCATCAAAGCCGCAGCCAGGGAACCCGCGCACCTCCTCCTAGAGGGGGAAGCAGGCCACTACGTTATTGATGGCTCCTGAGCTCCAGCCGTGCGCGAAAAATCGAGATTTCTCGGCTTTTCTTGTTCGAGCGGAAACGTCAGGTCGGACTCCCTTCCCGGGATTGGTCTTGAGGTGAATATCGCAGGCGCCAACTACGTAGGGTACGCATATTTCACAGAAATGACGCACGGGCACGCGTTCTTCGATCTGGGGTCCCCATACGACTCATACGGCAGAAAAGGCGCTCAGATGGCCCGGGATGGCTTCTACGCGCCTATTCTCAGGCGACCTCCTAACAAAGTGCCTAAGAACTCCGATGCGCTCTCGAAGTACGACACCAAAGGCTTGGCGCTGGGCTCGATGGCAAGGTCCCGAGGCACGCCCTTTCGATCGTGACCGAGTGGCTCCATGTCGGGCCTGAGGGGCGGCGCCGCTCATCTTGCTCACGCCTGAGCGCTACCAACGCGTGCTTGAGCGCTGGCGGCGTCATCAAGAGCAAGGATTGGCGTGTTAAAGCGACTATCTCGCCAACAATCTGATTCGTGATCTGCGCGTCCACGCCCGCCGTGCCGGAATCGACGGCCACGAGAAGCTAACAATCCACGCCCTACGCAAGTCGTGCGGCACGAACTGGGCGGCGCATCTCCCGATGCACGTCGTGAAGCAGCTCCTCGGCCACTCGGACATTTCGACGACCGCCGAGTTCTACTTGACGGTGGACGACTCGATGGCGGACAAGGCGCGGTGGGTCGTTGATGCGGTGTTGGGGACGGCAGTTGAGGCGACGGGGCGGCATGAAGAGCGATCGGTTCATGCTGGTTAGACGCGCGGCTCATTTCGGTCTAGGTTGCACCGTCCATCAGCTCCGCCATCTTCGCGAGCCAACCTCTTACTTCCCCGCCTGCGTCGCGCTCGGCGAGGCGCTCTGGCGTCATTTTGGCGACGGCCTCCGTGTTCAGCCACTTCTTGGCCTGCGAGACTTTCTTCCCTTTTTTTTCCTCAGAGAGCTCGTCCCAAGCGTTGTCAGCATCACTCGCCCCATGCACAGCTTTGGCCGCTAGTTCGGGAACGTCATCCCAATCGCCGAACTGAATCTCCACATCCGCCCGAGCCTCTTTGATTGCCTCGGGATGCAGATAATTCTCCATTTCCCGCTTTTGCGTCAGGATGGCCGTGCAGTTTGGTTCCTGGTCTACCTGGTCCACGTTAGCTTGGTACGGCGAGGTTGCCCCCGCTGTCTTCGTATCGCTGTCTTGGATGCAAAACTCGGGAATGTTCAAGCGACTTGTCCTCGATGCCCACAGAGCCAAGTTTGCTCCCCCCATCGGGAAGAAGATGATTCGGCCTTTGCTTTCGAGGTCGTAGAGGTCAGGCACACTGGCATCAGCAGCATGAAGAATTCCCGACATGCCGCGCAAGAAGTTGATGTCATTTCGACCTTCGACGGCGATGAATAGGCCTACGTCATGATCGGGAAGAACACCCAACGCCTTAGCGACGAGCACCAGTGTCTTGTCTCCCCCGGCATGGATGACGCGGCTGCCGTTGTCCCTGACCTCGATGTACCTCAGCGAGTCCGCTGGTAGCGTTCGCGCCAGCATCGGGACATGGGTGGAAAGGAGAACCTGACGGTTCGGATCGTCCGCCAAATCGGCAAAGGCGTCCATCAGCATTTTCTGGTTGTTCGGGTGTTGGCTTGTTTCCGGTTCCTCCACCGCGTAGATGACACCCGGGGCATTCCCTGCCGATGCCTTCTGCTCTGCCTTGGCCCGGAAAAAGTTCAGAAGGATGAGCCGCCGGACGCCACTGCCTCGCTTGTTCATTGGAACATCGTCTTCGTCCGTGAGGCTTATCTTGAAGACATTCTTCCAGGATGGCGGGCTGAACCGCGGCTTCAGTTCGCTCGCAAGCGTTGGATCCATTTCGCGAATCTTTTCGACGGTCTCTTGAGCAATCGCTTCCACCTCTTGCCGCACGTGATCCGTGATGGCGGCAAGTTCGGCTTCCTTGGATTTCAGAGCTTCCTCGACGGCCGCTTTCATCGGGTCTTGGGCCTCGCCGTCCTGATCCGTGCTCTGGCGGTCGGACTTAAAGAGCGAAAACGCCGGCAGCTCGTTCTTCAGCTGATCCCAAATCTTCTTGGCCTCTTCGGCATCAAGGGGGATTTCTCCAGGTTCGAGCTTCAGGTCGTCGGTCGAATTCCAAATCGCGCGTCGCAGCTCTGCGTTTACACGATTGTCTACTTGAGGAGTATTGACGTTGCGTTCTTGAGCACGCTCTTTTAGATCGGCGTTCTTAAGCGTGAGGAGATCGCCCACCCCTGCGGCCGTCGGGTGGACCGCCTTTGCGAATGTGCCCTTCAGTCTGGGTGTTTTCAGGCTCCCATCATAAACCTTGTGAATCTCAAGGCGCCCGTTCTGGTTCAGGAGATGTTCGTCCTGAAGGGTCGTTGAGTTCCTCGCGTCCAGGACGATGGTTGTTGGAAGATCGGCGAACTCGCAGATGATTCGGACGTCCTTCTTATCGCCGTCCTTGTTGGCGTCATCGGCGTCCAGCTTCGAATTCTCAAAGAAGATGTCAAGGGCGTCCATGATTGTCGACTTCCCTGCATCGTTTTTGCCGATCAAGGCAGTGGTATTTCCGATGTCAATGGACAACTCATCCCTGTAGCACCTGAAGTTCCTGATACCCACACGAACCAGCCTCATGCGCAAATCCTCCGCTTCTGCGTCGCTTTTACTGTTCGATCCCAATCTCGTCAACCTGGCCGAGCAGGGCATCATGCTCCATCCGTACGTAGAGCCGATACCGGTTGACGAGGTGGCGGCGGACCGCCACTCTGCCCGCGCTGTCCCCTCGGCGGAGGGTGTCCTCGCTGACGCCGAGGCACTCTGCCGCATCGCCAACGGCCGGCAACAGCGAGAGCCACGGCGGGGGCGCGCAGATTAGCTACTGACGTCAGGCCGCGGCCCGGCTCCGGGCGAGGTCGTATGGTGGCTTGTGTAGTCTGCGTAAGCGCCACCTATGTAAACCACATGAATCTCGCAGAGACTACGCAGAAAGGTGCGTTCTTCGATCCCGGGCCCATACCACTCATCCGGCAGAAAAGGTCGTTTGATGGCCTGGAATAGCTTCCATGCGCCTAGTCTCGGAGGTTCTGACCCCGAGAGCCGAGCCGGGACACATGTTCGAATCATGCTGTCGCAGGCTCTGAAAGTGAGTTGAGGTTATGGTGAAGACACGCTGTACAACGGAGCCGTTCCTTTCGGGGGGCTCGGGTGCGAGAGGTTCCCCTTCTAAGGACACCGGGATGCCCCCGGAGGTTCAGTAGACATACCAACGCCGTCGCTGGGAGTACGGTAGTATCGTCCAAGATGCTGGTCTAAAGCGTCCTGGACCACGAGCGGCGAAATGCTGGAGGATCGATGTCGGCCGAGTGCACGCAGTTGACGGGGAATCAATATAATCCATAGCGAACTTTGCCCGAAAGCCTTACGTGCTTGGCGTGATGGATTTCCGACCCCGCGAAGAACCCCGCGTTCGTGTCGATCCCAGCTCGTGATTCAAAAACGTACGTCGCCGAACCCGCCACCTGTCGTTACGCGGGTCGATTCTGACGTGCCAAGGGCGCGGCGAACCTCTTCGTATGGATGTACGGTGGGAGACAAGTCCATTCTTCCCGTGGCCTCGCAAGCGCGGAGCAATCGGCTCATGTTGGCTAGAGTTCTCTCGCGGCTACGCTGAACAATTGATGTGGGCGCCCGTTTCCGACTTCGTTTTTCCTTGCCTTCGTTGTCCAGCCCTGGCTCCCACTCACTAGCACAGCCAAACCGTACCGATGCCCCTGGCGGTAGCGCGCAGAGAGACCCACGCACTCCACACCAGACCGCAGACCGGGCAAGTTCGCCGACGTGGCCCACACCTGGATCCACCGGGAACGCTGAAGCGGAAACGGGGACGAACGACCGGCTTCTGACTCCAGCGACGGCCTTTGACCACGTCCGCTTTCCCGTTTATTGAGGCGAAGCCGATAGCGGCTACAATCAAGTGTATCGGATTGTGTGAACCCCTCTCGGACAAGTGGAGGTGCCTCGATCAGCATGGAACGCGGCGGGCGAGCATCAAAACTCGGGGACACGTACGAGCGCCTCTGGGCCGTGCGCCACGCCCTTCTGGTTGTCGAGGGTCAATCTCAGTCGCTGCTCTGGGAGCCGCTCGGAGAAGACGAGAACGGCATTGACCTCTGGATCGAGACCACCGATGGACGGCGGATCGGACACCAGCTCAAGCGACAGAACCGCAGCAAGGAGTATTGGTCCATCGCGGATCTGCGCGAGGAAGGCGTTCTACAACATGCGCGTGGGCAGCTTGAGCGAAGGACAGACACGGAATACCGTTTCGTCTCGTCGTGCGGCGTTCGTTACCTGCGAGACTTGGCGGAGCAGAGCCACCGCGCAGACGACGATCCGGACGTTTTCTACCGCGACCTCGTTTGTAAAAACAAGAAGCGTGAGAAGGGGTTCGAGGAGTTGATGCTTGCATGGGATCTCGACCCCGAAGCCACGGCCGACGTTACACGTGCTTTCCGTCTGTTGCAACGCATGGAGTTCCTGGTCCAGGAGAGGTCAAAGTGGGAACGCAAGCAGGTTGAGTTCGCGGCCGGCCTCGTAATGGACGGGACCCCAGCCACAGCGGTCGCGGCCATCGGTGACCTTCTTGACGCGAACCTCGGCAGAACCTTGCATGCCGATGAGCTCCGCAGAAGGCTGGAAAAACGAGGCTTCCCATTTCGCAACCTGGCGGGTGATCCGGCACTGCCAGCTGCAATCAAACAGCTGCAAGATCGCTTCGACGCAGCGATCGCTGACAATTTGATTGCCGACGTGCCGATTCCAAGACCAGAAACAGTCGAATTGACCACGTACATTACAGGCTCACATCCTCCGCGCCTGATCTTTGTTCACGGGCAGGCGGGCTCGGGGAAGTCGGTCGTAGTTCAACAGGTCTTCAAGGCGCTTGATGCTGCCGGAGTCCCGTGCCTTCCAATTCAGCTTCATGTTCGAAGACCGGAGGGTACACCACGTTCCTTCGCCCAATCGAAACTGGGTTTGCCGGCGTCGCCAGCGTTAAGCCTGCGCGGATTAGCCGGTAGCCGACACGCGGTCTTACTCCTCGATCAGCTGGACGCCCTGCGTCTAACCAGTATCCACTCAAGCCAGGCATGGGAAGCGTGTGCGGCAATAATCGACGAAGCTATCGCCGATCCTTGTACCACTGTCATCGTGGCCTGTCGGACATTTGATCTGGAGAATGACCCGAACATCGCAGCATGGAAACGACGTCTTCAAGGTCAGCCGTCCAATCTTGCTGTTGAACTAAAGATCGGGGATCTCCCGGAGCACGCGGTCGCAGACCTGCTCGATCAACATGCCACGAAGTTCGCGTCCCTTCCGGATCGCCAAAGGAAGCTATTGCGCCAGCCCGCGTCGTTGGCGCTATGGTGGAACCTCGCGACTGCCGGCCGCGCGCCGAGCCAGTTCACGAACGCAACACAGCTGATGCGCGAGGTGTTGAAACTCCGCCGGATAGAAGCGTCGCGAGACCACGACGTATCAGTGTCGGAGTTGAATTACGTCATCACACAGCTTGTAAACTTCATGGAGTCACAAGGTCGCCTTGACGCACCCGAGTCGTTGGTTCCCGATCACAACCGCGCGGTCAATGCACTATGCTCTCTTGGACTGGTCAAACGGGACGATGCAAAGCTGACTTTTGCGCATCAAGGCTACTTCGACCACCTCGTTGCCGAACAGGTGCTAGCCAGGGCACTGCGAGGCGATGATGATCCAGCGCAATGGTTGAAGTCCAACCAATCGCTGTTTCGTCGCGATCAGCTTCGTCAACTCCTGACCCTACTCCGCGACGCGGACCCGACACTGCATGAGAAACTACTGCGCACGATACTTCTCGATTCCGGCGTCAGGTTCCATCTCAAGCATTTGGTACTTGGGCTTCTCAGCCAGTCGGCTCCCCCCTTGGACCACGAGGTGCGACTGGTTGCCGAGCTGGCCGAAAATCCGACGTGGTGGGAGCATATCCAAGCCGCAGTCCTCTGGTCCAAGATCCCCTGGTTTGACGCGTTGCATCGTGCTGGTCACCTCGCTCGGTGGCTCTCGACATGGACGGATGAAAAGGCGGCACAGATGCTGCTAAGCTCGTTACGTCCTATCGCGTCACATCGGGGCGAGCAGGTTGATGAGTTACTCGCTCCGTATTGGAGCGCGGGTGGGCCGTGGCCTAGCCGGCTTGAGGCGGTCTTTTTGATCGATCCCTCCGACGATTCGCCCGGGATGAGCGTGTACAGGCTTGAGCGCGTCCGCGCCGGAGAATGGCGGTTCGACGACGTCTACCTCGATCGAATAGCGGAACGTCGCCCGATCCAGCTCGTCCCTGTGCTCGCTGCAGTCATTGAGGCGTGGATCAACCGAATACGGCACTACATGCGAGGACCAGAAGGTGCCAAGGCACCCCGATGGCAACTCCGAGACGACGTCTTGGACCCTAAAGTTCTCGCCGTGGTCCGCTGTAATTCGCACGGTGCCTGCCGCACCTTCTCGGATGCGCTGCGTCTGATATCGACCTTGCATCGGCTCGCAAACCGCGGGAATCGTACAGTGGAGGACTTCGCCAAACGCGATTGGAGTCTCGGTTTTGCACTCGTTGCGGCGTGCGATTTCGTCGAACGGCTCCTGGTTGCGTCAATCGAAGGACTTGCTCTCCAGGATCCCGACCAAGTCGCAACGTTACTGCACACCTGCCCCGCTCGAAAGATGCGCGGGCTCGAACGCGCGATCGCAAGAGGGCTGGCGTGCGGCGATCACGGATTGGCTGATGTCGCCTTGACCTGGTTGTACGCCCGGCCGTCACGATTTCGCCTCGGCGACGGGACTCATGAGTCTTACTGGGAGCCTGCCAGAGCTCTCATCGTGCGGTTCGCTCCCCACTGTTCAGAAACTGTGTTTAGGTGCCTAGAACAAGCCATCCTAACGTATCACGACCACTGGGAGCGCAGGAGTGTGGAGTTGCAACTCGACAATCTGCGAAAAAACAGGGTCGGGCGAAACGATTGGGGGCGTGCTCAAAACGTGCTATTAGCGGCGTTGCCTGTTGCCCGCATGTCGGATCGCGCAAGGTTAGTTGCGTCAGCCTGGCTGGTGAAGTTTGGCGATTCGGCGAAAGAACAACGGACTTGCGGCGTGCCAACCGTCGGCAGGGTCGTATCACCGATTCCCCCGGACAAGTTGATGTTCGTAAGTGATGGTGAGTGGCTCCGAATCATCAGCGGTAAGTGGCCGGAGCACGAGGCTCGGCGTTGGCGAGAGCACAGTTCCGGAATGGTGGGCGAGGCTTCCGTTCGCCACTTCACGGAAGCCCTCGGAAGTACGTCCAAGCGAGCCCCTAGGCGGTTTGCTGCGCTGGCGCTCAGGATTCCACGTAACTCAGATCCGAGATACTTCGCGTCAATCTTGAACGCACTGGGTGAGTCACACAAGAATCCCTCCCTTGAGCCTGTCAGAACGGAGGAACTTGAGGCAATCATCGCGCACATCGGCGAATGCAACGATGCAGCCTATGCGATGACAGTCTGTCGGCTCGTCGACTCGCGCCCCGAGGCTCGATGGTCTGATGACATGGTCCACCGGATTCTGAGCTACGTCGACCACGCGGACCCGGCGCCCGGTGTATTTGCAGTCCTTACTCGTATTGGTCCTGATAGTGAATCTAAGCAAGATGTGGGCCAGAGTGCACTCAACTGCGTTCGAGGCTGTGTCGCCAAGGCTCTTACGCGCTTGCTGTGGGTAAGACCCGATGCGTCAGGGCGGATCGTCCCCGCAGTGGAGCGCCTTCTCGCCGATCCACATCCGTCCGTTCGATATGAAGCGTTGGGCGCCTCTCTCGCTACAATGGAGCACGACAAGGAATTGGCGGTTCGAATAGCCATCGCGGCATGCGATCACGAGGACGACCGCGTGCTTGAGAGCCACTGGTTGAGCAGGCTAATCCTCCTCGCGCGGGCCACACACCTTAACCAGTTCGCGCCGATCATCGAGCGTATGGCCAAATCAACCGTCGATGCTGTCGCGGAATCCGGAGCGGCATGGGCCTGCGCATGTTGGCTCGATACGCGGCGCTTTGCCGATCTGGTAAGGGAATGTCGTACGGGATCCAAAGCACAGCGCCTCGGAGTCACGATTGCGGCTAGTGAGTACTTGGCCGACAAGAGCGCCATTGACGCTAGCGTCCGTATTTTGCTCGGAATGTTCAACGACTCGGAACGCGATGTTCGCTCGCGAGCAGCGAGCGTGTTCAGACAACGGGAGATCTTTTCGATCAGCTCGACGGTTGAGTTGGCATCCGGGTTCGTCAAATCGGCCGCGTTTCTTGATGTCCCGGACAATATGCTACACCCACTGACAGAGTACTCCGGAAAGCTCGCGAGCTACTCCCAGGTCATATTGAACGCTGCAGACGTCATGTCAGGGCCGTTTGCTGAGCAGACCCGTGACATACGCGAACGAAACGCGTTCGCTGGGAATGAATTGTCCACGCTCTTGATCCGGATCTATGAAATCGCTTACGGCTCCGGTGACAACGCGCTGCAAGAGCAATGTCTTGATCGCTGGGACAGGATGCTTCAGGGCCGCGTCGGCATGACGGAAGAGCACCTCAGGCAGCTCGACGACTGATCGGTCGTTCTCATCTTGCGTAGTCGCTGTCACCGGGCAGGTTAGAATCGGCGCCTCGAAGACGACATGACAAAGCTTGCCCTTGTCTCCAGCACCGCCTCGACGCACGCCGGCGTCGTAGAACATTCGCTCGGACTATTGCATCGCACTCGCCATCGTTTCGGCAAGTGTCGCCTGCTCTCGTCCGCCGCTGTGCGGCGCGTAACGTGTACCTCCTCCTGCGATGCGTAAGCACGGCGTTGCCTGCGCAAACCCCGCCATGATCCGGGCTTGGGAGCGTGTCAGTGGTGATCTCAGACCCACTACACGCTCACAACCCGCTAGAAACTGACGCGGAAATGACGCCGAAACGGGAAATCCGCGTGATTTCTAGGCTTGCGAGGAAGCCGGCCGTTCGGTAAGTATCGACGACACAACGGCTTACGGCACTGCACCGCCAGGGACTCGAACCCCGGACCCGCTGATTAAGAGTCAGCTGCTCTGCCAACTGAGCTAGCGGTGCTTTGGGCTCGGAATTGAATCACCGCGGCCGCGGTCCGTCAAGCCTTCCGGCCAGCGCGCGTTCTGCCAGGTGCAGGACGGACTCGGCGACCTTCAAGAACGTACGGCAGGTCGTTGTTCCGCGTAAGCCGAACGTTGACCTGTTATGCGGCGAGGCAGGTGAACCCCCCGGCATGGCCGGGAGAACCACCTGCCCTACGTTGATGCCGCCCAACGTGTGATGCCCCCGTTCTGCCGGAACGCACCCGGTCCCGTCGCCCGGCTACATGGGCGGCCGGCCATCCTCCAGACACAGTTTCACCAGATCGTCGAGAGAGGCCGTTCCTGCACACATGACCTTGTCGGCCGCTCCCCAATAGATTTTGACCGTGCCGTCGTCTTCGGGCACGGCGCCACAGGTGAAGACAACGTTGTGGACGTAGCCGGTCACCTCCCAGGGATCCTCCGGTTGCAGGATCCACCGGTCGCACACACCGTGCACCTTGGACGGGTCAACAAGGTCGTGCAAGGCTACGCCCAGCCGGTAGACGCAGCCGTCCATGGTTGGAAACACGCCGTGGTAGATATGCACCCAACCTTGGGGTGTACGGATCGGCGTGGCGCCGGGTCCGATTTTCATCTCGTCCCAGTGGTAGCCGACCGGCTTCATCACGACGCGCGAGTCGCCCCAGTGAATCAGGTCGGGCGAGTAGCTGATGCAGATGGACCAGGGTGATATCTCGCTGTGCGGTCGATCCAACCGGGCGTAGCGTCCCTCGAACCGTTCCGGAAACAGGACCACGTTGCGCATGTCGGGCTGAGATATCAGCGCCACGCGCTCGATGGAAAGAAAATCGTGCGTCCGCGCGAGCCCGATGCGCACGCCGTGTTTGGAGTACGCGCTGTAGGTGATCAGATAGGCTCCGTCGATCGCACAGATTCGGGGATCTTCCACGCCGAACGCTTCGTACTCGGCAAACGGGCCGTCTGCCGCGGGGACGATGAACGGTTTCGGGCGTGCAACGAAATGAAACCCGTCGTCACTGTCCGCCAGTCCCAGGATGCTGCGACCGTTGTCTCGATGGGCGCGGAACAACATGATGTAGCGCCCGTCGTGTTTGGTCACGCCGGCGTTGTGGACGGTCTCGACGGGATACGGCACGTCTTTGGGGGTGAGGATCGGGTTGCCTTCGAATCGTGTAACGATGGGGCGGTTCATGCTTCAACGTCCTTGTGTTCGGGGCATCAGTGCCAACACCATAGCACTCAAGTCGAGTCGCGGCGTTCGGGCTCAGACGGACCATCCGCTCGACAGCGTGCCGCAAGGTGTCACCGTGAGTGAGCGATACGGGCATTCGGCAGTTTTTGCGCCCTGCACCCGTAGGAGAATCCCACGGCGCGACGCGATCGGCCGACATTATCGGCCCCTGTTTTTCTCCCAAAAAAAGCGTGCGAACGCCGCATCGCACCCTATAATTTTCGCCGCCAGGAACCGTTCGGCGTCGTATCTTATGCTTCACGTGAGAGGCAGGGTATGGGCCGCCCACCAACCCGGCGATCGCGCCGGTTGGTTCGCCCATGTCCGCCTGATCCGTTGCGAAAAAGATATCGACGCCGCCGGGGCGAACACAGTCCTCGCACGGGACTCTCACGGAATCGATCATGGCCATCGACCTGACGGTCAACCGAACGCCCGTACGCCTCAACGCGGACAGCAAACGTGTCATCGCGCGCTCTTTTATCCCCGCGGGAGAGGGACGGGTCAACGCCATCCTCAACCGTGTTCTCTCTTTGAAGAAAAAAGACGCCGCGGTTGTCCTCGACCGGGTGTTGTCTCGCTACTCTTCCCGCCACAAGGACATCAGCAACGTCTTCGAGAGGCATTATGGAACCGTCTCGGGCCAGCTCAACGGACGGACGCCGGGCTCGCACGAACGCCGCTGGCTCATCGGTGCCTACTTCACCAGCGAGTACTCGCTGGAATCGGTCGCGCTGTTCAATCCGTCCATGGTGCCGCACCCGGATCAAAACGGGGTGGCGGACGGGCGGGTCCGTTTCCTGATGAGTCTCCGCGCGTGCGGCGAGGGGCACATTTCCTCCATCGAGTTTCGCAGCGGTACGATCGGTCCCGATCAGGATATTTCCATCGATGCGATACCGCCGCACGCTGCCCCCGGACACCCCGTCGATGAACACGTCCACGACAAGGTCCGATTCTTCCTGAAGCTCAACGAGATGGGGGCCTACCGCCCGCTGGCCGACCGTGTCCTCGCCGAGCTACCCGACGACTTCACCATTGACCAACTCGAAACCGTACTGGGTGCGGCGCTGAAGAAATGTCGTGACCTCGACGGCTTCCACCAGATGGCCGAGGCGATGCTGTGGCTTGCGCATTCGAGCTATCATATCGAGTTCCCCGAGGATTCGGATCTTTCCGAAAGGGTGATTTTCCCGGTGACCGAGAACGAGAGCCGCGGCATTGAGGACGCCCGGTTCGTACGATTCGTCGGGCCGGACGGGCACCTGGGCTACTATGCCACATGCACCGCGTACAACGGTGTGCGCTCGCTTCCACAGCTTATCGAAACGACGGACTTCCTGTATTTCAGAATCAGCCCGCTTAACGGACGCTGCGCAGCCAACAAGGGCATGGCATTGTTTCCGCGGAAAATCGGCGACCGGTACGTGATGGTCTCACGGATCGACGGTGAAAATCTCTGGGTGTTGCGCTCCGACGACATTCACTTCTGGAACGAGGCCCAGAAGATCCAGAGCCCGACCCACACCTGGGAGTTCGTCCAGATCGGCAACTGCGGCTCACCCATCGAGACGGAGGACGGCTGGTTGCTGCTGACCCATGGGGTGGGTCCGATGCGGGAGTATTGGATCGGGGCATTGCTGCTCGACCTCGAGGATCCGTCGAAGGTGATCGGCCACATGAAGGATCCGATTCTGGTTCCAACGGAAGAGGAGCGCGACGGCTACGTGCCGAACGTGGTCTACTCGTGCGGGGCCATGGTACATGAGGACACGCTGTTTATCCCCTATGGCATCTGCGACACGGCCACCGGCATCGCCACCGTTTCGCTTAGCGAGTTGCTGAGTAACCTCAAGTCAAACTAGTCTCGTACGAAGTTTCGCAAATCATACGACTATACCTCGTCCCGAGCCGCGGGTTCAGCCCGCGCGGATGTCGGCACAAGTGGAAGCGTGCTGCTCAGAGCGTGTTCCATACGGCGGATTCACGCATTGCCGATGCGCAGGGTCATGATGTTCTTCATAGCGAGATAGATCATTGAATCGCTCGTTTCGGTCGAACGGCGGGCAATAGCCCGTCCTACGAACCTCGCCGCGCGACCGGGTGGCCGCGGGACGGGCCGGCCTTCTCGAGCGCAGCCAAGAGTTGATCCAAGTCAAACATCGTTGGTAAGACAATGGGGTCGTCCAGGCGGCCGGCGGGATACACGAGGTTCAACGGGGGACCGACCTGTCCATGTTTTTGGAGCAACTGCTCGAAGATGTCTTCATCCCCGCCGGAAAAATCGGCCTGAAAAGCCACGATCCCGAGGGCTTCGATTCTCTCGATCGTTTTCGCCTGATAAGTCGCGACACCTTTGTTGATCTTGCAATTGGTGCAGTAGTCGGCCGTCACGTCCACGAACACGGTGTTGCCGGCGCGAACCGACGCCTCCACCGCTTCCTGGGACCAGGTCTTCCATTCAATCGGCGCATGGGACGTACTCGCACCGGCAAGCAGCTCCCGCTGCTGCACGATCGCCTCGCCAATGGGCATCTGCCATCCGTAGACGAAGAAGGCCGGACCGACCACCAAACCTACGGCAACGGCCCGGAAGCGGAATCGGCGCGCCTGTGACATGGATATGTCAATCCGCCCGAGCACCCAGCAGGCCAGTCCGACGAAGACGAAGAACCCCACCGTCCAAAGCAGTCCCTCACCGCCAAGCCGACTGGCGACCGGGTTGAGCAGCCAGACCACCATCAACAGCATGAGAAACCCCATGAGTCGCTCGAAGGTAATCATCCAGTTGCCCGGCCTGGGCAGGAAGCTCAACCAACTCGGAAAGGCGCCGAACAACATATAGGGCGACGCCATCCCGATCCCGGTGACGAGGAACGCAAGAAGAGCGATCTCCCGCGGCTGCTGCGTCGCCCATCCGAAGATGCCCACCATCAAGGGACCGGTGCAGGCGAAGCCGAGCACTGGGGCGAGCGCCCCCTTCGAGAACGAGGCGAGGACACCTTCTTGCTGGATGTTCGCATCCAGATTGACGGCCGACGTGGGGACCTGCAGCGTGAAAACGCCCAGCATGCTCAGCGAGAGCGCCAGGATCACAGCGCACAGCGCAATGACGGCGGCCGGGTAATGAAGGATGTTCGTGCCGGCGGCGGCGAGAAACCCGAGCACCACGAAGAAAATAATGACGCCGGTTCCGAAGGCAGCACCCAACAGCATGGTGCGCCCGCGCGAGTCGTGCGCCTGCTGAACAAATCCCAGAACCTTGATGGACAAGAGCGGCAGCACACAGGGCGTGGCATTGATGAACAGCCCGTACAGGAAGCAGCCGATTAGTAACCCCGGGAGACCCAGCGTCCGCAGGAACTTCTCCAGCTCGAACCCCTCGGCCTCACCGGCGATCGCGGGCACTACCGGCTCGGCCGGAACAGCGGCGTTGTCGGTTTCGGTGGTCTCAAGTTTGGGTTGTCCCGCCTGCTGTGCGCCGGGAGAGGGTTCCTCGGTGGCCGCGCCGATCTTGGTCGGTTGCCCATTGCCGCTTGCGGAGGCGAAAGCCACGGCCGTCGGTGGGAAGCAGGTTCCCCCGTCGTTGCATGCCTGGAACCTGAAGATGCCGCCGATGGGGAACGTGCCGGCGCCGGCCTCGGCGTCCACCTCGCCGGGGACGCGCACCGTGATTCGCCCTGCGAATTCGCTGACCTTGCCGACAACCTTGACGGTTCGAAACTTCGGCGGCGGGAAAACGGGCGCCTCGAAGTACACCTCGTCTGTCTGCCCGATGAACACCTCGCTCTTGATGAAGGCAGGGTTGAGCGGCTTGTCTGATTGGATGTGGAACCCGCGTTTGATGTCAATGTTCACGAGCACGTCGAACTTCGTCCCGGCCGACAGCAAGGCCGGCTCGGTGGCGGCCGTCACCGTCAGGTACTTGCTCGATGCCTTGGGTAGAGCCCGCGTTGCCCTACGGAAGACGGCCTCGTTGGCCGGTGCCGGGTCCGCCGTCGCCACGGGAAGCTCGACCGAAACGTCCGCTTGCTCGATCAGGCAGTTCTTGTTGCAGATCAGGTATCGCACATGAGCGGCCAGCGTCACCTTGGCGGCCGAGATCGCGTCGGGCGGTGTCAGCTCGACCAAAAGCGCGGGGCGCCCCTCCAAGATGTTGGTGACGATGTCTCCGCCCGAAACGTGACGCTTGGGGATGGGGAATCTCAGGTCGCCAGCTGAGAAACCGTCCGGCAGGTTCCAGGTGACCTTGGGCGGCTGTCCGCTGTCGCCGCTGTTCTCCCAGTAGATGTGCCAGCCGTCGGCCAACTCGAACCGCAGGGCGACGTCGAAGGGCTTGCCGGGAACCACCGCTCCAACGCTGGACAGCAGATCGACCTTACCCTTGGCGCTTCGCCGCCCCTGGCCGGACGCGGGGCTCGACCCGACCAACGCCGCGAAAAGTAGTAGAAGTACGCTCTGCCTGAGTCGTTTTCTCATCGCTGATCCTACAGTTGGAACACCCCGGAAACGATCGGTCCCACGGACCCCCGCCGGCCACATGATTCCGGGGACGAGGATTATACTGCGATTTCGAGCGATCGGATCGGTTCGACGACAGGAATTGACGTGCCGGTGACGTTAGGGCTTGGGCATCCGGGACCACGGGGCCGCGATGCTTGCGGTCGAGTCTCTTGCCTGGTTTCCGAATCGCTCCTTGACAAGGTTCGACCGATACCTATATTATGGACAGGGGCAGGTGTAAACTGCCGCTTTATCGGAACATCGTGCTCGGCTGTGGTCGGGCCATTGACTCATTATTGATTCTGCTGAGGAGACGACACCGCGTCGATCTACCCTGGGTTTTCCCGGGGATTCTTGTTCGCGATTACCGTGGCGGGGTTCCTGTCTGACGATGGGGCTCTCGGGGCCAGGGGAAGGACTCGTCGATCTGAATGGATCGACCCCGATTACCGGGTTCCTCATCGATTCGAGGTTATCATTGCGTTGTCCGTCTGAAAGCTCCAGCGACCGAAACCGAACCAGGCACGCGTCTGGCTCGGTCGTGTCGGGTTCCGCTGGCTGTTTTGGATGGCAATGCCTGTTGGGTCAAGGTGAAATGGACGGTCTACACACGATTCTGCGCGTAGGGGAGCATCTGCCAACCTAGCGCCCAGATTGTCAACGCTGTTTCACCCCTCGTCTTGCGGTTCCCGGCCCGGTCCGATCGGGGCAATGGGCATGTCATCGCCCTGAGTCCGCACCCTCTCCGCGATCAAGATTTCCCAAGCCCTTGAAAACTGGCGCGCGCACCAGGCCCGGCTGAGCGCCGCAGCGCCTGGCGCATCAGCGGAATCGGGACCATCCCCTTGCGGGGTCTTGCATAGATCGTCTGGTTGATATGAATACAAACCCCCTCCCAGAAACTGGCAACTTGCTACTCTGGGTCCTGACGACGGGCGCAATTTCATCGGTTGTCACGTTGCTGGCTAGCTACCTGCTTACAAGTTTGATATCGCGCTCGCGGTTGAAACTGGCCACCGAGAAGGCCGAGAAGATCGCCGCCGACGCCCAGTCCGGAGCCGAAGTCGTCCGCAAGACGGCCGAGGTCGATGCCAAGGCGGAATACCTCAAGGGCGAGGAGAAGCTTCGCAAAGAGTCGGCCGAGATGCGGGCGGAACTCAAGCAAGTCGAGAAGCGAGTCGCCAAGCGCGAAGACAACCTTGAAGGCAAGCTCGATACGCTTGTCACGAAGGAGCGGAACCTCGAGCAGGCGCAAACCAAACTCGCCGGCCGTACCGACGCGGTCGCCAAGCGCGAAGAAGAGGCCACGGACCTGGTGGCCGAGCAACGCCAACGGTTGCTTTCCATCAGTGGCATGTCCGTCGAAGAGGCCAAACGAACCGTCCTGGAAGATCTCAAAATGGATCTTGACCAGGAGAGCGCCGAGTTGATCGCCAAATCGGTGAGTGCCGCCAAGGACGAGGCGCTCCAGCGATCGCGTGAGATCACCCTGACGGCGATTCAGCGCTACGCCGGGGAACACACGTGCGAAAGTACGGTATCCACGGTCGATATTCCTTCCGACGAAATGAAGGGGCGGGTCATCGGTCGGGAAGGTCGAAACATCCGAGCCTTCGAGAAGGCGTCCGGCGTGGACGTGATCGTCGATGACACGCCCGGTGTCGTGGTGGTCAGCGCGTTCAATCCGGTTCGGCGCGAGGTTGCGCGCCGCGCGCTTGAACGACTCGTTCAGGACGGACGCATCCATCCCGGGCGCATCGAGGAATTGCTCGCCCAGGTCCGAAAGGAACTCGACGAAGAGCTGCTCGAAATCGGTAAGAAGGCGGCGCTCGAGGCGAACGTCGGCGGACTGCACCGCAAGCAGCTTGACCTCTTGGGGCGCCTGCGATACCGGACGAGCTATGGGCAGAACGTGTTGAAGCACAGTCTCGAGGTCGCGTTCCTGTGTCAGGCCATCGCGGACGAGTTGGGGCTCGACGGTCGACTGGCGCGCCGTTGCGGGCTACTGCACGACATCGGCAAGGCCATCGACCACGAGGTCGAGGGCGGACACCCCAAGATCGGGGCTGATTTTTGCAAGCGTTTTAAGGAACGCCCGGAAGTCCTCAACGCCATCGAAGGGCACCACGGCGACATCCCCTCGACCAGTCCGTACACGCCGATCGTGATGGCCGCCGATGCGATCAGCGCATCGCGTCCGGGCGGGCGGCGCGAGTCCCTGGAGCGCTACGTCCAACGGCTCCAGCAACTCGAAGACATCGCCAAGGAACCGGCCGGCGTCAAGGAAGCGTTCGCCATTCAGGCGGGTCGAGAGATTCGCGTCATTGTCGATGCGAAGCGCGTGGACGATTCCGTGGCCGCCAAGATTGCCCGCGACGTCGCCAAACAGATCGAGGAGCAGATGACCTATCCCGGCGAAATCCGCGTCACGGTTCTACGTGAGGTGCGGGCGGTGGCCCACGCCCGATAGGGCTTCACCTTGGGACGGTTCAACTCGCACAGTGCGCCGCCCACAATAGTGCCACAATCATGTCATTATTCCGGTGCCGCGATGGGAGCGACCGCCTTGACGGCACGCGCTCCGAAGGATCGAGATGGAACTGAAAATTCTCTGTGTGGGCGACGTGGTCGGCGGCGTCGGGCGGCGCGTGCTTCGCGAGGGGCTTTCGACCCTGATCCCTCGGCACGGCATCGATTTCGTCATCGTCAACGCGGAGAACGTGGCCGGCGGATCGGGCATCACCCCGGCGATCTTCGAGAAGATCATCAACTACGGAGCCGATGTCGTGACGCTCGGGGATCACGTCTTTCGACGGCGCGAGATCATTGCGACGCTCGAGACCTCGCAAAAAATCGTTCGACCCGCGAACCTGCCCACCGTCGCCCCGGGGAAGGGGCTCGTCATCGGCGAAACACGGAACAATCATCGTGTGGCCGTCGTGTCCCTGATTGGCCGGGTCTTCATGAAATCCCCCGCCGACTGTCCGTTTGCGGCGGCGGAACGCTTGTTGGCGACCTTGCCCGACACCGTCAAGATCGTTGTGGTGGACCTGCACGCCGAGGCCACGAGCGAGAAGGTCGCCATGGGCTGGTACCTGGATGGGAAGGTCACCGCGGTGATCGGGACGCACACGCACATACCGACGGCCGATGAACGCGTCCTGCCCGGCGGCACGGCCTACATCACCGACATGGGCATGACCGGGCCGTACGACTCGGTTCTGGGTCGCTGCAAGGAAGGCGTGCTTCGCGCCATGACCACGGGCGTTCCCGCGCCGTTCGACGTGGCCACCGATGACGCGCGCCTGTGCGGCGTGATCATCACCGTCGATTCGACCACCGGCAAGGCCCTCGCCGTGGAGCGGATCACGTTCACCGAGCGCACCGACGCGTAGAGCTTGAGCAGGGCCTACCGCGGACAGTTTGTCCGTCCGCGCATCGCCGAGAAGGTGTCGGCGGGCTACCGAAAAATGGAAGCGGCGAGCCACGGACTTGCGCCCGCGACTCACCGCTTCACCCCCCTTTCGGAGCGGGCCATCCCCCAAAGCCCGAAGGCTCACGCTCGAGGTCGCCCGGCCATGGTTCGTTTAGAGAAGCGACAGAATCTGTGCCGCCTGCTGATTGGCGACGCCCAAGAGGGCGATGCCCGACTGAATCAGGATCTGCTGGCGGGTCAGTTCGGACGTCGCGACGGCAAAGTCCGTGTCCCCGATGACGCTGGCCGCCGAGGTCAGTCCGTTCTGGGCAGACTGGAGCGACGCGACCGCGGTTCGGACCTGGAACTTCTGGAAACCGCCGATCCGGCCTCGCGTGCTGGCCACCTGGGTGATGGCGTTTCTGATGCTGTCCAGCGCCGCGCCCGGGTTGGCGGTCAGGGAGGCGGCTCCACCCGATTTCAATTCAGACAAACGCACCGTCCCGTTTCCGCCACCAAGGTTGAAGCTCGCCAGCGAATCGATCCCGATGGTTGCGCGGGTTGAGCCCGTCGTGCCCAACTGGAATGTCGCACCGCCGGACCCTTGGATGGTGAAGGTCGTCAGCCGGTTCTGAGCGGCGGTCTGGCTCGTATCGACCACGCCGGACCCGAAGTTCTGGGAGAGCGTAAACTGCAGGCTCAACCCGTTCGCGCTGTAGCTGACGTCCAGCCCGTCGGCGCCGGCCGTCTGCCCGTTGACCGTTACAACCGCATCGACACCGACGGTCTTGATGGAACTCTTGAAGTCGTCGGTCGAGCCCTGGGTGTTATCCGCCGTCCCCGTCGCGGCGTTTAGGTTTCCTCCGGAAAGCACCGCAACACTGACAAAGGCATCCGACCCAAAGGTACTCGAATCGAGCCGAATCCCCGTTAGTGCAGGGCCAGTGGCGTTGGTGCTCAGAACGGCCACAACACCGGTCTGACTCGTGGACAGGTTGATGGCATCGCGCACCTGCGTCAGGGTCTGCTGGTCCGACAAGATGACCGTGGCGGTTCCGAGGTTTCCGGTGACGGCGATCGATGTGGTTCCCGATGTCGTCACCGCGGCAGCCGTTCCCGTGCCCTGAAGGGCGACCGAGGCGACCTGCGCTGACGTGATACGATCGATGTTCAAGAGTGTGTTCGTGGTCACCTGACTTCGCGAGAAGATGCGCAGGTTCGTGACCCGCGCCACATCGATGCCGGTCGCTTGGATCGCAAACGCACCGTCAAGGAGCTTCTTTCCGTTGAAGTTCGTCGTATTGACGATTCGATCGATGGCCGTCAGCGCGTCGTCGATCTGCGACTGGTTGGCCGCGATCTCCGACGCGGTCAGGTTCGCCTCACTGGTCGAAGCCTGAACGAGGGTCTGAATCTCACCGAGAAGGTTGGACACCTCGGCGATCGCCTGGTCCGCGACGTTGAGAAGCGAGTCGGTTCTCTGGTTGTTGATCAACGAGGCGCTCACCGCACGCAGCTCGGCGTTCAATCCGGAAAGAGCGATCAGCCCGGCCGGGTCGTCGGCGCCCGAGTTGATGCGCTTGCCGGTCGATAACTGCCTCGTTGTGCGCGCTTGAGCCAGAGTGTTGCTGTTCAAGATGTTCAGCAGTTGGATCGTGTTGGTGTTGGTGACTGTCAGAGCCATGTCAAGAACCCCTGTGTCGAACCTCGGTCTCTTTGGACCGGGCGGCGAGCCTGCGTCTAACAACCCAACCGTAAGATATAAAAAACTCGCGTGCCAAGAGTCAGGTAAGTTTTGTCGTCAAGAGCGCACCGACGGCGTGCCAGGGGAGATAAAGAGTCAAGTTTTTCTTTTGGATGCGAGGTCCGCTTTTCGGGCGGCGCCGCCACCATGCTTTTCGCTCAGCCGAAGGCGGTCGGGTCGTTTGCGTACACCCGCCGCGTTGCGCCCGGCGCTTGCAGACGACGTGAAGCAAGAGTGCCACGAGTTGGTCGCTACGAAGCACTACGCGGACGTGACGTCACGGATGGCGGCGACCAGGTCGCGGCAGCCCTGCTCGATGCAGCCGCGCCAGTCATCCTTGGTTGAACCCGAATCCCGAGCGTCCTGATACGCGTAGATGACGCTCCGTGATGCGGTCACCAGCGCACCGGTGCCGTCGGGCTTGAAGCAACGCGCCACCTCTTCGTTGGTTCGACCCTGAGCCCCGAACCCCGGCACGAGAAAGAGGCAGCTCGGCATCAAGGTCCGAATACGCTCAGTGGAGGGAACATCGCGCGGCGAGACAACCGCGCCGATGCTACTATATCCACAGGATCCGATCAGCCCTTCGTCGCTCGCCCAGTCCTCGACCAGCGTGCCGACTCGCTGGCAGAGCGTTCCCCCGTCCGCGAGTTCCAGCCCCTGGACCTGTGCCGCGGAGGGGTTGCTCGTTTGCACCAGGATGAACAGCCCCCGTCCCTGAACCCGAGCGACGTCGATGAACGGCTTCACCCCGTCCAGGCCGAAGTAGGGGTTGATGGTGATGGCGTCGGGGGCCGCCAAGCTGCTCGTCTCGCTTTCGAAGAACTGAGCGAGCGCATATTGGGCCGATGAATGTCCGATATCCGCGCGTTTGACGTCGCCGATCACGACCATGCCGGCGTCGCGTGCCTGGCGAACGAGTTCGAAGTACACCCGGACGCCGTCCGCGCGATACCGCTCGAAAAAGGCGATGTTGATCTTCAGCGCGGGAACGTGGGGCGCGGTCAACCGGATCACCTCTCGCCCGAACGCCAGCAAGGCATCGGCCGCCGCGTGATCCGGAACATCGCAAGCAGCGGGGTCGGATTTGTTCGACCGGATGCCCGCGTCCCGCAGGATCTCGTTGGGGAGCCGCTCGATCGAGGGGTCCAACCCGACGCAGGCCGCCGCGCCCTTCTCACGGATGGCGGCAACCAGTCGGTCGGCGAAGTTGGTGGGCATGGTGAATCTCACGGTGGAGGTTTGTAGACCGGGAACCGCCGCAACAATCGATCCGCGGCGACAGGTGCGTACTATAGGGAGCCGATTGGCCGATGCAACGCCAGGCGGCACGTTGTGTGGTACACTGAAGCGCGGGATCTCTTGACCGCGGTGGGCGTCGTTCCAGTGCTGCGGCACACGTGAAACGATGGGTAATCCGAGCCGCGACCGTGAGGGAGCGGACATACGAACGTCGGTACTGTCGCGGACAATCCCTCCCTTACGGTCGCGGCTCGGAAAGACAGTCCTGGCAGAAGCGCGCCGGCTGAAGACGTAGCCGTACCTTTCTGGAAACGGCACGGGTAACTGAGAGTAGCGATGGCTAAAGCGTCCAAGGGAAAGCGCAAGAAGGGGACCAAGAAGGTCCGCGTGGCGTTTCGCCGAAATCGGTCGAAACCCGCCCGAACGACCGACTGGACGCGCCGCGCGGCCGACGCCGTCGATCATGAGATCGATGCGGACCGTGACGAGCGGGTGGCGGCCAAGGGCGACGTCTCTCGACGACGGACGATCGTCGTTCACGACGACACCTCCATCGACACGCTTTCCCGCGGAACCATTATCGCCATGCGCGGCCTCTACGCCGAGGTGGACGATGGCAGCCGCGTGTTGCCATGCACCGTCCGCCGGATCCTGCGTACCCGGCTGACCAAAGAGCGGAGCCCCGTCACCGTCGGAGATCGAGTCCGCTTTCGGCTGCAACCCGCGTGTGAGGGTGTGGTTCAAGAAGGGGTGATCGAGCACGTCGATCCACGGTGCGGATTGCTCCGCCGAAAGGTCGGTCGGCGTATCCACACGATTGTCGCCAACGTCGATCAGGCCATCATCGTGAGTTCCGCTGACCAGCCCACGCCCAAACCACGGTTGATCGACCGGTACATCGTGGCCGCCCATGTCGGCGACATCGTCCCGATCCTCTGCTTCAACAAGATCGACCTTCCCACAGAATGCGACGTGGCCGAACTGGTGGAGCGATACGCCGGATTGGGTTACACCACGCTTACCACCAGCGCGATCACAGGCGAAGGGATCGAAACGCTGCGCGGGTTGCTGCAGGGCAAGGCCAGTGTCGTGGCCGGTCAGAGCGGTGTCGGCAAGAGCTCGCTGCTCAACGCCATCCAACCGGGCCTACAGCTTGCGACCGCTCAGGTCATCGAGGCGCTCGGCAAGGGGCGGCACACGACCACGACGGCCCGGTTGCTTCGCCTCGACGGCGGCGGCTACGTGGTCGATACCCCCGGCGTTCGCTCGTTCGACCTGTCCACCGTCGGTCGATACGAGTTCGAAGAGTTTTTCGTCGAGTTCGTCTCCCACGTCGCCGACTGCAAGTTCCCCGACTGCACCCACACCCACGAACACAACTGCGCCGTCAAACGGGCCGTGGAAACGGGCGAAATCCATCCCCAGCGGTATGAAAGCTACTGCCGTTTGTTTGAAGAACCGGCCGCCCCCGACTGGGAAACACGTACCGAGACGTGACCTCGAAGAGAGGGTCAGGCGTCTCGGATCAGCGCGCGGTCTCGTGGAACATGGGCCGACGATTAACAGCTCTCGTGATCCGTGTCCGCACCAGCGACACTGGCGACCCGCACATCCTTTCGATAAGCTCCGCGCCATGGCAAACCCAGCGACAGCAGACATCGACAAGGCGGAAGTACGGGATTGGATCGACTCGTTGGTCTCGGTGGCCCAGGCGTCCGGCCCGGAACGGGCGCGCGACGTTCTGTCTCAGCTCATCGAATGGGGGAAGCGCAACGACATCATCGCGCCCTTCACGGCCAACACGCCGCACATCAACACGATCCCGACGGACCGGCAGCCAGCCTATCCGGGAGACCGCGCCATCGAGCGGCGCATCAAGAGTCTGATCCGCTGGAACGCCATGGCCATGGTGGTGCGGGCGAACCGACGATCGAGCGGGATCGGCGGACACATCTCCAGCTATGCGTCGAGCGCCACGTTGCTCGAGGTCGGCTTCAACCATTTCTTCCGCGCCCACACCAAAGACCGCGTGGGCGATCAGATTTTCTTCCAGGGGCACGCTTCGCCCGGCATCTATTCGCGGGCGTACATCGAACGGCGGCTTGACGTCACCAAGCTGCGCAACTTTCGGCGCGAGCTTGCCGACGCCGGCGGTCTCTCGTCCTATCCCCACCCGTGGTTGCATCCTGATTTTTGGGAGTTCCCCACGGTGTCGATGGGGCTCTCGTCCCTGACGGCCATCTACCAGGCGCGGTTCAACCGCTACCTGATCGACCGCGGCATAGCCGACGCCTCCGGCTCACGGGTCTGGGCGTTCCTGGGCGACGGCGAGATGGATGAGCCCGAATCGCTCGGGGCGATCACGCTTGCCTCGCGCGAGCGGCTCGACAACCTGACGTTCGTGGTGAACTGCAACCTTCAGCGCCTGGACGGACCCGTGCGCGGCAACGGGAACATCATCAAAGAGCTGGAAGGCGCATTCCGCGGCGCCGGGTGGAACGTGCTCAAGGTGATCTGGGGTGAGGACTGGGACCCACTCCTTTCGGCCGACACCGACGGCGCGCTGGTTGAGCGAATGGATGAAACGATCGACGGTGAGTGGCAAAAATACACCGTCGAGTCCGGCGCGTACTCGAGAGAAAAGTTCTTCGGGACCAATCCAAAGCTTCAACAACTCGTCAAGCACTTAAGCGATGAGCAGATTCGTAAGCTTCGCCTCGGTGGCCATGACCCGGTCAAGGTTTATGCAGCTTACAAGGCCGCCACTGAACACAAGGGGCAACCCACCGTCATCCTCGCCAGAACGATCAAGGGCTATGGGCTCGGCGAGGCCGGCGAGGGTCGCAACGTCACCCATCAGCAGAAAAAACTGAACGCCGAAGAGCTGCGCGAGTTCCGCGACCGCTTCGACATCCCCATCGCCGATTCGGATCTAGAGGAAGCGCCCTTCTATCGCCCGCCCGAAGACAGCGAAGAGTATCGCTACGTCTTGGAGCGGCGCCAGGCGCTGGGCGGGTTCGTGCCGCGGCGTCGAAAGCGAGCCGCCTCGCTGCCGGCGCCATCAAAGAACGTCTTTGAGGAGTTCTACCAGGGCACCGGCCAGCGCGAGGCGGCCACCACGATGGCGATGGTCAGGATTCTTTCGCGCCTGATGGACGACCCCGTGTACGGGAAGCTGATTGTGCCCATTGTGCCCGACGAAGCCCGCACCTTCGGCATGGACGCGATGTTCCGCAAGTATGGGATCTATTCCCACGTCGGCCAGCGATACGAGCCGGTCGATTCCCACCTGCTGCTCTACTATCGCGAGAGCAAGGATGGGCAGATCCTCGAAGAGGGCATCACCGAGGCCGGTTCCATGGCGTCGTTCACCGCGGCCGGCACCGCCAACGTCACCCACGGCGTCAACATGATCCCGTTTTATCTGTTCTACTCGATGTTCGGGTTTCAGCGGATCGGCGACTCGGCCTGGGCCGCTGCGGACGCTCGCACGCGGGGGTTCCTCATCGGCTGTACGGCCGGTCGAACCACGCTCGCGGGCGAAGGCCTTCAGCACCAGGACGGGCAAAGCCATCTTCTGGCAAGCACGATCCCCAGCCTGATCAGCTACGACCCCGCCTTCGCGTACGAGCTGGCCGTCATCGTTCGCGACGGCATCCGCCGCATGTACGACCTTCGCGAAGCAGTGTTTTACTACCTCACGGTCGAGAACGAGCCCTATCCACAGCCCGGAATGCCCGAGGGCGTCGAAGAGGGCATCCTGGCCGGCTTGTACAAGTTTCGAGCGGCAAAGAACGTCAAGGATCGCCCGCGCGTTCACCTGTTCGGCAGCGGGGCTATCCTTCGCGAGGCGCTTCACGCGGGCACCGTTCTCGATGAACGCTTCGGCGTCTGTGCAGACGTCTGGAGCGCCACCAGCTACACCCTGCTTCGCCGCGATGCCCTGGCGTGTGAGCGATGGAACCTGCTCAACCCGGGTGATTCGCCGAAAAAGCCCTACGTCACGCGCGTGCTGGAAAGCGAGCCGTTCCCGGTGGTCGCAAGCTGCGACTACATGAAGGCCGTTCCCGATCAAATCTCGCGGTGGATGCCGAACGGGTGGCATTCATTGGGAACCGACGGCTTCGGTCGAAGCGAAGCCCGGGCCGACCTGCGCAACCTATTCGAAGTGGACCACCGCTACATCGCCCTCGCGGCATTGCACCAGCTAGCCGCCCGCGGCGAGTTCAACCCGGCCAAGCTGCCCGAGGCCGTCAAGTCGCTCGACATCGACCCCAACAAGCTCGACCCCATCGCCGTCCCGCCACCGGGGCTGGTTAAGGACGGCTGAGGGGGAAGACGGAGGATTCGTCGCCGCGACTCGTCCGATAGGAGCGCCTTTGCGGAGCGGTTTTCAGAGCCGCGCCCGTGAGGAAGCGGTCCTGTTACCGACACGAGGCCCGCTCCCTGACGGTCGCGGCTCGGTTTGTTATGACCCGCCTTATATCCCCTCAAAGAGCAACTGGTTGAGCAAGGCCGATTCAAATGTGGACCATCCGCGCGCTAAATCCGTATCGTATTGTCAATCTGTCGTACATCGTCAGCGGCACCGCGCAATTTCGATTCCGACCGCATGGAATGGGCTACAACGTGCAGAGAACCGTCGCGAATCCTAGGGTGCTTGTGTGCGTTTTCTTGGTGGCTTCGTTGCCGTCGCTTGCGCTGCAGCCGGCCCGGCCATCGAGCGTCCAAGAACTGGCTGGTCCCACGGCATCGAATCCCGCCGCGGCGTGCTGGCAGGTAGTTGCTTACGGTTCGGACAATGAGCCGAAGAACTACGCAAGTTCGTTCGCGGTGGATGCGCATATGCTGGCCACGAACGCCCACGTCGTCGAGGTGTTTGCCGACGTGATCCGTAAGGGCGGTTATGTTCGTGCGTTCCAGGCTGACACCGGAGAGGAACGTGAAGTAGTCTCAATGTGGTCACACCCAGGCTACGAACGAGTTGAGGATACAGTCGGCCCTGATGTCGGCCTGATGTCTGTTTATGATTCCCTGTCTTCGATACTCCGTCTGGCCGACGATAGAACGCTGAACGCCACGTCGGTAGCAACGGAGCTTCACTTGCATGGCTTCCCCGGCGATGTCACTGCAGCACTGGAATACGATGATCTCCGGTTCCGAATGCTCCGGCCTCGTGCGACCTATCTGATCGGACGAGTGACAGCCGTTCGCCAAGCGATCGGGTCTCGTGCGAGCGATGCTAATGGGGGTTGGCTGATCCAGCACGACATGATCGTGACCGGTGGTACGAGCGGAAGTCCAATCCTCAACGCCGAAGGTGCCGTCGTTGCAATCAACATGGGCCGAACATCCGACGATCACGGGCAAAACGGCTTTGCGATTCGGAGCGATCTGCTTGACGGATTGCTCGAGATGGTTCTGCTTGGGGCGTTGCCGAGCGTAGACACATCGTCTCAACAGAACATTGTCAACGACGAAGAGGCTGCCTCGGAACCGGCCATGATGCGCCTACTCGACAACACTGCCGAAGCCGTGGGCGGTTGGCCGATCGCCTCGATTCTCTGCATCGGCTTCATCTCGTTGACCTTTCTGCAAATCGCACGGATTCGGGCGAAACCACAAAAACGGCTCACAGAAGCAATGAACCGATTTGTTGATGCGCTTGGTCACACGACAGCATCTGCCGAGACAGAGAACTCTGCTTGTTTGAACGGAGAATCAACTGATGCGAAGCCAAGGTAGAGCGATCTTTGTTGGCGGATTGCTCGTCCTCATTGGATTTGCATTCCTCGGGAGCGTGGTCGAGCAGAATCGTGAATTACACAAGGCACAAATCCGCCGTGAGTTGCTCCTGTATCCACCGTTTCTTGGAGAGCACCGATCACAACTTTCTGTTGACGGATGACAAGCTGTATCGGGCGTTAGGGTTGGAGCTGGTTGTAAGTAGGAAGCATTAACGTCGAAAAGGTAAGCCAGTGGTTGCGATGGTTGAGCGAATCGAGAAGTTGGAAAGAAGCGTTCGACGGTTCAGGTGGGCAGGCGGTACGGTTGTTTGCCTTGGCGCGGCTGGGTTGCTGTTGGGACAGAACGGAACTCCTAAGACGTCAACGGTGCAGCCAAAGATACTAAGGGCGGATAAGATCATTGCTAAGAATGTGGTAGCTGAGAACTACGAGTTACGAAGAGGCGAGGAATTACGTGGACGTTGGTTGATAGGGCCGCGTGAGATTGCCATCTTCACAATGCTCCGCGCCAGTGGGAAAGGCGAGGCGACGACGGATGGTTCGATATGGTTGACCGTTGGATCTGAACAAGCGGAATTCAAGATGTACGCACAAGATGGGCACAGTTCTCGTTGGGTCACTCAAAGTGATGGAGCTTCCTTCATCCGCTTAGGCGAGAAGGGTGATACGTGTCTGAGCAATTGGTCTACCAGGCCGATGGTGGGATCAATATTTTCTTTGTATGACAAGATCGGAAACGTACGAGCGGCCCTAGGCCGAGTCAGCACAGTTACCAAGACAACAGGCGTCTCGCATGAACATCCGGAATCGTCCTTAGTTCTGTTTGACGAAAAAGGAAACATCCTTCATCAGGTGCCTTGATTGGGAAGGTTAGCAATTGGCAAACATAACAAAATCCGGCAACGTAAGAACCCGGACGGTTGATCCAGTTCGTTGGACGCCACGGTAAGCGACGTAGCGTTACCTTGGGCAAAATCCGCCTACCGGCGGCACGCGAGTTCAAGAATGGGGTGGAGGCGTCGTGATCCTGCTGAGGGTTTGCTTGAACCAGGAGCCAAGGATGAATGACATAGAGGTGCTGGAAGGCGTTCAGATTGGCAACATCGTCATTCGGCTCTGCCACAATCCCGTCGGTCAGAGGTATTACGTGGAGAAATGGGACGACCAGCAGAGTAACGGAAAGCCCTGGAACAGGCCATTTTCTTACAAACAAGTTGGCGGTCAAACCAAGATAGAAGCTCTAGCCTTGGCAACCGCAGAATTTCGTCGATTGATATGCCTGCCGCCCAATACTCTGAACAATTTAGAATAATTCTGCTAATTCGTGCTAGTTGATCCGGGTTTATCCAGGACAATCATCTACTTCGATTCCGTAGAGTCGCGGCTGGGCTTTCTGTTGCGCGAAGTGCCATGGTAACGCCGCGTACGGAGTCGATTGTCACGGGTCATCCTTAGCGGTTGATACGATTCACCGGCTGGAATCCCGTGTAGCTGTTTCAAGCACTCAAGCGTCTGGGTTGGGCCGGTGCCACCGTCGTGGAGCTGAAACGAGCTCAACCCCACTCCTGGCGATGCCCTTTCCCCTTCGCCGCTCCGTCTCTGATTTCCGTCGCTCCCCCGGTTGTTACAACCTGGCTACTCCGCAAGATGTCGAGTTCCGTTGGGACGATCGCGCGAATCTCGTCGGCGCAGACCGGAACGCCGTTGTCCATCGGCCAACCCCTCCACCCGCCGCTTGCGTACCGGCCCGCGACCGTGTACTCAAGCGGATTGACGCTTTGATCTGACCCATTCCCTTTGGCGCGAGGCAGGCCCCATGAGATGCCCTAGTTGCAGCGAGCGGCTCGAGGAAATCGATTACGAAGGCATTCGGATCGAAACTTGTCCGAAATGCGGCGGCGAGTGGCTCGACGCTACCGAACTCGGGCATGTCGTGGCGGCCCGCGAGGTCCGCTTCGATGAAAACGAGCGCCGGGCGGTTGCGGCCGCGGTCAAGATCACGCCGGTCAACATCCAAGACGCGGACCGCGACCTGAAGTGCCCCAAATGCGCGGGGCGGACCGACGCCCTGAACTACGGCGGCGACACCGGCATCGTCATCGACAAATGCACTTGTTGCGCCGGCATTTGGCTGGACGGCGATGAACTCGAGAAGATCCAGATGGTCGTCGAGGGCTGGGACGACGGCCTTCCGGACGATCTCAAGGAATACGGGCCGAGGCTGCGCCGGGTGGCCGAGGAAACCGAGGAAAAAACCAGGTTCAAGGCCTCGCGGTTCGGCTTCATCAACGCCATCATCAACGGCATCCTCGACGTGATGTAGTGCCGTTTCCAACAAGGTTCTTCCGCTTTTCGGGTGGCATGCCCAAGCCGGAGGCGCGGGCATGGGTCGGCCCACACAACACATGGCCGCGCTGCGCTTGGCCATGCCACCCAACAGCCGGAGCCGCGCGAAGTCGAGCCACCTTTCTGTATACGGCACTAGTCAGCAGCGCGAAGCGGCACGAGGGTCGCGTGTGCGTGCCAGGCGGATAGATTCGGCGAAAGTGGTACGGTCTCAAGCAGCGAATTGCAGCACATGCAGGCGATCAGCGCCAGCACGCCGAAGCGCAGAAGCACCAACAGGATCGCAAGGCCGCCCAACACCGCAAAGAGCGGTCCCGCGGGGAGCAAGTGACAGCCGGCCCTCGTCTGCTTCCGATCCCTGCGACTTGTGCATAAAATGGAAGCATGTCTGATGTCACGCGTATCCTGAACGCGATCGAAGCCGGCGATGCTCACGCCGCGGACAGACTGTTGCCGTTGGTGTACGACCAACTCCGGCGCGAGGCCCAGCGCCGCATGGCGGGCGAGCGATCGGACCACACTCTTCAAGCCACGGCTCTGGTGCATGAGGTTTACCTGCGACTCGTCGGCGACGGTCAGATCCCATGGCGAAACCGGGCCCACTTCTATGCAGCAGCCGCGGAGGCGATGCGGCGGATACTCATAGAGGAGGCGCGGCGGAAGAAGACGGCTCGTCACGGCGGCGGCCGCAAGCGCGTCGATCTACGCGAGTCCGCCATCGCCGCGGATGACGAAGCCGTGGATCTCGAAGCCCTCTCCGCCGCCCTTGACCGACTTCACGCGGAAGACCCACGGAAAGCGACTCTCGTCAAGCTCCGCTATTTCACAGGGATGACCATCCCGCAAACGGCCGAAGCGCTGGGCGTATCGCACGCGACGGTCGAACGGTGGTGGACGTACAGCCGCTTGCGGATTTTTCAGTGGATGGACGACTCGAAGGCGAAGCCTTCTTGAACCCGCTGTGCGGGCGGCGAAGCCGCCTTAAACCCGCTACGCGGGCGGCGATTCGTGGGCTCCGCCAGAAAAAATCAAAATCCGTGAGGGGACGGCCGGGCCGCGATCGCATGGGGGAGTAGATCCGTCGCGAATCGTAAGGAGAACGTGATGTCCACGACTGACAAAACCCAGATCGATGCACTCCTGGTTGAGGTGCTGAAAAAGCCCGAGGACGAACGGGAAGCATTCCTCGACCTGGTTTGCCGCGATGATGACAACCTTCGCCGTGAGCTAAAGGGTCTGCTCGAAGCCAACAACGAAGCGGCGGATTTTCTTGAGCGACCCGCGGTTCAGGTCAACGAGACCGTCCTCACACCGCTTCGCGAAGGTCCCGGGACGACGATAGGCCGGTACAAGCTCTTGCAACGCATCGGCGAGGGCGGGTTCGGCGTTGTCTATATGGCCGAGCAGACGGAACCGGTCAGACGCAAGATCGCCCTGAAGATCATCAAGCTCGGCATGGACACCAAGCAGGTGATCACCCGCTTCGAGGCTGAGCGGCAGGCTCTCGCCTTGATGGAACACCCCAACATCGCCAAGGTGCTCGACGCCGGGGCGACCGAGACGGGGCGACCTTATTTCGTTATGGAACTCGTACGAGGGGTTCCCATCACGGAGTACTGTGATACGGAGAACCTATCCACACGGGAACGGCTCGAGCTGTTCATCCAGGTCTGTCATGCCGTGCAGCACGCCCATCAAAAGGGCATCATCCACCGTGACATCAAGCCGTCCAACGTCATGATTACGCTGCACGACGGCGAGCCCGTGCCGAAGATCATCGACTTCGGCATCGCCAAGGCCACGAATCGTGAGCTGACCGACAAGACGCTTTTCACTGAGTTTCATCAGTTCATCGGTACGCCCGCATATATGAGCCCCGAGCAGGCGGAGATGAGCGGGCTGGACATCGACACGCGCAGCGACATCTATTCGCTTGGCGTGCTGCTATACGAGCTTCTGACCGGGACGACGCCGTTCGATTTGAAGACGCTGCGCGAAGCGGGGTACGGCGAGATCCAGCGTATCATTCGCGAGGAAGAACCCCCCAAGCCATCGACCCGCCTGAACACGCTCGTATCCGAACCGTCCGCCCCCGGCGGATCAGAAAGCGGTTCGGCCTCCCTTGCCGACATCGCCAAGCACCGCCGAACCGATCCCACAGCGCTGAACAAGCTCATCCGCGGTGACCTCGACTGGATCGTGATGAAGGCCCTGGAGAAAAACCGCGCCCGTCGATACGAAACCACTAATGATCTGGCTTTGGATATCCAGCGACATCTTGGCGATGAGCCGGTCTTAGCCGGTCCGCCAAGTACGGTTTATCGACTGCGTAAGTTTGTCCGGCGGAATCGGGCATTGGTTGCCAGCACTACGGCGGTGCTGGTCGTGCTCGTGACTGGCATTGTGGCCTCTACGGCCTTTGCGATAAGTGCGGACAGGGCCCGCGAGGAAGCCGAGCGGCAAGCGGGGATTTCGCAGGCCGTGAGCGACTTTCTCCGTAACGATCTGCTCGGCTCAGCAGACCCCTGGACCGGTAGAGCAGAGGGCCACACGGTCGTTTCTTTTCTGGACGCGGCGTCGAAGCGACTGGAGGGCAAGTTCGCCGACGAGCCGCTCATCGAAGCTTCCATCCGTTATACCTTCGGTAGTACCTACCATCACCTCGGGCGCTACAGCGAGGCGGAGAAACACCTGAAGCGCAGCCTCGAGATTCGCAGAAATCGACTTGGCAATGAAGCCTTCGGCACGCTGAATTGCATGCGGGAGCTTGGATGGGTGTACCGTTGGTGGGGGAAAAACAACCAGGCCGAGCCGCTGCTGGTCGAGGCGCTGGCGGGCATGCGGCGCATCTTGAACGAGGAACATGATGCTCTGCTGGCCTGCTTGGGCTGGCGTGCCTGGCTGTACCTTGACAAGGGTCGCTACGACGAGGGTGAGCGGCTTCTCGCTGAGGGCCTGGAGGTCATTCAACGCAGATTAGGCGCCGAACATTCGTGGGCTGCAATTTACCTACACTGGATCGCAATAGTACACGAGAAGCAGCAACGATTCGATGAGGCAGAGAAGCTGCTAACGGAGGCTTTGGATATCCGTCGGCGCACAAGCGGCGACCTTGACAGCGAGACCCTGTACATCATACACGATCTCGGTCGTCTATACTCCAACCAGGAGCGCTATGAGGATGCGGAGCGACTTTTGACCGAGGGCCTTGAAGGCAGACGCAAAGTGGTGGGCGAAGGGCATCCGGAAACACTTCGTCTGATGGGTACTCTCGGTGGGCTCTATCGCAAGCAAGGCAAGCTCGATCAGGCTGAGCAGCTTCTTGTGGAGTGTTACGAGAAGAGCCGAGAAGTGCTGGGTGAGGAACATCCGTCCACGGGAAAGCTCATTCCCGAGCTGGGTAC
>CBDUXT010000040.1:0-48238 GCA_965371245.1 uncultured bacterium | reverse complement strand
GACCCTCAACGACTCGTCCACACCTCACGCCGCCGCAAAAACTCTTAATTCATTTTGAGGAGACGTGGGTTGGCCACGAAGCTCTTCCTCTGAAAGGAGGAAGCCGTGGCGAATCGACTCAAGATGGCCGAAGTACACGCGATTGTGACGTTACGCGCTCGTGGCTGGTCCTATCGACGGATCGGCCGGGAGCTTGGTGTTCATCGGGAGACCGCCGCTCGGTATGTCCGACTGGGACAGTCGGATGGTGCGCATCTTCAGCCGCCGGATGGAGCAGATCGCCGTCCACGTCAAACACGAACCGGGCCGGTTCAGCACGCAGTCGCCGCACATCGACGCGAAGAAACGTAGCGGCATCGAGAAGGGCGCGACCCATCTTCTGGACAAGGCCAGCTTGATCGGCTTGGAAACGGCTCGGTGGTCCTGGCTTCCTTCGAATCATAGTCATGTTGTCGACTCCCTACTTATTCCGCACGACAATAATCGACTCCGGTCAGGCTGAGGCATCATGACCTGACTATTCCGAGTTCGTTCACCCCCAGAAACCGCGAGGGGGTATTCCTCAGGTCTGACGTATCGGTGAAGAACATGAGGAGCCTCCGGGCTCGCCTAGTGACTACATACATAAGCCGCCGTGCTTCGTCGATCTCCTCAACTGCTGTGGCACTGAAGTGAGGGAGCTTTCCTTCGTGGCAATCCACCACAGCGACTGCGTCAAATTCTCGGCCCTTTGCACGATGCATGGTCAGTAGCTGTAAGCATGCCTTGGGACGGGCGAAGAGCCCAAGTTGCTCTGTTCTTAGATTCACGATATCAACCTTGTTGCGAATCATGTCGTCAACCATTGCCTGAGCGGACTCCGTAAGCCGTCCTGCCTCCGTGTCTGATAGAAACTCGTCTTTCACGAGTATCGTTGCGACCCGAGCAGCCGTTTCCGTGAGCCAATCCGTGGCCCCCTCGTGGCCAAGCCGTACCTCCTTGGCCTGAGCAAGAAGCCTGAATAGGGTCTTCTTCCCTTCGTAGGAGTACACACTCCAGTTAGGGCAGTCGTTCAATCTGAGAAGCATGATGAACAGGGCTCGCTGGAGACTTGCGGCGATTTCTGGGCTCGGTTCCTCAAGATATGCACATGCATGTTCGGCAAACTGAGCGAAGTCCCGGGACCGCTTATATGGGCGGGACCCAGGTCCGACAACGGGGACATCCCTTTCCCGCAAGTCTCGTGCGAGGTGGTACAGCGAAGTCCACCACGGAGCGAGAACCGCCGCTTCCCCTAGTGCAATATGCGACTCATCCAAGCGTGGGAGAAAGTAGTCCCACACTCCTTCCAGGGCAGACGAACAGTGAACGTGTTCGGGAGCAATCGGGGAAGCACGGTTCCTTCCGACGGCTTGCATTGGAGGCGTGCATGGACACAGCCGCTCTGCAACGATGACGATCGGCCTGGAGCAGCGGTAGTTTCCGACCAAGCTGATATCGGTACGTGCTCCCACATGCGTGGCCAACTCCTCCATCAGCTCCGGTTGTGCCCCTGCAAATCCAAAGATGGACTGATTGATATCCCCCACAAGGAAGAACCGACTGCGTCCATGCTTGTACACCTCTTTCAAGAGCTCTACCTGCGAAGTTGTGGTGTCTTGAAACTCGTCGATCAAGAACCATGCAAACCGGCTCGCCAGTCCACGCGAGATATGGCGGTGCCTCGCAGCAAGGGCATATCCATAGTAGACGATGCCGCCCATTGTCACCTTTGCCGCGTCGTCTAACCGCCGCAGAAATTCCGTAGCCGCATCCTGGGTGATGCCGTTGGGAGCAACAACCGTGCCATTTGCCTCTCTTCTAATCTGCTCGAATCCCTCCGTGGCCCATGTTGCAATGCCGTACGCGGAAGCGAGCGAAACCACCGTGTCCTGATACCAGGCATCGTCTGCCGTCACTACCTGGAGCCCTGATGCAAACGTTGGCAACAAGTGAGAATACGGCCGCAATATGTTACTCAAGCAGAACGCATGGATCGTGCTGACTTCGTAGTACATCCTGTCGACGCTTGTGCAACGCGACCGGAGGCGATCCTCGATTTCATCAACAGCCGCGTTCGTATATGTGAGGCACGCGATTCTTCGTGTCGTGTCGCGGACCTGCTCGATGCACCGGAGCATCTTTGCAACGATAACCCGGGTCTTGCCACTTCCCGGGCACGAAGCGAGGCACCGGTTCTCATCGCTGCGAACTGCCGCTCGTTGTTCGGGACTTAGAGCTATTCCTGCGTCAGCCATTTGACGGCATCCTCGATGTAGGGAGGCAGCGACGTGGCTTGGGCCACCTTCTTTGATGCAACTTGGGCGAACCGGGCTTTACCGAAGCGCTTGGCAGTGTTCAGGACCTTCGTTCCCGCTGCTTCCAATAGGGCCTGTGCCGCATCGCTCTGTTTGTCCACGTCGGCCAACGCCTTCTGCGTCTCAACCAACCCTTTTGAGATGACGGGTGCCCCTAATTCCTCGGCGGCTGCGGCGAGCATCAGCAATGTGCCACGACGCGTTATGGCCTTTTCAAAGGTGGTCTGACACACGAATACCTCAACGTACTCGTTCTTGAGCGACTCCAGCTCGGGCTTGGGGATTTCCGGCAACTCGTCATTCGCATCAAGAGTGCTCGCCGGTGTTGCATCCGATGGCTCAAGGTCGCCATCAGCAACGATTGCACAACGTGTGCGGATACCTGTCGGACCGAACAGCTTCGCATACGCCTGGAAATGTACACCATGAATCGGCACAATCGAGATGCCTTTCTCATCGAGGTTTACATCCATCACCTGCTGCACGAGCTTGGGAATGAGGAACAGCTCCGCTGGTCCTTCCACGAGCATGACTTTTCTGGCGTAGAGCAGGCTCCCCCGCGTTGCATCGAGATAACGCTCAAGGTCTTCCGTTTCCTCTTTCGACAGAGGGACGCTGCTGACCGGCACAGTGGACGCTGTGGTAGGCGTGCCGTCATTGGTCAGGACTACGACAGAGGAGAGCCGGGCCTGCGATGTAACGTGCGTGCTATGGGTAGTCACGATGGTCTGAAACGGCTCTTCGCAAAGGGCGCGAAAAAGAACTCGTTGGAGTTGCGGATGCAAATGCGCCTCAGGCTCTTCGATCAGGAGGAGTTGGCCGGCGGTGCGTGCCTCTGCGACCCGCCGCTGAAAATACTTGAGCAACATGCTGATGTACAGGATGTTGTTCAAGCCAAGGCCGTTGCGGCTCACGTCGAAGTCCTGCATGGCGTTATTCGATAGTAAGACGTTGAGCCCTCGAGAAATGTCATTGAAGGAAGGCGGAGCCATGCCCAATCGCACACCCATTGCAAAGGCACTTCCCGCCGTTTGAGCGAACGTCGTGCTTATTTCATTCCCAACTAATTGTACCGTGTTGCTCTGGGAAATCTTCGCATTCGCTTCCTTCAGAATGTTAACGAGGCTTTCCTGCTCTTGAGTTGGTACATCGGCTGGCGTCAATAGTTTGGAGAGCGGCGAGAAACGACTTTGCCTCAGACGTTGTTCAACGTCTCGTAGCGGCTCCATTGTCATAACGAGAAATGACTGCTGCAATTCGTCAAACTTCACGGACTTGCCGAAGTCCACATTCCATTCGACCGCAACGGGGTCCTGGCAACCGCCACCAACGATTTCCCACCGGTAGTCATCCAGGGTGAGGTCGGTGCCGGGATGTTCGTCGTTGCTAATCGCCTCACGGATGTCTCGCTTTGGCCTGAAACGATATGTCACACGAGCCACGTCATCGTCGATATGGTAGCCGAAAACCATGGCTTCCTCGTTTGGTTTCTTAGCGAAATCAGAGAACTCCAGGGAAACGAGGATCTGCTGCGGTGTGCGGATGTCTGTGCCAACGGGGAAGTCGTCGAGCAGTGCTTGCCGACGGTACGATGACAGATTGGCGTCCACTGCCAGCCGAATAGCATGGAGAAGATTCGTCTTACCCGTATTGTTCTCGCCGACAATGCACGTGGCACCAGGACGTAGTGCTACATCGAGATGGCGAAAGTTCCGAAAGTTGCGGACGACTAGTCTACTGACATACATCGTGTACTCCAATCCGATCAACAACGCGAATCGAGACCGCCTTCCCAGTGATCCAGGCATCCTGCAACGACGTCACCACTTCGGGGCTACCGATCCAATGGCCGGGATGTCCGCTACATCCTGAGCGCCGATGCCGTGGACTCGGTGGGCGGCCGAGGCGATGGGTCGCTCGGGGTTGACCAGCCGGGACAGCCGGGCGGTCTCGTATTGGCCCTAGCACATCACGATGCGGGTTTCGATATTCGGTTCCCCTTGGCAGAGGCTAGCCCTGTTGTCTCGACGTCGGGAAACGCCAGCTAGGCTTCGGTCAGGTCCATACGGTGATCTCGGGCGGCTCGGTCCACTCTCTTGATTCTGCAGCACCACACCGACGACCTGGGTCGGGCTGCTGAACGAGTACGTCCCGTTGGTCATCATCAACTCCCGGAGCGATGTTGGCAAACATCCCGGGAGGCTGACTGTGGCACGATTCGGTGTCCGCTCGCACCCCAACTCGCGGTTCGCGGTGCCGGGAATGCCATCCAGACTGCCGGCCACTCACGAAGAAACCGGATCCGGCGTGAGCCGCAAACTCGGGAACCGCTACCAGATCGAGCGCGCCCGCTCAGGAGGCAAGCTGATCGCGACGCCCGATAGGGCACGTAAAGGCTACCACGAAGCTACGGACTCAGATACTCAAGACCCGGAGGCATCCGCGTCAGCCCGGCGAATCAACCGACACTTAAATCGCATGAGCTACGCCTGCGTGAGCTTCATGATCCGCCGAAGCCCGACCTCCGGCTTCACCTCGCAGGCTTCACACCAGGCGATGAATTCTGTCACATCCACCCGCCTGTTCGTGGTTTCGCAGTTGTAAACCCAGGATTGCGGCTTCTTGAGCAACGCCCCGAGATCGCGCTGCGTCAGCCCCGCCTCTTCCCGAATTCCGCGTAGCAGGGGTGGAAGGCGGCGGTACAGGCGGTTGTGCTGGGCTTTCTTGAGCATATCCGAGATTCTCTGCAGAATCACCTTGACACGAGTTCCGGGTCAGTCCAGCATCGTACGTATGCCGCGCAAGCCGGGTTGCCTCGCGGATCGCGGTGTTTCGATGGCGGCCACGTTCGGCCGGCCGTCAGTCGTTCTTGAGAAGGAGCTTCGCATGTTGACAAAGTATCGCATCGCTGTTGTTGGCGTCTTCTCGCTTTTTAGCTGCGCCGCCGTACCGGGAGGCGAGGTGGAACGTCAGGTTCAGACGGCCATGGATCGGCTCGTGTCGAAGACCGAGAAGTGCAAGGCCATCATCAAGGACACGCTCGGGGTCTCCTTCAAGGAGCAGATCGACAAGAGCCTGGATCAGCTGAGGAAGGACCCTCGATCGCTGGAACGTCAGCTCCGAGTCATCGATATCCTGATGGCCCAGGCCGATCGGTTGCACAAGAGTCTTCGCAAGACCAAGGACGCCAACCTGGGATCCATGCGCGACCGTGTTGTCGCGGGTCTTGATGCGCTCTTCGAAGTCAACAAGACGGAGCAGGAGTATTATCTCGCCCATGCGGAGGAATGCAACGAGCGGGAGTGGAAACAGCGCTACGAGGAACTTGCGGCGATCTGTGGCCGGCTTGCACGGGCGTACGCCGTACGGGCTGAGCAGTACCGTGCGGTGCCCATCACGCGGCAGCTCGTCGAGATTCAGAGTTCGTTGGATTACCTGGAGAGCGTGAAGGCGGTCTTGGGTTCGTTGCGGGACGGCATCATCACGATCCTGTCCGACGAGGAGGCCCTCCGTGAGTTCCAACGACTCTCGGTGACGATCGATGGCGTCCAGGCGTCTTTGAAGACCTTTTCGGAGGTGGTCCTCGCCGGCGCCCTGGCGGATGAGGAGGGGCCAGCGTCGGGGAACTGAGATCGCCAAAACGAACACGCCGATCAGGAAAGAGGTGTGTCCAGGATTGCGCCCATCTGGCTGCCGTAATCGGCGTGCCAGCAAGCCAACCGAGCAAGGCCTGCCGGATTCGTCCCCCGTGCGGCAGGCGGATTTGTCTTGGGGGACAAGCGATGGACTCTAAGGAAACCGATCGAGTGTCGTCAAGCGTGAGTCGAGGAGAAACCCGATCCCTTTGCCGGAATCGCGGTTGCGGATCTGCGGCCGATTAGGCCCTTGATCGGGGCGGCAGAACCCGGTAAGGTCATACTGATAATAGAGAAATGCCAACCGAGCAAGGTTGTATCTGAGCGTCTCTCTTTGTGTTCGCACATTTTCCACGCCCAAGGCGTGGCCAAGTGATCCCGGCGCCACGGCCGTGGCCAGATGGGAAACTTGGCGACGCTCACCTTGCTCGGTTGGCTTGCTGGGACTCATCTGGCCACCTTCGTAGGCCCGCCGGTTAGCTAGCCCTCTACGAAACACGTCAGATCGGTTCCCTTTCGCAACCAGAACACCGTTAATCGACGCACGGCTTGCGTGCGCCGTTTGGAAAAACTCGGTGACATCTTGAAAGGGTAGGCGATGGTCATGTCTCGAATCGTACGGCGGACACTCGCATCGCGCGAGAACCAAGCACCCCACAGGGCTCAATCCTGTCTCGGACCACGGGGGATCAAGACCAGGATGAGCGCGAAGACGATGCTCTTGTTCGCTCTCTTTTCACTGACGTTCTGTTCGAGCGCGGTGGCCGGCAAGACGGAAAAACTGATCGAAGCCACGGCCGACACCTACATCTCGCCCAGCTTCCTGACCAGCCCGCAAGGATCCCGCATCACGCTACTCGTGCAGCGTTCCGGCGGAGGCTCGTTCGCGGACATGTTCCTCAAATTCAAGATCAGCGACATTCCCGAAGACAAGCAGATTACGAAGGCGACGCTGGAGATATATTGCTTCCTCGACGATTTTCGTGGCGAACTCAAACTTTGGCCTCTTCTTGGGGATTGGTCGGAGAGCTCGCTTGTCGTCGCCGATGGCATCAACATCCCCACATCTAATGAAACGAGGACAAGTGAAGAGGTGGTAGTGGGCTGGGTGGATACGAACATCACGCAGTTGGTGAAAGACTGGTACGATGGTAGCAAGGCCAACTACGGCGTACGGATCGGCGGCGATGAAGGCCAGGACGGTTCCAACGCGGCATTTCGCTCGCGAGAATTTGATTCGAATCCCCCGCGTATCCGCGTGACCTTTGCTGATTGTACAAGCGACGCGCATTGTGGATCGTGCGACGTCTGCGAAGACAACAGCTGCATCTCCGTCTCATGCCCGACCTGCCAGGAATGTGACGGCGACCACGGTTGCCAGCCGGGGCCCGACGATTGTTGCACGAGTGATTCCGCGTGTGGGCTGTGCGAGCGATGCGAGAGCAACTTCTGTGTTCCGGTGTCGTGCGAGGGATGCGACGTTTGTGACAACGGCCACGGTTGCACGAGCCGCGCCTGCTGCCAAGACTCTGACTGCTCCGCGCTAGAAAAGTGCTCTAATCACGTTTGTGTCTCGTCGTGTGACGACGGAAGCTGTAACAACGGTGAAGACTGCAGCACCTGCCCGACGGATTGTGCCTGTCCTTCCGGGAAGATGTGTGTAGGCGGTTCATGCCGGCCGACCGGCTCGTGCTGTGAGGGGGCATCGTGCTCGGTCACGACCCAGGCTGATTGCTCCGGGAAATGGACAAACGGTGACGATTGCATCGGCAACCCCTGCGAGATCTGCTGCGTCAACGACGCTGATTGCAACGATGCAGATTTCTGTAACGGCACAGAGACCTGCTTATCTTGCGCGTGTTGGCCCGGAACGCCGCCTTGTCCGAGCGGTGAGTGCTGCGATGAGGACGCGGATAGCTGTGTGGCGGGTGGTACGTGCTCGTCGAATTCTGAATGCGATAACGAAGATTTCTGTGACGGAGAGGAACGCTGCGTGGGCGGCTGTTGCGAGGCGGGAACGCCACCGTGCGGAAGCCAAGACTGCTGCGAGGAGACGGATAGCTGCGATGCGTGCTGCGAATGCGGAGACGGGATCTGCGAGGCGAATTGTGATGAGAACGCCTCCAGTTGCTGTGAGGATTGCGCGGAATGCTGTGACGACGACGATTGCTCTGATGACAGCGTGTGCGTCGGCAACAATTGTGTGGACTGCCTGGATAACAGCGGGTGCGATGACGGGCTGTTCTGTAACGGGCAGGAACTGTGCGTAGCCGGTGATTGTCTCTTCGGGGACGGTCCATGCGGCGGAGTTGGAGGTCGACTCTGCGACGAGGAGAATGACGACTGCTGCAAAGAGTGCGCCGATGATGACGATTGTGCGAACGACGATGAGTTTTGCAAAGACGGATGCTGCAACGGTGGACCACAGCCCCCGGCATGTATCCCGGGAGATCCGGATTCTTGCCAGGACGGGTTGTTCTGTAATGGCGTGGAATTCTGTGATGACGTGACGGACGAGTGCGAATCACCTGGATCGCCGTGTGCCTCCAGCGAGAGATGCGACGAAGATCAAGACTGTTGCCAGATTTGGATCCCACCGACTCCGTGCGGTGCGTGTGGTGAGGGAGCATGGGTCTGCGCACTCATCGGATCCTTCCTCTGGCTAGGCTTGCGGTTCGTACGGCCCGTCCGTGGCGGGCCTGCAAGTCCGATGACCTGACACACTCGCAGAGGATTGCGAACGAGCGTCGTACGGATGATCCTCGGAGTCGGCGCTGGGATGGGGCGGTCTGGGCTCTGCGCGCGCTGATCAACATCGTGTCAAGCCGCGTAAACCAGTCCAACCGGGATCTCCTGAGCATCCGTCCGAAACCACGGCTGGCAAACGGTGACGCCAGCATGAGGCCCAGGAACAGCGTCTCTACCTTGTTCTCTCCTGTCCGGGCGGATAGCCTGTCAAGGGTTGCGAGCCTCCGCCCGTGGCGTCAAACTGCTATACGCTGCCCGAGAGACGTGAAGAACCGGTATGAAACCCGTCATAGACCATATCCGGATAACGGTAAAGAACATGGCCATCGCAGAGCCTTTCTACGATAAGTTTCTGCCGCTTCTAGGATTTGATATCAAAAAGAAAGTAAGTGCTGTAGTTGAAGAACACCTTCATGTAGCGACATATCTCCATCCGTTACTAGAGTTGTGCATCAGCTCTCCAAGAAAAGCGTTCAAAGAAGACACGGTTCATCGCAGGAAACCGGGAGCTCTACATCATCTTGCCTTTCAGAGTGGATCGTGCAGACGCGATTTGCGAGCTCGCAGACTAGGAGCAGTCATACTTGGATAGCATCGCAACAGAGTGCCGCGAATGACCGAGCATAGCGGGTAATGAACCAGAACAATCAAGGCTCGCAACGGCATGCCGCAGCCGGCTAGGGTGTCCATCTGAAGCAAGCTAGGCTTCGTACGTTTCGTCGCCTCGTGAAGACTATGGAATGGTGGCTGCGATACCTGTTCACGATGCGATGTTGCCCGTATCGATCCGTCGAACCCGTTGTAGCAGCTCGTCATTCAAGGTTTCCGCTATGCGTCAACGTCGTCGAAGATGCTCCGGCGTGTTTCTCCCAAGTTCGGCGAACTGGATGTTGATGATAGCTTCTCGTAATCTGTTTCTTCATCCTCCTGTTCCATGCGTAACTCATCAATCACTTCTGCAATCTCGGCCAGACCACTCTCGATGACTGCTTGGACCGCATCACTCTCATCGAATTCGTCGGAGTACGTTTGCAGGGTGTCGATCAGCGGCTCGAAATAGCCTTCGGGTTCATCGGAGCTATCATAGTTGCATCGCCAATTGTCGATCTCGCCGGAAACATCTGAAAGGAGATCGCGTTTGACGGTGTTCAGGATATCTTCAATCTCATCTTCGGTAAACACGCCGCGAATGCTAGCAACGCTAAGAAAGTCCGCGTCGGGAGTCGCGATTGCCAATTGTTTTGCATTAGCTACAAAGCGCTGCCTGTAGCGCTCAGGCAGCAGTTTCGCTTGCTGTAATCGTATCAGCAAGGCGACTTCAGGACGTGCGCAGAGATACGAACCTGTGCTGGATATTTGGTCCAGAAGATCATGGTCTTGTGTAAGATACGTCTCCAAGAACGATGAGTCGCATCGATGCGCTAGAAAAGTAAAGCGTTGTCTGCTGGCGTGGATGGAATTCAGCTTTGCGATAACGACAAGGTAACGGCTTCCGGGAACGACAATGTTGGCACCACGAAGTTCAACATTGCCGCAAGTAATCTCCCGAATGACCTTCGATGCCGGAGTACCGGACAGATAAACATCCACAAGCTCAGCATCGCGACCAATGAGTTCGCCGATCGCGTCGGCAATGGTAGGATGCTGGAATTGCCAGCAATTTTGCGTGCCTGGCATGAATCTGACTAGACTGCCCTTCAACGCATCCAATGCCTGACCAACGCCAGCTAGAGTGGAACCGAGACGTTCCACAGCGCCCCGTTCATCATCGGAAAGCTCAATGGGGCTTTCAAGAGTCCCACCCCTCATGAAGATAAGGGCTAGTGAGGCTCTAGCATCTGTGTCGAGAGATTGAATGACATCCAAGAGGAAATCCAAAGGGCGTTCGACAAACTCCATCACAGCATCACGAGTGATGCTCAGGCGTTTAGTAAACACACGGCTTCCGAGACGCCTCGCTGTTTCGGGTAGAAATCTTGCCGCGTGCGTCACTTCAGAAAGAAACGGCTTTAATTGGGTCTTGAAGGATGCGGGCTGATCACCGAGTTTGATATGATTGTAGAGAATGCTTTCTCGCTCCTCCAGCGTCAACTGCTCGACGTTGATGATCACCTGAGAGTCTCCGATCAGCGGAAACGCCGATACCTTGAGATCGCGAATCGCAGCCTCGAACACGTAGTCCCTCGACGTTAGCAGGACTCGCGCTCCTTTCTTTATTGCCGCGTGAAGATGCGGAAACGCCTTATTCCAAGCGAGTGAAGTGTCATTCTGATATTGCGTTGCGCCGAAGGCATCGTCAATCCAAAAGAACTGACGCGGCTCGTGCGGATTCCAGTGGTCAAGGAATCCTTGAGCGTCCAAGGGCTTAACCGTTGAGCAATTCCAGGTATCAAGAGCCCCCATTGCGAGTGTCGCAGCAATTGTGGATTTCCCCGATGCCGGTTCGCCGAGCAGCATGACGAATCCATGCGTGATTAGAGCACTTGCGCTACGTCGATAAGCGTCGGTGATCACAAACTTGGCTAGATCGTCGCCAATCGCGACCAGTATGGCCTCTGCCTGGTCGTAGGCGCGTGCGTCGAGGATTTGGCTTAGGTCGCCGAGTCCATACACTCGCGGCACTAGCATTCGTAGACGTGGATTCTCTCGAATCCGCAGTGAAACCCAATCAGAACCGTACGCAACGAACCATTTTATGCCGGGAAGCGCAATAAAGGCACGGCGAATCTCCTCTGCTGCCGTTCCCGACATGCGCAAGTTGGTGATGAGAATGTAGTTGTCTGCGAGACCACGCCGAGCGAGCCTTCGAGCCTTGTTCAGCTCATCAGACAAACCCGCTAGCGACAATTTGTTGCTCGGGTCGCCGGTAAACTTGCATTGGAGGGTATAGGATCCGTGCACGCCTCCTTCAGCAAGATGGCCCCACTGGCCGTGAAACGCGCCGTCGCGACCACCGTCGTGCGAGGGTAAGAACGTCTCAACGGACTGTCCAAATAGCTCAGATACGATCGTTACGCAGAGGTCCTCGAATGCTCTCCAGCCTAACGAGTGAAGCTCATACGTGACTTCTGGCGCTTGGGTCTTGGGTACAGGGGCCATGGTTCAACTGACTAGCCGTGCTGACTGCGAAAGCTCATCTAACATCGCGTTTACTGTGAACATGAATCGATTATAATACGGCCGTGTTCCATGGTCCAGCATTGCGTCGTAGCAGCCGAACCGATTCCTGTCCATGCCCTTGGTGTGCTTCTCGAAGAGTCGATCCACTTGCGCGTTGCTACTCGCATGAATCATTTTGGGCCACCCGGTCCTTGGGCTGAAGAGAATCGGGCAGCCTTACGGAACGTGCGAACTGCGTGCGACAAGACGTGCGGCCTACTTTTTGGCTCGTATTGGGCACCCGAAAGCTAGCTCGTTAGCTGCGCGTCTTCTTGACGCCCAATTTCACTTCCGACGCATCTCGTCTCACGGACGCCAGCAACCGACGCTTGTCTCTTACGACCGTTTGCCGAAGTAATGCCGTTGGATTGCTTCGCATGCCTCGGCAACCAACTTCGCATTTCGCTTTATCCGACATTTCCCATTTGCCGCCTCCGATGCAGCCATCCTACCGATTCTTTGCCCACAAATCAAACCGAACGGCCATGCTGACGGCAATGCCTCCCGTTGAACCCCAAGACCGTCCCGTTTCCGCGCGACGGAGTGGTGCGGAAGGCGTTTGCCTGCCACACAGCGCAGCACCAACCGGGCCCTGGCCGGGTTTGTCATGTTTCTTGGCCTAACGCGACGCTCAACCACGTTGCAACAACGGCGGTGGCACACCGAACCGCTGGATACGCTCCAGGATCGCTGCGAACAACTCTCGTGGAATTGCCACCTCGGCCATCTGAAAGATCACGTACCCAGAGTGCCTCACCACCTTGGCTCCGATCTTGATCAGCTTCTCCCGCAGCGTGGTGAGCGACCAGTGCTTCACGGACCTCGGCAGAGCCAACCGACGCAGGAAGTTTCCCAAGTTGTACGCCAGGGCGAAGAGTTGAAGCCGTGTCTGGTTGTCCCTGAAGTTCCGGCACGACAGCCGCGTCCACTTCACGGCGTACTTGCCCTCCTTGATCCACTGCTCTGCCGTGCCACGACCGTTGTAGAACTTGACTACCTTCTTCGACCAGCCGGTCATGTTGGTCACGATGAATCCGACACGGAGAAACAATTGGTCCCAATGCCACTCGACCTTGGCCAGCACGCGACGAGGACGGTCCCAACTCTGCGCCTGATACGAGAAGCTCGTGTAGAACACCTTGGGCTTATACGAAGGGCGTCCGACCGGACGAGTCAACAAATGGCTGATACTGGCGGTGAGAAAGACGTTCGACGGGATGCGGATGGTGTACTGGAACCTCTCCTCCTCCAGCACGCCGTATAGCCCCGGGATGGCGAACGCCGCGTCACCTCGGAAGTACTTCGGTATGCCGCGATCCCGGTATCGGTCGATGACCGGCAGCAGAACCCGGCGCCAGAACTTGGCGCTGCTGTGGTTGCCACGCCGCAGCATGGCACGCTCCAGATCGCCGTACTGGTTGAACAGGAGCAGTGGATGATAGCACATGCACTCGAAGTACCCGTTGTACGCCGTGCCTTGCTGCTGACCATGCGTCTCGCTGACTGAGCTATCCAGATCAAGAATCAGCTTGTCGAGCGGAGCACACTCGTGCACGGAATCGATCCAAGTGCCGGGCAGATTCATCATCGCCGTTAGGTTCTTCCTTGAACTCAACATCTCTGTCTCGAACCGGCTCATCTCACTCGTCGATGCGGCTTCCTTCTCTTTCGCGCGCCCGCCTACAACGTGACGCATGGCAGGATCGACGCGCAAGCGATCCGCGTCGTTCACATCTTCGTAGCCAGCCAAGCGTCCATAGACACTCTGCCGTAACATGGCCAATAGAGTGTGCTGCGTGTTCTTCCCATGACGCGGATCGGACAAAACGGTGCTTCCCCTTTCCGTCAAACGGGACGCTTCATACAGTTCACGAAACGCAAGCAAGCCAGCATCACTCGTAATGCTCGCTCCGTGAAACTCAAGCTTGAGTTTACCGTCGAAGTGAACACGAAGTGCTTGTTTTCGCCTGTCACCCATTGGATGCCCCTGCCAAACTGGCCGGAAACCCTTGAATCACAGGGGAAACATGCACGTATCATGCCATCACGAACACTCCATCTGGGAAATCCGGGTCCAAAGTCTTTAAGGTACGGACGCGTCACTCGTGCATGACCATCGTCAACCTCAACCACGACCCGAGCGGATCGCGTCAGTTGTACAACATTCGTTACGTCCGTACCGACATGGGTGGGGAATCGAACGTCTACCTCCTGGCAGAAAGCATCGAGGATGCCATCGACATGTTCCCGAGGTACTTCGCGGCCGTTGAGTCCGATCCAAAGGTCATCCCATCCGAAACGATCGATCAGTTGGCCGAAGGGGCCAGGCGAGGCATTCGCCTCGTCGAGCGAGTGGCCTCCGTCGTCCTGGCCCATGAGGAATCAGGCGTGACACATCTGGAAGTCGTTGATCTGGAGCGCTTCGCGGAGGATCTTGCGGCCCACGCTGGGGTCAAAGCAAGATTCGAGCCCGACCCATCGAAGGATGGATTGCACGTCCTGAATGTCAACGATGCCGACTTCTACTTCTTGGTGGGTGCTGGTGGATACGACGGATGTGGCAAGCGGCTCGATTAGTGCCCCGAAACGCAACGTGCCGAACTCTGAAACGTTGCTTGGTTATTCTCATGGCGAGGTTCTGTTCTCGGAGGCACCCGCCCAAATCGGTCGAAGGCTTAATAGCTCCATGAACTTCACCTGGCCTATGGAAAGCGATGTGAAATGCGTGCCCGCGAACGGCGCCAACGAACCGAGCGCTCCTCCCGCAGCGTCGTGCGAAACGAAGAGCATCATCGACGGGAGGGCTGGCGATGCATAGCCCAAGTGCCCGTGTAACGATGGAACGCGGAGGCGCGAACGTTGAGGTGTACCGCGAGAACGTCATTGTTGAGGTGCGCGATTACGGCGGTCAACGGGATGGTGAAAACGGTCGAGACCTATGGACCGACAAGAGTGGAAAAAGATGCTACCGTTACTTCGTCCCGTCGGATGGCCACCGGATGATCGCGAGCGACTGTGCTACGGCGCTGGAGAAGTTTGCAAACGATCTGGGAAGCTTGCCGAAAATGGCGGTCTCGTTCGAGCGAGACAAGTCGCCGGACGGCCTGCACGTGCTTTCGATCAATGGCGTTGATTTCTACTTCTACGCGGACGGGGCGGGTTACGACGGGTGGGGCAAACAGATCAACCTGGGGCGTGCGGATGATTGACGAACGTTTGTTGATGCGGATGTTCCAATGAGGAGGTTCATCTCGGAACGCGACGTGCGATTTGACGTTCGAGACGGGTGCTTGGTGCGCACGGTAACGGAAGCAGGTAACGACAGCCGTACCTATTGCCACCGATGCATGAAGACGACCTTGGAAACGGTCGCTCACGCCATGGATGAAACGCCTTTCGAAGGCGAGGGTACTTCCGGGGAGCTTATTGCACGGCAGGAGGATCTACCGTACACGCAAGTGCATGTCGCGCTCGGGTTCCTCAAGGAGCGTGGTATCGTGAATGTTCGGCATCGGCGGTGCTATCCGGCAACGCAGGACGCCTATCTCGACGCCATGACCGAGTTCCACGCACTGGCTGAGGAGCCGAAATGAGCCTGAGGGCATTCCGACTAGCCTCGCGACCGGATCTTGCGATTCACTCGGCCGTGTGGCTCGATTGTGACACAAGAGCCACGCATGCTCTGCAGAAGCCCATAGACTGAGGCGGAGCGAGCGGCGACTCGGCCGAATCTTGCCACCACGCGGCCTTTCTTGCCGGAATTGCCGCGTTCCGCAGCAGTGGTTGTGTGTTCCGGCTCGGAACGCCTCAGTTTCGCGAATTCTATGGTCCTTCGTTCTCTTCGAAGCCATCACGTAAGACAAGCCGAACCCGGCCTGGGATGAACAACCCCGCTTCGGCAAGCTGGCGCTCCACCTTCTTCAACGCGGCCTCACCGGTGGCCACAACGAGCACCTGAGCGAACCGGGATCGAAGCCCATTCTGCACGTTGGCTACGGCATCCGATTTCCCGGTCTCGATTTCAACGCCAATGCATTTGCCTTCCTTCGTGGCCAGGACATCGACACGTCCGCCGCTCCGCGGGGCCTCCAGCTCGATCGCATAGCCGCGATCCTGGAAGAGCGAGCCATAGTGTCGCTGCCAGTATTCGTGAACTACAAGCTCGGGCAAAATCCGCTTCACGTTCGCTCCAAGCAGCTCGGCTGCGTGGGTTGGAACGGCGAGTCGAAGACTTGACGTTGTTCCGCTCTTGATCGTTTCCCCCACGAGCCAGCCACGGCTTAGCAAACGCTCTTTGACATTCATACCAAGCCTGCCGCTGAAGCCAAGTCGAGCAAACCTGACTCTGACGGCATCATCGGGAAACAGGAGCACGTCGTGCAACAGCCGGAACTCGTCCTCCGCGAGGTAGCGATCGCCGGTGCCGACGGGACTGTCGTTTGGAGATTCTGCTTGAATCGTTGCGCGGAGCAGCGACCGGCCGTGTGAACCGTCGATGTAGCGTTTCAGCAGCGCGTCGGTGACGGCGCCCTTGTTCACATCAACCAGCGGAAACTGCACTAGGAACGGCTTATGCCATCGATCCTGCAATTTCACGATCCCCTGACCGACGGGCAGCATGCTGAAGTATCGTTTCTCTTGATCCGGCACCTGCGAGAGCCCGGCGGCGCGGTTGATGTCACTGGGATCTTTGAGATTCAGGCAGATGCTTGTGTACGTATTCCCCAAAGCGGCGCTGGAGATCAGGTGAGGATGCTGGTCGACCACGATGATGCCGATTCCGATCTCACGGCATTGGCGCAGCAGCCTGTTCATCACGCTCTCTTTGGATCGTTGCTCGCTCCGGTAGAGCAGGTGGTGAGCCTCCTCGACGACGATCACGAGGCTCAGTTTCTCTCGCACGGGGGATGCGAGCCGAACGGCGTAGAGCCACTGCGAGAGAATCGGCACGAGGAATCGCTTGCTGCTCTCGGATAGGGCATCAAGTTCGATGATCGTCTGGCTCTCGAGCAACGCCTTGGCGTGATCTTCCTGCGATGACCGAGTGGTCCCGGCCACCCGGGCAAACGCAAGTGATTCCAGGGCACGTGAGGCGGAGAGCTTCCAGCCCGCCATCCGGCCTGTGCTCGGAAGATGGTCGACCTCGTCGGCGATGTCCGCGACCGTGGGTGCTTCGTTGCCCTGGGCGTAACAGGCGGCGATCGCCTTCTGCAGAATGCTCCGCGATCCCTCGCCCAAGGAAAAGGCATCCGACATCACATCGACGAGCTGCGTCGTGTAGACGCTCTGTTCCATACCGGGCGGGACGATGAAAGGGTTGAAGATGAAGGGCGACAGGGAGCGACCGGGCGTGAAGACCTGGACGTCCGCGTTGATTAGCGGCAACAGGTGACGGGCCGTTCGTTTCCAATCCCAAAACAGCCAAGGCATCTTGCTCTCAGTCAACTGGCGAACCAGGTGGAAGGTGAGATTGGTCTTGCCCCCGCCCGAGCGTCCGAAGATCGCCACGCCCTGCAGGAGCTCTTTCGAGGAGATGCCAAATGGCCAGCGGGGTCTATCGTACAGGATGGTTCCCAGGTGGAAGGCGCCCCTGGCTCGTTGTTTCGGAGGCAAGGAGAGCAGGATTTTTTCACGATACTCGCCAAGATGCCTATGCGCAGCCTCGGCGATGGCCCGATCGATCAGCGCGCTGCTATCTGCTCCGGCGGTGTCCCTGATCCTTCGCCAGTGCCTCACTTGGTCCGGAATCAGCGGCTCGAGCTTCGAAAGCAGGTACTCGGGATCCATCCCGAGATAGCGAGAACGTCATTAATAGGTGATGAAGCCATTTGCGCGGCGGCCACCTGCCACGAACAGCTAGATGTGAACCCTAGCGCTCTTCGACGTACGATCGCTTGTTCATTAGGGCCAGCAATCGACCGTGCATCGCTTGAAGTCTTTCCTCCTCCGAGACCGCCAGACGGCGTCGTTCCTGTTCGACGTTCAAGAGCCGTGCGCGGAGCATGTCCCGTTCGGCGATGCGGCGGTCCTCGTAGACAGGCTCCCGGGGCTCCCGCTGCGTGATTTCGGTTTGTATGTAGCACTCGATTCGGTGCAGGTTACGGCGCAGCCTCTCGTGAAGTTTTCGGAAGTCATCAATCTGATTGACGGTCAGGGCGATATCGCGGCGGAGCATCGATGACAGGGTTCGATCGTCGTTCTTCTCAGTACGTTGCTCAGTCAGCGCACGAGCCCGTTCCTCAAGCCTTTCGGCGAAGGTGGGTTTTCGTGGCTTGGTGATGATTCGTACTCTTCGTGCCATGCTGGTTCGTGTCCGTGTCTGCGGAGCAACGCCTGCGGCCTCTGGGATCGGTCTTTCCGCGAGTCGGCTGAGTGCAATCGCTGGCCCCTTCAGAACCAGCTGGCGAAACCCGGCCCCTCTCCGCTTTCTACCTGGCGGCGCACGATCGCGAGGGCGAGTTCGTACGAGGCCATGTAGCCCTCGTGTCTAGACCGGTACCGGATGGCACGTTCGACGGCTGTCCTGGGGTTTCCACGATAACACGAGTCGATCCACTCACAGTAGTTCGTCTTGCCCTCCTTGGCGTCCCGGAGGATCGCCGCCGCGGTGAGCGGCGTGGCGTAGCCGAGCGACTCGGCGATGACGTGTGCGCAGATCCTCGGATACCGTGCGAGGTAGTCCTTGCTGCTTTCAAGCGCTCCTCTTGGCATGCTTTCCACCTCCTTTCAGACGGTTCTCGGCCATCTCGATGTACTCAGGTTCCAGTTCGAATCCAAGGAAGTTGCGACCCAACTCCTTGCACGCCACTGCTGTCGTGCCCGAACCCATGAACGGATCAACGACGAGGTCGCCCTCGTGGGAGCCGACCTGGACCATGAGCCGAATGAGTTCGAGCGGCTTCTCGGTGGGGTGCTCGGTCTTGCGGTGGGTGTTGGCGTAGGAAAAGACGTTCTTGCAAACCTGCTGGGACAGGAAGTTGAAGACGGCGGGCTTGCCCTTGGTGACGTAGAAGCACAGCTCGAACGCGCTGCGCCAGTTGCTCTTGCTCAGGCTGGGCAGAGGGTTCGTTTTCACCATGGCCATCTGGTTGCGGTAGGTGAAGCCCCGTGCGATCGCCTGACGGACGAAGTAGCCGCTCTGCTCACGGGCGGTGAACATGTAGAGCGCACCGCCGGGTTTGAGGACGCGATAGCACTCGCTGATTACGTGCATGAGAAAAACGTCGTAGTCGAAGGGGTGCAGGCAATCCCACGCCCCCCAGGCTTTCATGGTCGAGATCGGCTGGCCCCGCTTCATCGTGATCCGATTGGTTGCGGCGATGTTGTACGGAGGGTCCGTGACGATCAGGTCGACCGATGCGTCGGGCAAACGCTTCAAGCCTTCGATGGCATCGATGCGATGAATCTTGTTGATCCGAAGCGGCTTGGGCGTCATGAGAACCGCTCCGCGCTACGTAGCAGCGCCTGAAATGTTCTGCCGAGCTCGGTGAGCTCGTACCGGAGATGCGCTTTCTTGCGAACACGCACGGGCCGCACGATGCCCTGCGCCAGAAACAAACGGATGACGTTTCGCACGTTGTTGGCGCTCATCCGCAGGTCGGGATTGCGTGAGCGGGCCCGGCGTTTGATCTCGGAGGGCTGAAGCGGCTCAGTGAGCGTCTTGATGATCTCCGAGCGGTGACTGAAGCAGACCGAGCCGTAGAGCTCCCAGTCGGTTGAACCAATGGCAGAATCGGGCGTGTTGCTCGGGGTCAGCCCGGTGAGCTGGGCCTGAACAGTCTTGCCCCGCTGGGTCAGCCAGTAGAGCCGGCTGCGGCGGGCGTTGCCGTTGAGACAACGCACGATCCCGCGAGAGGCGAGCCGTGGGATCAGATCCCGGCAGGTATCAAACGACAGCCCTGTTCGTCGGCTGATTTGAAGCGCTGTGAGCGGCTGATGCATGCTGCCGAGAAGTTGTCTTCCTCGGTCGATTGGTTGGTTGGATGGATAAGCTTCGCTAGGTTGCAAGTGGGTTGGTGATCAACCGGTTAATCTTCCTCCTGACGGATCATGTGGATCCGTCGTGGGCCAATTGGTAGGACAGAAAGGACGCCCGCCTTATTAGGGATTGAACCGATTTGCGCGGCTCTATCACAGTGGTTTCCGACCATCGAAAGGTTTAAGAAGAAAGCGTACGAGCCTACGCGTGTATGGGAGAGTCTCGTACTCTTTCAGGTTCCGCCTCTCGTTCGCGGGAGGCGGGCGTCATTCTTCCGTGGTTTCGAAGGGCAACAAACTTAATAAACCTTGTTGTTGTGCCACCACTCTCAAGTGTCGGCGCATTCGTCGTCACGGCGAAGTTTCGACGGACGACACGGATTGGCTTCGCAAACCGGTTGAACTTGCTTAAACGGGCCGAGGCAATCCTCCGACATGGAAACCGAGGAGACCAAGCCCAAGGAATGCGCGGCGTGCCAGCGAGAGCTGGATCTCGGCGTTGATGCGATCACGCTGAGCTACGGTGTCGTCGGCCCACGCGGGATCGTGCCGTTGCGTGATGCGAAACTCTTCTGTAGCGAATCGTGTCTGGAATCCTACGTCTGCGACGAGCACGTCGAAGCGCTCCCGCGAAGGATTCCGTGAGCGACAAGAGCGGGCTTGGGGCGCTGAGAGCAGACAAGCTCTACGTCACGGATGCCATCCAAGGGCTCAAGAAACTTCCCAGCGAATCAGTCGATTGCGTGATGACCTCTCCGCCCTACTGGGCGCTTCGAGACTACGGAAACCCGCCGATTCAATGGGCCGATGGCGTGAAATGTGCCCTCGGTCTGGAGGAGAGCCTGAACGATTATATCGGCCATCTGTGCGAGATCTTTGATGAGGTGCGTCGCGTTCTCAAACCAACGGGAACGTGCTGGGTAAACCTCGGAGATACCTATCACAACGCCACGAAATGGACGCGCAAGAACGAAGCCCCGCAGACCATCAGTCGCGGAAACAACCGTGACTTCAAGACCGGACGACGGATGAACCAGGGTCTTCCGGAAAAGTGCCTCGCCCAGATTCCGGGCCGGTTCGCGATCGAGATGACAAGACGCGGATGGATTCTCCGCAACGATATCGTCTGGCACAAACCCAATCACATGCCCTCCAGCGTCAAGGATCGCTTTGCATGCTCTTGGGAGCACCTGTTCTTCTTCGTCAAGGCGAAACGGTACTACTTCGACCTTGACCTCGTTCGAGAGCCTCACAAGTCGTTGAGCGTGGTTCGTTCCGGCAAACATTCTCTTCCATCCAAGAGTCCGCGCCGCTCGCCGTTGCGTGGTCAACGTCCTCCTCGAGGAGGTGAGCCGGGCTCGTTACACCCGTTGGGCAAAAACCCGTCCGACTACTGGACGCTCTCGACGGAAACACGAACGGCGGGCGCCATTTTGGGTCAGCGCGGTGTTGTCAAAGTACCGGGCGGATCGGGATGGACCGGTCATCGTCAAGGCGGTGGTGCCAAGACGCTGCGCGATCTGGATCCGCGATGGCTCTCGCCCGGTGCAAAAAACCCCGGGGATTCCTGGGACGTACAGACTCGGTCGTTTCGCGGCGCGCATTTCGCGGTATACCCCGAACAGCTTTGCGAACGGCCCATCAAGGCCGGCTGTCCGGAGAAAGCCTGCAAACGATGCGGAACCCCCGCTCCGAGAACATCATCAGGCCACGTCTCTCACAACAAGTGCCGGCCGAACCGAATCCCAGCCGCCTTCCGATGCGAATGCAGGAAGGGGTTCGTTGCGGGTTTGGTACTCGATCCGTTCGTCGGTCCCGGAACGACGGCCGTCGTGGCCAGGAAGCTGGGCCGCCGCTTCATCGGCTTCGAGGTCAATTCCGATTATGTCAAGATGTCACGACGACGGTTGAATGCGATCGTTGACGAGCGCATGACCACGACGAAGGCCTGATGCCGTGACCGGTGTGCTGCGGCGTTCTGCATCGGCGATTCTCGCGCTGCGATCTCCTGACCGAGTAGCCCGTTGAGGCGCCGCCTAAGAGGAGCACTTGGACCCTTGCGATAACCGGCGGCGCGACCCGGAGGCCTGAAACACGCCGCTACATCCGGCAGGATGTCACGTCCTTTGCAGCGCGGCAGGCGAACCGGTTTTCGTCAGAGTTCGTTCACCGAAAGCCAATGCCGATGGGGCGAAAAGGAATTCCCGACGTTGGTGAACGGACATGTCAGCTCTTTGGCACCGAATGAACCGACACTATGAGGAGCGCTTGGGCGGGGTGGTCACGTGAGCGCGGCCTCCGTCCGGTCGCCCGCCCAGGTGCTGGGCCGCCCGCAGCTGCGTGAGCTCCTCCAGGTACTTAGCACGCTCGGCTTCAAGTTGACGCATGCGCCCGTGAAGCCCTGTGCCCTCGTCCCGTTCTTCGAGAAACGCATTGGCGGCGTCCACGAGCAAGTGGGCTTCGTTGTGTTTACCATCGAACAACATCGCAACCAGTTTGTCATCGCCGAATTGAATTGCGTGCGTCGGTTTGGGCTTCTGTCCGACCTCGCCTGCGGAGATGATTCGATAACGCTTCATCAAGAGACCTACCCGGCGTTGGTATTCATCACGGTCCAGTCGGCTGAAGTGGACGGTATGGGGTTCCGGAGACCCTGTCAAGCTGGAAGCGCCAGAGGGTGGGATCCGGCGTTGTCAAGAACCGGTCTCAAGGATTTCGGAGCCAAGTTCTCGCGCTCCTGTCTGTGCAGCGGCATCCGTATGCTGGAATCGCCACCGCGCGGCCTGCCCAACGGTGCCCGAGGAGTACATGCGTACACCGGAGGTCACGATGCCGCGTAGATCACGCCATCCCTTATATACTCGCGCCACTTTTCCATCCAAATGTCAGCGACGAGCACAACGATCTGCAACAGGAGGTTCGCCTACACAGCCGTGCCTAGTCCAACATGACCCACGAAGCCAATGAAGAACACACGCAGAAGATGTACTTCCGTTCGGGCGCCTCCGTGCATGACGACGACTGCCCATGTCGCTTCAATCCGCCCGGAACCAACTATTACACCTCGGCGATCGATGGCTCAAGGTACGCACTTCTTGCCGGGCCTTTCGAGACGCATCCCGAGGCGTGTGATTGGGTCGATCGGGCGAGAGATGAGGCCTGTCGCGTGGATCCGCGAGCATGGTTCTACGCCTTCGGAACGACGGCCATGAAGCCAACCTACCGAAAGCCAGGGATACTTAACGAACGATTGGGTTTGGAGAAAGAGGATTGACGAGGTTCAAAGCGCTCAGGTCACGCAACGAACCGGGCAGAGGCGGGTTCCGTACAGCGACAGGGCCGGTGAGGCATCGCGTCGTCTACCCGGTAAACCTAAACCAAGATAAACAGAATCAGATGATATCGTCAGGTTTCAAGCGTCCTTCCATCTACACCCTTGCCTCAATCGCCTTCCAATCCGGTTCGGGATCGCCGATTTCAATCCTGGCGATGCGCCTCCAGACCGAGTCGGGATCACCGCTTCCGAATAAGCCGATCATCTTGTCGCCGCGTTCGGTGTAGCTGGAAAGAATATCCATCACATCTAGCCCGTTCTGTTCCGAAAGAACGTAGGCGTACTCGCAGCCGATGGTACCCGCATCTTTCTCTGTTACTTCGTGCGCTGGGTCAGAACGAATTCCATGGCAATAGCACACCGGATTCAGAGTTCGTTCGTCAGATCCAGTATATCGACCAAAGTATCCGCAGGGCAGGCTCAGATCTCTTCCAACGATTGTCCAAAAACCCGCCGGGTGCTCATCGAGTAGAAAATGACACATGGCGTCCAGATCCCCCCCAAAGTGTCCTTGATAAGCGTCGTAGAGTGTCGCCCCCAGGCCACTTGGATAGCCGTCCCAGTGATGATACCGTCCGGAAAAGCCGGTCTGCGTGGGTTTGGCGATGACACTTCTGGTTCCCATGCATTCCGCAAGGCAGCGCCACTTAAAACCGTTGAACCGATTCACGCAGGGGCGACATGACGACGTTTGCGATCGGGAGGCCTAGTGAGCTTGCATCGCGACATGGTGAGGAGTAGGCACGGACAACTGATACGGTCTGTCTTTGTGCTGTCATGGTTATCAGGCAACGCCCGTAACTAGTGAACAAAACCGTTCGGTGCCCGGTGGGGGCATTGACCAATTCAGTTCGCCTTTCAGGGGCGTTAAGTTTATAAAGTTCGGACACGTCAGAATGGGATGACATTCAAAGATCAATATGAGGAAGCCAACAAGCGGCTGCTGAAGAGCGACGAGATTTGTCACGCGAATCGAAACCTGTTCCGCGAGTTTTTCGAGTTCGAGGAGTACAAGCTTAAGCGGCAGAACAATCTTCGGAGCCTCGATGAGGCGTGCTACAAGACGCTCTACGGATACATCATCCGCCTCCGCAACGTCAACACCTGGTTTCAGAACAAGCCCTGGAAGGACCTTTCCAAGGAAGAGATCAAGCGTGTGTACGACGACCTTGAGGATGGGAAGATTCTCAACGTTCGCGGTAAGCCGTTTGCAGACCGAGCAAGCTACTACAACAAGGTCTTCAAGAGCAAGCCCTTCCGACTCGCCGGAAAATCCGAGCTCGCCAAGGACGTGATCGAGTTCTCAACTGGAGCGGGCGAAAAGGAAGTGCGGTACATCAATGATGATACGTTTCGAAGCATGGTCAGCGTGGTATCGAATCCCGTCCATCTCTTGCTTTTCTGGCTTGCCTGGGACATCGGTGAGAGCATCGGCGCCCTCCTTCAGTTGACCCAGCGTGAGTTCGTCCGGCAACGGAACAAACACACGAAGGAAGCGGAATACCTCGTCAACTTGCCCAAGAACAAGCTCAAGCGGAGCCGCCGAACGCGATCAGAGCCGACCTTGTATCCGGAAACAGCACGCTACGCGGACATGGTTCTCAAGGATCTTTCGCCGGACGAAAACGTGTTTGGGTTCGGCCATCGCCAAGCCATCAAGATCATGCGGAGCGTTGTGGGAAAGAGCGGCGCGGTGTGCATGCCGAACGGTGAGCCGGTGCGCTGGAAAGACCTTCGTTCCGGCATGGCGTGCCATCTCCTCAGGTCGGGCTGGACGCGCGAGGAGGTGGATGCACGCCTGGGTCACACGCCGCAATCGCAGGCGCTCAACGCCTACATCAACTACCTGGCCATCGATCGCGAGAAGCCGAAGAAGCGACTGTTTGATTCCAGCCTTGAGGAAATCCAGAACGAGCTTGAGGAAGCCAAGGGACGCGAGAAGCTTTCGGCCGAGCGCGTTCGTCGGCAGGGCGAGGAGGCCGAACGAATCAAGTCGGAACTTGAGCAAACGCGGCGCGACATGCAGGCGATGCGAAAGCTCGTCGAAGAGATCCGAACGGCCGCCTAGCCGGGCAAGGGTCGCAAATGGGTTGAAGTCTTATTAACTCATGGTCGCTCGCGTCTGTATGACTCAGCCTGATCGTGAAGGCGTGTCGGTGAGCACCGACCCGCTAGACCTCAAACACCTCTCGCGTTGCGACCTCAAGATACTGCTTGGCGAGGTCATCGAGCGAAGCCTTGCTATCGAACAAAGGCTCGCATCCATGGTCGCCCGCATCGGCGGGATCTGAAAGTGCTGCGGGGAAAGCGTTCGCCTACTCGGGCGGCCGTGCAAGATCTGCGAAGATTCCCCGGGCGATTCCCGGCGGTTCCAGGAATCCGGGAGCGGCGCTTTGGCTCGATTCCAGGAGATGCTCCACCTCGGCCCTCAACGCCGCGTCGGCGCCGCATTCCTTCACCAGGAATGTCGTCCGCTCGGACCGGGGAAGCTCCGAGGCGTCGAGGAAGAGGCTTCTGATCTGTTGCCATCGCAGACCAAGCATACGTTCTCATACCCACGGCCTAGCCGGTACGACCCTTCGCAACGCTTGAGAACGGCGCTGACCTCATCAGCCGCGCCAGGGTACAATGGCGTTCCGACGATGCAAGTAAGGGCGGCGCGCGTTGACGTGTCTTGGCTAGAGACTTTGAGCCAGGCGGGCGCCGCCCTCTGTTTGTACCGGTTGGGCCGCGCGGGGACGGGTCGTCCTTCTCGACGCCGCGTGTTGCCCTCTATCTTGTTAATGGGCCTATCAGCCCAAAATGTGCGCGATTTGTGAAAAAAAGTGTTGCGTCTTCCGGAGCCGGTGTCCCCGTTGCCGACCAAGCCCACTCGGATGCCTACACGTTGCCATCGAAGAGTCGCCACATTCGCTATGCCTTCGAGGACGGCTCCCAAACCACCCCGTTACCCTGCTTTCCAGGATCGCGGACTCCGCGGGTCGTAGACCTCGTAGGAAACCGCCAGGTCGATGTCGTAGTGCGGATCCGTAATCGTGCGATTCGTCAGATTCAGCGATGACGCGCCGAGGGTCGGGTCGCCGGCCCGAAGATGATGCACGAAGGACGCGACCTCTTTCAACGTAACCGCCTCGAAGTAGAGCCGCGTGGAGAGCCTCCGGTAGTCGCTCCCGGGACGGCGTGCAGGCGGCTGCGGAATGCTGTCGTGCCAGCGGTCCCGCGCGATGCCCGCGGCCTTGAGCGCGCGTTCCACCTGGGCGAGCAGCTCTTCGTTGGCTCGTGTCCGGCCGGCGGCGGCTTTCGGAGCGTCCCGCAGGCTGGCGATTTCCAGGGCGTCCGCGCGCATCTGTGCGAGCTGGACTGCGCTGCGATCGAGCGTATCCCGCCAAGAGTCCATCGAACGAGCCTGTAGCCACAGGACCAGGAGGGCGAGGATCAGGCTGGCCCCCAGCAGCGTTGCGCGTGCGCGCCGTGTGTCTTTCCGGGGTGCGTCTTTCACGGGTTGGGTTGCGTTAGCTTCCATTGGTCTGCCGTACCGCTGCGATGATCGAGAACTCCACGCCGCCGCGATCCAGGCGGGTCGTTCGCGGCGGCCGTGCCGAAAGACCCGGCACCCGGTTGATCGCCTCGACGATCCGTTCGGCGTCGCGGTGAGCGGCGGTCTGACCCCGCAGGGTCATTTGCTTGGCATCGATCCGCGCGTCGATGAGCATCACGCGCACGTCCGGCGGCAGCGACGCCACCACGTTCCTCAGGACGGGCAGCGCTTTCAGCGACTCGCTGACCGACTCGGAACCGGGGCCTCCTTGCCGGGTAAGCCCCTTCAGACGTACTAGTTCGGAGGCCATACGAAGAGCCGCGCCGGGTGGCATGGCGCCTTCACCAAAGACTTCGCCATAGGCCGCGCGTTTGGCCTCGTGGACAACCGCCAGCTCCCGCTTGATGGAATGCTGGTGCAGATAGAGCCCCGCGATCCAGACGACGGCCAGCGCCATGCACAAGACCAAGCAGTGTTGCACGAGACGAACGGGTCGAGCCCAGCGGCCCTCGGCGGCCAGCGGTCCGGTGCGAAGATCGAGCATCGCTGAACCGGCCGCGGCACGGGCCAACTCGGCCAGGGCATCCTCGCCCGAGAACTGCGTTACGTTGTCTGCGTTTGGCTTTCCGTTACCGTCTGCTCCACCGCCGCGGTCCGCGAGATCGAAGACAGAAAGGGAGGTTGTTCCATTCCCGTCAGTGGGCCGGCATCGCTTCATCGCGTCGCGGATGGCGCCGCCGCGAGTCGATGCCTCGCCAACGCCGAAGAGTGACGTGGCCCACTGGTCGGAGTCACCATCATGGCACAGCATCCGACCCCATCGGGTGTCCAGGATCATGCGAGATGATGGCTTGGTATCCAAAGACGCCGTCAGGGCGTCGATCCCGATGTGCAGAACCTCGATGCCTCGTTCGCTCAACGCACCGAGCAGGTGCTTCATCGGCAGGGTCGGGATCGCCGCGGCCATTACGTGTGCGCGGCCCAACGCGGCGAACGCACAGGTAAGAGACTCAACCGGCATCGGCAGGTGCTGCTCGAACTCAAACGTCAGGGCGTCGGTGTTCGTGCGTTTCCCCTCGGTGGCAAGCGTCTGCGTAAAACACCACTGCAGGGGAAGGATGAGCGTGATGCTCCGGCCGGCCTGATCACACTCGTCCACTGTTGCCGTAATGGCGGACGCGGTCGCGTCGGCGGTGCCCGCGGCGAGTGCGTCGGTGAACGCAGCAGAGTGCAGGCTGTCGGGCAGCAGGTAATCCAAAGAGCCCTGGGCGAGGACTTCCCAGCGTCGTCCGCGAAGGGCGAGCGCAACCGCGTGAACACGCTCGTCGGTCAGCAGGCAGACGGTGGTGACCTTGCTCATCGACGCCCCTTCCTGTTGGGGTGGGGAAGATCCACCCACACGAGGCGGTCCTCGCGTTCGAGCTGGACCCGGCCCGGCTCGATGGCTCGAACCACGAACCGATCGATCGAGTCACCGATGCCGCGAAGCCGCAGTCGGCCGGAGCGATCCCGAAGATGGGCGAAACGTCCCTGCGAATCGACCAACGTGGCCTCCAATGTGGGGACCGGTCCCTTTGGGGGTTCGGGCTTCTTCGTTTTGACGGTGACGACCGGTGGCACCGGCGGTTGTTTCAGGTCACGCTGCCACAGCGGGGCGTACCAGGCAAGCTCGTGCGAGGTCTGGGCATTTGCGACCGTCGGAGTTGTTTCGACAGTGTCGCCGGCTTCGGTGCATGCCTTCGGAGCAGTTACCCACAGAAAACCCACGGACACGGGTACGGCCGCGACCAGCAGTGCGCGCAACGTGCTTAGCGTGAGGCAGACTGCTTGGTGGCGTCCTGGTCCTACCATGTCAGCTGGCTCCGATGATGAACCTGTATCTCGCCGTCGATGATGTTCGCCACGACGTACCAGCGGCGACGGTCCGCATGCACGACGGTGTCAATGCGAAGGGCGTAGCGGCGGGCGTCGAAGGTGATTCGCTCCGCCACGCGATTACGAATCTCTCCCGGAACACCGATCATTGCCTTGGCCCTGACATCGATCGATCGATCGGCGCCTCGCGCCGCCAGCAGGATCCTGGCCAGGCCCGGACGGATGTCGCTCAGTGCGGCCTCAAGAACGGCCTCGTCCACGCGCCGCAGGTCGATGCGGCCATCGCCCCAGAAGGTGATCACGTCCGACCAGACGGAGCGATCGATCTGCTCATCCCACCGAAACAGCGCCCCCGGCTCCACGTCGGTAAGGAGTTGATCGAACCAGTGGTAGACCGCCTCGCTTGATGCCGAGCTCTTCGTTACGACCGGTCGTAGCGAGACCTTGACGGTCGGCAGGGCGCGGCGGGGGCCGAGCATCGTTAGTGCGCGTTCTAGCTTATGCTGCTGGTCCGGTCGTTGGAGAGGTCGGGGATTGAACCGAGCTGCGTCGTCGCGCACCGTGCATACGACGGTTACCTCGCCGACCTGAAAGGTCGTGTCTGCTCGCCCGGTCCGGTCGAGCTGGTCGATCATCGCGGTTGGCGCTTCGGGGGAGGCACGCAACTTCTCCGCGAGCACCAACAGGGCGCTGTCCAACGCCAGCTCGTGGGCCGGTGTCCGGTGGTGACGAGTGAGTGACACGGCCTGCGTCGCGGTGAGCAGGGTTAGCTCCGCGCCCACGGCAATCAGCAGGGCGATGAGCAGCATGGTCGCCAAGAGGGCGATGCCTCTTCGTGGCATTGGCGCAAACCTATCGAGCATGGGGCACCGGTAGCGTACGGGTCCAGGACCTCTCCGAGTCGATCCAGCGCAGCGTCACACGCACGGCCCATGGATCAAGCGTGTGCCCGCGAGCGGGTGCGTACCCGCTGGCGGATGCTTGCCCGCTGGCGGGTGGATACTTCGAGTAGGAGTCTCCGTCGGTCAGGATCTCCATGCTCAGTTCCTTCACGCCCGTGGCGATCGTCTCGCGTCGGGGGATGGCCGCGCGGTCCGTGCGATCGATCGTCTCGCGAACAAGCGTGAGGCCGCCGGGCTCGCCCCGTCTGCCCGTGAGCCGGTAGCGAACCGTGGCCGGGTAGCGGGTCAGGTGTAGTGAGTCGTCATGTCCGGGCATTGTGGTCAGGGCGCTGAGCTGCAGGACGGGGAGCCGGTCTCCAAGCAACAGCAGCGGGCTCTTGTCGTCCGGGAGTCCGGGCAGCAGGTTACTCAGATCCTGGGCGAGTCTGTCCAGCACCACGGCGTCGCGCTCGAGCCGGGCGGCGATCCGTGTCACCGCTTTGCGAGTCGTGAGCGTCTGTACGGCGATCCGGCCGGTCAGGCTCACCACCAGCGTGGTCAAGGCCAGGGCCACGAGAACCTCCACCAGGGTGAACGACCGCTGCGAGCGCAGCGCCGGTAACTTTCGCTTGATTCCGTTGTCAGCCTTCATCGCGCCTCTCGATCCAGGTGTATGAAGCCACCGGTTCCTCGTTGCCCTTGTCATCCCGTCGGTAGATCGTCAGCGTGATCTCGTCGAGCGCGGACCGAGCGGTCACCGGCCTGGGCGCTCTTCGTTTCGTCCATCGAAGCTCCTTGTGATCGTCGAACGTTCCGGCCATCAGGTCGCGGGAACCCTCCGGGTCGAGTTGCCACGTCAGGATCAACTCCCGCGCCAGCTCCGAGGCCAGGTGGTGGCGACGGTTTTCCGTCAACTGCTCCATGCTACGGGCATGCGAAGCGAGCAGGGCGGTCACGGTCACTGCAAGGAGCACCAGCGAAGCCACCACCTCGATGAGCGTCAGTCCCCTAGCGCGCATCACTCACAGCCTCCAGCTCGATAAGCAGATGTTCATAGCGTGTCGCCTGTGGCCTGGCCTCTAACAGGACCAAGCGAGCCCCACCGGCCTCGCCAGACTCCCTGACCCCTCCCGGTCCACCGAGCAGGATGACCGCGTAGCGATCGTGAAGCTTGAGTATCACCGCGTGCGCCGGGCAGCGGCCGTCGGCGCCGATGCGAACCGTGTGATCGCCTTTCTCTGCTTCCATGTCGCCGTCACCTTCACGAAGCACGCGATGCACTTGGATCCCGGTTCCGATTCTGTACTCGGCGCCCTCGTCCCAGCGCCATCGTTCGCCCTCGCGGCGGGGCGCGTGGACGACCACGCGGTCACGCTCCCTAAGGTATTCCACCCGCCGCGGCTGACCGCTGGTCCGTGCCTGGGTTGTGGTCAGGCGAAGCAGGGCATCGAGTTGGGCCGCGCCCGAGCGAAGCCTGCTGGTTTCGGTTAAGCCGTCGAGTCTGAACACCGTGAGTCCCACCGCCACCGCCATCAGCGTCACCACGACCATCAGCTCCAGCAGCGTGAAGCCGATCGCCCGCTTGCACCTGACCCGTGCGAGTAGCCGGCTACGGGGCGTCGGCCGAGACCCAGCTGCAGAGGTCCGTGTCCGCATTCGTTCCGCCCTCCTGGCCGTTGGCGCCGTAGCTGCACAGATCGAACGCGCCGTGAAGCCCGGGATAGACGTAGACGTAGGGGTGGCCCCATGGATCGCGCAGATCGCCCTTGAGAATGCCGTTCTGATGGCCGGGCGAGGGCTTGACCAACAGCGCCAGACCCTCATCGTTGTCGGGGTAGCGATCGAACTCCGTATAAAAGAGCTGCAGGGCGTTGGAGATCTGTGCGATCTCCGTCTTGGCGGCGCTCTGCTTGCCCTTGATCAGGTAGTCTGTGACCGAGACGGTCACCACGGTGGCCAGGATCCCCAGGATCACGACCACGACCATCAGCTCCACAAGTGTGAACGCCGAATCTCTTTGTGATCTGTTCGGTTCACTCTGCGCCGTCATGTTGTTAGCTCCGTTGGGTGGCGCCGGTCGGCGCGTGTCCTTACTGGATGGCGCGGGTCGCCTCCAGGATCGGCATCAAGCTGGCAAAGACCACAAAGCCCACACCGCCGGCCAATAGCACAATCAACAGCGGCTCCAGGGCGGCGGTGAAGCGCCCGATGGCCAGGTCCACCTCAGTCTCGTACCGGCTCCGCAACTCCTCGAGCATCGTGGTCAGCTCCCCGCTCTCCTGACCCACGCCGATCAGGTGCGCGACCACCGGCGGGAAGACCCGTGACCCCTCCATGGTCGGGGCGATGTCACCACCCGACTCGATAGTACCCGTCATGCCCTCGAGCTCGTCGGCCAGCACCCGGTTGCGAGTCAGTGCCCGCGTAGCGCGCAGGGCTTCGACAAAGGGGATGCCCGTCTGCAGCATCACCGCCATCCGCTGGGCGAACTGGGCCACGATGTGTTTCTGCACGAGTGAGCCGAGCAGGGGTGTGCGAAGCTGCGCTCGGTGCCACAGCCTTTGGCCGGACTCACTGCGTCCGACAAGCCAAGTCGTTATCCCCAGCGCGATCCCGGAAAACCCAAGCACTAGCCAGTGATGGACGAGAAGATCACTGGCCCCCTTGAGCAGCACCGTGGAGGCCGGCAACGGCCGGCCCGAGGCGGTGAGGACCTCCAGAAGCTGTGGCACGACGAAGCTCATCAAGAAGAGCACGACGCCGATGCCCACGACCAGCAGGATCAGCGGGTAGGTGAGTGCGTTGGTCAGCCGGTTGCGCAGGGTCTGTTGGCCGCGGAGGTGTTCGGCCAGGTGCGATAGCGACTCGTCCAGGTTGCCGGTCAGCTCGCCGACTCTTACCGCGCTGACGAAGAGCGTGTCAAACCACTGCGGGTGTTCGGCCATGGCGTCGCCGAGCGAGGCCCCGCCGGTGACCCGATCGCGCACGCTGGTCAGGACCGTACCCAGTCCGTTGCGGCGTCCGCGGGTCAGGACGTCGATGCTCTCGGCCAGCGGCACACTGCTGCGCAGCAACATGGAGAGCTGCCGGGCGATCTCGGCCACCTGCTCCTCGCGTCGCCGCAATCCCATGGTGGGCACTGGACCGGACTTGGGTACCCGCGCCTGCCCAAACGCAAGGACCTGCAACCCCCGATCACGCAGCCGTTGGCGCCCGTCGAATGGGGTGTCGGCCAGCAACGTGCCGGTCTGCTCGTTTCCCGAGTTGTCCGCAGCGGTATAGCTAAAGACGGCCATGTCGATCTGCTCCCAGTTCTGTTGTTCGTCTGCCTGTCAATTGTCCGCCGGTTGGTCGCCTTCGGCCGATGGCTCCGTCTCATGCGAGGTGACCCGGAGCACCTCCTCGATTGTGGTCACGCCCGCTCGGAGCTTCCGCAATGCGTCTGCGCGCAGCGTGGTCATGCCCCCACGTTGCGCGGCCTCCCTGAGCTCACGACTTCGGGGATTCGCGGTGATCAGTTCGCGTAACTCATCCCCGACCGAGAGTAGTTCAAAAATCCCCACCCGGTCGTGGTAACCGGTGTCGTGACATCGCCGGCAACCCACGGCTTCGAACACCGTTTGTGCCTCGTCGGTGTCACCCATGTGAAGCGTCGCCCGATCCTGCCGGGTTAGGCTGCGCTCGATCCGGCAGTGCGGACAGACCCGCCGCACCAAACGCTGGCCGAGCACGCCGAGCAGGCTTCCGGCCACCAGGTAGGGCTCCGTGCCCAGGTCCAGAAGACGGGCCACGGCCCCGGCGGCGTCGTTGGTGTGCAGGGTGCTGAAGACCAAATGGCCGGTCAGCGAGCTCTGGATGGCCATCCGCGCGGTGTCGCGATCGCGGATCTCGCCCACCATGATCACGTCGGGGTCCTGGCGCAGCACGGTGCGCAGTCCGGTAGCGAAGGTCATGCCTTTTTTGTCCGAGACCTGCGTCTGGCTGATGCCCGGCAGCTGATACTCGATGGGGTCTTCCAGCGTGAGGATGTTCTGCTCACGGCTGTCGAGCTCCTGCAGCGCGGCGTAGAGCGTGGTGCTCTTGCCCGAGCCGGTCGGACCCGTCACCAGGAGAATACCGTGGGTGCGCCGGATCAGATCGCGAAACACGGTCACATCCCGGTCACTCATGCCCAGCTCGGCCAGACGATAGAGACGGGCGGACTTGTCCAGGAGTCGCAGAACCACTCGTTCGCCGTGACTGGTGGGCAGGGAGCTGATGCGCAGGTCGATCACCCGATCACCGACCATGACCGTGGTTCGGCCGTCCTGGGCCAGCCGCTTCTCGGCGATGTTCATGCGGCCCATGACCTTGATCCGGCTGACGATCTCGTCGAGCAGATGGCGCGGCGGCTGGACGTGGTCGTAGAGCACGCCGTCGATCCGCAGTCGCACCTGCAGTCGATCCTCGAACGGCTGAACGTGTACGTCGCTGGCCCGTCGTCTGACCGCGTCGAGCAGGATGGTGTTGACCAGCTTGGTTACCGGTGAGGCTCCGGCGGTGTCCAAGAGGTCACCGGTTCCGGACAGCTCCTGAATGAGCGCCACGGCCTCGGGGTCCGCCCAATCGAGATCCTCGATGACGTTCTCCGCCCCGTGGGACTGTCGCCCGTACGCGGCGCTAATCGCCTTGGTGAGCACCGCCTCGTCAACCATCACCGGCTCGGTGGGCACGCCCATCAGAACCATGACCTTCTCAAGAGCCGGTAGGGACTCCTTTGAGACCACCGCAACAGGCATCCGCCCATTTGTTGAAGTAAGACCCAGCAGGCCGAAGCGCCGAGCGAAGCCGATGGGCACGCGAGCCACGAACTCCGCGGAGACCCGCTCCGGCGGGATGGCGTCGATCGAGTGATCGGCGATGGGTTGATCGTCCTCGCGCACGGGCTTGCCCTCGACCGGTTCCCGGGCAGGATTCGGGTGATTCGCAGTCGGAGCCCCTAGCGCATCCACATCGGTTCTCCCGGGGGCGTATCGCCCCGCTGGACCTCGGCGTCCTGAAGGTCTTTGAGGGTGATGTCTTTGAGCGCCTCGAACCCGTCCTCTCGAAGGATGGTCGGGCGGATGAAGGCAAAAATCTTGGTCTGCGAACTCTGCCGGGATGAACTCTGAAAGAGCCAACCGACAAGTGGCAGGCGACCGAGGAGCGGCACCTCACTGAGCGAGTCGCTGTTGTTGTCCACCACCAGTCCGCCGGTGACAACGACCTGACCGTCCGGGATCTCCACCGTGCTGGTAAAGGAGTTCGTCGTACGCGGCGGCGGCACGCCGGCGCTGCCCGAGCCGCCGGTGAAGTTGCTGAAGGTCAGCTCGTACTCCAACGTGACGTGGTTACCCTCCGAGATGTGCGGCGTGACGGAGAGCGTCGTCCCGGCCGACTCGAAGCCGGCAAACGAGGTGGTCGCCACCGTGTCGGAGGCGTTCACGCTGGTAAACGGCGCCTCATCCACGTTGCGCAGCGTGGCCTGGGCGTTGTCCGCCACGAGCAGCTTGGGCGTGCTGTAGACTCTGGCCAGCCCCTTCGACGCGAGCGCACGCAGAATGATCGGCACTCGGTCGGGCTTGATCAGGACGCCGTTGAACCCCAGCCCGGGATTGAGGGTTCGCTGCCCGGTGGCCACGTCGATGGACGAGAGGCCGAAGTTGGAGAAGACCAGAAAGTCCGTCGCGTCGCCCAGGTCGAGGGCCTCCAGCTCGACGCCCAGATCCAGGGAGTCGTTCATGGTCACGGCCACCAGGGTCATCTCGATCAGCACCTGCGGCCGGCGTCGATCCAGGTCGGCTATCAACGACGCCAACTGCTCGTGGAACGCGGGTGAGCCGATCGCCAGGATGGCGTTGGTGTGCTCGTCCTCGGTGAGCACGTAGTCCGGACCCCGCACGCTCAGAAGTGTCCGACCTGCGCCGGCCGAACTGTCCTCCGGTCGCGAGGCTGTGGGTGCCGCCCGTCCGTCGCTACCTGAAGTGTCCGCCTGCGTCGGTGTGGTCGTGATCAGCTCCGTTCCGTCACCGAGCAGCTGAGCGAGCGTGCCCAGCAGCTCCCCCGCCCTGCGATGCCGGGGCCGATACGTACGCAGCGGGCGACGAGTCTTTGGCACCGGCCGGTCCTCACGCTGCAACAGGGCGGCTACCGCGTCGAGTGTTGCGGTCTCGGCGGTGACAAACAGGCGGCCGCTCTTCTTGTCTTCATAGATCGCCGCAGGTGGCGTCAGATCACTGCCCGGGGCGAGCACGACGTGTGTGATCAGTGACCTGGCGCGATCGAGCCCCAGGTGTTTCGGGGCGAACGCCCTGGTCGAAAGATCCACCGCCTCGGGGCTCAGCGCTGCGATGAGCGCGGTCGCCTCCTCGATCTGGTGATCGCTGCCGATGACGACGATCCGGCCCGGCAGGATGTCCCCGCGCACCGAAGGGGGCGAACCCGGGGTTTTTCGGAGGCGGTGGCTCTCGGTTAGGATCGCGGTGACCTGCCCGGCCAGCATCTTGGGCTCCAGCCCGCGGACCGGGATCGTTTGCGTCTCGATCGTTGCCGCGCCCACCGCCAGCACCGCCACCAGCTCGCGTAGCAGGGCGATCCGCGACTCGTACTCGGTCACGATGATCAGGCCCCGCTCCGGAACCGCGACCAGCCCTCCCTTGGCAAAGGACATGAAGGAGGCCAGGTGCTGGGCGATGGTCTTCACGTCGCCCGATGCTACGGTGAGAACCTGCGTCACCAGACGCACCGAGTCCGGCCGCGGCCGGCTATCCGCGGGAAGGAGAGTTGGAACGGTTCGCGTGGTGCGATCCGCTCGCACGATGCGATAGAAGCCCGGGGATTCCTCCACCATCGCCAGCTCGCGAACCCGCAGCAGGCTGGCCAGCAGCGAGAGCAGATGCGCTCGAGGCAACTCGATCGGCGTGGGCCGAAGCTCCACCTTCTGGTTGGTCAGCTCCTCCCCGTAGATGAATCGCAGCCCGAGCGTCTTGCCGACGTAGTCGATGAGTACGCGCAGCTCGACCTGATCCGGGAAGTCGATGACGACGGTATTAGTGTCAGGTTGACCCGCCGGCTGGGCGATGACGCATCGCGCCGCGAGACCCACGCAGCAGCTTACAAGTGCCCAGCGAGGCAACCGTGATGCCACCGTCCCGACCTTCACGCTGATAGATGGCTCCCATGGTCGAGGTGTCGACGCGGAATCACGCCGAGCCTGTTTCGCGGCGTGGAGAGCGGTCCCACTGATTCCTGATCACTGGTCCGTCACAGGCTCACGAAAAGGACCCGGACTCGGCCGCGACAACAGACAACACTTCGCCCTAGTCCGCGGCCACCAGGACGGCGTTCATGGCCTCGGCCACCACCGCGGAGGCCGCGGCGTAGTTGCTGTAGTAGCCGGCCACCGCGCTCTTTTGGTCCACCGTGAGGATTCCATCCATGGCGGTTCGTTCGCCGCCCACTGCCGTGTCTCGGGCCGTCTTGTCCGTAGCGGCCGCGCGCAGGCGTCGACTCGTACGCTTGGCCTTGCTGACCGACAGGCGCTGCGCATCGCTGAGGTCCAGCATGCGCACCGGCATCTGCTGACCCCACCCGGTTTTGATGGCCGCCCAGGTGTCTCGCTGCGATGCAGTCAGGATGGCCGAGACGCTTGCCTCCAGTGGTGCCAGCGCCGCGGTGTAGGCGCTCTTGGCATCGAGGAAGTCCCGGCGGGCAACGGCCATCTCGGTCTCTCGTCCGGGATCCGCCGGTCCCATGCGGATGGCCTTTTCCACGCGGCGAACCGCGCTACGCCCCCGATCGACGTCGAGCTTGAGTGATGCAAGGAGCGCTACGTTGGTCTCCTGCCAGGTGCGTACGGTACTGAGCACCGACTCCGCCTGAGCGGCCGTGGGGTTCAGGGCGATCATGGCGTCCCGGTCGAGGTTGAGTCGCTTGATGAGGTTGCGCACGGCACTGAGCTGCACCTCATCGAGCGGGGTGAACTCCGGCGGCGTCTGCGCAACGGCCGCAGCGCCGAGTCCTCCGCTAAACCAAAGACCGCAGGCCGCAGCCAACGACACGACCACCAGCAATGCCTGCCACGAGATGAAGAGCTTTTTCATGGGAATATCCTCCGGGGGAAAGAAAAGAAGCCGTATGAACCAGCCACACGATTCGTTTGTATTCTACACGATCGCAATTGATCGGGCAAGCGTCTTTCCAAGAAAAAACGAATCGTTCGCGCAATGTAACGGCCAGTTCGTTCTTGTTGCATGGGACTGTCATGGGCCGTGACGCAAACTCTTCAGTAAATGGTAACAGGCACTGCGCGAGAATCCGCTGATGATCCAAGACAACAGACGGTACGATGCCACGGTTCGCGCGTGACGTCATTCGCCCGCGGCGCTCAAGTCTTGGAAAACAATTCCGCCCGTTCGTCGGCAGTCTTTATTCCTCGTGCTCGACCAGCCTGGCCCACGAAAAAAAACTTTCCGAAAGCCCAATTGTTCCTAAGTACTTATCCCGCATGGTCTACCCGGCCGTTTCGCAAGAAACTCACAGGCGGGGTGTGCATTCTTGGCTTGCCTTCGACGCAAAGTGTCGTATAGTTGGGATGGCTAGAGACAGCGGGCCGGGAGTTGGCGGCCCGTAAATAATCTTTTGATATCGTTTTGTTCATGCGGCTGTCGGCCTTTGTGGTTGGGGTCGAGATCGTTCCGTGCGTTGGGTGCGCGCGGTTCGGGAAAGGAGCATGCGCTTGCGCCTCGTGGCTCTTGCTGTGGTCTTCCTCGCTCTGACGGGGCTTGGCTGCGCTCAGGCGGAGCGTGTAGAGCCTTTTTTTGTAGGGCGAAATGCGTTCGACCCTGAGGCCGCCGCGGTTGCCAACGAGCGAGGTTTGACGCTTGCTACGGAGGGTGAGTTCGAGGCTGCGGAGCAGGCCTTTGCGGAGGCGGTGCGCGCGAACAAGGGTTACGCCGCGGCGCACAACAACCTTGGGCTGGTCCTCCTTGAGCGAGTACGGTTCTACGAGAGTGCGCGGGCATTCACCATGGCGATCAGACTTGATCCCCGCGCCGTGGAGCCGCTGATCAATCTGGGGCGACTCTATGAGACCGTGGGATGGGGTCGGGATGCAGCAAAGCAATACGAAACGGCTCTCGATTTGCAGCCGGAGCATCGGGAGGCGATGGCTCGATTGGCGCATGTGTCCGCCCTGTCGGGAATCCGCTCCGGGAGCTTTCAAGGCCCCTTGGATCGGCTGGCGAGCAGCCTAATGAGTGAGGAGCAAGTAAGAAAGAGGGGGAATGCGCAACTGGGTGAGAAGTAGCTTGGGCAAGGTCATGGGCTCGTTGAGCGATCGGGAGGGGGTTCTCGTACTAACTTGGTGCTGTAGAGTAGTGCGTTGGGTCGCAGCGGCTGGCCCGCGGTCATCCGATGTATTGAGTGTAGTGAACGGTGCATGCGATGGAGTGGCACGGAGGGAGAGGCGAAGCAAAACCTTGAATCGTGTCTGATTAAGGGATGTGTGAACCAAGGAATGTTGACTATCGACTGGATCGACGGCGCAAGGTGTGCGCGTGTTTTAACGAGGAGGCCGTTTGCTATGTCGTACAGGATGCTGCCGTCACTGGCTGGACTCGTCTTCGTCGTAGTGCTCACTAGCTCTGTGGACGTAGAAGGCGACGGCGACCTACAGGATGTTGCTTCCAGCGCTTGCGGCGTAGCGGGTTTCTTGGACGGCGGGTGTTATGACGGTGGCGTGTCTGACCTCGGCTACACAGGCCCTACTTGCTTGTTCACGGCCGGCGGTCCCGGTCCCGGAAGTCTGGACGAGGCCCTCGTTTCACGAAGGGTGTTCTGGGGGCTCACGACACCTTCCGGCTTTATTCTGCCGGAAAAACTTCCCGGACAGAACGGTGTTCCGCGGATTGTTTGGGGCAACACCGGCCTCAACGAGATTGGCACCGCCGGCCCGTTCGTTCAGACCTCGGTGAACGGCATCGGCGCCAACCGATCCGTGTTCCTCGGTAACGGTGCCTCCTACGTGCATCGGAACGATTTCTATCTGCCGCTCAACGGGATCGACTGGTTCCTGGAGCGCACGTACTCCTCCGAGAATCCCTCGTCCCTGACCTGGATGGGCGAGAACTGGTGGATCACGGAGATGATGAACATCACCGTCGATGACGTCGACGGTGCCAGCGACGTGGCCGTGCAGATGGATCCGCACCACACGCTCAACTTCACCTACAGCGGCGGCTCCTGGACCTGCGACGACGCGTTCCTCTACGACCTGACCTTCTCGTCCGGGAGCGACGAATACACCGTCCAGCGGATCGACGGCTTCGCCTACGTTTTCCACGACAAGAATGTCACGGGTGTCGCGAGCCGGCTTAAGCGGATCGAGGATCCCCACGGCACCAAGTGGACGCTCAACTACGACTTCGACCCGGTGGAGTTGGGCTGGGTGCTGGACTACATCGATGTCGATGTGATCGTGGGAGCCGATCACCGAATCCGTTACGAGTACTACATCGAGGTGACAGACGCCTTCAACGTGGGCAAGCTGCGCTTCGTGAAGATCTTCAAGACGACCACGGAAACAAACGCCCACCTGATCGGCAAGATCGAGTACGTCTACCACGACAACACGGCCGACGCGTACGGTACGCAGGGCGACCTGATGAAGGCGACCGTGCAGCACAAGGCCACGGCCGACGCCGACGGTGTGTTGTCGATCGAGGAGAAGTTCTACTACCGATACTTCGAGAGCCCTTGGGGCACGGGCAGAGGTAACACGCCCGGCATCGACCACCAGCTCCGTTACGTGCTGAACCCGGAGAACGCCGACCGGCTCAACACCGACAAGGGCAACCCCGAGACGCAGACCAACACGGACTTCGAGGATTACGCCAACGTGATCTACGAGTACGAAAACGGTAGCGGACGAGTGACCAAGACCCAGGAGCGTCTCTCGGGCATCAGCTGCGGCTGCGGCGGGGCCGGTGGAACGCCCGCAACCACGACCTACACCTGGACCGAGAACACGGGCTCGCCCGACCTGGACACCTGGAAGTTTCACTGTGTGGCCGATCGCCAGGACGACACCCGTGTGATCTTCGACGTGAACCGCTGGTATCAGCCGCTCACCTGGGTCGTTCAGGACGAGGATGACGGCACGCCCAACCGGGAGTTGATCTGGCACTGCGACTATGGCACGACCGGGCCCTCGGAGAACCGTCTCACGACCCTCTACCAGTCGTCAGCCATGTCGGACTACAACGAGTCAACCTACGCGGTGACATTTAAGAGCCCGGATGCGGGAGTCGTGTACAAGATCGACTACGACTACACCACGAACACGTACGACGGCTACCCGGAGAAGATTCGGATCAAGAACGGCGACGGTGGCACGAAGCAGACCCTGCGGGCCTACGGTCGGAGCATCACCGAACGTCCGGACTTGCCGACGACGATAACCGAATTCGAGGAGGAGGATGAAGGCAACGCGCGGGTCACGACGATGGACTACACCTTCTACGACGACGGCGGGGACAAGGTACAGATCAAGCAGCTTGACGTGACGTACCCCGCGGTTTCGACGGCCAAGAACGGGCCCGGTACCAGCGCGGTCCGCAAACAGTTCTACGACAAGCGCACGCGCGCGATGCGCTGGCAAATCGACCCGGAAGGCTTCGTGCTTTTCTACGCCTTTGACACCGAGACCGGCTTTCAAACCTTTGCGGTTCGGGACGTCAAGACTTCGACTCTTTCGAGCGACATCACCAGTCGCTGGGACGGCATCAATGACGGCGGGTTCGCCAGCGCCACGGACATCCCCTTCACGCGCACGGGAGGCGGCACAGAGTTGGAGCTGACCGATTCCGCGGTCTATGACTGGCTCGGGCGCTATCGCAAGCGGATCGATCGCGAGGGCAAGATCACTTACACCGTCTACAAGGACGACGAGAGCCGCGTCTATCCCGCCTGGAACACTACCACCAAGAAAGCGCAGCTGCCTATTCGGGTAACCAAGACCGACAAGGAGGGGCGGCCGGAAGACGTGCTGACGCTCAACACGGACAAAACGCCCACGGTGGACGGGAGCAACGAGCCGACGGGTGCCGAGACCTACGGCAACAGCGACATGGCCACCCGCACCCTCAACTCCTACAACATCGCCGGGATGCGGGAACACTCGGATCGATACCACGACTTCCCGGCCACGGGTGACGGCACGCGGTACACTCATTTCTACCGTATGGCGTTCGAGTACGACGGGATGGGTCGCCGCGAGTACACGATCCAGGATGTGGCCGACGAGTCGCCGCAGGATCGCGAGCAGGTTACGCAGGTCTTCTACGACTTACTGGGCCGGCGAATCAAGACTGCCGAGGCAGTCAGCGACGAAACCCACAACATCGGCACCGGCAAGCCGACGATGACGACGACTGGGGAGTTTTTCTACGACGACCCCGACTCGGACTCGACGCCGGAGCAGGGCGAGGGCGATGGGGTCCTCTCGTGGACGCGGCGATGGTTCGACACGGGAGCCAGTGATTACAACGACACGGGGCACAAGTTCGACTGGCGCAATCGCCGGTCCGTCACGAGTCCGCCTCTGGCGCCCTATACGCTTGTCGCCTACGACCATCTCGATCGTGTCATCGAGATCGGCACGTACGACACGGATGAAGCGCTCGATGCGCTTGACATGCCGTCCACGACGGACGCGACGAATCGGCTTGACCTCTCCAAGACCTTCTACGACGAGCATGGTCAGGTCTACAAGTCCGAGGTCTTCGACGACCCGGCGGATACGACCCCGGCCGATGCCCTGGTCACCAACACCTACCGTGATCGGCGAGGACTGGTTTGGGCCGTCGATGCGGCCAACACGGGGATTCGCTTCACGGAGTACGACGGGGCCGGGCGACGAACAAAGACCATGTCCGGCACGAAGTTCGATCCGGCCGGCAAATACGCCAGCAGCGTGCCGGACTACCCCGACGACGACGAGGGTTTCGTTCAACAGACGGAGCTCACGCTCGACGACGTGGGTAACGTGACCAAAAGGATAGGTAAGGAACTCAACCACGACGACACCAACGGGATGAATGCCACCACGCCCGACTTTGTCCGGACCTACTCCTACTCTTGGTACGATGCGGCGCATCGGCTGGTCGATTCGGCCAACTACGGCACCAACAACAGTAGTGGCTGGAAGGACAACGCCACCGCGCCGACCTACGGCGCCTCCGCCCCGACTCGTAGCGACACCGTTCTGGTCACGACCTACACATATGACAACGAGGGTGACAGGGACTCCGTGACCGACCCACGCGGCATCGTGACCAAGTCCATGTTTGATCAACTCGGGCGCACGATCGCCAAGATCGAGGACGAGGGCTGTCCCGGTGGTACCTGTAGCGGCGGCACCTGCTCCGGCGGCCACAGCGACGGCGAGAGTTGTGTTGCAAGCGCGCTCGATCGCATGACGGAGTACCAATACAACGCCGCCGGGAGTCTGGTTCGTATCATGCACGACCCCGCCACCGACAACACCTACGCCAACGGAACCTGGACCACCGTCGGGGGCGACAAGGATCAGGTCACCGAGTACGGCTACACCGACGGCCAGAGCGCCGGCCGCGTCACGGAGATCAGGTATCCCACCGGTGACGGAACGGTCGGCTCCACCCAGGCGGACAAGGTGGTCTTCACCTACAACGTCGATGGCACGCTCAAGGACCGCACCGACCAGAACGGCACCAAGAATACGTTTAGCTATGACACGCTTCGCCGCAAGAGCGAGGAGGAGGTCACCACGCTGGGTACCTACACCGGTGGGTCCGGCGCCGTCGATGGCGCCATCCGGGCCTACACCTGGGAGTACGACGACGAGGGTCGAGTGATCAAGAGAACCGCAGTGAGCGACACGACGCCAGACCCGCTCTACACTGATGCCACGAGCCAGATCGTCTACACGTACAACGCGGCGGACAAGCTTACCAAGGTCGAGCAGGAGGAAGACGGCAAGGTGGTCGGGGGCACGACGCTGGCCGTAGAGTACGGCTACGACGCGGACTACGACGCGGCGGACAATTACAACAGAAAGGACTGGATCAAATACCCGGACGGCCGCAAGATATGGAACGTCTACTCGCACACCGGCGCCGCGAGCACCCTTCAGGACGAGATCAACGAGGAGTTCAACCGCGTGGGTCAGATCGCCCGGGACAACAGCGGCGCCGCCGGCGACATCCTGGCCGAGTATGACTTCAACGGCATGGGGCGCTTCGTGCGCCGCGACCACGACGAGGACACCGGCGCCTACGGCAACGACACCCGGGTAGACCTGTGGCACGGCACGCCCGGCCACTACAAGGGGTTCGATCGCTTCGGGCGGATCGTCAGGCTGAAACACGCCGACTGGTCCGGCGTCGAGTTCCTCGACCGCAAGTACGGCCTCGACCGCCTAGGCAACCGCACCTCCATCGGGCACCTGGTCCGCAGCATCGACAGCCAGACGTTCGGCTATGACAACCTCAACCGCCTGACCAGCATGGATCGAGGCTACGCCTTAGCCGGTGTTAGCGTGATCACCTCCGACGTGAGCCTCGACTACGACATGGACCTGCTGGGCAACTTCTCGTCCGGCGACGGGATCCAGGTCAACGGCACCGCGTCCACCATAAAGGATATCGTGAACTGGACCAACGAGATTACCACGGCGGACCGCCCCAACCCATCCGGGGCACCGGCCGTCATCAACGAGCCCTTCGTGGACGGCATCTCCGCCCTGTGGACGGAGCAGATAGACGATTGGGTCGTCCTCGGGGGCGTCCTCATGGCATCGGGGCTCACCGGCGGCGAGGCGGTCATCCTCGCCGCCCCGCGGATCGACGCCATCCACCACGCGCTGGACATCAAGTTCGCCAGCGGCTCAAGCACCAACAAGGCCGGGCTGATCTTCGGTCACGACGGCAACAACAGCTACCACGCCGTGGTCCTCGATCGAGCCGCCGGCAAGATCGCGCTCTACAGCGTCGCCAGTGGCTCGTGGGGAACGGCCCTGGCCACCGCCACGGCCACCATCAGCGACGATACCACCTACACCATCAAGGTGAACATCTTCCGCAGCGGCATCGACGCCGGGGTCGTGGGTCAATCCCTCGCGGTGATAGGCAAGTCGCTCACCACGCCGACCCAGGCCGGTCAGAGCGGTGTGTACACGGACACCATAAACGTTACCTTCGACAACTTCATCGCCCACGACATCAAGGTTCGCGATCCCATGACCCCGCGCGTCGGCGGCTCGGCCGATACTTCACTGGTTTCGGGAAAGCTTCAGGTGGCCGCGGACCCGGTGGCCCACCGCGGCGGCATGGCTGTCGTCGAGGGCTTCTCGGATGATTACTACGTCGTCGAGGCGGACCTTCAGGCCCACAGTGGTCGGAAGATCTGCGTGCGCTATCGGGATCCGCAAAACGCCATTTGCGTCGAGGAGCCGGGTAACGACTCGATTGAAATCAGGCGTTACCTCAACGGCCAAGTCAGCGTCCTCGAGGCCGGCGATGACAGTCCCGGGGCCGTGACCGTACGGGTCCGCGTCTTCGACGACAGCGGCACGGACACGATCAAGGTCTATGTGGACGGCGTGCTGAAGGTCACGGCCACCGACAGCCAGATCCCCTTCGGCGGGGTGGCCTTCGGCGGCACGGGGTCGGGCATGCTGGGATTCGATACCGTCAGAATCGGCTACGACAACAACGGAGACGGTGACATCGCCGACGGCGGCGACGACATCATCTGGGACGAGGAGTTCGGGGGCACGATCTGTACGGTCAAGCACGACGACGCGGGGAACCTGATCGACGACTGCGAGTTCGTATACATCTACGACGCCTGGAACCGGCTGGTGAAGGTCCGGGCCTCCCACGACTCGGATGTGACCATCCAGACGGCTGAATTCGACGCCACGGGGCGCAGAATCAAGAAAGTTGTGACAAAGAGCGGCGGTTTCGATGACACCGTGGTATACTTCTATGACGGTCAGAAGATCTGCGAGACCCGGAACGGATCGGGGAACATGGTTCAGCAGTTCATCCACGGCACGCAGTACATCGACGAGTTGGTGATGGTACGCGTAGCCAAGAAGGGCGACCTGTACGTCCACCAGGATGCGAACTGGAATGTTATCGGCCTGACCGACCTTGCCGGCAGCGTCATAGAGCGGCACAAGTACACCCCGTACGGGATCATGCAGGTGGACCAGGAGACGGGATTCGGCGACCGGGACGGGGACGGGGACGTCGACGCAACGGACAAGGGCACGCCCGGCACGGACTGCACGGGCACGGTGACGGGTGCGTGTCGCGTCAACGACCTGGACTTCGATGGCGATTACGACAGCGCCGACGCGACCCTGTTCGACGCCCTGCCCCAGGGCGAGATGCTCCACCCCGGCCGAATCGCCACAAGCGTCGACCAGCACTTCGGGCATCAGGGGCTGCTGTTCGAACCCGAGATCGGGAGCGCTCACAACAGAGCTAGGCAGAAGGGGGAGAGGCAATTCTTCCAGAGAGATCGTGTGGACGTAGAGAGACTTGCGCTTAGTGACCATCACATTGACGCACTGAATCTCTATACTTACGAGCGCAGTGCGCCCCAAGGAAATCTGGATCCCTCTGGGTGGGACTGCTGCTTCTGTTGCTCTGGATCTGCCGCTACTGCGACACCACCTGCCAATCCCATTACGGCTCCTACTTGCTACTTCCAAGTCCGCGGAACACTGACTGGCTGCGGCTCAGTGGGAAATTGTATTTGCGACAAAGGTTCCGGTTGTGGCCTCGAGGACGACTGGGGTGCCGGACCTTGCCAGAATTGCTGGAGATGCCAATGGACGCTTGCTTTTTTCGCGTATCAATGGACGCTTAGGCAGTGGGTTACAACCTGCACCTGAGTTAGAGACAGTGTCCGAACAGTCCTCCGGAGAAGAGCGACAGGGCTGGAGCACGACGCAGGCAAGAGCGAGAAAAGCTTGGACGTAGCTCGAAGGAAGTTCGACGCAGTGTTCGATCCGGCGGCAATGCTCACACAGGAGAAGATGAATTCCACGGCAATCCGTGGAAGCCGTAACCCCGGCGCTCATCGCCAAAGCCCCAGGTTGTGCAATTGCGCGTGTCCGCACACCGAACTTCCTGTTGGATTATCGATGCTCCGAGTGCTATGTCGCCTCCAAGGAAAAAAAGCAGCGCCTGGATCATCTGGCGCATCGGGTTGTCCAGCGTTCCTGTCCGTCGACGGCAGTACTGGTTGCCGATCAAGGGCGATGGCCTGGGCGGCGAGAGTGCCTAGCGCCGGTGCTTCGAGCAACCAAACAGGGCGCAGGGCACCAAGGCTCTCCCCTTTCACAGCAAAGAAAAGCGACGGAGAAGCAGTCTCGATCCTCGGGTGGGCGACCGCCCCTCGCGCTCCGACGAGGTTGAGGAATCTGTTCCATAAGCCAAACGAGTTGCTCGGCCGTGAGTTTGAGCATCATTCATTATCAGACGCTTAACTCAACGAAAGGTCTTGGGGTAGCCTCTACACTATCATCTCCGATAGTTCGACCGCAATCCCACCAAGGACCTCATGCATTGTCAAGCCTCACCTAGGAGCCACTCAAGACTCGATATGCTCTTCATGTGTATCACATTCGGCATCTACTATTCGTTAGTGGGTTGGCTGACCTATCTTGGGTTAGAGTTCTATGACCCTGTTTCCTCGACATCGGCGTGGGCTTCGGGCTTGTTCGGGCGGCTGCCGTTCGTGGGCATATTTGGTGGCCTGATGGGGGTCTTGTGGTTCGGATTTGGCATTCCTATTCTACATCGCCGGCCACTCAGGCCTTGCATTCTGGTGCTCGGGGTCGCCTTAACGCCGCTCGCCATTTGCATTGTTCTCATTCGAGCACTCTCAGTCACGCGCGGAATTGTCATGTACTCTCTTGTCCCAATGCCCACGATCGTTTTCGTCTTCACTTGTCTTGTTCTCCGGCGGGTCTTGCCAGAGACTCTGCCGGTCACGGTTTGTGGAGAATGTGGGCGCGAGATGAGCGCCGAGACTTATGGCGTCTGTTATTCATGCGGTGACATCAGTCGGTACAGGAAACACTGCCGTCAGATAGGGTTAGTCGGCTGCTTTGGCATATCTCTGTCGGCTGTTATTGCTGGTTTGTTCGTGGTTACTGGTACGAGTGCCTGTGGATATTGGACAGACAGAGTCGTAGTGGGAATTGGGCATGGAGCGCTCTTTATTGAGTGCGAACCGTTGAGGTATGTTGGATGGTTTTGGGGATATTCAAGCTTCGTTTGGAAGAGTGGTCTCGTTTGGTGGCCTGCCTTCACAGGCGGAATCGTACTTGTACCACTCTGGATGGTCTTGGCGCTAATCTTGCCACCATCTCTCTTGCTTTGGCGTCGAAGTAGGCGGCATCCACCGGGGTTTTGCGATAACTGCGATTATAACCTTACTGGCTTGGTCTCGGATAGGTGCCCGGAATGTGGTGAGAATATCGGCGGGTGTTGTCCCTAGAAAACAAACTCCTGTCCCTAGCAGAAACTCCGTCCGGCGCCGCTCCAGCGGATAGCTGACCTTGACTCAGAGCGGTTCAGAGCGGGAAGGGCGTTGGTGCGTCGATGGAACGCAACGGTGCTATTGTCCCTAGCAGAAACTCCGTCCGGCGCCGCTCCAGCGGATAGCTGACCTTGACT